>NZ_DATCRU010000071.1:0-113468 GCF_036568825.1 Mucilaginibacter sp. | reverse complement strand
ATCTCATTGATTTACAGCATTTAATATACTTAAAATCCATGAGAAAAACAAGTTAAATATTTGATAATCAGATATTTATATCAACATATTAACACCCATAAAATGAAAAAGTCGGAAGATTTATTCTTCCGACCATCACTGAGATTTAATCCGGCCCTTTTTATTATTGATCATTATCAAAATTATTGATTATTAATCGATTTAATCATCCTGCCGGAATGATTAAAATATACGGTCTCCATATCAACAGAACCGGCATTTTCATAGGCCGACATGTTTCCATTGTCGTTATCCAGAGTTAACAGAAGCATATCCATATTGGGCATTTGCAAGCTTTTTACCTGGTCGAGATGATAGCTGGCATAGGTGCTATTTCTCAGTTCGTCGCGCATTTCAGGGGTCAGGTGTTTAAAAACATGCCTGTATATGGTGAGCGTACTTACCCAATCGCCATCTTTTGCATAAGTGGCTTCGCAATCCCGTTTATCCATAACAAATGAAGCTACATATTGGCCATTTTCCATTTTCCAGTTTTTCAACTGTACTTGTGGGAATTTTTGAGAAAAAGCAGTTCTTACATTTTGTGGCACAGTAACATTTTGTGCAAAAGCCATGGTTGACATTACTCCCATCATCAGCATAAGAACAATGACATTTATTTTTAAAGTTTTCATGATTTTAGTTTTTAAATAAATAATAAATAGCATACCGGGAGATAGAATATTTTATACTCCGTTTTTATCACAAAAATTAAAATCAAATGCGTAGAACCCGGTTAGATAAGTAGGAAAAATGATGATTTGACCTAAACTGATAAGCGAAATAGTTATCGGTTTTTATGAAGGATATCTGGTCAAATTTGATAAAGTTTGAAGCAAAAGTTGCCAAAAGCTGCTTACCGGATTGATCAGACTTTTTACTTTCATTGATCAGGCACCGGTCTGTGCGGATAAGATTGAATATATACTCAGTGTTCTTCTTTAATGCCAGGTTGCGATCACTACCGCCCTGATGAAAATGCGGAGCAAAAAACAGGTGGGTGACGACGATAAAAAGGTATACCGCCACCAGTGAAAATGTGCGGAAATCAAAGTGCCGGTGTTGAGCTCCCCGTTTCATCGATTATCCTATCCAATATAACAATTTTTAGCGAGAAAGTTTAATAAATGGCGGGATTTTAATCAAAAACTAATCTTAAAGTTAGTATAGTTAAGATTGTATTTATATCCTAGCTTTATCGCAAATCTTACCGCAATGATATTCTTTTGCTGTTGCCTCGCTATATGTGTAATTACAATTGGTTTAAACATCCTTTTGCTGGTTGGTTACAGCAGAATTCAATCACTAAAATCACAACCTATCATTGAAAATGAACCATCCGTCGCCATTATAATTCCTGTGCGCGACGAAGAGGAAGATCTTGAGCAAGCCTTGCAAAGCGTCTGCAACCTGAATTACAACAATTACCGCAATGTAGTAGTAAACGATCGTTCAACTGACCGTACAGGCGAAATATTGGAGAAATTTAAAGTACGCTACCCCCGGCTAGCTGTAGTAACTGTTACTGCCCTGCCGGAAGGTTGGCTTGGAAAAAATAATGCCTTGTATGAAGGCTATAAACGTAGCAGCGAAGAATGGATGCTTTTTACGGATGCTGATATTAAATTTCATCCGGATATGCTGGGCCGGGTGATGAGCTATGCAGTTGGTCAAAAACTGGATCATTTGTGTGTATTACCAGAGGTTAAGTCCAGATCAACGCTTTTTAACAGTGTGCTGGCTACGTTCACTATTATGCTGATGATCCACCTGAAACCCTGGGATGCCATAAAGCCGAAATCAAAAGCCTATGTGGGCATTGGTGCATTCAATATGGTGAGGCGCGATGCGTATGAAAAAAGCGGGACACACGAGCGGATTAAACTAAGGTCGGATGACGACCTGCGACTGGGCCTGCAGATCAAGCAAGCGGGATTGCGCCAGGATGTGTTGACAGGCATGGGCTATGTACAATTGGAGTGGTACAAAAATCTGCGACAATTCAGCAATGGCTTACTGAAAAATGCAATGGCCCCTTCGGATTATAATATGGTAAAGGCAATTGGCGGTATTATATTTATGCTGATATCTGTCGCCCTACCTATGCCGGTGATGTTCATTTTCGGCTCAACTGCTATCCGGTTAATGGCAGGATTAATGTTACTATTTCATATTATCTACATGATAGCTGTGCCACCGAATAAATGGTGGTATGCATTGATGATTCCTTTTGCCGGCTTTTTTATTGCATTTTCATTCCTGAGGGCCCTTATCAAAACAGTTAAACAAGGCGGAATTTACTGGCGGGATAGTTTTTATTCACTGGAGATGTTGAGAAAGCAAGGTTGAGCCAGTGTTCACGGTGTTCATGAGCGTTCACGAGTTCATAAGCGTTCATGTGCGTGTGAACGAACACTGACGACCAATTTATAAAGCTTTTATATAATCCAGAAACAGGTATAGCGCTTTCTTTTTATCCTCAGTTAAGGTAAAATCCAGTTTATGCATCAGATAGTCTTCCAGGTCAAAGTCATAGCGTTGTGGCAATTCTTTTAATAATTCCGGGCGATGATCGAGGCCATATTTGAGCGAGATATTAAACTGTTCCACAAACTCCTGCGGGATGGGTTTATTGGATATCCATGCGGCAAACATAAATGGCAGACCTGTCATTTTTTGCCATTCTTCCGCCAGGTCGTATACGTATTTAAATTGTTGCTTTTTGCCAAAGGTACGGTCGCCTATTTGGACAAAAGCTGTATGCGGGTCAGAAGATTGGGCGTAATCAGGCGCATTTACAATCTGTTCAGGGGCTACCTTCCAGAAGTTTTTCATCAGCACCTTAGCCAGGTTGTTTGAGCTGCGTGATTGCGGATCAAGCTGGATAGTTTTTACTTCGTGAATATCGCAATTGCTGAAAATGAATACCGAATTAACCGGGCCATTGGCGCCGATGCAATAATCTGATACTATATGCCATTCAGGAAGATTTAATGCGGCAGCAACAGGTATCAGTCCGATATCTACTTTATCATCAATGAGTTTCTGGGCGCAGTCAGATGGAATATCGAGGCTCAGATCGATCTGATCGATTATTGAAGTATGTTGAATTCCGTATATAAATGGTTTGGTATTGGTATAGCTAACAGCAGATATTCTGATCTTTTTCACAGGTGGGTAAAAATTCTAATTTCTAAATTCTAAACTCTATCTTAAACTCTAAACACTAACTTCTAAATTCTAAACTTGAACTTGCCCTCAAATCCGAAATCGAAATTCCGCATTCCGAAATCATTTCAAATGTTGTGCGTTGTTAAAATCGACGATCTCATATTTGGAACCGTTCCAGGTTATTTTATATAACACCAGATTTTGATGCGGGAAGTTTTCCATTTCGGTAAGAGGAAAATTCTGTAAAACGCAAAGCAATAGGCGCATAGCCCGACCATGCATACAAATAAGCACAGTTTTTTCTTCAGGGTGACTCATAATCACCTTCATGGCTTCTAACTGCCTTGCCTTAACCTCATTAGGGCTTTCACCGCCTTCAAATTTACTGTCAAGTTTACCATCAAGCCAGTCGCGCATTAATTTCATAAAGGCGGCTTTGTTTTCAGGCGTGCTTGGCTGTCCTTCCAAAACACCCCATGCCAACTCGTCTAAGCCAGACAATTTTTCAAAAGGAATGCCGTCGTCAATAAATGGCTGGATACTTTGTTGTGTGCGTTTTAACTCAGAAATGTAGATCTTATCAAAAGGAACACTCTTATACGCCTCATGAAACAGCTGAGCCTGGTGGCGACCTTCTTCGTTAAGATCCGTGTTGCGTCCGCGCCCTTGCACAATACCCTGTTTGTTCAGGTCTGTCTGTCCGTGGCGAACGATATATAAAGTTTTTAGTATGCTCATTGGTTCATTTGTCATTAGTTCATTGGTCTTTCATGTTGATGACGCATCAAACCAATAATCACTTTAATTTCTATTTTATCATTATACCAATCTAACATACAAATGAACTAATGAACCAGTGAACTAATAAACTAATTAATAACCGGCAGCTTATAAAATTGTGGTTTTACTTCGTCGGGGAACTCAAAATCGGTATAGTCGGTCACTACATTATATAGCGTGTCGCGCTCGATTGGTTTCCGGCCAACTTGCTTAATCAGATCAACCAATTGCTTGGTGCTCATACCCGGATGCTGCTCTTCTGCGCCAGCCATTGAATATATTTTGGTGGTATCATCCAATGTTCCGTCTATATCATCCACTCCGAAATTCAATGATAACTGTGCCGTGTTGCGACTGATCATTGCCCAGTAAGCTTTGATATGATCAAAATTATCCAGGTAAATACGCGCGATGGCGTAATTACGCAAATCCTCAATTACAGTTGTTTCCGGAACATGCGACATCTGGTTATCCTGGTTACGGAATTTTAATGGAATAAAAGTCTGGAAACCACCTGTACGATCTTGTAATTGCCGCAACCGTTCCATATGATCTACCCGGTGCCAGAATTTTTCGATATGACCGTAAAGCATGGTTGCATTAGAGCGCATACCTAATTTATGCCACTCTTCATGTATTTCGAGCCACTGATCAGCAGTACATTTATCCTTGCAAATTTGATCACGAATTTCCTCATGGAAAATCTCGGCTCCGCCACCAGGTATTGATTCCAGACCAGCGTCCTTCATCATCTTCATACCTGTTGCATAATCAATTTTGGCTTTTTTGAAGATGTAATGGTATTCAACCGGGGTCAATGCCTTGACGTGCAGATTTGGACGATGCGCTTTTATTTTGCTGAATAATTCTGTATAAAATGGTACATCATATTGCGGTAAAACCCCTCCTACTATGTGCACCTCGGTCACAGGCTCATCGTCATATTTTTTTACCATGTTCAGCATATCTTCCATGGTATACTCCCAGCCTTCTGAGCGTTGTTTGATCAGCCGTGAATAAGAACAGAACTTACAATCGTAAACACAAAGGTTGGTTGGCTCGATATGAAAGTTACGGTTGAAGTAGGTATTATCGCCGTGTTTTTTCTCGCGGATATAATTCGCCAGTACTCCTAAATATCCCAATTCCCCTTTTTCGTAAAGCAAAACGCCTTCATCAAACGTGATGCGCTCTCCATCCAATACCTTTTGCGCAATGTGCTTTAAATCAGCAGAAAGATCAGGATCCTGCAATAACAAGTGTAAATTATTTCCGGCTTCCATTGAAAAAACTTTGCTGCAAAAATAGGAAATGTTAATGTAAAGCGTGTGTAAACATTAATTTACTGGTCACAAAAGTTTAAGTTTGCCATCATGAAAATCGAGACTACAGCTATCCACGCAGGCAATCATAATGACGAATCGTCCAAAGCCGTAATTCAGCCTATCACCATGTCGACCACATTTGTTCGTGAGGCAGATGGCTCATTTCCTGCGGGATATATCTATAGCCGGTCAAGCAACCCAAACCGTACGGCTCTCCAGAATGTACTGGCTAAACTGGAAGGCGGTGTTGATGCGGCAGCTTTTTCTTCGGGCAATGCAGCTGGCATGTCGGTTTTTCAAACTTTAAAACCGGGCACACATATAATAGGCCCGGATGATATGTATCATGGTTTACGTAACCAGATCAAAACACTTTTTGCGGATATACTGGAATTCGATTTTGTTGATATCAATGATCCGGCAGTTTTAACTGCGTATATTAAACCAAACACTGGTCTGATTTGGGTGGAAACGCCATCGAACCCGTTATTAAAGATCACTGACATTAAAGCAATAGTAGCAACTGCTCATAAACATAATATAAAAGTAGTTTGCGATAATACCTTTGCCACTCCTATCGGGCAACAGCCTTTGGCTTTGGGTGCTGATATCGTAATGCATTCTTCTACCAAATATTTCGGTGGCCACAGCGATTTGATGGGCGGCGCGTTAATTACCGCTGAGAAAAACGAATGGTGGACAAAGATTCGCCAGGTGCAGGAAATGGGCGGCGCAATCCCCTCGCCTATGGATTGCTATTATTTAACCCGGAGCATCAAAACGCTGCCTTACCGGGTTAAAGGTCATGTTCATAATGCACAGCTATTAGCTGAATACCTTGAAAATCACCCCAAAGTTGAGCGGGTGATGTACCCTGGGCTATTATCTCACCCACAACATGCCACCGCAAAAGAGCAAATGCTCAACTTTGGCGGCATGCTGTCATTTTGTGTCAAAGGTGGTTCAGATGAAGCTCGTAAAGTGGTTAATAAGCTAAAAATATTTACTCAGGCTACCAGCCTGGGTGGCGTAGAGAGTTTGATAGAACACCGCGCATCCGTTGAAGGCCCTGATACCAAAACACCGCATAATTTGCTCCGTGTTTCTGTGGGTCTTGAGCATATTGATGATCTGATAGAAGATCTTGCACTAGCCCTCAATTAAGGCTAAAGGGAAAAGGTGAAAGGCCAAAGGTTACTTCCGGATTTGGCCTTTCACCTTTCGCCTCTATGCTTTCACCTCTTCAACAGATTTTCTGAAATATTGCATAGCCTCTTTACCTATCGCCCTTCTCAGAATACCGATTTGGCCAATGTGGTATGACTGATGATCATTAATAAATGCCCATAACCCGGCTAGTGTATTATCAAAAGGCGCAATTGGATGCCTGGTTTCGATAACAGCATTTAATGCTTCTTCAGGAAGATTAGCCAAACCTATTCGTATAGCCGGTGAAGTTTCATTCCATTTATCTCTGATCTGTTCAATGGTTGGGAATTCGCCTTTAGGCATTCTTCTCTCTTCTTCGGTTGAACCCTGGATGGTTAAAAAATGGGCTGTCCATGGAATTTCTACTTGTGCGCCGCTTATGCGAACCAGGTTTCTCTGTGCCCATAAAAGATGACCGGCGAGCCATTTAATGCTATTTAATGGTTCAATGATACAGGTATTAGCTTCATCATCATTGATGTTATCGATGACATTATTGAACAATACATCATGCAGATCGTACTGTGCTAAGAGTTGTTTTTTGGTTGACATGGCTTTTGTTTTTTAATCAAAGTTAGATGCAAAATATGCCGCCAATGAGGTGTAAATACGCCAACTTAAGTGTCCTTTGCGCCAATTTTAAGCAGGAAGCTTAAAGGAAAAAGCATAAAGAAAGGCAGCTTTGGTCTTTCTGCTTTCAGCTTTTAGCTAATAAAATAAAATTTAATTTGGAGATATAGCCTTTTATAAGCTATGTTTGCAACATTATTTGGTAGCAATACCCCGATCATTACCTCTTCAAACAGGTTTTGATTTATAAAGAAGCGGCGACGAGATCAGGCTCAAAGACCCGCTGGCAACCCTCCAGGGTGGAGAAGGTGCCAAATCCTGGCCCGGAGAATGGATCTCCGGGAGATATAAATTAATAACCATGAAAAAATTAATTAAAACCTCACTCCAGCAATCTCTTTGTTCCCACAGGAACCAATTGTCAATTTCTTACAGCTGCTCCGAAGGCTGCATGTGTATGTGTTACTGTTGTTAATCCGTATCGCCGAGTTAATCCAATTCATGCGTATTCAACAACGGTAAAGTATCTTCTTTACCAAAACCAAAAACTAAGAATTACTACAAACAAGAATTTACTTACACATTAAAATTTTACTACTATGTCAACATTAAAATTTGAAACACTGCAACTGCACGCCGGACAAGAAGCTGATCCGACAACGGGTTCACGGGCTGTGCCTATCTATCAAACCAGTTCATTTGTTTTTAGAAGCGCTGAGCACGGTGCAAACCTGTTCGCTCTAAAAGAATTCGGGAACATCTACACCCGCATCATGAACCCCACCACCGATGTGTTTGAAAAACGCGTCGCTGCACTGGAGGGCGGTGTAGCTGCTTTGGCTACCGGTTCGGGACAGGCTGCACAGTTCCTGGCTTTAAACAACATTTTACAGCCGGGCGAAAACTTTGTTACCTCACCCTATTTGTATGGAGGTACTTACAACCAATTTAAGGTGTCGTTTAAGCGTATTGGGATAGATGCCCGGTTTGCTGAAAATGATAGCGCTGAGGCCATAGAAAAACACATCGACGACAAGACCAAAGCCATTTATGTTGAAACAATGGGAAATCCTGAGTTCAACATTCCTGACTTTGAAAAAGTTGCTGCATTAGCTAAAAAGCATGATTTGCCATTGATTGTAGATAATACTTTCGGCGCTGCGGGTTATCTGTTCCGTCCGCTGGAACATGGTGCTCATGTGGTGGTTCAATCAGCTACTAAATGGATCGGCGGACATGGTACCAGCATAGGTGGTGTAATTGTGGATGGAGGTAATTATAACTGGGGTAATGGCAAATTTCCGCAATTCAGCACTCCATCAGAAGGTTATCATGGATTAGTATTTTCAGATGTATTTGGTGTGAATGGCCCTTTCGGTAATATCCAGTTCATCATTCGTGCACGTGTTGAAGGTCTGCGTGATTTTGGGCCATCGGCATCTCCATTCAATTCATTCCTATTTATACAAGGGCTTGAAACGCTTTCATTACGTGTACAACGTCATGTAGATAATGCATTGGAACTGGCTAAATGGCTCGAGGCACATCCGCAGGTAGCAAAAGTGAATTATCCGGGATTGGAATCATCACCTTACCATGCCCTGGCTAAAAAATATTTAAAGAATGGCTATGGCGCAGTTTTGTCTTTCGAGGTAAAAGGCAATAAGGAATTAGCCGGAAAGCTGATCGATAATTTACAATTAGTAAGTCACCTGGCAAACCTGGGCGACGCTAAAACACTGATCATACAGCCATCGGCAACTACGCATCAACAACTTTCGGATGAAGAGCAGTTAGCTGCAGGTGTTACACCAAATTCATTGCGTGTTGCTGTGGGTATTGAACATATTGATGATATAAAAGCAGATTTTGAACAGGCATTTGCCAAAATTAAACAGGGCGAACCTGAATATAGCCTGAACTAATCCTCTCCCCTTTGGGGAGAGTTAGAGAGGGGCAGTTTTTTAGTTTTTTAAGTGAAATAGAAAGTTATTACGGAATGTGGCTGATTGGTTCAGCCGCATCCGCAGTAGCGAATGAACAGAATGAGCAGACAGACTTATACACACCCGCAAACATTCAAGCTCGAATCGGGCAAGAAGTTGGAGGGACTTGAAATAGGTTTCCATACCTATGGACGATTGAATAAGGAGCGGGACAACGTGGTGTGGGTATGCCATGCCCTAACCGCAAATTCCGATGTTTTTGACTGGTGGAAAGGATTGTTTGGAGCAAACGATTATTTTAATCCGGAAGAATACTTTATTGTATGCGCCAATATCCTGGGGTCAAACTACGGTACTACCAATCCATTAAGTGAGAACCCGGTAACTAGTCAGCCGTATTATCTGTCGTTCCCCGACATTACCGTTCGGGATATGGTGAATGCCCACCGGTTACTAGCCGATCACCTTGGTATAAACGATGTTAAAATTCTGCTAGGTGGTTCCTTGGGTGGGCAACAAGCTTTGGAATGGTCGATTATCGAACCAAACCGAATCAAGAATGTGATCCTGATTGCTACCAATGCACGCCACTCACCATGGGGAATTGCCTTTAATGAATCACAACGCTTAGCTATTGCTGCAGACAGAAGCTTTTATGCTAACAAGCCTGATGGTGGCGCAAAAGGACTGAAAGCTGCGCGTAGTATTGCGCTGCTCTCCTATCGTAGTTATAAAGCCTATTCCATTACCCAGCAAGAAGATAACGATAAAAAGACCGATGAGTTTAAAGCATCGTCCTACCAAAACTATCAGGGTGAGAAGCTAGTGAAACGCTACAATGCTTACAGTTATTGGTATTTGACAAAAGTGATGGACTCACACAATGTAGGTCGTAGCAGGCATGGTGTTGATAAGGCACTGAGTCTGATCAAAGCAAAAACGTTGGTGATCGGTATTAAATCCGACGTATTATTTCCGATTGAGGAGCAACAATACCTATTCAATCATATACCCAAAGCTGCTTTTGCCGAGTTTGATTCATTTTACGGGCACGATGGCTTTTTGATCGAAACAGAAGTATTAACCAATATCATCACTTCATTTTTTAAAACAGACGTTAAAGGAAAAATTATAGAACTGCAACAATCCGCATAATGAGTAAAAAGTTAACTATCGGTCTTTTTGGCTTTGGCGTAGTAGGCCAGGGTCTTCATGATATTATAAAGACCAAAAATCTGAACATTGAAATTGTTAAAATTTGTATAAAAGACGGGAGCAAACAACGTAGTCTTCCGTCTCATTTATTTACTACTGACAAAGACGAACTGCTTGACAACCCGGAGATCAACACTGTTGTTGAGTTGATCAATGAAACTGAACCAGCTTTCGAGATCGTTTCAAAGGCATTGAGAACCGGTAAGAATGTGGTCTCAGCCAGCAAGAAAATGATCGCCACGCATTTGAGCGAACTACTCGAATTGCAGCATGAATACGGCACTTCGTTGCTTTATGAAGGCGCTGTTTGTGGTAGTATCCCGATCATACGTAACCTGGAGGAGTATTATGATAACGAACTGCTGCATTCGATCTGCGGTATTTTCAATGGATCATCTAACTATATTCTGTCAAAAGGATTTATTGAAGGGCTGGATTACGCAGCCGCTTTAAAGCAAGCACAAGACTTGGGTTTTGCTGAAACCGACCCGACCATGGATGTTGGCGGTTACGATGCAAAATTTAAATTGGTAATTGCGGCAGCACACGCTTATGGCGTTGTAGTAAAACCGGAAGAAGTTTTCAATATCGGTATTCAAACGCTTTCAGCTTATGATCTGCAATATGCACGGGAAAAGAATCTGAAAATCAAATTAGTTCCTGTAGCAAAAGAGTTAGATGATAAACACGTAGCATTATTCGTTTTGCCGAAATTCGTAACAGAAAGCGAATTCCTGTACAATGTGGAATATGAATATAATGGCGTTATCGTGCAAGCTGCCTTTGCTGATCAGCAATTCTTTTTTGGTAAAGGAGCTGGTGGCCACCCAACAGGTTCGGCGGTATTGTCGGATATAGCAGCATTGCGTTATGACTATCAATATGAATACAAAAAGGCTAAGTCTAAGAAGGATTTAAACTTTACCAATGATATTGAGCTTAACATCTATTTACGTTATGAAGACGATGACCTGGTAGAAGCTTTGGGTTTTGAATACATTCATGAACGCTATCTGTCAGGCAATTATAAATTTGTTATCGGAAAGATCAACCTCCAAAAACTGATCGACAATCAGCATCGTATATTAAACGAAAGGGCTTTCATAGCCTTTGCCGATCAGCTAAAAGGGGTCAGTTTAGCCCCGGCAAAAAAACAGGCAGAGGAAGTGTTGCAATAAACATTTCGCTGTTTATGAATAAAGGCTTCCAATTGGAAGCCTTTATTTTTTGTATGTATGTGTCTAATTAGGGGCTGTGTTATATGGCTCTGTCAATGTCCCATTGTTCCAGGTAATCGGCCACACGGCGCAGGAATGAACCGCCCAATGCGCCATCTACAACACGATGGTCGTACGACATTGACAGGAACATCATATGCCTGATCGCGATCACATCACCTTGTTTTGTTTCAATAACGGCCGGTTTCTTTTTAATAGTACCAATAGCCAATATAGCTACCTGCGGTTGATTGATAATAGGCGTACCCATCACATTGCCAAATGAACCTACATTGGTAATGGTAAAAGTGCCGTCTTTTACATCATCAGGCTGGAGTTTATTGTTACGTGCACGATTAGCCAGGTCGTTTACTGATTTGGTCAACCCTGCCAGGTTCAGCTTATCTGCATTTTTGATAACCGGAACAATCAGGTTACCGCTTGGCAAAGCAGTAGCCATACCAATGTTTACATCAGCTTTTTTGATGATCTGGTAACCATTAACAGATACATTGACCATCGGCATATCTTTTATCGCCCTTACCACCGCTTCAATAAATATCGGTGTAAAGGTGATCTTCTCCCCTTCTTTTTTCTCGAACGCACCTTTAATCTTCTCACGCCATAACACCAGATTAGTTACATCAGCTTCCACAAATGAAGTAACGTGCGGCGAGGTATGCTTGCTCATCACCATGTGATCGGCGATCAGTCTGCGCATCCTGTCCATTTCAATGATCTCATCTCTGCCTGATGCCGAAGTTGCAGGAACAGTAAACGGCTTATCTTCAAATATGGGTTCAGGCACTTTATAAGCAGGAGCTTCAACTTTAGGTTGATGAGCTTCCTGTACAGGCGGAGTATATGAGCCTGGTTGCGGTTCGGTTTTCTTATCTATCGATGCCGGGTTTTGCAGGTAATTCAGTAGATCATCTTTAGTTAAACGTCCTTCTGCGCCGGTACCCGGTATCTTGTCCAGTTCTTCAACGCTAATGCCTTCCTGCGCGGCAATATTTTTCACCAATGGTGAATAGAATCGGCCTGAGCCTTTGCTTTCTTCTGCTTGCTCAACTTCCAGTTGATCCAAACCAGGGATTTGTTCAGAAATCACCGGTTCGTTAGGTGCTTCCTCGGGTATATTGATCTCTGGTTGTTCTGCAACTGCTGCAGGAGCCTCTTCTACTTCATTACCACCTTCTGTTTCAATAATGGCGATTACTGCGCCTACCTGCACTACCTCATTTTCGCTGCAAAGCTGTTGTATCAGTTTTCCTGAAACCGGTGAAGGGACTTCAGAATCCACCTTATCGGTAGCAATTTCCATTACCGCCTCATCCATTTCAATATAATCGCCTGTATTTTTATTCCATTTGATTATGGTAGCTTCGGCAACGCTTTCGCCCATTTTTGGCAGTAACAGTTGGTATCTGGCCATATAGAGTTATATAAAAGTTGGTCAAAATTAGTTATTAGTTTTTAAATTCCTCAAGCAATAAGTACAGCATATTTAGTGCAGCAATAGCCGTTCTTTCTATATTCTGCATGCGTTTGTTACCAAACTGGAATTTCTTTGTAATCGTTTTTTGCGCATTAGCCACTCCTATCCAAACCGTCCCGACCGGCTTTTCAGGAGTGCCACCATCCGGTCCTGCTATACCCGTTACAGCAACAGCATAGTCCGATTTAAAATTTAACAAAGCTCCCTGCACCATTTCAGTCACCGTCTCCTGGCTCACTGCGCCATATTGCCACAATGTCTCATTTTTTACTCCGAGGATGCTTTCTTTCAGCTCATAAGAGTAAGAAACCGCTCCACCGAAAAACACTTTTGATGAGCCCGCATGCTGGGTGATTAAATGCGCTATATATCCACCAGTACAACTTTCTGCGGTTGATAGTGTAAGCTCCCTTTCAGCCATACAATTTAATATAGCCTTTTCAAGTGGGATATCTTCCTGCGCTACCACAGACCTTCCAATGCGTTCAACTAGCCTTTTAGCAAATGATTCAACTTCACTTTTTAACAGAGTATCATCCTCGCCATACCCGCTTAAACGCAAACGTACTTGTCCGAGTTTGGGTAAGTATGCTAATTTTATATAGAATGGCAGATCGTTTTCAATATCAGCTATTTTTTCTGCAAGGTATGATTCCCCTTCCCCTACTGTCAGAATAGTTTTATGAATGATAAATGGAAGATTAAAAGTTGCTTTAAGCTTTGGTATCACCGACTCCTCCATCATATAAATCATCTCATGAGGCACACCCGGCATCGACATGTATACTTTGCCCTTGTGATTAAACCACATTCCCGGTGCTGTGCCATTTGCATTTAATAGGACTTCACAATTTTCGGGAACAAGCGCCTGCTGCCTGTTTACATCCAGCAACTTTTCTGATACTCCGCGTAACCGCCTGAAAATATTCTCGACATTCTGCAAAGCATCTTTATTTTCGATCAATCCGACACCGAAATATTCAGCTAGCGTTTTCTTAGTGATATCATCTTTTGTAGGGCCCAGGCCGCCGGTGATCAGGATAATATCTGCTCTTCCTTGAGCTTCAGCAAGTGCGTTAAGGATATGTTGTCTATCATCCGACACCGATGATATTTGTTTTACCTGTACACCTATTGCATTCAGTTTCTGCGCAATAAATGCCGAGTTGGTATCGACGATCTGTCCAATCAATATCTCATCGCCGATGGTAATTATTTCAGCTAACATTTCGCAAAGTAAGCAATTTTATAGATTCGGATTGTAATACTGATTGCTGGTGTAATCACTTCGCTTGGTCAGCTTCAAATCCTGTAAAATTGTTGCCTTCACACGGAGGGTCACATTGTATGATTTATAGTATCCGAAAGGCAGCCATTGCATGGATAGATCCCAGCAATGCAAATCGCGATAGATTCCAAAGGATGTGGCACTGCTCAGCTTATTTGCTCTTAAGTCGTAGTTCGTGGTGTATTGCACTTTCCATTTCGGCGTAATACTTACGTCGCCACTTAACTGCACGGTATTCGATACAAAAGTAGATGTATAAGAATTATTATAACTAAAGCTATAATTAAGCGATAGGTTCCATGGTACATTAAAATCCACGTAAGCACTTGGGTCGCTATTCAGCAATGCCAGTTTGGCGGCTTGCTCCGGATTCATATTTTGCAATGTATTTGGTGGGGGCTGTTGTGCATTTTGTGGTTTAAATACTGCGGGGTTCAAGCTTGCGCTTCCGGATATGGAGAATGACGTTAGGGTCGGGAATTTACCATCCTGAAAAGAATAACGATTAACCTGTACTTTATACGGTCTAATGACATTACCGCCAATAGAGTCTCGTACTTGTGTTACATAAGGATCCAGCGTTCCACTAATCGAGATATTCAGCTTTTGCTTAAATAAGGCAGTGTGCCCAGAGAACTGGATAGCCGAAAGTTTAAACGAGTCTGCCGCAAAGTTGTAAAAAGTAGAAATGTTAAAGCCTTCAAGTATTTTTATTTTTCTATCCGTTCCGGATGTATCCGTACTCTTGGCTCGCATCTTAGCCTCGATATTGTTATCTATGGTCAGGCCCAACCCTGCGGTTTTACCCGCCGTCGGCCCTCCGTATACCGCATTCTGAAAGATGGAATATTTCTGATAACTGATTGGATAAGGTATGGTTGCAGAGCTGATGGCATATTGGTAATAACCAAAAGACGGATCAGAAAAATCCGGGTGATAACTGAAGCTCAACGAAGGCGTAGCCACATACCTGATGGCCTTTAAGTTGCTGTTTTTGAAAGTAAGTGTACTGTATATTTTCGTCGACAAAGAAGCACCCAAAGTATATTGCCCGGCACGTTTGAATCCAGCCAGTGTATCAAAAACCAACGAGTCGCGGCCGGGGACGCTGCCCCTGGCAAAATGCTCACTGTAATGTTGTAAATACCACCATTCCTGGTAGTTGACGTTAGCGCTGAACTGGAAGTATTTAAATAAATTCTGGTTAAAGCTGATAGGAATGTTATGTTGAAAACCGTTTTGAAAACGTTTTTTCAATGTCTCACTTGTAAAAAGTTCAGCTTCTGGTACAGCACTTACCTTATTGGTTCCCTGTAAACTATATCCCACAGTAATCTTTTGATACCATTTTTGAGGTCCAACCCTTTCTTTAGAATCAAAAGGACTTATTGTGGCCATATTGAAGTTAAACGTCGGAAATTCAAGTGTTACCGTTTTATTAACCAGATCCTGGCTTTGCGAAAGGTTCACGGTAAGATTGAATGGCGTACCGGCCCAGGTTTTACCATAAGCAATACTTGAACGCAAAGAGCTTGAAGTAAGGTTGTTCAGGTTATAACCTTCAGTAGCCGGGTTATGCTGGAAGAACCCGGATGTACCTGCATTAACTGATGCACTAAAAGTAGTTCCGGGATGCGCGTTAGGGTTAGTGCTATGCGACCAGTCGATATGGAAATCCTTATTCGCAGGGTCACCAGGTAAGCCATAGTTGGTAGAGCTGTAACTTAGAGACACTGTACCCGAATACTTATACCGGTCTAAATACCTTGCAGAAGTATTTACTTCATAAGATCCTTTTGAATATAGTGTTCCTGTATTGGTCAGGTCGATATAATCATTCAGCGCCAGGTAATAGCCAAAGTTTCTTAAGTAAAAGCCCAGTTTCTGATCTTCACCAAATGTTGGAATAATCACACCTGATGACTTTGAATCCGGTTTTGGAAAAAATCCAAACGGAATAGCCAACGGTAAAGGTATACCTTCGATCTCAAGAAAGGCTGGGCCAGATATGATCCTGTTTTTTTCTCCGATACCTTTTGTGATCACTATACCAAAATGCGTTTCGGGATAAGGAAGACTACAGGTACTAAAGATTATATTACGGTATGCCGCCTCGGTTTCATTTAATTTCTTTACCTGGCCGCCTGTGATAAAGTTGCCGTCTTGCTCTGACGACGCATTATATATCTTTCCCTTTTTTGTTTCGTAATGAAAATATAAAGAGTCAGAGATCGTCGGCTTATCTTTTCCCTGCTTGAAAATCGGCCGGCCAATGTACCTTTTTGTAAGCGGATCTATCACGCCACTGGAAAATATAACTTTATTTTTCTGATCGACCCTTATAAAGTCGGCATCGAGCTCAAAGTCTTCGTAAGTAACGCGCGCCCTGCCGTACAGGTATAAAATCTGATGGGTATCATCATATCTTGTAGAATCTTCGGCGTGTGCTGTAACAATTGACTTCAAACCACCGTTCTTTTTAGTGGTATCGTTTTGCGCTGCTGATGCTTTTGCACCCTTGGGTTGTTTTTTGTTATTTCTGAGAAGTTTTTTATCGCGGACGGTATCCAGCTTAATAATAGTATCTGTAACCGGTTTATAGCTTCTGAAATTACTAACCTTTGCAGATGCTATTACGTTTACCGTTGAAATAATTACAAGCAGAAAAAACAGGCTTACGAATTTCAAAATTGAATATGAATAGTATTTTTGCAGGTATAGTTAACAGCGTTCAAAAATAATGAAAATTAAGGCATTGAAAAGATTCATTTACGGTTTATTGGCATTTCTCATTCCGTTACCTTTAATCTCCTTTAGATCAGTTACTCCCATAAAAAATATCCCCACCGATAGTACATTTAAACTCAGGACTATCATTGTTGATGCAGGTCATGGTGTGCGTCCTCCGGGTGCGGTAGGACACTTTTCACCAGGTGCATCCGGTTCGTATTCCAATGAGAGAGATGTAACGCTTTCGATAGCTAAAAAATTGCAGGATGCGATCGAAAAAGAGCTTACAGGCGTAAAAGTGGTGCTTACCCGTAAAACGGAAGAAGACGTGTCATGGCAACACCGTGCTGACATTGCCAATGAAAACAGGGGCGATTTATTTATCTCGTTGCACTGTAATTCACTGGCACCAAGACGTATCAGGGAGGTAGTTGGCCATAAACACCATAAACCTGTTTACAGAACTGTAGAAGTGCCCGACCGTTCTGGGAAAGGCGTGTTAATGCTGGTGTATGGTTTCCATCGTACTAAGGAAGAGGAAAATGCAATAAAAAATACGCAAATAGAAGAAGATTCCGACATGAATCAAACCAGCGCTGATGCCAATGATCCGCTGACCATGATCCTGATCAACGACTATAAAACTAAATTCCGCAAGCAAAGTATTCACCTTGCCAACCTGATAAACAACGAGTTTGTTGAAGACGGCAGACGCAGCGAAGGTATCCGCGAGCAAGGGGTTCTGGTATTATGCCACAGCGCAATGCCTGCGGTATTGGTTGAAACCGGCTATATTAATAACCCCGATGATGAGGCATTCCTGAATTCAGAAAATGGGCAGCAGGAAGTTGTTGATGCGATTATAAGGGCACTGAAAAGTTATAAAGACGAGATAGAACAAGTAGCAAAATAATTGTTGTTAGATTTGAGACATGAGATTTGAGATATGAGATAAGGGTACAGAAGAGAAGATAAAATTTCTCATTTCAATAAATCAACCTTATTTTGCATCTCACGTCTCAAATCTCATATCTAAAATCTGCACTATGAAAATATCAAACGAAACCAAAATAGGCATATTAACTGCGTTGGGGATTACCATC
Organism: Mucilaginibacter sp.; assembly: GCF_036568825.1. Lineage (GTDB taxonomy): Bacteria > Bacteroidota > Bacteroidia > Sphingobacteriales > Sphingobacteriaceae > Mucilaginibacter. Next base: position 95,377 of record NZ_DATCRU010000071.1, on the reverse strand, counting down.
CTGATACTAACTTACAGTTATCTTCGTGGCAATGACGTTTTTTCCAACACTAATAAGTTTTATGCTATTTACGATAGCGTTGAAGGTCTTTCGGTATCCAAGCCGGTGCTGGTGAATGGTTTCCCTATAGGCCGGGTTTCAAAAATGGATTTGCGGCCCGATGGTAAAACAGTTGTTCAGTTCAAAATTGAACCTAAATACAACATTCCCAATAATACACTCGCCAAACTGGTAAGTACTGACCTGTTGGGCACAAAAGCTATTGTGTTCGAAATGGGTAACAGCAAAGTTTATGCTGAGGACCAGGATACCTTGAAAGCTGATATACAAGGAAGCCTGGCACAAAGCCTGCAACCAATACAGAAAAAAGCTGAGCACCTGATCAATAAATTGGATTCATCATTGGCTGCAGTTAATAAAATCCTCAATCCGGACTTTCAGAAAAATGTCGACAGGAGCTTTTTGAGTATTGCCAACTCTCTTCAAACTTTAGAAGGTACTACAAAGAAAATTGATGCGCTTGTTGCAGCACAGAACGGTCATATCAATGGGATAATGGCAAATGCTGAGGATGTTTCAGCTAATCTTAAAACAAGCACATCACATCTGAATGCTATTGCTACCAATGCAGAAACTTTGAGCCACGATATGGCTAATGGTAATATTAAACAGACATTGGATAACGCCAATAAAGCTGTGGCCGATCTTCAGGCTGCAATCAACAAGATCAATAGTGGTCAGGGTTCTATAGGTTTGTTATTGAATGATGATAAACTATATAAGAACCTAAATGATGCTTCTGCCAATCTGAACGCGTTATTTATAGACCTGAAGGCTCATCCTAAACGCTACGTCAGCTTCTCAGTATTTGGCGGAGGGAAAAAAGATAAGTAAATGTGCAAATGCGCAGATGAGAAAATGTGCAGATGTGTTTGATGTAAGAATGAAGTCATCTGCAAATGAATTATTTAATAAAAGCTTTATCATTTGCACATCTGCACATCCTCGCATTTGCACATCAACCTCTACTCAATTATAAACGTCTTTCCTTCCACAGCTAGTTCCGTTTCGGGAAAAACACTCATAGCTTCATCTAAAAGCTCGGTTAACGTTTTATAGCGGGCCGAGAAATGCCCGATCAGTAGTTTTTTGGCGCCGGTCTTTAATGCCACCTCTCCTGCCTGTAATGCGGTGGTGTGGAATGTGCTTTGCGCCCTGTCAAGCATGTTATTCAGAAAGGTCGCTTCATGATAAAGCAGATCGACATTGCTTATCTGTTCAAAATAACTTTCATCATAAATTGTATCCGAACAGTAAGCATAGCTCTTGGGCTCTTTGGGGTTATTTGTTATCTCCCAGTTTTTATAAACAGTACCATCAGGGGCAATGTAGTCTGCTCCCTTCTTTATCTCGGAGAATTGATTAACAGGAATATTCAGCTCAATGATCTTTTCCTTGATGATTTTTTTGAGCCGCTTCTTTTGCTTGAATAAAAAGCCAGTGGTTGCAATCCGGTGATCGAGCGGAATAGTCTCTACAGTAATATCTGTAGTTTCGAGTATTAACTCAGGTTGATCAGTATGGGTGGCAATAAATTCGAGCGGATATTGTAAAGTAGTATCCGAATATTTTAATTGCAGGTCGATGATTTCCATTAACTCAGGCGGTCCAAATAACTTCAGTGTCTTTGTGCGCCCGTTTAGGTGCATAGATGACAACAACCCAACCAAGCCCAGGTAATGATCGCCATGCAGGTGACTGATAAAAATATGGTCAATACGACTGGCCTTAACATCAAAGCGCAGCATTTGTTGTTGCGTGCCTTCGCCGCAATCAATCAAATATAAACGCTCATTAATGTTTAGTACCTGTGCCGACGGGTTTCTGTTGTAGATTGGAGTTGCCGAACTGCTGCCAAGTATTGTTACCTCAAACTTCATATCGGGTAAACAATATTGGGCTTTATTTTGCTTCCTTCTTTAACTGCTTTTCTACTTCTTCCATGAAAACAAGGTCGATCGCTTCTTCGGTAGTAGGAACAATAGAAAGTACGGAGTCAAGCTGGGATATTGCGATCAAACGAGCTACGGCATCATTTAAGCCGGAAAGAATAAAAACACCTGATGCATTTTTGCATAAACGGTGGCCAACTAATAAGCTGCTCAAGCCTGATGAGTCAGCAAATTTTATCTGCGAAAGGTCCATGATGATATTTCTCTGCCCTTCAGTATTGATCAGAATCAATTCAGATTTTAGTTGCGGAGTTACCAACGAATTCAGTTTGGATTCGTTCAACTTCAGCAAAACATATTTATCGTGCTTATCAACAGTAAATTTCATCTTGTGTTAATTATGCTACTAAGATATAATTTTTTTACATACAATAAAAAATTACAAAGTAGTCAAGGCTTTATTTATCGCCCCTTCTACCCTGTTTAATACCGAATCATTGTCGGATTTAACAAAACTTTCGCCGGTTATCTGTTCAAATAACTCTATATAACGATCTGATATCGAGTCAACTATATCTTTAGTCATTTCAGGAACTACCTGACCATCTTTGCCCTGAAAACCATTCTCAATCAGCCATTTCCGAACAAATTCTTTTGACAATTGCTTCTGCGGCTCGTTATCTTTTTGACGTTGCTCGTAACCTTCTTTGTAAAAATACCGTGAAGAATCCGGTGTGTGTATCTCGTCTATCAGGTAAATTGTCCCGTCCGCTTTACCAAATTCGTATTTAGTATCAACCAGGATAAGACCACGCTGAGCAGCAATCTCGGTACCACGCTGATATAAGGCATGAGTATATTTCTCTAATTGAGCATAATCCTCCGCTGATACTATTCCACGAGCCAGAATATCTTCTTTAGAAATGTCCTCATCATGACCAACTGACGCCTTCGTAGTTGGCGTAATGATTGGTGCAGGCAGTTTATCATTTTCTTTTAATCCTTCTGGCAAACTTACACCGCATACCTGTCTTTTGCCTGAGCTATATTCCCGCCATGAGTGCCCGGCCAAATAACCGCGAATTACCATTTCTACTTTAAATGGATCACAAATACGGCCAATGGTTACACTCGGATCAGGAACAGAAACAACCCAGTTAGGCACGATATCGCTTGTGTCATGCAAAAATTTGGCAGCTATCTGGTTTAACACCTGCCCTTTATAAGGAATTGGTTCTGGCAATACCACATCAAAAGCCGAGATGCGGTCGGTAACCACCATTGCCAGGTATTTGTTATCAATAGTATATACATCCCTCACTTTTCCTTTGTAAAAGTTGGTCTGCCTTGGAAAATGAAAATGTGTCTCTTTTATTGCGTTCATTTTGTAAGTCTTGAGCCTAAAGTCTTGAGTCTTAAGTCTAAACCAAAAACGATGACTTAGAACTTTAGACTCACGACTTGAGACTATTGAATGTCCCCGTATGCCTCTAATATGCGTTTCACCAGTTTGTGGCGCACTACGTCCTCTCCTGTCAGGTAGATCAGCTCGATACCTTTGATATCCGTTAAAATCCTTAAAGCGGTGTGTAAACCCGATTGCTGTTTCTTAGGTAAGTCAATCTGCGTTACGTCACCAGTCACGATAAACTTAGCCGATGGCCCCATACGTGTTAAGAACATCTTTAACTGCATATCGGTGGCGTTCTGCGCTTCGTCCAATATTACAAAGCAGTTATCGAGCGTACGACCGCGCATAAATGCCAATGGAGCAATTTCTATAGTACGGTTCTCCAGGTATACCTTCAGTTTTTCTGCAGGTATCATGTCATCCAAAGCATCGTACAATGGTCTCAGATATGGATCGATCTTTTCCTTCAAATCACCTGGCAAAAATCCAAGGTTCTCCCCTGCTTCTACTGCCGGACGGGTGAGGATAATGCGCTTGATTTCCTTATTCTTTAAGGCCCGGACTGCTAATGCTACCGCCGTATAAGTTTTACCTGTACCTGCAGGACCGATAGCGAACAGGATGTCATTTTTATCGATACCGGTCACCATTCGTTTCTGGTTGGCAGTTCTTGCTTTTACCAAAATGCCGTTAGGGCCAAATACCAATACTTCGCCGGTTGTCGATTTATCGTTTGCTGGTTCGGGTGTTGAACTTGACGAAGGTTTCGAGCCCAGGATCCTTTCCAGGTCGGTTATATTCAGGTTCTCGAACTTCTCGACATGATTCAGAAGATGCGTAAATTTTTCATCGAAAACCGTCAATTCGTGATCATCGCCTAAAACCTTCAGTTCATTACCTCGTGCAACTAATTTTAGCTTCGGGTACTGTTTTTTTATGATCTCGAAGTGGTCGTTATTAGGTCCCCACAACACAGCAGGGTTAACATTATCTATAGATATTTTAAGTTCGTTCAACAGTAATGAATTTATAGTTGCAGAATTTTTTATGAATTAAAAATTTAATATTTGTAGCATCAAATGCTAGCACAAGATTAGCAATAAATATTTAAAAAATTAATGGCAATAATAACTTTAACTACTGATCTGGGCGACAAAGATATTTACCAGGCTGCACTTAAAGGAAGTATTTTAAAATTGTTGCCAACCGTAAATATTGTTGATATAACCCATAGCGTAGCAGCCTTTAATGTGCAACAGGCAGCTTTCATTTTAAAGAATAGTTTCTACTATTTCCCTGAAGAAACCGTTCACCTTATAGGCATCGATACCGTTTATAATTCGGATACTAAATATTTGGCAGTCAGGTATAAAAACCATTATTTCGTAGGTTCTGACAATGGCATTTTTTCGTTGATGTTCGCCTCGGACCCGGACGAAATCGTTGAGCTGAACATTATGCAGGATCTCAAATTTCTGCACTTTCCATTGGCCGATATTTTTGTAAAAGCAGCATGTCATCTGGCAGGCGGAGGTAAATTAAACGAGATCGGTTTGCCTTTGGAGAGCATGGAAAAGAAGATGAACCTGCAGCCGGTTGTGGAAAAAAATATGATTAAAGGTGTGGTGATCTATATCGATTCATTTCAGAATGTGATCACCAATATTACCAAGGAGTTTTTCAATAAAGTACAGCAGGGACGGCAGTTTACCTTATCCTTTAAACGCAACGAAACCATCAACCACCTCAGCTGGCATTATAACGAAGTACCGGAAGGTGAAAAGCTATGTTTATTTGGGATAAGCGACCATTTGGAAATTGCTATAAACAAAGGGAACGCAAGTGGGTTATTAGGCTTAAACCTGGGCGACAGCGTCATCATCAATTTTGAATAATTGCACATGAAAAAACTTTTGGGACTTTGCTTTTTGTGTTTATTCCCCGTGCTGGTCTTCGCACAAAAATCAAATTCTGATTCTTTAGCCTACCAATTACAACGGGCAAAGATCAACCAAATGCTAGAAAACCGACGGCAAAAGTTTGGACAATATGATCAAAGCCTGAAAAAGCATACCGGCATATTCGGATTGCAAACCAAAAAGGACATCCGACGCTCTAATGATATTTTGATGGATATCGTCAAAACCGACGATGATATATTCCGCGAACTAAAAATATTGATGGATTATCGTGTTTTTCAGCAGCAACAGGCACAAACGCACTCAACCCAATCAGAAAATGTGACGCTGGCTTACATGAATACGATTAACCGGTTAAGGGAGCAGATTGAACAGTTAAAACTGGAAGCAGAAAAAGAAAAAGCACATCAGCAGAGCCTGTTACGCATCCTTATCGGCGTTGTAGTTCTCCTATTTGTGTCAATTTTATTTTTATTAACGAGGAAACGGACAGTTAAGGCTTAGTTTTGTAGCTTTTATAATCAGAAAATGGCAAGAGGAAGAAGTAGTCTGAATAGTGGTGGTAAACAGGGAGAAGAGCTTCCCAAAGCCAAACTAACCAGGCAAACCTTAAAAAATGTTTCCAAACTTTTATCGTACGTAAGGCCATATCGGGGCAAATTCATAGCCGCTTTATTTTTCCTGTTCTTATCCAGTTTGGTAGGTTTAGCATTTCCATCTTTTTTAGGTGGATTGATTGATGCAGCTCAAGGAAAACATACAAATAAGTTTTTACCGGAGACAGTACAAGGCATTGGTTTATTGGCATTAATTGTTCTTTTTTCACAAGCATTTATTTCCTTTTTCCGAATACTTTGGTTTGTGCAGATTGCAGAACGATCACTGGCCGACATCAGGCGCGATACTTATTTTAAGCTGATCACTTTACCAATGGATTTCTTCGCCAACCGTCGCGTTGGTGAGTTAAATAGCCGCATCTCGGCAGACTTATCACAAATTCAAGATACCTTAACCACTACCCTTGCAGAGATTATAAGACAGCTGGTTTTGCTGGTTGGCGGAGTTACTTTTCTGGCAATTGTATCTATCAAATTGACACTAGCGCTGCTTGTGGTTTTGCCGGTGTTGGTGGTAACTGCAGTACTTTTCGGACGCTTCATAAGAAAAATTTCCAGGCAAGCTCAGGATAAGCTGGCTGAGTCGAACACCATCGTTGAAGAGACTTTGCAGGGTATTGCCAATGTAAAAGCTTTTGTGAATGAAGCTTATGAATCAAACCGATATGGAAAAAACATTCGCGAGGTAGCCAACATAGCTATAAAAGGTGCTAAATACAGGGGATTGTTTGCATCATTCATTGTATTTGGCATGTTCGGCGCTATAGTAGCGGTAATTGCTTATGGATGTTTGCTGGTTAGCAATCATGAACTTACCGTTGGTGAACTATTCAAATTTGCTTTGTACGCTGTTTTTGTTGGTAGTGCAATGGGTAGCTTTCCAGAGCTTTATGCCAACATACAGAAATCGGTTGGAGCCAGTGAACGAGTTTTAGAAATATTAGGTGAAAAAGGCGAAGCCGTTTCTATTGACCATGCACAGAACGAGATCAAACAAAGAATTGAAGGGAATATCGCTTTTGATGATGTCAATTTCCATTATCCGTCGCGTCCTGAAATTGAGGTATTAAAAGGTGTTTCTTTTGATGCGCAAACCGGGCAAAAGATAGCAATCGTAGGGCCAAGTGGTTCCGGTAAGTCAACTATGGCTTCATTGATATTACAATTTTATCATCCGCAAAGCGGTACCATCTTGTTCGATCATAAATCGTCGGATAAATATAGCCTGACCGACATCCGTAACCGGGTAGCTATTGTCCCCCAGGATGTAATGTTGTTTGGTGGCACAATACAGGAAAATATCGCTTACGGTAAACTAAGTGCAACCAAGGAAGATATCATAAAAGCTGCACAGCGCGCCAATGCACATCAGTTTATCATGTCGTTTCCGGAAGGATATGACACCGTTGTAGGCGAACGCGGCGTAAAACTTTCGGGTGGACAAAGACAGCGTATTGCGATTGCACGGGCATTGCTAAAAAATCCTTCCATCTTAATTTTGGATGAAGCTACTTCTTCTCTTGACTCTGAATCAGAGCGCCTGGTGCAGGAAGCATTGGAAGAATTAATGAAGAACCGTACTTCTATTATCATAGCACATCGCCTGTCAACCATCCGCGAGGCTGATAAGATCATCGTTCTTGAAAAAGGTAAAGTGATCGAAAGCGGAAGCCATGAAGAACTGATCGGTAACGAAAACGGCCTGTATCGTTATCTGAGCCAGTTGCAGTTTGAAGCATAAATAGCTTATAGTTCATAGTTCATAGCCATTTGATTATCTTCACAGAGTTGTAAATGGTTATGATAGCAAAACGACGCTATGAACCATCAACCATGATCTATGAACTAATAAATAGAATGAAACTAACTATACACGGCGCGGCCCGGCAGGTGACAGGAAGTATGCACCTGCTTGAGGTTGACCAATATAAAATACTGATAGATTGCGGACTGGATTATGAAAAAGACCGCAGTGTTCAATCGAATGAAAATTTTCCCTTCGACCCGACGGAAATTGATGTGGTTGTATTAACCCATGCACATATCGACCACTCCGGTAACTTGCCTACGCTGATCAGGATGGGCTTTGATGGCCAGATACTGTGTACACCGGCAACGGCTGATCTGACCGAGCTATTATTGCTTGACTCTGTGAACATCTTCATGGGTAAGATCAATAAAAGTCGTAAACATAACCGCAAAAAACACCACCATCCTGCTCAGCAACCGTTGTATCTGCAAAAGCATGTAATGGATACTATGGAACGGGTGGTAACTATTGGGTTTAACCGGCCATTTCGCATTAATGGGAATATAGAACTGATTTTTATACCTGTTGGTCACTTACTAGGGGCTGCTGCAGCCGTATTCAAAATAAATGATCACGGTGAAGAAAAAACCGTTGCTTTTACAGGCGATATAGGCCGTAAAAATTATCCGGTGTTGGACGACCCACAAAATTTACCTCAAGTAGATTACCTGGTAACAGAATCAACCTATGGCGGACGTATGCATACTAAGGATAAAACCGTTGAACAGGCCTTGGTAGAAACTATAGATAAAGCCTGTATAAAAGAGCAGGGACGATTGATCATTCCTGCATTCAGTATCGGTCGTACGCAATCGCTGGTATATTCATTGAATAAGATATTTACTCAAGGATTGCTGCCACCAGTAAAGGTATTTGTGGATAGCCCGATGGCTATTGCTGCAACTGATATCTTCAGAAAGCACCATAGTCTTGTTAATAAAGAAGCACGTGAGTTCTATCAAACTAAAGGTGACGAGTTTGAATTTGAGAACCTGGTGTATATAGAAAGCTTGCAGGATAGTCGTCAGGTATCCAATTATTTTGAGCCGTGCATCATTATTTCATCCGCAGGCATGCTGGAGGGCGGGCGTATACAAGATCATTTGTATGATAACATCCAAAATTATTATTGTACCATCTTGTTCATCGGATACTGTGCAAAGGGAACACTCGGCCATCGGTTACTTCGTGGTGATCCTATCGTTTTTATAAAAGACAGGGAGCTATCAGTTTATGCCACTATCAGGCAAACAGATGTATTAAGCGCCCACGGTGACCATGAAGACCTGATGAATGTTGCCCGTCAGCAGGATAAGGATAAACTGAGAACCATTTTCCTTGTACACGGCGAAGAAGCCAGCATGCAGGCTTTAGCAGAAGCTTTGGAAGAGGAAGGCTTCCCGGTATCGATTCCAGAAAAGGATGTGACTTACGCGCTTTAAATACCTGATAGTTTCCCTTTATAATCTTGATAGCTATAGTAATTAAGCCAGATCGCAACCATGCAGTATTTAGTTACCGTATAAATCGGGATTAAATATTTTTTCGATTACAAATCTCTCTATTAATAAGTAAATAATATATTTAGGGGAAAATCTTATCATAAATGATCATCGTTTTCGGAACGCGTTTTTGCGGCAAAGTTGCCGCGGTCAACAATCAGTGGGTTGAATCAAAATTCTTTTCTATAATGTTTATCCCCATTTTCCCGGTGGGTTCAATGTTTGTTACGAACTCGAAATTCAGAAGCCGGAATGGTTTCAATATCGGTGTAAATGCTCAAAGCGTTAAAGCTGTGTATGGCCGAATACTCAGTCTTATATTTTCAGCTGTGTTTTTATACCTGGCCTTTGATAGCAGCAATAGTTATGAAGGAAACTCCATGCAAACTGTGGTATATCTGCTACTTGGTCTCCTGCTGGCAGGTTTGTGTGTATATTTCTACCTGTATTATGGCAAGCCGAGCCCAGATGATGTCGCATTAAGAAACAGAATGGGTGCGCTTACCGGGTATTATGCTTTGCCTCACTGGTTTGATTATCCTCAATTAAGAAATATGCTGGGCGCTCTTGAATTAAAGTATAAGCAGAAATATCCCGACAGCGATTGGAAAACTGATCTGCAAAGTGATGACATCGACCGGCACAAACATATGCTACTTTTTGGACTGGCGCTGTTTAATTGTATGGTTTACGATCTGCCCGAGAATGATGAGCTTTATGCCAAAGCTGATGCCTTGTTTAACTAGAGTTTTTACTATTCTATTCCCTCAGAAACCCGGATATAATATCCGTTGATATCAATAAAAGCAAACTCGCGTAATCCGTAAGGATGGGTTCGTAAGGTATCGGCAAACTCAATGCCCCTGGCTTTGTACTCTTTAAATATCTCGTCGATATTTTCTACAAACCACATCAAAGGCAGCCGACTTTTGGGATAACTGCTTATGATAATCACAAAATCCGGGGCTTCGCCAAAAAGCAGACGCATATCATCCCGCCTTATGCCGCCATCAGTTTCATTTCCATTTTTGTCGGTCCAGGTCCATTCATCAGAAAATCCAAGTGTGTCGCGATAGTAATCCAGCGTTTCCCTGAGATTCTTTACAGGAAGAAGCGGATTAATCCTGATAAATTTCTTCGTTTTCATCTAATTTGGGCATTAATCATACCCAAATTAGAAATTAAAATTGAGATTACGCTAACTGAACTTCTGCGTTATCTTCCAGGAATTTAGCGATCTGCATTTGCTCATTAACAGAGAGATAGCCGTTATATTCCCAGGTTTGATTGTTTGGCGAAAAAGAAAAATAACCACCCGGTGTTTCGTCCTCCTCAAACCAAATGGAATAAATCATAGAGCTATCAATTCCATAATTTTGAAGGTTATCGTATTTACCGATCAATTTTATGTAATTGGTATTGCCATTCGGCATTCGTAATTGTAGAGATAAAAGGTTGTTCATATGTCGTAGTTGTAATTATTTGAGCTAATTTTTAAAATGCTCGCAGAAAATTAAGCTAAAACTATGCCAATTGTTATCTTGCAGCCTTTTCCGCAATTAATATGAAACATTCTCTCTTACTCATTTTTTTAATTTCCATTCTATATCTCCCTGAGGCAAAAGCACAAAGCAGCAATGAATTAAATAACGGTTGGAAATGCGCACCCGTCGACAGTATTAAATTTGATGGTTACAAAATTTCCACATCCGGCTTCGATCTGAGCAAGTGGATGCCCGCCACTGTTCCCGGGACAGTTCTGACAACTTTACTGAACAATAAGAAGGTTCCGGATCCCTTCTTTGGGATGAATAATGAGCAGATACCGGATATCTACAAAACCGGACGAGATTACTACACTTATTGGTTTGTAAAAGACTTCAAAGAACAAACCGGCGCTGATGACCAGGTGTATCTTGACTTCAGGGGAGTAAATTATAGCTGTGATATTTACCTGAATGGAAAAAAGCTCAACAAAGCGCCACAAGTGGGGATGTTTCTCCGCTATAGTTACAACGTGACCTCATATCTGAATAAAAATGGGAATAACCGATTGGCCGTGCTGGTGCATCCTCTTGATGTACCGGGCAATCCGAATGGCGGCCAAGGCGGCGATGGTACCATTGCCCGCAATGTTGGTTTGCAATATACCGCCGGATGGGATTGGATACAGCCTATGCGTGACCGTAATACTGGTATATGGGATAAAGTTATTATCCGAAAAACAGGGAAAATCCGCATCACAGATACCCATGTAATCACTTTGGTTCCGGGCGTGCGCCAGGTTGAAGGGCCGCAACAACCTGCAACTGTTAAAGTATCAGCTGAATTGAAAAACCCTACTGCGAACGTTGTGTCGGGTATTTTACAGTATGATATTGATGGTAAAACGGTATCAAAAAATGTTTCGCTTAAAGCTAACAGTACCCAAGAAGTTAGCCTGAATGATCTTGTCCTTCAAAATCCCAAATTATGGTGGCCTAATGGTTACGGTCCGCAGAATTTGTATGATCTGCATGCGCGCTTTTTGATCAGTGGTAAAGTTTCTGATCAGGAAAATATTAAGGTCGGCGTTCGTCAAATTCAAAGCGAATGGAATACACAAACCAAAAGCAGACAGATTATGGTCAATGGGCAAAAGATATTTATCAAAGGCGGAAACTGGATCATTTCGGATGCTATGCTGCGTCTTTCCGATTTGCGCTATGATGCTGAAGTACGTTTCCATCGCGATATGAACCTGAACCTGATAAGGGTTTGGGGCGGTGCAATGATAGAGCGCCCGGAGTTTTATGATGCTTGTGACAAATACGGTATGCTAGTTTTCCAGGATATGTGGGGATCAGGAGACTGTAACGGTCGCTGGCAAGATCCTATGAAAAAGGATGACCAATGGACAAGAAGAAAATATCCGGATGATCATTCCCTGTTTTTACGTTCGATAGAAGATCAGGTAAAAATGGTGCGCAACCATGCCTCGCTGGCTATCTGGTGCGGTGGCAACGAGATCACTCCACCAGAAGATATTTTAGCCGCACTCCGTGATACCATCATGCCTAAACTGGATAATACACGCTGGTTTGTGGATTATTCAAATTCTGATGCCATGTCATACAATACGCTGTTGGGCAATGGTGATGGGCCTTATGGAATTCAACCCCTATCAGTTTTTTGGCAGCATCAGACTTATCCGTTTAACTCTGAGGTGGGATCGATTGGCGTAAGCGATATAGAATCCCTGAGGAAATTCATCCCGAAAGATCACCTGGATAATATCCCGGTTTACGATGAATCGACTCATAGAAACAAAACCGACGAGGTATGGGATTATCATAAATATATCGGGTATGATACCAGCATCAACAAATATGGTGAAGCAAAAAATGCAGAAGACTTTGCCTTTAAAGCTCAATTAGTAAACTATGATCAGTATCGTGGACTGATGGAAGGCTTTAGCGCCCATATGTGGGAATGGTATACCGGCGCCATTATCTGGAAAACACAAAACCCATGGACAGCTATGCGCGGACAGATGTACGATTATTACCTCGATCCGAATGCCTGTTTATATGGACTGCATAACGGCAGTGAACCTTTGCATATCATGTACAATCCGGTTACTGGCGTAGTAATGGCTGTTAATAATACGTTTAAGGCCCGCAGTGGTATGATGCTGGTTGTAAAAGCTTATGACATGGATGGAAAAGAAACTTTACTTGACCAGGTTTTTGCTGATATCGGCCCAACGCTTCCAAAAAAATATATGTCTATTAAAAACAAGGTTGACCAACTAGCTACAGATAAAGGTATCTTCCTCGACCTGGAATTCCAGGATGCCGATAAAAAGCCGATTACCCAAAACATTTACTGGATAGCTGATAGCAAAGGAAATTATTCTGGATTACAGAAAATGAAAAAGAGCGACTTGGTTGTAAGTGCAAAATATCTGAAACCAGGCAAAGTTGAAGTGACCCTGACCAATGATAAACAAAATGTTCCTGCATTCTTTAACAGGGTCTCAATAACTGATGGCAATACAAAAGCTCGCTTGCTGCCTGTATTTTACAGCGATAACTATATTACCGTTTTACCAGGCGAACAAAAGAAGATCATTATTGATTGCGATCAATTCAAGGGGAATAAAAACATGCAGGTGTCTATCAATGGATGGAATACACCTTTAAGGTTTATTGATATAGCAAACTGATAGTCTTATCCTATAAGTACCGAACCGTTGCTGATATTCATTTTATGGATAAGGCAACGGTTTCTTTTTGAGGAATTTTAATGTTATCAAAGCTTTTCCGCTACTTAACTTTACTTTGTTGATTTAACAAAAAGATAATATTAAATTTATACTTCTATCATATACATTTGAACTTATTCAAATCATGAAAAAGGAAAAACAAGAATCTCCTGCAAAAGCAGCCAAAAAAATAGCAACCAAATCGATCCAGCAACGCCTGGTAAAAACACTAAATACCATAACAACCGAATTAGGTCAGGTAGAGATCGACATTGAAAAAGAGGCAAAAAAATTAGCCAAGAAAATCACCAAAAATCTAAAATCAGCTAAAGAGCCTGAAAAAACTGCGGCTCCTACAGTAGTTAAGAAACCTACAGCTGCGGCTAAGAAGGTGGAAAAAGCTCCTGCAGCAACCAAGGCAAAACCTGCAACTAAGCCAGCTCCTGTTGCGGCGGCGAAGAAACCTGTAGCAAAAGCTGCTCCGGCTAAAGCACCAGCACCTAAAACGGAAACGCCAAAAGCTACAGCTCCAAAAAGCTCAAAGAAATAATAAGCTTAATAAGTACTACAACGATTTGCAAAATCGTAAGGTATTGCCATCGCTATCAGTTATATAGAACTCTCTTGTTCCCCAGGTTTGGTTTAGCGGCCCCTGGTGTACAGGAGAGTTCTTTTTGTGTGATGTATCCAATCCTCGTTCAAGGTATTTGTTGAACAGACTATCCACGTCATCAACCCATACATTTGCCACTGATCCGTACAAGTTGTCACTCTCGTATGTAGTCAGTTGTAGCTCGGCACCTTCGTTTATCAGGTCGACGCCACCCCAATTATTAGCTGATGGGTCAGTATATTTTAGCTTAAAATCGAGTATACCGGTATAAAAATCTATCGCATCTTTTAGGTTCCGGCATTTAAATAGCGGGATTATTTTCATAATGCACTTGTTTAGATTATTCCGTCAAATGATGGTGCAGTAATAAGGCATAAGGTATTTTAGGTACTATCCATGTCGATTTGGGCGGCAATATCTCTCCCGCTTCTGCAACGGCTATTAGTTGCTCAACACTTACAGGGCAAAGTGTAAATACAATTGCGTCAGGATAAACGACTAGTATGGCATTGATCTCATCCATGGCCATTTCACCTCCTGCGCATTTTAAACGTTGGTCTGTTTTAGGATCTTCAATGCCAAAGATCGGTGCCAATACAGTTTCCTGCAAGATATATGCATCAAGGTTGGCTGCTGCACTTGTATTACTATAAAGATAGGGCTTAGCTATTAATGAGAACCAATTCTTCTCAAAATACATTCCGAAGTGATGCGGCTTTCTGGGCTGTACTTGTTGCTGTGCCTGCTGAATTTCAAAATGTTGTTTTAACTGATTAAAGAAAGCTTCTTTATCAATTGCTTCTGAAAGAACCACTATCCTGTCATATTCCTCAATTCGCAATTGATCTGTAGCCATATAAAGCGAGGATATATGATCGAATTCTATCGTTCCATTTTTTCGTTGTTCAGCTGCCAATAAAGCTGATGACTCTAAACGATGATGCCCATCGGCCAGGTAAACGGTTTTTATCTTTTCAAATGCATCAATAAGATGCTGTTGAACTGTTTGATCTTCTATTTTCCAGAGATGGTGCAGACCATGCTCATTGCCGTAAGTGATTTTTTTATTGTTCTTTATCGTTTCTGCAATGATCCGGTTAATGGTAATATCGGGATGATAAGCCAACAGAACGGGGCTGCCCTCAAGACCCGTATTTTTACGATAGTTAGTTAAACGCCTGATACTATCAGCAAAAGTCAGTTCATGTATTTTAATATTACCTTGTGTATAATCCTCCAATGATGTTAATGCCCAAATCCCTGTCTGGCGATAAGTTTTATGTTCAACTTCGTATACATATATTCCGGGAGCTTGTTCATGCCATAGTTTATCGTTCTCAAGCAATTTTTTCAGCGTATCCTTTATATCCTGGAAAGCTTTTGCCTGTCCTTCCGGCGTTTCAGGGCGTAATCTCGCTCCTGTCTCCAATAAAGTTTTTAACGGAGCTAATGTGCCGTCTTTAGTCTCATCGCCCGAAACAGACTCCACCTGTAACGAGGTAAATACCAATTGATCTGCATAAAGAGGGTTCGACCTGATTGCTCTAAAAGGTTGGATGTTCGCCATAAATAGGTTTATAATAGTGCAATATAGTAAACAAAAAAGGCCCGTATTGCAGGCCTCTTTTGTTAAAATTATTCTCCCCGTTTTCGCTGGTTATCACGATTGGATGTTTGATCCGAGCGCTGTCCGCCGCCATTGCTGATACCGGTTGATTTAATTGGTTCTTTATGATTAGAAAATGCGCGGTCGGAAGTTGGTCTACCCTGGCCGGCTTTATTTTCTTTTGAATTTGGTTGTGTTTTCATAATTTATATAATTAGTAACAAAAACATAACAATTGATCTTCTTAATTTGTGCGTCAGGATTTGATTAAAATTTTAACCAAACACCTATTTAGGTGTTTATCCAGTATGAAAATATATCAGCAAACAGTAAATCTGCGAGAAAGAAAAAGAGGGTTTCATCTTATCACACAGGAGGTTATTAATGCATTACCTGGCTTACAAGAAATAAAAGCAGGTGTCTGCCATGTGTTTATTCAGCATACCTCGGCATCGCTGTGCATTAACGAAAATGCGGATCCTACAGTGCGCCAGGATTTTGAAATTTATTTCAACAAACGTGTCCCCGAAAATGACCCGGATTATATGCACGATGATGAAGGCCCTGATGACATGCCCGCCCATTTAAAAGCAGCAATATTAGGTAGTTCGGTTACGATTCCTATTACTAACGGCAAACTGGCCTTAGGTACATGGCAAGGAATATACTTCTGCGAACACCGTAATTATGGAGGTCAGCGAACAATAGTTATTACTGCCTGGGGTTAATAATTTATGCATTGGATTTCTTTAGTTTATGTCCCCACACCGCATAATAAAGAATGAACAGGTATATTGGTAATAAAATAAGATAAGAAGTTTGAGCTGAATAAATTCCGACAAAGTGACCATATAGTGGTGGGATTATAGCAGCTCCGGATATTCCCATAACCAACCTAGCCGCCGCTGCTTTGGTAAATTTTCCTAAGCCATTTAACGCCAGTGGCCATATTGCGGGCCACATAGGTGCATTTGCAAGCCCCAACAGCGCGATGCAAAAAACTGAGACATAACCATGGGTTATCAAGGCTAGTATACTAAAAATGAATCCTAATACAGCTGAAATGACAAGGGCTTTTTGTTGGGAGATATATTTAGGAATACAAACAATACCTATTCCGTAGCCAACCAACATCGAAATCATAGTAAAAGTTGCGAAGAATTTTGCTGTAGACAAAGGTATATTCTGTGCTGACCCATAACCGATAATGGAATCACCGGCTAATACTTCTGCTCCAACATATAAAAACAACGCAACCACACCTAATATTAAATGAGGAAATTGTAACAAGCTCGTTTTATTTGAATTAGCCAAAGCTGTTGACTCATCCTCATGTTCTGTATTAATTTCTGGTAAAGTTGATCTGTAAGTTAATATTGCCAATATAACTAGTGATACCATAATGCAGATGTACGGAGTGATCACTCTTGAGGCAAGTTCATTCAAATGTGGTACTTTTTCAACCGCACTCATCTTATTCAGTTGAGCTTTTAACTGATCAACATTTTTTAGTACGACCGTCCCCAGCACAATCGGAGCGATAGCGCCCGCTGATTTATTAAAAATCCCCATAATACTAATTCGTTTGGCGGCACTTTCTGGGGGACCCAGCACAACTACATATGGGTTAGACGCTGTTTGAAGTATAGCAAGCCCCATACCTTGCACAAATAACCCTGCCAAGAAAATACCGTAAGTACGAGTTAAAGCAGCTGGTATAAATAATAGCGCTCCTACCGCTATAATGATCAGCCCAATTGCCATTCCATTTTTGAAACCAAATTTCTTCAAAACCAATGTTGAAGGTAATGCCATAAGTGGATAGGCAATATAAAAAGCCGATGCCACCAGGTACGACTCGCCTACTGTTAATTCACAAGCGATCTTCAGATAAGGTATCAACACCGAATTAAGCCAGGTAATGAACCCAAACACAAAGAATAAAACACCAATAATGATGATAGGATTTATTCCTGCTTTCTTTTGAATTGGGGTAACGATGGTTGAAGTCTCTGGCATAATGTTGGATTTTCTGTCTATAATAGTCAATATCTTATAAACTAAAGAACTTTTTAAAGAAATTTAAAAACTATTATCAACGCAAACGTTTGATATTGCCTATCTCGAGGCAACAGCCAGCATATACCAGGCCGCATGTGGCAGCCATTGTTCGGCCCAGCGCCAGTCTGCATCTTTACCGGTTTGTGAATATGGAAGATTCAGATCAATATCGTCCTCATTCTCAAATCCCGAGGTAACCCCATTCACAATTCCACCCGGGGCATTAGTGTATTCAAAAGTGCCAAAGAAACCGTATTCCGGATTATTATGCCCTATCCCTTCCAGCATGCAGGAGTCAAATGGGTTTAAACCCAATATCCAATTCAATTGATCAAGTGAGAACCTTTCCAGCTTATCATGATAAGCTTTATCGTCGGTAAACAAACCAGCAGCCAATCTTGCTGCAGTTGCTTCTGACCCTAATCGTGCATTCTCGCCCTGCCACCATGGTGAAGCATCGCTGCCATGCGGAAAGAAGAAAGCACTTTTTCTATTTCCTAACGTATCCTGTGTCAATTGACGGCTATAGCCAAAAGGATTATTCACCTCAGATGTAATTGCAAATTCAAAATCCATTGATCTGCGGATAGCCGCTTTAATTTGCGATTGTGTGTTTGCCGAAGCATATGGATAATAATATACCAAACTAACCACAGGCAAACCTGCATCCGATGGATGAAAAAATGGCCGGTCTTTATCATCTGCGCGCCAGTAATCCTTATAGTTTTTCCATGTGGTTAATCTACCAATCAGCGACAAAGTACGTTTCTCTGCTGCGACTTTATATTTCTCATTCTTGGTAGCTTTATATAATTCGGTTGCAGCGGTAAGTGCGCAATAATCATCTAGTATATTTTCCTTTCCATCATTTGTCATGGATACATTGTTTTTATCCAGGAAATCAAATGCGTTTTCAGCAGCTTTCAGGTAATCCGCATTAGAATAATCTCCTGAAACAGTATAGGTTGACGCCATAGCCAAAGCTGCTATCGACATGCCGCCACCGGAGCGGAAACTGCATTGATAGCTACGCCAGTCTTGCTCTTCTGATTTGGTCTTGAACGAATCATCATTCTTGGAAACTTTAATACGATAGCTTTTCCCTTCCGGACCGATCGCTCTGTCCTGCGGCAATTTACCCGGGCCCGGTGCGCCAACAGAACGATAAAAAGCTCCGCCTTTTGCTTGCATTCGGCACAGGTAATCAGCGCCATACATTGCCTCATCCAATATTCTACGATTGAATTGCCTATAATCAGTACCAGGTTTCTTACTCAATAATTCGTAAGTTTTAAATAAGCTGTAAGCAGTTAATGATATCTGCTGCGGGTTGAAGTAAGACGAAAAAGAAAGATGTGATAAATGCTTTCCATAATCGCCCGTCGCATCATACCAGCCTCCATGAGCATCAATAGTGTCAGTTTTTCCTTGCAAATGCGAATGACGATCAGCTTTGTCCAGTAAACCAGAGCTGCGTTGCCCTTTGAAATAATAGATCACATCCGACAAGGTGGCCTGCTCCAGTACATTCTTCCCTATCACAAATGGATAAGATGAAACTGTACCCTGTGGAGTAACAGCCTGTAATTTGAAACTGCCATTGGTAGTTACAGAACTAAAATCCAATGTCCAAAACTGGAACTTTTTCCATTTATCGACCGGTCCACTGAAAATAGTTTTGCCATTATAGACTACCTTATTGGTTTTGGAGTCAAATAAAGTGAATGATGGAATATTCAGTTTGCTATCAGCAACAATGATCGCTTTCTTAGGCCCGTCAGCCTCATAACCAACATGATTGGTTACAATTTTGACAGATTGTGCAAATAGAAATACCGGCAGACAAAAAAGAAGAATGATAAGTTTGATTGTTTTCATAAATAAAGTTACAGGAATATAAAAGCCCTCGCAGGTTGGTTTCTGCAAGGGCTTAAATTAATAATTATTTTTCTCTGAACCGTTGATTACAATGATTTAATGATTTCGCAGATTTTAACCACTTAACACAATCAACTTAATCAACCACTCACCAACCTTAAACATTCCCCTTCTTCAATTCCTTCACCGCATAATCAACAGCACGTGCGGTTAATGCCATATAAGTTAATGAAGGGTTTTGGCAAGCGGTTGAAACCATACAAGCGCCATCGGTTACAAACACGTTTTTAGCATCCCATACCTGGTTCCATTCGTTCAATACAGAAGTTTTAGGGTCACGACCCATACGGGCCGTACCCATCTCGTGAATACCGCGACCTAAAACGCCTTCCATCGTATGCGTTTTTACATCCTTCACTCCTGCTGCTTCAAGCATTTCTTTGGAGTCGTTCAGCATATCGATGCGCATTTTTAATTCGTTGTCACGGATGATCGCATCGATAGACGGTATGTTCAGTCCCCATTTATCTTTCTTTGTTTTATCCAGGGTGACTTTATTCTCATGATATGGCAAGGTCTCGCCAAAGCCTCCGATGCTCATTGTCCAGTGCCCTGGTTCTGATAACGCATCTTTAAAATCGGCACCAATGCTTAACTCAGGACTGCTATGGCTCCAGCTTTCTCTTGATGCCCGGCCCTGGTAACCGAATCCACGGATGTAATCGCGTTTTTCGCCATTCAGGTTACGATAACGAGGTATGTAAATACCATTGGCACGACGACCGAAATAATATTTATCCTCATACCCTTCCACGTGGCCACTTGCCCCTACACCTAAGTGGTGATCCATCAGGTTATGACCCAGTTCGCCGCTGCTGCTACCCAAACCATCAGGCCAGATATCGGTTGCCGAATTCATTAAAATCCATGCTGAGTTGATCGTCGACGCATTAAGGAAAATGACCTTGGCGTAATACTCGTAAGTTTTGTTGGTTTCTGCATCCAGTACCTCTACCCCTTTGGCTTTCTTAGTATCCTTATCATAAAGGATTTTGGTAACGATAGACCATGGTCTAACAGTCAGATTACCAGTCTTCACTGCAGCAGGTAATGTAGATGATTGCGTACTAAAATAAGCGCCAAACGGACAACCCAACCAGCATTTATTACGGTATTGGCAGTTGGTTCTGCCTGGCAGCGGTTTAGTAATGTTAGCAGTACGACCGATCACCATATGACGCGCACCTTTGTAGAGGCTATTAAATCTTGCCGATACATCCTTCTCAACACAATTCATTTCCATTGGCGGCTGGAAGTTACCATCAGGCAGGATAGATAAACCATCTTTGTTGCCAGATATTCCTGCAAAACCTTCTACGTAACTATACCATGGCTCCAAATCTTTATAGCGAATTGGCCAATCCACAGCAATGCCATCTTTCAAATTAGCTTCAAAATCTACATCAGCCCAACGATAGCTTTGGCGTCCCCACATTAATGAACGGCCGCCGACGTGATATCCTCTAAACCAGTCAAAACGATGGACTTCAGTATAAGGGCTTTCCTTTTCATTTACCCAGTAATCCAGGTTAGTTTCATTAAGTGGATAGTCTCTTTTTAATACAGGATAATCGTGGATCATTTGCTGGGTACGGCCTCCGCGGTGCGGAAATTCCCAGGGAGCTTTAGTAGCATTTACATAATCCTTTACGTGCTCGATATTGCGACCACGTTCAAGCATAATGGTTTTTAAACCCTTTTCAGTTAGTTCTTTTGCGGCCCAGCCACCCGATATCCCCGAGCCGATCACAATCGCATCATATGTGTTTGTTGTCATTTTATTCAATAGGTTTTATTGGTTTGTTCGTCTAATGTAGGAAATAATTAATTAAAAATCATTCATAATGTGTCTTTATAACACAATGAATTTAACTTCTGGTGTTATTCAAGTTCACTGCAAACTGCCTACCGTAAACTGCAAACTATTAACTCAGTGCCTTCACAGCAAATTCGCGGCATTTGATCACTTCTTTCACCGCGTCAGAATCTTTCGGAATATCATATTCCAGCTCAATAGTTGCAGGGAACTTGTATTTGTTCTTCTTCATTAATTGCAGTGCTTCAGCAATTGGTGTATCACCTTGGCCCCATGGTTGGTTCGGCCCGTCGTGATATTTTCTATCTTTCAGGTGCAGACTCATGATCCTGGCATGATTTTTTTCAATAAAAGGTATCGGACTGCTACTGGTACCTGCGGTATAGTGACCGATATCCAGGTTGATTGCATTATATGCTGATTGGCTTAATGCTTTATCCCACAAAGTTGGTGTGGCTTGTAAATGCGCATGATAACCTACGTATAGTTTGTGTTTGGCGGCAATATCACCCAGGCGCTGAGTTTGTTTATCGTCAGCAGGTAATTCAACGGTAACATGTGTTACGCCCAAGGCCTTACCTGCATTAAAAGCGTAATCGATCTCTGCATCAGTGTTTTTAGCGCCTAAAGCATTTGGTTTCCATGCATATATCTTAACTCCTGCATCGTTGAATAATTTGCGAAGCTCTTTAAATTTATCCATTGAAACACTTGCACGCCAATCGGCCACACGTTTAAAATAAGTTGGGCCGTCTTCGCCGCTGTTACGTGTTGGTTTTCCAGCGAATGCTTCTGCTGCATCACCCATTAGTTCTATCGCATTGATATTGCATTGCAGGCAGTATTGCAGTAAGTCCTGGGCTGTGCTCGGCATGCTTCTGAATGAATAGGTGATCACGCCTATTTGCACGCCATTGATCAATGAATTAGGTTTTGCCTGGAACAATGATCCTGCAAAAACCGATTTAGAAGCTAGTGCCATACCGGCTGCGGCAAGTGCCGTACTGCCGATAAACCGGCGACGGGAAATATGCTGTTCTTCCATAAAGGTAAAATTGGTTGGTTTGTTATATTGGTGAACTAATTTACCAAGTTACTCTTTGATTCTATAAAAAAACTGAAGTAATTGTAACAATAGTGTTTCAGTTACACTTAGTTCACTTCTTACCCGTTGCCACCCATATCAATGAATTCATGATTAGTTTTTCCTGGTCGGGATTAGGGAAAGTGTGCGACAATTCTTTATTGGTATGATGCTCGTAATCAATATCATTATGACCAAAGTTGAAATAGACCATTTTATAGTTTTTATTAGTCCACACAATAGGATAATAACCACTGTGCCATATTTCACTCGGCTTTGGCCCGGTACCGAGTGGAAAGCTGCTGGAATCGACCGATAACAAGATTTTGATATCCGGATTTTTGCGCAGGTCCTTTTCCCAGCGGTACCATTCACTTGTTGATGCTTTAATGATATCGGGCAGCCCTTTTGTTGCCGGGTGATTGTGGTCTTCAACTCTCAAAAAGGCTGATACCGGTCGCCAGGTATTGCTTACATATTGTCCTGAACCCAGGAACTCATTATGATACCAATCCCAATCCGCATTGAAATCAGAAGGTGTTAAAGCAAATGCTGCAAAGTGGAACCCCAACCAGCCACCGCCGTTTTTCATATATTCTTCAAAGGCTTTGCGTTGAATTGGATCTTCTACTCTTGTGTCCAAAAACACAACCGCCTGGTATTTGGCCAGGAATTTAGCATTCATGTTTGACCAATCTTTGGTTGAGTCATAAGTGAAATTATATTTCTTCCCCATTTCAGAGAACCATTTGTGCGCTTCATGCATGAAGCTAATGTGTGCTTGATCATTTCGACCAGTATAAAAGGCGATCACATTAAAATGTTTTTTGTTGGTTTGGGCGATGCTATCTGAAATAGTTATACATAAAAACAAGCAGACAAGCAGTCTTAGTAAGGATTTAATGGTGAAGATCATAATTGAGGTTTTGCAGGTTAAATTAAGCAGATTATTTTAAAGTTACGCTGTAAAGCGATGTTTCTCCGGTGATATAGAGCGTTTTACCATCTTTCCCTCCAAATGTAAGCGAACCCGGCCTTTCAGGTACTTTTATGATGCCTGTTTGTTTACCTAACGGATCAAAAATATACACCTGCCCGTCTGCTATATAAACATTGCCGTTACCGTCTACTGTGCTTCCAAATTCACCCTTTTCAGTAAAATATTTCAGGTCTGATGCATAGCCTTCCGGGCTGATATTTACACTGACGGTCCGTTTATCATACTCATCCGAAACATACATTGGTTTACCAGGAAAACCTTCTGATAAACAGGTTGATCTTGCCAAATCGTATACAACAGGAATGGTCGTTACCCCGTCCGGCGCTACAAAACATTCAGTTGGCTTATTTATGGTAACGGTATTGAAATCATGATAATCGCGCCAGCGATGGCCCGGATATAATGCTTTATAAACTTGCTTCACAGAACCAATAGGCGCCTTAGGCAACAACCTAATGGTTTCATCCGGGTTATTTGGATCGACTGAATACACCCAGGTTGCAAAACCCGAATTACCCCAGCCGCTAAAGGATGTTCCCGATGCATCGGGCGGATTGGTAAATACCTCTGGTTTGCCATCTATCAAATAATCAGGTTTTGGAACATACTTAAAGACAACCAGCAGGTTATCATTCTTATCGCATGATAACGATAACGGTTCCCAATGATAATCGGCTAACAAACTCATACGCTTACTATCAGCCGACCATTTATATATCCGCCTCATTCTCGAATCGCAGAAATAAACATTGCCTTTGCTGTCGCTGCAAATGCCTTCGGCAAATTCAAATCCGGTAGCCAATTTTTGTATTTCTGTTGACTGATTGACAGACGACATCTCATCACTCTTGTTGATATAAAGGCGATTAAACTCCCATGGGCGAACAGTCATGTTCCTATTCACGTCATACAGCGGGTTATCAGTTGTATATTTAATCTGGCTGTAATTGTGTACATTCAAAAACTCAATATCTGATGATCCCCAATTTCGGATGGAATAAGGGTAAGGTTTTATCACCCGGATCACTCTGAACATATATAGGTTGGCGAAAACCATATCATGACAATTCTCCAGTTCCATAGGCTGGCATTCGGTACTTTCCCGACTCTCCTCCTCCAGTTGCATCGCATACACTTTGAAATTCGATACGTTATTGAAACGAACTTCATTGCGAACATGGTGCTCTATAGACATCGCATAAATTCTTCCCGGCGTACTGGTATTGGATACATAAGTTCCGGCTGAAGCATAAGTGTTTGCCGACCAGATATTTTCAAAAGTTCCGCCACCACCATCGGTTATCCATAAGCTCCAGTATTGTGTATCCCATGAGGGATCGTTGCCATTACCATTGCGATAGGCTTTTACATCAGACGAAGTTCCCGTCTTTTTACCAAGCCTCTCCATCCCACCATGGCCACCTATGAATTTCACATCATTCAGGTAAGAACCTTCGCCTGCCATCCATTTACAGGCAACGGCCCTCGGGTTATCTGCGCTGGTTGACAAGCCTATGCCCGTTACAATATTCTTCCCTCCTTTTGAGCTCTCCAATAAAGCTTTCGGTCCACCGAAGCTTCCAAAGCCTTCGGTGTTATTTGCTAATATAAATTGCGTTGCGATCGGGCTCAATCCTATCAAAACCGTGTTGGGCTTTAGTTTGATGGTTTGGCTTACACGATACCATCCTGTTGGAACATAAATTGTCGGGTATTTATCTATTGCATCCTGAATAGCTTTTGTATCATCAGTTACCCCATCCCCCATTGCGCCTAAGGTTTTCAGATTAACCCATGTATCTATATTAGGCAGATCAGGAATATCGCTTTTAAATACTGCAGGCATTTGCTTTAACGGCTCGATATTCTTTATGCTATTGATCACCGGATCAGCATGCAGGCTTTCCATTTGCAAACCATGCAGATAGTTTTTCACCAGGTAAATGCTGCCATTGCCTGTTACCTGGTCGCCGCTTTGCCGGTACTTGACGAATACCGGCACATTGCGACATACCACATTTCTCAGGCTGATTTGATTACCGGCATTATTTTCTTCGCTGACATTGATAGCGGCTCCATTTATGTCTTCAAAGCGGCAATCTTCCATAAACAGCTTTTCGATATAATTGGGTTCGATATCTATTACCGTTGGAACATTTTTTGCATGCATTCTAACCATTGTCAGTCCAGCTTCTCGTGTTCGGATCGCCGCTTTGCGTTGTCCTTCAAAGTAAGTATCAATGGTCATAAACTGCCAGCCGGGTGATGGCTTGGTGGTATAAATACCGTATTCACCACCAAAGAATCTTACATCGTGCATCTCATTACCTACATCAAACATCCCGGCTTTACCATTACCGATATTAATATCTACATGCGAAATAAAGCTATGCTGAGCATAATGCGTGCGCAAAGCAACCGCATACGGATTGCCATCTTCGATCTGTAAATTGATGTTCGACATAGCGCTATAAAATGTTCCTGCACCTGCATCGTTGATCTTTTTGCCTGGCTGAGGGATGCTGCTGGTAAACCAGAACATATATTTTGCCTTGCCTTTGTCGGTACTATCAGGTTTCTGGAATCCGGGTGAATTTTCGGCAAGAATAATCACCGGCCGTTTTTTTCCATAGCCGATCAGTCTAATTGCCTGCGGTATATAGATGGTTTTGCTGATCCGATAAGTTCCTTCCGGGATAAACAGGATTCCAAAATTATGGCTTGTTTTCAGATCATTAATAGCTTGTTGTAATGCATCGGAAACATCGGCTGAGCCGTTTGCTTTTACGGTATACTTATCAGGCGTAAAGTAAACGGCATCCGAGTCCTGTAGCCGTTTCTGATAAAAAGAAGTGCCGTTTTCCTTGTTGTCGAAGCCATGAAATTTGCTTTGACCCATGCTTAGCGTGCAGCACAGCACAAGCAGGGTAAATGTTAAAATACCTGTTTTCAATTTAGGTTTGATTTGGTGGTTTATACGGGATATCGGCCCTAATTTATAGATTGAACACGATACTATCCTAATGTCGGCTGATTGTTACAATTAATGATGGTTCAGCTTCAGCCTATACACTTCAGATCCGGCTAATAAAAATGCACCAACGCCATAAACTTCAGTGTCGTCATTGGTTACGGTTTCTGGCTTCTCACCTATCTGCTGTACATTGCCCAGCTTGCCGTCAGTATGAACAGACGATACTAATGCAGCCCAGGCTTTTTCAACCACACCATGATATTTATCATAAGGCAGCAAACCGTGATTAATGCCATAGGCCAGTGCGTAGCAATAAAAACCGGTTCCGCTGGTCTCTTTTACCGGGTAACTATCAGGATCGAGCAAAGCAGCATGCCACGTACCATCAGCATTTTGCAGTTTGGCTATTTTCTCGGCCATCTTTTTGTATAGATCAACAAAATGAGCTCTTGATGGATAATTTTCAGGCATATTAGACAACATTCTAACCAGCCCTCCCATCACCCAGCCATTTCCCCTTGACCAGAATACCTTTTGCCCGTTTTTTTCCTTTTGGGTAAAGAAACGACCGTCTCTGTAATAAAGGTTCTCATCCTTGTCGAATAGGTAATCGGTTGTTTTGAACCACATTTTTACAGCAAAATCAAGGTACTTTTGATCATGAGTAGCAGTAGACAAATAAGCAAAGGCAGGCGGGCCCATAAACAAGGCATCGCACCATGCCCATTCACGGTTGGCTATGTTGTTCTTCCACTCCAGCGATTCATCATGCGGTTTGGCGATAATGCTGTCAGCCTGAGCTTTAAAACGCGCGATCATTTCAGGTTTTTTAAAAATCTCATATAACTGTGTATAAGTTTGCGCTATGCAATAGTCATCGGCCATAGTACGCCTCGGGCCGGTGTTCCATTTCAGGCTATCTCCTATACTCCGCATGGCGTTCACATATTTTGGATTGTGCCCTACCTGGTTCAGTGCTATGTATCCTGTATAACAGGCGCCCATTGTCCAGTCCCATTTGTTATGACCGTGCCGGTGCTGCTGCCACTCGTTCAATTGCCAGTCAGCAACTTTATCCATGATCTTTAATATAGAATCAGATTCTGGTTTATTAGTAGCGTAGGTCTTCAATAATGCTGTTAAAACAAGAAATAAGAAGGTAAGGCGTTTTTTCATCGGTTTATATTTAAAATAAAAGTATAAATTAATGACCTAAATGCCTATCGAAAATCATGAAACCAATTATTTTACTTTCCGGGCCCGTCGGTGCAGGAAAAACTACAGTAGCCCGTGAGCTGGTGAAGGCAGCCTACGAACCCATCGTTCATATCGAGGGCGATGTGTTCTGGTCATTTATTGGTAAGAGTATTGGCAGTCCGAAGAAAAATTTTGGCGTGATCATGAGTGCTATGACAGCTGCCGCTATTCCTTTTGCATTGAGTGGTTATGAGATAATCCTTGATTTTTCTGTTCCACCCCGTTACCTTGACCGGCTTCTGAAAATTTTAAAACGAAGGGAAATACCGCTGGATTATGTAGTGATCCGTCCCGATAAATTTATTTGTACCAGGCGCGCGATCGAACGCTCTGAAGGACAAATTAAGGATTACAGCCACTATGAAAAGCTTTATGACGCTTTTGACGAAGTTCAAAAACACATCATTTATGATAACGAAAGCGATGCCGAAACCATTGCTGAACACATCCGTGAAGGTTTAGGCGAAGGAATATTTCATTTTTCTGGGTAAATAAAAAAATTCAAGAAGCTTTGTCCTGTTTTGCTTTTCGGGATCGTCATTCGCCTAAAAAACCAAAAATCAGAACCATGAAAGAATTTGTAATGATCATCAGATTAGAAGGCTTGCCTGAGGAAAATTTCTCTCCTGAAGAAATGCAGGCAGGAATGGCCGTTTGGGAAAAATGGGTGAGCGACATCATCGCCAGAGATATCCTGGTTAGCCGCGGCAACCGTTTGAGCAATGACGGCAGAACGATCAGAGGAGGTAAAATAATCACCAACGGTCCTTTTGTTGAAACTAAAGAAATTATCGGAGGGTATCTTATTATTCGGGCCAACTCAATTGATGAGGCTGCCCACATTGCCAAAAGCGCCCCGATAGTGGGTTCGGGAAGTATTGAAATACGCGGTTTATACACGCATGAATAAAAATTAAAAAATTTTTGTCCAATAATGGCCGGTGCGTTCGTCACTAGGTTATAAAACCAAAAAAATTAAAATCATGAACGAATTTGCATTAATCTTCAGAAACGATTTTCATCCTGAAACAGGGTACTCACCAGAGAAACTGCAGGATATTATGAAACAATGGCAGGTGTGGATGGGCGGTATGGCCGCTAAAGGGCAATTGGCCAACCCTGGCACCCGACTGGGTGGTGAGGGGAAAGCTATAAAACCGTCCAATGTGGTTACCAACGGCCCTTATGCCGAGATCAAGGAAATGATAACCGGGATCATTGTTGTAAATGCCGGTGATATAAATGAAGCGACAGAGATAGCAAAAGGCTGTCCTATCCTGAACGCCGGAGGAAGTGTCGAGGTGAGAAACATCGTTCCAATGGGAGCTAATTGAGTTTTATTTAAAATTTAAAACAGATGAAAGAATTTGCAATGATATACCGCTCTGAACCTATGGGCGAGATCAAACTGACAGCTGACGGAAATCTTGAAATATCAAAAGAATGGGAGAACTGGATGGGCGGCATCGCCGCACAAAATAAGCTGGTTTCTCCCGGCATGCGGTTAGGCAACGAAGGGCGTACCGTAAAACCAGGCAACATTATAACCAACGGCCCTTATGCCGAAGTTAAGGAAATCGTAGGTGGCCTGAGTATCTTTAGAGCTGAATCTATAGAAGAGGCTTTGGAAATGGCTAAAAGCTGCCCGATGCTGAACGTCCCTCACGGCAACGTTGAGATAAGAGACATTATCCAGATGAATGGTTAAAATGTGAATTTTAACAAGCTTCTGCCTAATATTGCATTGGGCAGAAGCCTTTCTATTTATGCAGGAGAAGGAACTAATACCATACCTATACCGGACAGAGTTCAGGAAAATTACTGCTGTGCTGTGCCGGTCATTGGGTATAGAACATATTTCTATTGCTGAAGACCTTGTAGGCGATACATTTCTGCTGGCAGCTGAAACCTGGGGTTTAAAAGGAATTCCGCAAAACCCGGCTGCATGGCTTTATACTGTCGCCAAGAATAAAGCAAAAGACCTGCTAAAGCGGAATGCACTCTTCTCTCAGAAAATATCTCCACAAATACAATATGCCACCGATGATAATCACGAAATAGAGATCGATCTTTCGGTACAAAATATACAGGATAGCCAGTTGCAGATGATGTTTGCTATTTGTTATCCTGGCATTCCTCCGGAGGCCCAAATTGGCTTATCGCTCCGTATCCTTTGTAGTTTTAGCATTGATGAAATTGCGGATGCTTTCCTGACCAACAAGGAAACCATTAATAAACGCCTGTATCGCGCAAAAGAAAAACTGAAGCAGGATAATGTAAAGATCGAACTCCCCTCAGAAAATGAGATCGATAAACGGATCGAAAATGTGCTGACCACTCTTTACTTATTGTTTAACGAAGGGTATTACTCGTCAAACAACAATGCAGTTTTAAGAAAAGACTTGTGCCTCGAAGCTATGCGGTTAACGCATATGTTGACTGAAAACGAAGCGACAAACAAACCTGCGGTAAACGCTTTGCTTGCTTTGATGTGTTTTCATGCTTCCCGATTTGAAGCGAGGGTTGACTCTAATGGCGAACTGATACTTTACGAAGACCAGGATACTTCGTTGTGGGATAATGAGTTAATTTTACAAGGAGAACGTTATCTGAATAGAGCGTCCACAGGTAACCACTTATCAAAGTATCATTGGGAAGCTGCAATAGCCTATTGGCATACCACAACAAATAATGAAAAGCAGAAGTGGGAAAAGATACTTAGTCTTTACAATCAATTACTAATGATGGAGTATTCCCCTATAGCCGCATTAAACAGGACCTATGCCTTATCAAAAGTTTATGGTAATGAAGAGGCCATTATCGAAGCCGAAAAACTCAACCTGGATAATAATCACTTATATCATTGTCTTTTGGGCGAACTTTATAGTGAGATAGATATTCAAAAAGCAATCGAGCATTTGCAGCATGCTCTAAAACTATCTCGTGTTGCAGCTGATAAAAAAGTGATAAAGAATAAGATCAACAAACTGGGTAAATTGAAAAATGTTTAATTTAACATACTCAGCAACAACCCTATGGCATACGATGAAAAATTAGCCGACCGCGTTCGTGAGGCGTTAGCAGATATTCCGAATGTGGAAGAAAAGAAAATGTTTCGCGGCGTTACCTTTATGGTCGATGATAAAATGTGCGTCAGTGTAAGTGGTAATGAACTCATGCTTCGCCTCGACCCTGACCTTACCGAGCAACTGGTAGAAGAACCCGGCATCCGTCCAATGGTTCATGGCGGAAAACACATGAAAGGCTTTATTTATATCAGTACCGAGCGTTTCAAGAATAAAAAGGATTTCGATCACTGGATAAATTTAGCCCTAGACTTCAATCCCAGGGCTAAATCATCAAAGAAGTAATAAAAACAGGGTGTCATGCTGAGGCACTCGAAGCATGGTGCGGAGGGCACCTCTACACGCGTCCTTCTACCAGCATTTTATTTGTTCTACTTCACAACCTCCTCTACCATACTACTATTATCCTTACCATAAATCTTAGCAATAGCTTTCACAACAGCCCCCTTTTTGGCTTTAAATGGTTTTGTATACTCGTTCCCTTCAACAAATGCCGGCGTAACCTCATCCGTTGTGTAATAGATTTTTGCATCGGCAGTCGCACAAGTAATGCTGACCATGCCATTGCTACTGCTTACTACTGGTTTTTTAACTATACCCACATATTTAGCAGTACGTGCATCACGAATAACGCCTTTCCAGTTCATACCAAAACCAAAATCATAAGTATGGCCATCAGCATCTTTATAGCAAACCATGTCATGCGGAATATCCTCATCCTGTAGCTCAACTGTTTTCATATTCGCAGGCATCTGGAATGGCAATAGTCCTGATGGTTCAACTGCACCGCTTAAAATATCCAGTATAGCTTGATTTTGCACACCGAAGTCAGCCACTATCGCATTAGCATCCTTCTCAAATTCAGCCGGAACGACTGGTTTGGTCATTGTTAACACGACCACTACCGGCTTGCCTTTCATCGCTGCTTTGGTTTCACGAATAGTTTTTAGATCGTTATAGTTTCCTGCGGTAACGGTTTTGCCTTTATATGTACGGTTGTCGATTCCCGGTTCAACGGGATCGCCAGCAGCAATACTGTGCGCTCTTGCATATGTTGCAGTGTATTCCCCATATTGCAAAGAGATGGGCACATATCCGTTACCGCCTTTAGCTACATCTTCCTTATCATATCCGGCACCACCATATGGACTGCTCACAAATACCACTGCACAATCAGCTTTAGCAGGATCATCGGTATAATTAAAGTATTTGGCGAACAGCTCCGGCTTAACGGCATCATCCCAATGCTCTTTTGACGGTGGTCCGAAAAAGCCCTGCATCGAAGGTGTATATTTTTTAGGTAGATAAACGGCAATGCCCTTTTTCAATGGCAATACGTGATTGTTATTTTTCAGCAAAATGATTGACTTCAACTGAGCATTGTATCCTGCGGTCATAAACTCCGGTTTGCCTACAGTTTCCTTTGAGTTAGATACATTCAGGTAAGGATTTTCAAACAAGCCTGTACGGAAGATGTTAGTTAATAGTCGCTGAGCGCTTTTCTCAAAACGTGCACGCATAAATGCTTCACCGTGTTCCTTCACGCCCATTTGATAAGCTTCTATTACTGGTGCCGAGTCATTGTTACCGCCAAACTGGTCTACACCTGCCATCAGGATTTTATAATGCCTTTCGGCAACAGTTTTGGTTTCCATCCCCCACGATTTACCTGCAAAAATGTCCGGCGTTTTACCTTCGTCAGCAGTTACACCCCAGTCGGTACAAACCACGCCATTGTAGTGATATTTCTCTCTCAGAAGATCAGTGATCAGGTATTTATTATAGCTGTTGCCTTCATTTTCCTTGTTCTTAGTATCACGACCATAGGAGATGGTATAATAAGGCATCACAGCCGCTGCCATTTTGGTTTTGCCATTCAGTTTAAGAGCACCATCCACAAAGGATATAAGATGTTCGTCAAAATTATTCCCAGGATACACAGCGAACTTACCGTAAGCAAAGTGAGCATCCCTTCCGGCCTCTTCCGGACCGCCGCCCGGCCAGTGTTTCATCATCGCATTTACGCTGTGATAGCCCCAGCCATCTTTTATCTCGCTCTCGCCTGTTGAGGTTTGGAAGCCATCCACATAAGCACGCGCCATATCGGCATCCAATTGCGGGTCTTCACCAAAAGTGCCATTAATACGCGCCCAGCGTGGTTCAGAACCCAAATCGATTTGTGGTGATAAGGCCGTAGCAATACCCAACGCACGATATTCCTGCGAAGCAATGTGCCCGAATTCCTTTACAACACCCGGATCAAAGGTTGCAGCCAAGCCCAATTGATCGGGCCATTGCGATATTTTGCCTCCTGCTCCTGCGGTATACTCAACACCTGACGAAGTGCCATGACGAGGATCAGAGCTGTTATTTGCCGGGATACCCAGTCCTGCACCCTCTACCAATGCTTGCACATTGTTATTCCACCGTGCAGCTATTTCAGGACTTTGTACCGATGTGATCAGCACGTGGCGCAGGTTGTCTTTCAATAAAAAGCTCTTTTGCTGGTCGGTTACTTCAGCAGCATCTATTCCACCTTCACTAAATTTTTTACCGTTGTAAGTACCGCCTGCAAATGGGCCGCCGCTCATTGCCGGTATAGCCTGGTGCGCACTGTAAAGCATCAGGCCGGCTATTTGCTCCAGCGACATTTGCGAGGCCAGGTCTTTAGCCCTTTCCTCAACCGGCAAACGCCAGTCTTCATATTTATCCAGCTTGCCGTTTTTGTTCAGGTCCTTAAAAGCCAGGCCATCAACAGTCAGAATTTTTATGCCTGATTTGGACGAATAACCCAATGTCGGGCCGTTTTGGTTCTTTACCAGCACGATGCCATCGCCGTCATCAATGCTTGTCCACTGCGAACCGTTATTGGTACTGCTGATAATAGTTGCCGCAAACGCAAGCAGCGACAACGAACTGACAAAATAAATTGCAGGACGGGTAATGCTTCTCTTCATTTTTTAGTGAATGGTTGATTAAGTTAGATTAAGTTGATTGAGTTGGATTAAGTTATTTAGTCGACTATGCATTTTAACATAATCAACCACTCACTCAATCAACCTAATCAACTAAAATTGGCTATTGTGTACTTATGACACAACTAAATGTAGTTATATAATTGATATATCCAAAATTTAATAGATGAATAGCGCATGAATACCGATGGGTAGTTAGTCAGAAACGATAAAATACCCACCTCGTCATGGCGAGGAACGAAGCCATCTCTATACTATACAGATCAGGGACCTTGAATTAGTTTATTCCCCGATACGAGAAAATATCGAATTTGGAATTACCCCAATTCTGTTAATTCTTAAATTCGGAAAATTCAGGTTCAGACAATTAATCTTTCTAATTTTACTACCCTAATCCACATCACCATGAAATCATTCACCGTACCCACCTATGACCAGGTGGCCGACAACGCCAAACCTGCATTCGACCGTTTTATCAAGATCATGGGCAAAATGCCCAATCTGTATGCTACCATTGGTTATTCGGCCAATGCGCTCAACTCCTACCTGACTTATGTAAATGAGCAGGCACGCGGAACCTTCCACGCTAAAGAACGCGAAGGGGTTTACCTCATCGTATCACAATTAAACGGTTGCGAATATTGCCTGGCCTCGCATACGCAATCAGCCATCAAAAATGGTTGGACTGAAGATGAAACGCTTTCATTGCGTGCAGGCACTTATCCTGATCAAAAATGGCAGGTGATCTATCGTGTTATCAAATCAGTAATTGATGACAAAGGACAGGTGAACGATGATCTGCTTGATGAGTTTTATACCTTAGGTTACCAGGAAGCTGCTATTATCGATCTCTTGGTGCTAATCAATGTGATGAGTTTCACAAACTATGCTTTCCGCCTGATGCAAATACCTATCGATTTCCCTTTGGCAAAAGATATTTAATAAGTGCTTGTTGTTCTGATTGTATTTTACTAAATTTGTTAGCATGAAGCGATCGGGAAGTGCTGACCTGCCTTTGCATTATGGCTATGTGCCCAGGTGGCTGGCCGAACGTATGGCAAAGCTGGGTCTGGCTGTGGTGGAAACAATTGTGATGGATTATGGGAAGAATGAGGTATTAACGCGTATCAGCGATCCATTCTGGTTCCAGAGCTTGGGTGCGGTAATGGGTATGGACTGGCATTCATCAGGGATTACTACCTCGGTAATGGGTGCTCTAAAGCGGGCTATCAATCCACATAGCCGCGAGTTGGGAATTTACATTTGCGGCGGCAAAGGCAATCATTCACGCGAAACGCCAAATGAATTATTAAAGATCAGTGAAAAAACAGGCCTCGACGGCAATCACCTGGTAAAATGCAGTAAATTAAGCGCCAAGGTAGATAACACAGCTATACAGGACGGTTTCCAGCTTTATACCCATAATTTTATTCTGAACAATGAAGGTAAATGGGCCGTCGTGCAACAAGGCATGAGCGCACAAAGCAAAACAGCACGCAGATATCACTGGCATTCAGAAACGCTGAGCTCTTTTGTGGATGATCCGCATACTTTCATTTATGGTCAAAACAATGGCTATATATTAAATATGGCTGATAAACAAGCATCAGATTCGCGCAGTGGTGTGATGCAAATTGCTGCAGAAAAACCAGATAAAATGCTGAGCGAGATCAATAAACTAGTGATGCCATCTCATCATGATGTTCGGGCAAAAGATGTTGACTTAAAACGCCTGGGTGCAGTACTTTGGCTTGCACAAGAGAAAAGGCCTTCTGACTTTGAAGATCTGCTTTTACTGGAAGGTTTGGGGCCTCGGACATTACAATCTTTGGCACTAGTAAGTGAAGTGATTCATGGCACACCATCACGGTTTAAAGACCCTGCCCGTTTTTCTTTTGCGCATGGTGGCAAGGATGGTCACCCCTTCCCTGTTCCCACAAAAGTTTATGATGAAACCTTGGGCGTATTGCAAACAGCTATTTATAAAGCCAAACTTGGTCAAACCGAAAAAAGCGAAGCTATCAAACGCCTTTCCAAAATAGCTGAGAACGCTGAAAAAGATTTTTTACCCAACGCCAATTTCGATAAAGTAATAGACCAGGAACGAAAGGATTCCTGGCGTTATGGCGGACGGACGGTGTTTGGAAAAGCAAAGCCACCTGTGGAAATGCAGTTGAAACTATTTTAATTTCGGAATTCGGATTTACGATTTCGGATTTAAAAGTTTAAAATTAGGATTTAGAAATTAGGGTTTAGAATTTTTCATCAAAACCCTTGTATCTTTCCAATAAGAAAGGAAAATGTCGAGATCAAGACAACCAAAATAAACAGGTGCACCAGTATCAATACCCACGTGCCGAGATTGCATCTTACCAGGTAATAGAATATGGTGTAGTCTTTCTTCATTTTCTATATAAAGATACTTACTTATCTTGATTAACAGAGAAATTTTAATTTTCGATTTTGTTAACCCTATATTAAATAAATGTTCGTATATTTAACTAAAAGTTACAAATCATTCCTCTGATTTCTACTGTTCATTAGGCCCTTTCATTATTAAAGCATTAAATTATGAAAGACCCGCCTTTATTTTTTTCCGTCAGTCATATTATTAAGCCATTCAATACCAAGCTGATCTATGGTGTCAGATATCATGAGCTGGATTATTTCTTACTTAAGACTTTAGGTATTGAAGACTGTGAGCAACTGGATAATAATTCCCGTCTGGATTCAGAGGTACTGTATAAAATTTGTGAAGTGATCACGCAGGTAGAAAAAGAATATAAAAAAGCCCCTCCGCTGGAATTCATCAATATGGATGTCTTTAATATCCTTCTTAAAGATGAAGATATGGCAATGAAAAAGAACGGTAAAAAATCAAAATAATAAACCTTATTACAATTTTCCTGATTACATTTCTTATTGAGCCTGCAGCCACATCCGAATAGTGTAAATGAAAACAGCACCTTAAGTAAAACTTTTATTGTTGACAAAATTAATTGATTATCAACTAAATATAAATCACAACCAATAAACTTAATCAACACAATCAACCATTCAACTTATCTTAATGTAGCCGCAATAGCCTTTGCCGAATCAAAATGCATTTCAATGGTTGGAAGAATTTTTCGTGCAAGTACCTGCACGGAGGGTTCTCTTTCCTGGGTTTCTTCCCTGAAAAGATCAACAGTCTTTTCATGATCGGCTACCATTGTCTTCATGTAGGCTTTGTCGAACTCAGTTCCTGAAAGTTTAGACAGGCTATCGATCAGTTTTCTATGTTCGGGGCTAAGGACATCATGCTGATTGATCAATTCTTTTTTCCTGAGCACTTTTAAATCTTCAATTCCCTTTGTATGATCGGTGATCATCATTTTTGCAAAGTGCAATATCCGGGGATTTTGAGATACATGAGTGGCCACGTTTGCTAATTTAACCTCGGTACGACCGCCATCTATTGCTGTATTGATAAAGTCAAGGCTGCTTTGATTTACTGTAGTTTCCTGGTTAAAATTATTTGCTTTCTTGGGGTCATCGCATGATGATACTACATAGAAAGCCGGCACAAGCAATGCCAGCAAAAATTTGGTTTTCATAGCTGAGTTTTTAGGTATTTATGTCGAAAAAACAACAGGAATGGTAAAAGGTTTACCTAATCGGTAAATAGTTATAGTGATAAAGAATTATTCTTTCTTTAAAGTTTTATTCCGGATAAAGATCACAGTCATAAGTGCACCCAGAAAGCCAAGGCCTGCAGATATTTTCATGATACCGCTATAAGCATGGATGAAGCTATCCCGATAACCGGTGCTTATTGTTTTTCTGTATTTTGAATCGACTTCCTTCGGCACTTTGGCATTACCCAGGTTTGCAGCCTCTTTTACAACAGCTTGTTTATCCTTTGCATCAAGAGGAATTGGTTGAAGCTTATCCTGTAATGCTCCAGCGAACAATAACACGGCCAGCGCTCCGAAAATAGCATTCGCAAAAACATTGGCTATACGTGTGAGTGCGTTATTTACTCCGGAAGCCGTACCTGACAGGTGATCGCTAACCGACGTCATTATTGTTGCTGTTAACGGAGCAACTGTAAAAGACATCCCCAGGCCGAACACGATAACCCCTGGAAAGAAAGTTGTCCAGTAATCAGAGGGGCCGGCGGTTTGTTTGACGAACGATAAAATCAGTAATCCTGCACCTGCTGTAGCCGGTCCGATGATCAGGAGTAAACGAGGTCCATATTTGTCAGCCAACGAGCCTGCAAAACGGGCAATTGTTATCATCAAAACAGTAAATGGCAAAAAGGTCAAGCCGGATTGCAGCTGACTATAACCCTGCACCTGCACCAGGTTGAGTGACAGGAAAAGCATCCCCGCTCCTAAACCGGCGTAAAGAAAGAAGGTCAATAGGTTTACGCCGGTAAAGACCGGATTTGAAAATAAATACAAAGGCATCATCGGGTGCTTGCTTTTCTTTTCGATAACAAGAAAAACGATGAGCAGAATAATTCCCCCTAACAATGTCAGATACACCTGTGGCGATTTAAAACCCAATGCCGGTATCCGTAAAAAGCCAAACGTGATGAGAGCTAAGCTTAAAGCAATGGAAATTGCACCTGCGACATCAACTGCTTTATCAGCATCCTCGTTCCTGCTTTCTTTTACTTTGAACACTAAAATGACCAATGCAACGATGCCGATTGGGACATTAATGAAGAATATATAACGCCAAAGACCTGCATCTGCCAATGCTCCGCCTAGAATCGGGCCACCCATGGTCACAACAGTAGTTATAGCCGACCAGGTACCAATGGCCTTACCCCTTTCGTTTTCATTTATAGATGATGAGATCAATGACAAGCTGCCTGGAATCATTAAAGCTCCCCCGATACCTTGTATAATTCTGAATATAATGAGGAGGAACACAGTCGGTGCGAAACCACAGGCTGCTGAGCCAAGGATAAAGACAAATATCCCCAGCATAAATACCTTTTTACGGCCGAGCTTGTCGCCCAATGAACCGCCGACAAGGATTAATGACGCCAACATTAGCAGATAAGCATTCAGCAGCCAGAAAAGGTCGGCACCAGTGGCATTCAGGCTTTTTTGAAGAGCAGGTAAAACAACATTCAGTGCAGTGGCATCAATAAATGCCATAGCTGAAGCCAGTATGGCCGAAACCATGATCCATTTACCTTCAGCGCTTTTTAGTGCGACCGTTGCCATGTGTTATTGTCAGAACCCGAATTTATGGAATTTTAGAATTAACAGAATTCTAAAATTCAAACTTCCGCTTTAAATTCTGTGTATTCATCAATTCGAGAAATTCTGGTTCTGACAACCTACGCCAAATTCCTCCCCGCATTCACAATACCATATACCGTACGGATGACAAGCTTGTTGTAAACGTCGTTCAGTTCAGGATGCTCGTTCCGATTAAGGCATTGCAACGCATAATGCTGTATGATAACGAGAGGCAGCACAATCTTTTCGCGCACAGAAATTGACTTCTTTTCAACAGGATATTCCTGCATCAAAGTATCCGTGTCGGTTAGTTCCAATATCATGGTTTTAGTGAGCTCGAATTCATCTTTCAGCATTTTCCAGAAAGCGGCGAATTTCTTGTCTTCTCCCAAATAAGCAGTCACACGGAAGTCTGATTTAGACATCGACATACTGCAATTGTCCAGCATGGTTTTAAAGAATCCGGAATTATGGTAGAGTTGTTTTACTTCGTCCCATTTACCATCCTCTTTCATTTTTTTCAATGCGGTCCCTACCCCATAAAAACCGGGAATATTTTGTTTCAGCTGGCTCCATGAAGTTACAAAACTGATGGCACGCAAATCTTCCAATCTTAATTGTGAATCGGCATTACGTTTGGTTGGCCTGCTACTTATATTGATTTTCGATAATAATTTCAGAGGGCTGTATTTTTCCAGATACTCCACAAACAACGGATGCTGTCTCAAATCCATAAACAGGTTATAGCTTGCATCAGCCATTTCGGATATCAATGCTTTGCTTTCCATATTCAGCAAATCATTTTCATTTGGTTTTAACGAGGAAACGATGCCCGCATTGATCAATTGCTCCATATTGAAACGTGCAGTTTCGGCGGAACCGTATTGAGAACTTACAGTTTGACCTTGTACAGTCAATTGGATATGTTCATTGGCGATCTCGCTGCCCATTGAGGCATAAAAACGATGTGTTTTGCCACCACCGCGAGCCGGTGGGCCTCCACGCCCGTCAAAAAATGCCAGATCAATACCGTATTTACGTGCCATTGCAGTCAGCTCGACCTTTGCTTTGTAGATTGACCAATTTGCCATTAGATAACCGCCATCTTTGGTACTATCTGAGAAACCGAGCATAATTGTCTGACGGTTACCCCGACGTTTTAGGTGTTCTTTATAGAAAGGATGAACATACAAGCTTTCCATTACACCCGCAGCATGGGTCAGATCGTTCACCGTTTCAAATAGCGGCATAAAGTCAACGCTCAATGTATCTTTTCTCCAGCCACTCCACAGGAACAGGTTCATCAGTTGTAAAATATCCGAAGAACGCTGGCAGTTGCTGATTATAAACCGTTGACAAGCCTTCTGCCCGTTTGATTCCTGTATCTGCTGAACAAGACGGATAGTGTTCAGCGTGTCCTTTGTCATGTCATCGGCATCATCAGGGCAATGAAAATCAGCTTCATTAAAAGGAATAGCTTTTAGCTTTTCTTCTTCGTTTAAGTTTTCATATTCCTTAGTCAGGCCTGATTTGATCTGGGATTGCTCGATACAATATTTAAATACGTTGCGCAAAACACGGCTGTCCTGCCTGATATCCAGGGTCGCGAAATAACAACCGAACAAGCGAACTTTCTGCAGCATGCCATCCACGATATTTACAAAAAGCCCACCATGATCGGTTATCAGCGTTTGTTTAATTGAATCTAATAGCGATAGCAATTCGCCTTGCAAATCTTTTGGATTAGTCTGAACGTTAAACGCATTTTGATAAAGCAGCTTCTCGAGTCTTGATATCGTTTTTTCAATGCCTCTGAAAGTGATGCGGCGTTTCAGTATTCTGAAATCGCGGTAATAGCTGCGGAACACAAACTGTCTTAATAAGTTGGCTACCGAAGCTGTAGTTTCAGTAGTTACATTTGGGTTACCATCACGGTCGCCGCCTGGCCAGAAACCAAGTTCTAAGACCTGGTGGGCTCCAGTATGATCGATATTAAACTCTTCCTCTAATTTTGATACAATGCTCGAAATAGCATGGTAAAAGGTGTTTTCCAAGAACCAAACCAAACTGGTCGCCTCGTCAACAGGAGTTGGTGAAGTTTTATTAAAGAATGGCGTTTTACCTAATTGCTGAAGCAGTACATCAATATTATTCAAATCGTTATGCTTCAAGGCTTCGATCAGGTCGGTCATTATACCTAATACCGTACCCGGATAAAATTGTGTCGGGTGTGCAGTAAGTACAAGTCGTAAAGAAAAATTCTTCAGTTTTTGGCTGATCTCGTCTCTTGTTTTGTCGTTTTGAGCAGCCAATTGCAAGAGACTGGCCAATGAGCCGCTGTCATCCGTTCGGCCGATCTTATTAAACGAAGAATCCTCAACGGCATCGAACAATACCACCTGTCGCTCGATGTACTGAATAAACCGGAACATGCGATTGATCTGTTCCTGGTGATCAATGCCTGGAACATATTTTTTAAAAAAGGATTCGATAATTTCGGTTGGGGATGAACAGGAAGCCGTGCCCTTTTCGCAATGCGAACTAAAAAACGGAAGTAATATACCCGTGTCCTTCACCTGGTAAAAAGGTAACGTCTGGAACAGACTGTTATACAACTCAAATCTGGTGACAACTTCCTGATTAAAAGTTGTTTCTCTGTGGCTGAGTTTTATAGGTGAGGACATAAATTTTGGTAGCTTGGTGTACGGGTTTATAAAATTTCGCTGTGAATTTAATCATATTAATGACAAAAACCATTAAAATATGAATATTTATTAATTTAAACTGATTATTAATGCAATAATTATCAAAACATCCCTTAAAGATTTAATTTTTGTAAATTCGCATACGCATTTTTCCATCTAACCCGACCGATGAAAATAACCATCCGCGAAATAAAGAGTTTCTTTTACAGCCAGTATTTTTCCGATGGTATTCGCACGAGCATTGGCATTTTATTACCTGCGTTAATACTTAATTACTTAAATCAGTTTGAGTTAGGTGTTACGCTTTCATTGGGGGCGTTATGTGTGTCGGTTGTAGATACACCCGGCCCGGTGATGCACAAGCGTAATGCGATGGCAATATGCAACCTGTGTATTTTTATAGTTGGCATTGTTACGGGGTTTGCCCGAATGAATGTCGTGATATTAGGGATTGAGATTGCCGTATTTTCATTTCTTTTCTCCATGCTGATCGTCTATGGTACGCGTGCTGCTGCTGTAGGGACCGGGTCGCTATTGATGATGATCTTTATGATCGAAAAAGGCCTGCCGGCAAATAAGATACTGATCTACAGCTTGGAGGCAACATTGGGCGGTATATGGTATCTGACGTTTAGCGTCTTGTTTTTTTCTATACGTCCCTATCGCGCGGCCCAACAAGCCTTAGGTGAAAGCATCCTTGATGTGGTAAAATTCCTTCGTATTAAAGCTGATTTCTATTTGCCAAGTACTGACATAGATGAGAACTACCGCAAGCTGGTTTCGCACCAGATACAGGTGAGCCAGCATCAGGATGCAGTACGGGAGTTGCTTTTTAAAACGCGTATATTAATAAAAGAATCCACTAATGCCAGCAGGGTTTTGGTTTTGACATTTATCGACTTGA
This sequence comes from Mucilaginibacter sp., assembly GCF_036568825.1. Lineage (GTDB taxonomy): Bacteria > Bacteroidota > Bacteroidia > Sphingobacteriales > Sphingobacteriaceae > Mucilaginibacter. The sequence goes on along the minus strand of NZ_DATCRU010000071.1, from coordinate 52,658 downwards.
TAGACCTTTATGAGCAAATATTGGCTACACACTACGACTACCAGCAGGTAAGAGAGAAATTCGGCGATACAGGTATATTGGAAGCTATTGCCCGGGTATTGGAGCAAATGGCTCATGAGCTGGAGAATATTGGCTATGCGGTATTATCCAATCGACGCTATAATCATTCGCATGATTTTGATGCCGAACTGGAACAGCTTAAAAAGAGAATTGATGAGATAGCTGCAAAGGATATCGGCACAAGCAATCTTGTATTAAAAAAGATATTGATCAACCTGCGTGACCTGAATAAGAACATTCATAATATTTTTGTCTATTACAATTCAAGATCGTCAAAAACACTTATTGATAAGCCAGAGGATGTAGAATACTCAAAGTTTGTAACGCACCAGGATTATGCCCCGCGAATATTTTTTGATAACTTTTCCCTGTCCTCCGGCTCATTTAAACATGCGTTGAGGGTATCGCTGGTTTGTGTAATCGGTTTTACAATAGCTAAACTGTTCGCGCTTGGTCATCATAGTTATTGGGTTTTATTGACAATCATCGTGATCCTGAAACCTGGTTTCAGCCTTTCCAAACAACGTAATTATCAGCGTTTAATAGGTACCATAGCAGGTGGTGCTATCGGTATATTGATCTTAACAGTGATAAAAAACACCGATGCACAGTTTATCTTTTTTATCATATTCATGTTAGGTACCTATAGTTTTACCCGGCTAAACTATGTAGTAAGCGTTATTTTTATGACACCTTATGTGTTGATACTGTTCAAGTTTTTAGGAGTTGGACACTTAAACCTGGCCGAAGAGCGGATTATAGATACAGCTATAGGATCCTCTATTGCCTTTGTGGCAATGTATGTTATCTTTCCTACCTGGGAGTTTGAGCAGGTTAAGGACAACCTGCGCGATACAGTATTTGCCAACGTGAATTACCTGGTGAGAATTGCCGAATCCATCACCGGCAAAACAGTTACAGTTACCGATTACAAACTGGCCCGGAAGGATATCTATGTAAAATCAGCCAACTTATCTGCCGCTTTTGAGCGGATGACCTCGGAACCCAAGAGCAAACAGAAAAAGATACGCGAGATACATAAATTCGTAGTGCTTACACATATTCTTTCCTCCTACCTGGCTAACCTGGCATCCAATGTTTCAGAAAAAAATCTGCATAAAACACAGCCGGATAATGTAAGGCTGCTCCGAAAAAGTATCAACGTATTAAATGAAACCAGCAAAAAATTAGGAGGTAAATGTGCTGATTTTATAACCGAAAGGACTATCATGCCAGATGAGAGAAAGTCGCCTACGCCAAATGAGACCTTGCTGAACGAGCAATTAGGTTTTATAAATAAAATAAGCTACGATATTGCCAGGGTGACAGACAATATATTGGCTTAATATTGAGAAACGATAAAGGCAACCCATTGGATTGCCTTTTTATGATGAAATTCCAGAAATTGTTAGACGGTTGTAGGGCCCCTTCTGATAAATCCTAATAAAAATGCTATTACAGCTAAAACAAGCAGAGCATAAATTAACCCGCCTGCTGAGTATGCAAAAACACCTATCACCCATCCGATAACCATGATGATAGCGATAAAATACAATAGTGATCTCATTATAGTGATGTTTTAAATTAATATATATCACTATTGAAAAACCATGCCATTATTATTTTATGTGGACTGTGTAATTATTAATGTTCTAAATCGGGGACAGAAGTGTTTGGTGAGTTACAATAAATCTATTGCCAAATTAGCCAACTCACTCCGCTCCCCTTTTTGCAGGGTAACATGCGCATAAAGCGGATGCCCTTTAGCTTTATCGATCAGGTATGACAATCCGTTACTTTCGGCATCAAGATAAGGGGTGTCTATCTGGTAAATGTCCCCGGTAAATACAAACTTGCTGTTTTCTCCTGCCCTGGATATAATAGTTTTAACTTCGTGGGGCGTCAGGTTCTGCGCCTCATCCACAATGAAGAAAATCTTGGTCAGCGTGCGTCCGCGAATAAAGGCAAGAGGAGCAATTGTGATTTTGTCATTTGATACCAGTTCATCAATCTTTAACTGCATCTTTTCATCATCAGCAAATTGGTCGCGGATAAATTTCAGATTGTCCCATATTGGGGCCATATAGGGATCAACCTTCGATTTTATATCACCCGGTAAAAAGCCAATATCCTTATTACTTAGCGGAACGATGGGGCGCGTTACATAAATCTGGCGATAGAATTTGCGTTGCTCCAAAGCACCGGCAAGAGCCAGCAGTGTTTTACCTGTGCCGGCGTTACCTTGTATAGTAACCAGTTTAATATCAGGGTGTAATAAGGCATGTATTGCAAAAGCCTGCTCTAGGTTTTTAGGCTGAATATTAAATACAGGTTGTTCGGATATTTTTTCTAAAACACAGGTTTGACTATTATAAAAACCCGAGAGCTTTTGCTTTTTTCCGGTAAAACTGTAAAAATGATTGCTTTTATTGGATATAAAACTCAACTCATCGCAATTCAATACGCCTTGCTTTGATAGCTGATTAATCGTTTTGTCAGGAACCTTATTTAAAATAGTTTCGCCGGTATAAAGCTCTTCCAGGTTCTTGATTTTGCCTGTTTCGTAATCCTCAGCATGAATATTCAGGGCTTTGGCTTTCAGCCGCAGGCAAATATCTTTTGATACTAGGATTATTTTTTTATCAGGATACTCTTCCTGTAAGCCAAGAGCAGCGTTCAATATGCGGTGGTCAATCTTGTCGCTACCAAACACTTCTTCGGCATCGGCAGTTGCGTGCCTGGTATCCATCACCACTTTAAAGCTACCTTTGCCTTTACCTTTAAGCGGAACCCATTTATTCAATAAGTTTTTACGGGAAATGTCATCCATTAATCGGATAAAGCTTCGGGCTTCGAAGTTCCGGGTATCGTTCCCGCTTTTCATATTATCCAGTTCTTCCAGCACCTGGATGGGCAGGGCTACATCATGTTCCTGGAAATTTTCAAAGGCGTTGTGATCGTAAAGGATAACCGAGGTATCTAATACAAATATCTTTTCTCTCCCGTTTGCTTTAGTGCCAGACATAGGGGATAAATTTAGCTATTTTTTAGTTGTTGAAAGGTTTGAAAGTTGAAAAGTTGTAAGGCTATGAATTTAAAACCCTCCTCTTGGGGAGGGTTTGGGTGGGGCCAAAATTGAAAACGGAAGCACACTCTTGCGAATGACTTCCGTTCCCTGACCTCTGCTCAACCGTAGTTGCGCCGAAGCACCAAGTTTTGTGTAAATTGATCGATCTGCTCTCGTCTTAGTCCTTGCGGTCTTTGACTGTTTGCGTCTCATTGTTCCCTGTTGCGTTACTCCGTAAAATACCGCATAGTTTCCAATACCTCTTAGCGTTTTCCGTTTTCTGTGGCTTTCGCCGTTTTGGTTTCCTTTCGCTTTTTCCGACACCTAGTTTCTCCGGACTTGCGTCTTTTGTCTTTTGTGTCTTTCAGGTGACTTCTTGTGATCTTTAGCTCCTCCGAAAATTCGCCCGATTCACTTTCCGTTTTCCTGTCAAGGTTATCAAAGTACGTCGTTCTTGATGTTATCTAAGGTAGTGCCCAAATGAATATTTGTCAAGTTTTTTTTTTGATTTTTATAAACAGTTTCTTAACAAAAAGTACATGGTTTGTACACATTCAGATACCGCTCATTTTTAGGCTCTTTAGGGTAAATCCGATGAACAAACAGCTTTATTGTTAACAGTGTCTTTATCAACATAAACTCTGGAAATCGCTGATAACAAGAACTTAAAAAATTCTTAAAATGTAAGAAATATCGAAAACAGTCTATTTTTCGCTCTTGTTTTTTCTATAAAATGCAGGTGTTTTATTCCGCGTGTTTCCTGATTTTGATAACTACCCGTTTGGAAACCGGCGTATTGCTTTCTGTAGCAACACTATTTATAGGTACCAGTACATTAGTTTCAGGATAATAGGTAGCAGTGTTTCGTTCGGGAATATTATAAGGTACTATTATAAATAGCCGTGCAACACGCGCCGTTCCTCCACCATAATTAAATAGGTCTACCTTCTCTCCTGACTGGAAACCACCTAATGCAATATCCTTAGGGTTCATAAATATTACCCGGCGTTCGTTGTGAATACCACGGTAGCGATCCTCCAATCCATAAATAGTTGTATTGAATTGATCGTGGCTACGGATGGACATCATGATATAATCATCTGGTTCCAATTTTTCTTCTGGCACATGAACTACTGAAAAGGCTGCCTTATCGCCATACTTTTCAGTTTTAAATTTCCCTTCCCGGGGACCGTTAGGCAGATAAAACCCTCCGGGTTTACGTATTTTTCTATTGTAGTCCTCGCAACCCGGAATGACTTTGGCGATCAGGTCGCGGACATGGTCATAGTTTGATTCATACTTTGCCCAATCTACCTTCGTCCGGTTACCGATGGTTTCTTTGGCCAGGCGGCAAATGATCTGCGTTTCACTCAAAAATTGATCAGATATAGGTTTAAGCACACCTTTTGATAGTTGAATCACTCCCATGGAGTTTTCGCAACTTACAATCTGTTCCACACCATTAATAATATCCTTATCGCTACGCGAATAACAAGGCAGGATCAATGCTTCTTTGCCATGCACCAGGTGGCTGCGGTTTAATTTAGTAGATACATGCACCGTCATATCCAGTTTACGGATACCATTAGCAGTATAATTGGTATCAGGCGTGGCCGAAATAAAATTGCCACCCATTGCAAAAAGCACTTTCAGTTTGCCCTCGTGCATGGCTTTTATCGATTCAACCGTATCAAGTCCGTTTTCAGCAGGTGGATCAAACCCGAAAACTTCTTTTAGTTTTTTGGCGGATGCATCTTTCAGTTTCTCCCAAATTAGCATAGTACGGTTACCCTGTACATTACTATGCCCGCGCACAGGACATAATCCAGCTCCAGGCTTGCCTATACTACCTTTTAATAAAGCAAGGTTAGCAATTTCTTTAATCGTGTCGACACCATTCTCATGCTGCGTAATACCCATGGCCCAGCAAATAATAATGCGGCTTTTGTTTTTCAGCATTTCGGCAGCTATTCTTATAGCCTCGATTGGTACGCCTGATTGCTCGGCCAGTCGTTCCGCATCTAGTTTCTCAAGGTGTTGGATCAACTCATTATAACCAACCGTATTTTTCTGTATAAAGTCCTGGTCGAATACCTTTCCAGGGTTTTCTTTTTCAGCTTCCAACAGCAATTTTTCAATAGCCTGAAACAAAGCCATATCGCCATTGATTTTTACTTGCAAATACAGATCGGCCAGTCTTTTACTTATTCCCAAAAACCCTTTTACAGTTTGCGGATCTTTGAAAGCAGTTAAGCCCGCCTCATGTAATGGATTAATGGCGATGATCTTAGCACCATTATTTTTGGCTTTTTCAAGCGCTGTCAGCATCCTGGGATGATTTGTCCCCGGATTTTGACCCATAATGATGATTACGTCGGTTTTGTAAAAATCATTTAAGGTTACAGTGCCTTTACCAATCCCAATAACCTCAGAAAGTGCTGTTCCGCTTGATTCGTGGCACATATTGGAGCAATCGGGCATATTATTGGTACCATATTCCCGTACAAACAATTGATACATAAACGATGCCTCATTGCTTGTGCGGCCTGAAGTGTAAAAGGCAGCTTCGTTGGGAGAAGCCAAACTGTTGAGTTTGTTTGCTATCTTCTTAAGTGCATCTTCCCAACTGATCACCTGGTAATGCGTTGCTCCCTCTGGTAGATAAACTGGTTGGGCTATCCTGCCTTTCTTTCCTATTTCATAGTCATTTAGTTTAGCAAGATCAGCGACTAAATTTTGAGCGAAAAACTCACCCGTTAATTTCTTGTTTGTTGCTTCTTCGGCTAGTGCCTTTGCACCATTCTCGCAATACTCTGCTATCGGCGAACGATCATCATCGGGGTCTGGCCAGGCACAGCTTGAACAATCAAAACCGCCTTTCTGGTTCATTTTTAAAGACGCCGCCATTCCGCGGATAGCACCTGTTTCGTGAATGATATCTTTAAAAGCCTCGTAAACCGCCGGTATGCCTGCGGCCCAATCTTTTGGCTCAGTTACTTCAAGGTCTAATAATTCTTCGGGGTTTTCGGCTGACGGTTGTTCAACTTTCTTATTCATTTCAATTTCTCAGCTAATGGATTGGGGTAATTATCACTCTGGTCTTCATCAACATTATCCAGGCAGGTAAAGTCTTTTTCTACCAATAACAGCAGATCGCCTTGTTTACCTTCAAATCCTACCCTATCCGTTTTATCCAATTCTTCTATCAAATTGCCCGGCACTTGCAGGCAGATCACATTATCATCAAAAAAGCCCGACAATTGATGACCGTTTGTTTTTTGAATTACATATACCAACTCCCGATTACCAAAATTGGTTCTGTCTTCTAAATAACCTTCATGCGACAACCGGTACATATCGCTCTTGGTAAGCCGGTAACGTAACGAGTTGCCTTTAATACGAATCTTCATATCTCGATAATAAAATGCGCTTAGGTTGGGTGTAAATATTAAACCGTTGGTCGCGCAGAAAACCAACCAGTGTTATATTAAATTCTTCTGCCAATTGCACCGCCAAACTCGATGGAGCGCCCACTGCCGCAATAATCGTAATGCCTGCCATCGCCGCCTTTTGAACTAGCTCAAAGCTTATTCTGCCACTTAATAATAATATGTATTGATCTAAGGGCAAGAGGTTTTTATTCAACGTAGCGCCAATTAACTTATCCAAAGCATTATGTCTGCCTACATCTTCTCTAACCAATAACAATTCACCTTCAAAATTAAATAAAGCCGATGCATGTAATCCGCCGGTATCAGCAAATACTTTCTGATGTTTTTGAAGGATAGATGGCAATTGGTACAATACATCTGCATTAACCTGATTTTCCGTTGCATTATTATTATAAGTGCTTACCGTTTTGATCGAATTGATAGATGCCTTCCCGCAAACGCCGCAGCTTGATGTGGTATAGAAATTACGCTCTGTATTGTGCAACTGCGGTTCAATGCCTTCCTTTAAACTTATCTGTATCACATTTTCTTTATTTTCAGCACATGCGATAAAGCAATGCTTTGCCGATTCAATATCTTCTTGTTTTCTGGTGATGCCTTCAGTAAATAAAAAACCTAACGCCAATTCGGCATCATTGCCTGGCGTGCGCATTGTGACGGAGATATTCTTTGTTTGACGCTTATTCGCATTACCATACTCCAGACGGATCTCTAATGGCTCCTCAATGGCAAGTGTGTCATTAATAACAAATTCTTCGTTATCAGCTATTTTGATAACCGGCAATTGTATACTTGACTTGTTGGGCATAACAGGTAAATGTTAAGCTAATTTAATCTTTTATCAATAACAGCACAGCTAAATAATGGTTTAAATAAAAACGGCCTCTCTGTTAGGAGAAGCCGTTTGACAATTTGTCGAAAATAATAGCGATGGGTTTGAAACCCATCGCTATTATTTATAATTAGATGATCTTACTATCAACCAATACCTGGTTCATGTTGCGAACAGCGTCAGCGCTCTTATTGAACTGAGCTTGTTCATCATCGCTCAGTTTAAAGTTAAGGATCTGCTCCCAACCGCTTTTGCCTAATACAACAGGCACAACCAGCGAGATGTCTTTCTGGCCATATTCGCCGTCAAGTGCAACACCGCAGCTAATTAGTTTTTTCTCGTCGCGTACAATGCTTTCAACCATAGCAGCAGTACCTGCGCCTGGTGCATACCATGCTGAAGTACCAATCAGTTTGGTTAATGTAGCACCACCCACCATAGTAGCAGCAACAATTTTATCCTGTTGCTCCTGACTAAGGAACTCGGTTACAGGAATACTGTTCCAGGTAGCATGTTTGATCAACGGGATCATAGTAGTATCGCCGTGACCGCCTATTACAACTGCGTTCAGGTCTGCCGGAGAACAACCCAGTTCCTGGCTCAGGTAATATTTAAAGCGTGATGAATCCAATGCGCCACCCATACCTAATATTTTATTTTTAGGTAAGCCTGAAGTTTTCAGGGTAAGGTAGTTCATGGTGTCCATCGGGTTAGATACTACTATAATAATGGTATTAGGGGAATACTTTAAAATACTTTCGGTAACGCTTTTTACGATACCAGCGTTGGTGCCGATCAATTCTTCGCGGGTCATACCCGGTTTACGTGGCAGGCCTGAAGTGATCACTACTACTTCTGAACCGGCAGTAGCAGCGTAATCATTGGTAACACCTTTTATCTTGGTATCAAAACCAAGCAGTGCTGAGGTTTGCATCATATCGATAGCCTTACCTTCTGCAAAGCCTTCGCGGATGTCTAATAAAATCAATTCTTCGGCCAGCTCTTTTCTTGCGATGTTATCTGCGCAAGTGGCGCCTACAGCCCCGGCACCAACAACTGTAATTTTCATATAGTAATTAATTTATAAGAAGGAAACATTAGTTTGAGGTAGGGATCAATACGTTAAGTATACCCCTCCGGAAATTTTCAGGGCAATTTTAAGAAATTTTTATAACAGCATCTTTAATTAATTGAAAATATAACAGTACTGTAGCAATGCCTTAAAATTTATCATTTTCATTATTTTAAAGGTGAAATTGCCATATTTTTTAACATTTTATTAAAACTAACCTATTGAGTGTTAAAAATTACCAAATACATCCTTGTCGATATCATAAAATTAGGCTTTCTCTACTTTTGACTCTAAAAAATTAATCAATTTCAAATAAAAGCCATTTTTAAATGATTTTTTGTCTATTTCGACGGATAAAATGACTGTTTTTGAAAATATTTTTAATTTTTTATCACAATTATCATGAAAATTGTAAAAAATATTTAAATTCGCCTTCGAAATTTAAACTCACGATAGTAAAACTGATACTTGATCCAAATTTTTCAAAACAACTAAACAATGGCAAAATTAGAGTACATCTGGCTTGACGGCTACAAACCAACACAAAGCCTTCGTAGCAAAACAAAAATTGTAGGTGATTTCAGCGGTAAATTAGAAGATTGCCCGAATTGGAGCTTTGATGGTTCATCAACAGAACAAGCACCAGGCGGTTCTTCTGATTGTATTTTGAAACCCGTTTACATTTGTGTTGATCCTCAAAGAAAAGACGCTTACCTGGTAATGTGCGAAGTACTTGATTCAACCGGCAAACCACATGAGTCTAATGGCCGTGCTCTAATTGAAGATGATGATAGCGATTTTTGGTTCGGTTTCGAGCAGGAATACTTCCTGTGGGATCCTGAAACCAATAAACCTTTAGGTTTCCCTGCAGGTGGTTACCCTGGCCCTCAAGGTCCATACTACTGCTCTGTAGGTGCTAAAAATGCTTTTGGCCGTGACATTGTTGAAGAACACTTAGACGCTTGTTTGGAAGCAGGTCTGAACGTTGAAGGTATCAATGCTGAGGTTGCTGCTGGTCAGTGGGAATTCCAGATCTTCGCAAAAGGCGCTAAAGAAGCCGGTGATGAAATCTGGGTTGCCCGTTATTTGTTAGAAAGAATCGGTGAGAAATACGGAGTTTCTATCAACTGGCATTGCAAACCGCTTGGTCAATTAGACTGGAACGGTTCAGGTATGCACGCTAACTTCTCAAATACATTGTTGAGAACTACCGGTAGCGAAGATGTATACAAAAAGATACTTGAAGCATTCCGCCCGGTTGTTGCAGAACACATCGCAGTTTACGGAGCTGACAACGATCAGCGTTTGACCGGTAAACACGAAACCGCTTCTATCCATGACTATAGCTATGGTGTATCTGACCGTGGTGCTTCTATCCGTATCCCTCTGTACACTGTACAAAAAGGCTGGAAAGGTTACCTGGAAGATCGTCGTCCGAACTCAGCTGCTGATCCATACAAAGTAGCTGCACGTATCATCAAAACTGTAAAGTCAGCGATATAATAACTCCTAATTAATTTATACTGGGCCCTGCAGATCTGTTTCTGTGGGGCTTTTTATTTGCCTCACCCCGGCCCTCTCCAGGGGAGAGGGAGTTTGATAATACTCACTTAAGATATCTGCCGCCTCCAATCTTTTCCAGACTATCAACCGGTAAATTATATACATATATATAGCAGGTTACGATTTCTGATGCTGTTTCAACATCTGCCGATATCCTGATAAACTCATTAGGTTCGGGCTGCTCATCACCATAACCTTCATAATCGTCTATCTCTAAGAAAACCACCTCAGGGTCATCAATTTGCAAAATGACGCCGTAGATGTATTCATCACTATCATCCAATACCGCACCTGGATATTCGCCGATATCATAAAGTCTCCCTTTTATCTTACCATTGGCAAAAAAGTGACTATGTTCTTTCAGATAAACTGCAAACTCATTGTTGTGATTTAACAATGTACCATAGATAAATAACAAAGCGCTTTTCATCATCATCAAATTTAATTAAGCATTCACTAATTCACTCAATCACTAATTCACTAATTTATAATTAACCATTCACTGATTCACCCTAGCACTAATTCACTAATTTTATAACTAACTTGCCATGTTTTATCGTATCAACGATTTATGGATACACAACAAATCATATCTTATCTAAAAGAAAAAAATATAGACAAAATTAAGTTCGCTTTTGCCGATATAGATGGTGTGCTGCGCGGAAAAGTGATCCATCATAAAAAATTCACCGATGGACTGCAAAAAGGTTATGGTTTTTGCGACGTAGTTTTTGGCTGGGACAGCAGCGATCTTTGTAATAACAATATAGAACTAACCGGCTGGCATACAGGTTATCCTGATCAACTTTGCCGTATAGACCTATCTACCTTTCGTACAGTTCCATGGCAGGATGATATCCCTTTTTTCCTGGCTGATTTTAGTAAGGCTGATGGAAATGATTTGCCCGCTTGTCCCAGAAGTTTATTAAAACGAATTACCAAAGAATGCGAATCACTGGATTTTCACCCAGAATTCGCACAGGAATTTGAATGGTTCAATTTCAGGGAAACGCCACAATCATTGCAGGAGAAAAGCTTTACCAATCTGGAAACTTTAACACCGGGTATGTTTGGGTATTCCATACTGCGGACTTCAGAAAATAGTGATTTTTATTACGACCTGTTTAATCTGCTAATGGAGTTTGATATTCCATTGGAAGGTTTGCATACGGAAACCGGACCAGGAGTATACGAAGCAGCTATTTTGCATGATCACATTATTGAAGCAGCTGATAGAGCTGTATTACTAAAAACTGCCATTAAAGAAATTGCTTACCAGCATGGCATTATGGCGACTTTTATGGCCAAGTGGAATGAAAACTTGCCGGGTTGCGGCGGTCATGTGCATCAGAGTTTGTGGAATAAGGATAAAACAGAGAACCTGTTCTATAATGCTGAAGATACCAATAAAATGAGTGAACTGCATAAGCATTATCTGGCAGGGCAGTTACATTGTTTGCCGCATATTTTGCCGATGTATGCCCCAACTATCAATAGCTACAAACGACTGGTTGAAGGTGCCTGGGCGCCAACTACAATTACTTGGGCTGTCGAAAATCGAACGACTGCTTTCCGGGTGATCAACACCTCTCCTGCTTATACAAGATTGGAAACCCGTATTCCAGGTTCGGATACCAATCCATACCTGGTAATGGCGGCAGCATTGGCATCAGGATTATATGGTGTAAAGAATAAGCTGCCTTTGAATATTTCGGCAACAGTTGGCAATGGTTACCAGGATACTAAAAACGGAACTATACCATCTAATCTGTTAGATGCGGCGAACATTATGAAGGATTCTAAGATCGCCAATGAATTATTTGGCGAAGGCTTTGTTGACCATTACTCAAAAACCCGTTTATGGGAATGCAAACAATTTGCGAAAAGTGTGACCGATTGGGAATTGAAGAGATATTTTGAAATTATTTAAATGGACTATCATTTTATACTAAAAAAAGCCTGGGAAGGCTATGACGCTTCTAAAAAGATACGCGATATTGAGGATATCAGCGCCATGGTTTCAACCAACCATGTGTTTAAGATAACCTTTGAGGATGACGATATTATCATTGCCAAGCTTTCACATTTTGGAAAATACGAGCTGTTTAAGGAAGATCACCGCATCATACATAGTTTATCCAACAACCTGCTTTATCCCTTTGAGAATGTATTGTCCAAATCGCTTCTGAAGAATAACCGGGTTTATATCTATCGCCATAAACATGGAAAAGACGATGCCTGGGTGGTATTTTACAATCCAACACGAATTGCGGAGCGTTTGCCAAGGCGTTTGGATGAACATCATATCCGTAAGCTCGGTCAACAGATCGGTAAATTTCATAAGGCTTGTTCAAGAGCTAAGAATGTGCTTCCTAAATCTGCTAAAACGCTTCGGACAGATATTTATGCCCTGCAGCAACAATTAGAGAAGAACGAAAGGCAATTCGGATCAGCCATGCAAGTGGATTTCCTGAAATATCATTGCGAATTGTTCCTAAAAAACCGCTCGAAATATAACATGAGCTCGTTTGAGATCATTCCCGTATTTATCGACTGGAACATTGGCAATTTCTCAGTTACTAAAGATCTGGAGCTTTATTCCCGCTGGGATTATGATTGGTTTAGAATGAGTTATCGTGTGCTGGATTTTTACTTCTTCAGCCGTGTGGTTTCTGATGTTGGCGACCGTACTGTATTTAGTTACGGCATCAATACTTTGATGGAAGACCGTTTTGTTATGTTTCTGGAGGAATATCACCACGTAAACCCGCTAACTGCGAATGAGATCCGTTTCCTGAAAGAAGCCTACCGCTTTTTTATCCTGAATTATGTAATAAAAGACGGCAAATATTTCTTTAATGAACAATATGCCAAAAAGCTTCAGGCTGAGGCTTTTGATATTTATTTGCCATCTGTCGACCGCGATTTTGATGCTGAACACATTATACAGGCCCTTGATCTCGAAGAAAGTAAAACTTTAGCATAAACTGAGTAATCGATTATAAATGAAGAAAGTAGATAACTTTAAGTCCATAGTAGATAAATATAAGATCGTATTTTTTGATGCTTTTGGAGTTATTAAAAACTATTCAGGTTTAGTTAGTGGAATAGAAAATACTTTTACATACCTCGAAAGAGAAAAAAAGGAGTACTATATTGTTACGAACGATGCTTCGCGCGGTCCGCAACAATTAGCAGAATCCTATCATCGCATGGGTTTAAAGGCTATCACCGCGGACCGTATTGTCTCATCCGGCATGCTTACCAAGGAATTTCTTGATCTGAAAGTTCCTGATGGTATCGTAGCCTATTTAGGTACGCCAAACTCCGCGCATTATATTGAACGGTCCGGACTGCAAACCTTACCCATGAGTGAAGTGAACGAGCATAACATGGATAAAGTGAGCGCCCTGATATTCCTGGACGATGAGGGCTTCGATTGGTGCCATGATTTGAATAAAACCGTTAACCTGATCAGGAAAAAGCCTATCCCGGTTATTGTGGCCAATACTGATCGCGCTTATCCGCTTTCAGCGTCCAATGTTTCCATTGCTATTGGTGGTATCGCAGCAATGATCGAAAGTGTGGTCGGCAAGCAGTTTATCCGTTTCGGAAAGCCTGACTCACAGATGTTTATGTTCGCTTATGACCTGATACGCGAATATCGTCAAATCAGCAAAAGCGATATCGTGATGGTTGGCGATACGTTAAATACAGATATTCTTGGCGGAAATAAGTTTGGGTTGGATACAGTCCTTGTTTTAACAGGTAATACTTTGGCCAAAGACTATGAGACGCGTATTACAGCTGCCGGTATTGTACCCACATATATTTGTGATTCAGCAGTCGTTGATCTAAGCGGCCTTGATTTTTAGTGCACGGTAGTTCCGGTTTTCATTTATTTTTCTGTTATTCTGTATCCTCATAAGCCGGAACCATGTCGAAAACAGCTTGAAAGATAAATTGAATTAAAAATAATTGTAATTATTACATTTTTTATCAATTTAGCATTTCCAACCGGCGATCAACCTGCTTATGAGAATGTTTTTTATCAAGTCGTTTTCTGTTTTATTCCTGATAAGTATTCTCCCGACTTTGGTATCTGCACAATCTAAAACGTTTACCAATCCATTGCTGCCTTCTGGTGCTGATCCTTGGTGTATACAGGTTGACGGGTATTATTACTATACAAACTCCATGCAAAACAGCCTGGTGTTGTGGAAAACAAAAGATATCACCGATCTGAAAAACGCGGAGCGAAAAACAATATGGACTCCCCCGCCAAATACCTCTTACTCTCATGAGCTTTGGGCACCTGAGCTGCACTACCTCAACCATAAATGGTATATGTACTTTGCTGCAGATGACGGTAAAAATGATCATCACAGAATATACGTGCTTGAGAATCCTTCCGCAGATCCTTTAAAAGGTGATTGGACATTCAAAGGAAAAGTCAGTGATGGAACTAATAAATGGGCTATTGATGTTTCAGTATTTGAAAATAAAGGGCAACTTTATATGATCTGGGCTGGCTGGGAAGGTGATGAAAATGGTCAGCAGAACATTTATATTGCTAAAATGAGTAATCCATGGGCAATAAGCAGTAAGCGGGTAAAGATTTCGAGCCCTACTTATGACTGGGAAAAATATGGCGATCTGCATGACAGTTCTAATCCACCTCATGTGAATGTTAATGAAGGACCGGAAATATTGAAGCATAACGGAAAGGTATTCCTGATATATTCGGCCAGTGGCTGCTGGACTGACTATTACGCACTCGGTATGCTAACCACTTCTGAGAATAAAGATCTGCTCGATCCAAGTTCCTGGATCAAGTCAGTTCACCCTGTATTTAAGCAATCGCCGGAGAACAGTGTCTATGCCCCGGGGCATAATTCATTTTTCAAATCGCCTGATGGCAAAGAGGATTGGATTTTATACCACGCCAATTCGCGCCCCGGCTTAGGATGTGGTAAAGATCGTTCACCAAGGGCTCAAAAGTTTACCTGGAATAAAGACGACAGTCCGAATTTTGGCATACCGGTTAAGGAAGATGTTGAAATACCCGTGCCATCAGGTACCAATTAAGTAATTATGAAGAAAAATCACATACAATTACTCGCTTTCCTGCTGATGATTCTATCCTTCCAGGCAGTTAAAGCACAAAAATCACAAGCTCCGGTTTGGTCAGCAGCAAAGGCAAATGCCTGGTATGCAAAACACAAATGGATAAACGGAGCTAACTTTACACCGAGCATTGCTATCAACCAGTTAGAAATGTGGCAGGCTGGTACCTTCGATCCAAAAACTATCGATCGCGAATTAGGCTACGCTGAAAGAATTGGTTTTAATGCGATGCGAGTATTTCTTCATAGCATGGCCTGGCAGCAGGATCCGAAAGGTTTTAAAAGTCGGGTTAGTCAATATTTGACTATTGCTGATAAACATCATATCCAAACCATATTTGTGTTTCTGGATGATTGCTGGAACCCGGAAGCAAAAACAGGCAAACAACCAGAGCCTAAACCGGGTATCCACAATTCAGGCTGGGTACAGGATCCGGGAAATCGCCTTAAAAACGCAGAAGAATTGCCCTTGCTTCAAAAATATGTAACCGATGTTTTAACCACTTTTAAACATGACAAACGTGTCCTTCTGTGGGATTTATTCAACGAACCCGGAAATAGCAATAAAGGGGATGCTTCATTAGATTTACTTTCCAAAATCTTTACATGGGCAAAAACTGTTAACCCGGATCAGCCGGTAAGTTCAGGAATGTGGGACTGGAATTTAGAGAAACTAAATAAATTTCAATTAACACATTCTGACGTGATCACCTATCATGATTATGAAGAGCCGGAAAAACATCAGCGCGTGGTGCAAATCCTGAAATCATTTGGCAAACCTGTTATTTGTACCGAATACATGGCACGTCTACGCGGCAGCACTTTCGAGAATACGATGCCAATGCTGAAAAAAGAAAATGTAGGCGCTATCAACTGGGGATTAGTATCAGGAAAAACCAATACGATTTATGCCTGGGATACGCCGATGCCGAATGGTGATGAACCAAAACTATGGTTTCATGATGTTTTCAGAAAAGATGGAACGCCTTATAAACAGGAAGAGGCTGACCTGATCAAAAAATTAAACAGCAAACAGTAAAAAACGATTATAAAAACCGCATTATGAAATTAAGCAATTTATCTTTGGGACTGTTATCGGCTTGCGTGGTTTTGATGGGGGCCTGCAAGCAATCAGCCACTAAAACAGACACATCAACAACTATGAAAGACACTATTACTTACGGAAAACTCCCGGCTGATTCGGCCTTTGAAAAAACAATTGACGGCAAACAAACGCACCTCTTCGTGTTGAAAAACAAAAATGGTATGGAAGCCGCTATCACAAATTTTGGTGGTCGTCTTGTAGCCCTTCTGGTTCCGGACAGCGCAGGGAAAATGATTGATGTTTCTGTGGGCATGAGTAGTGTGGATGATTATATTAAATCGACTGAACGCTATTATGGCGCTACCATTGGCCGATATGGCAACCGCATTGCAAAAGGGCATTTCACCCTTGAGGGCAAACAATACACGCTGGCAACCAATAATGCACCTAACACCTTGCATGGCGGTAAAAAAGGCTACCAGGATGTAGTTTGGGATGCTAAAAAAGTGAATGACCAAACATTGGAGCTGACTTATCTTTCAAAAGACATGGAAGAAGGTTTCCCAGGTAATTTAAAGATTAAGGTAACTTACTCATTAACCGACGATAATGGTTTCAAATGTCAGTACGAAGCCACCACAGACAAAACAACTGTAGTGAACCTGACTAACCACGCTTATTTCAACCTGAATGGTGAAGGTAGCGGAACTATATTGAATCACTTGGTTCAATTTAAAGCGGATAACTATACGCCTGTTGATTCAACTTTGATTCCGACTGGAAAGGTTGAGCCGGTAAAAGGTACACCATTTGATTTTACCACCGCAACTACTATTGGTGCACGCATTAATGATGCTAATGAACAACTGAAAAACGGCAAAGGATATGACCATAATTTTGTGCTTAATAAACACACTATGGCTGATCCTATCGCAATTGTCAAAGGCGATAAAACTGGCATTGTAATGGAAATTTATACCGAAGAGCCTGCTATGCAATTCTACAGCGGCAACTTTATGCAAGCGAAGAACACGATGAAATATGGAGAAAAGGATGATTATCGTACAGCCTTTGCTATGGAAACACAGCATTATCCTGATTCTCCAAATCAGCCGCAATTCCCGTCAACGGTATTAAAACCTGGGCAGACCTATAAAACTGAATCGCTTTATAAATTCAAGACGAAATAAAATAGGGTATCACACTGAGCATGTCGAAGTGTAGTGCGCAAAGGCCTCGCCCTCCGCTAACCAGCGGATCCGACAAGCTCAGCATGACAACGTTCTTAAACATATTTATTCCTGTTGATGTTAAGTCAACAGGATTTTTTATGCAATAAAACGACATTTGAAAAACATTCAGCTAAGTTGAAATATTTACATTTACAGTTTATAACGTTAAGATAGTGCTGATAGACAATCACGGCAGAAAGATCAATTACCTGCGTTTGGCTATAACCGACCGTTGCAACCTCCGTTGCTTTTACTGCATGCCCGAGGACGGATTAAACTGGCTGTCGCGCAGCGAATTGCTGACTTATGAGGAAATGCTTTCCATATGCAGTCTGCTGGTAAAAATGGGTATCGAAAAAATACGAATTACCGGTGGGGAGCCATTTGTAAGAAAAGATATCATGCAATTGCTTACCTCACTTTCCGAACTACGAGGCTTAAATGAACTAACCATCACTACTAACGGCGTATTAACTGCACCATTTGTTCCTGAGTTAAAGAAAATTGGAGTCAAATCAGTCAATTTAAGTTTGGATACGCTTGATGCCAATCGTTTCTTCACCATTACTAAGCGCGATGAATTTGCCAATGTGATGGAAACTTTTGAGCAACTGCTCAAACATGACATAGAGGTGAAGATCAATGCTGTGGTAATGGATGGCAAGAATACACAGGACATCATCCCATTGGTTGAACTAACCAAAGACTTACCTGTAAGTGTGCGCTTTATCGAAGAAATGCCCTTTAATGGCGACGGACACATCTATACTGGTTTGCAATGGGATTATGTGCGGATTTTGGATGAGATCAGGCAGAAATATCCAGCTATTGCTAAACTAAAAGACTCGCCTTATTCAACGTCGTATAATTATCAGATCCCAGGTCATAAAGGGAATATAGGCGTTATTGCTGCCTACTCACGTACTTTCTGCGGCACATGTAACCGGATAAGGATCACTCCTGAAGGTGAGTTGAAAACATGCCTGTATGATGCAGGCGTGTTAAATATAAAGGATATGATGCGCAGCGGAGCCTCAGATAATGAGTTGGAAAAGGCTTTATTAAACGCATTTTCTCATCGCCCAAAAAATGGTTGGGAAGCTGAAAAAACCCGAAGTAACAATATTCCTGCTCACGAATCAATGGCAACAATCGGAGGATAAGATATGATAACAGTTGAGCAGGCAGAAAAATTGATATTAGCTGAAGCAAAGGATTTTGGTACAGAAAATATCTTTTTTGAAGATGCTTTAGGCCGTACGCTCGCCGAAGATATCAAAGCCGATCGTGATTTGCCCCCGTTCAACCGGGTGACCATGGATGGGATAGCTGTACGTTATGGGACTATTCAGCAAGGAATTCAATTATTCAAAATAAAAGCTACGCAGGCTGCGGGTGACAATCCGATAGATATAGATCATCTTGATGAATGTATTGAAATAATGACCGGAGCCGCACTACCAACAACTGTAGATACTATAATTCCTTATGAGCATATCGACATAAAAAATGGTGTCGCGGTTATCACAACTTCAGTCTTTCAAAAAGGTCAGAATTTACACTTAAAAGGAGCTGATAAGAAACAAGGAGATGTTGTTGCTGTAAAACAGCAGGTGGTCACTCCCGCTTTAATCAGCGTTGCAGCATCAGTTGGCAAAGCTGAGTTGCTCGTAAAAAAGCTACCACGTGTAGTTGTCATTTCCTCAGGTGATGAATTAGTTAATGTGGACGAGCAGCCCTCGCCTATTCAAATCAGGAAATCAAACAGCTATATGATAAAGGCAGTTTTGAGTCAATATATGTTGAAGGCTGACCTCTTGCATATACCTGATGATCCGGACGTCACAAAAGAAAAGCTGAATCATTGCATTGCTAATTATGATGTAATACTGATGACCGGCGGCATTAGTATGGGCAAGTTTGATTACATACCTACAGCTTTGGATGGAATTGGTGTAAAAACCATCTTTCATAAAGTGAGCCAGCGGCCGGGGAAACCATTCTGGTTTGGCAAACATGAGAATGGTGTGTTGGTATTTGCTTTTCCGGGAAACCCTGTGGCCACTTTTATGTGCCTGCACCGGTATTTTTTACCATGGTTAAACGCTAGTCAGGGACTTAATGAGAAACCATCGGTTTATGCAGTTTTAGGAACGGATTTTACTTTTAAGCCCGATCTGCAATATTTTTTGCAAGTAAAACTGCGTTTTTCCGACAAAGGACAAATAATAGCCGAAGCAATTGAAGGCAATGGTTCAGGTGATTTTGCTAACTTAGCAGATACAGACGCTTTCATTGAATTACCGAAAGGCAGAGACGAATTTAAACAGGGTGAAGTATTTCGCGCATGGCCCTTTAAACAATTGACAGTATGACTTTTTCGCATTTAGACGAGCGTGGACAACCCAATATGGTTGATGTTGGCGAAAAGCAGATTTCCCGGCGTACTGCTGCTGCAAGAAGCATAGTTGCATTGCCTGCCGAGGTGCTCGAGCAATTGACGAACGGTGATATTCAAACAAAGAAAGGCTCTGTATTTCAAACGGCCGTTATAGCCGGAATAATGGCTGCCAAAAAAACCGGTGATTTGATTCCATTATGCCATCCGCTGGGACTGGATAATTGCAGTATCAATATTCATTTAAATGAACAGCAGGAAGTAGTCATTGATTGCACTGCTACAATCACCGCTAAAACAGGTGTCGAAATGGAAGCATTGGTTGGTGCGTCGATAGCTGCACTCACCATATACGATATGTGCAAGGCTTTGAGCCATGACATCGTGATAAAAGAAACCAAACTGATGGAAAAGACAGGAGGTAAACGTGACTTTAAAAGAGCATAAAAAGCATACCGATCTGGTTAGACCAGCCATCGGAAATTATGCAAGAAATGAATGGGCTATTGTCGGAGCACCATGTGTGGTGATAAAATCTCTGGCTGATTCGGTTATCGGCGCGTTATCATCTAAATATAAATGCGCTTATGCGGATACTTCACATAATGATGAGATGACGTCAGCTCCAGGTCGTTTGGCTAATGATGCCCTGTTGGAATACACCGATCAAGTCAATTATCAGCAATTCAATTATAATACGACATCTACCCCATTCAGACTAAGACAACAGTTTTCAGAAGCTGACCTTGTTCTGGTAAATGGGAATCATCAACAGGCAAAGGCTCAAGTGGTAATTATCTATAATGCAAAAGCATCATCATTGCAAAAAAGGTTGGCTCAACTGACCAATGTCGGGTTGATCCTGTTAGCTGAAAATGAGCCTGATGTGTTTGATTTCATAAAAGAGTCAATCCCAAATTGGCAGAATATACCTGTATGCAGACTAGATGAATCAGAAAAGATCATCACTTTTTTTGAGAACAAAGTATTGCAATCCAGACCCCTTCTAAATGGATTGGTGCTTGCCGGTGGAAAGAGTATGCGTATGGGTTTTGATAAGGGAGCCGTGAGTTGGTTTGGTAAAGAACAACGTTATCATGTGGCCGATATGTTGAAGCCGCTATGCAAAGATGTTTTCATTTCTTGCAGAGCAGATCAAAAGCAACAAATCAATCCAGCTTACCCCGCCTTGGAAGATACCTTTACCGGATTAGGGCCTTATGGCGCAATTCTTTCTGCATTTAGAGAGCAACCTGACCGAGCGTGGCTGGTGGTAGCCTGCGATATGCCTTTGCTGGAAACAGAGACCTTCAAATTCCTGATAGAAAGACGCAAAGTATCTGCTATAGCAACGGCTTATAATAGTCCTGATAATGAGTTTCCCGAACCATTGATCACTATTTGGGAACCTAAGAGTTACCCGGTATTATTATCGTTTTTATCACAAGGATATTCTTGTCCACGAAAAGTGTTGATCAACAGCGACGTGCATCTATTACAGGCACCTAACACTGATGCTTTGACCAACGTCAATACGCCAGATGATCTTGAAAAAGTGAAACAGACTATCCACCAAAAGATCGCGAGTGCTGATGTCTGAAGATTTTGCGAGATATAGTTGCCAGATCGCTCTGCCCGGTTTCAGTGAATCAGCCCAGCGGCTGTTACAACAAGCGAAAGTATTGATTGTTGGTGCGGGTGGGCTTGGTTGTCCGGCAGCACAATATTTGACTGCCGCAGGCGTAGGCACATTAGGCATTGCCGATTTCGATATTGTATCCATCAGTAATTTACATCGCCAGATTTTGTATACCCCGGAGGATGCGGGGCTAAGCAAAACTTTAGTGGCGTGCGAGCGACTACAGAAACAAAATTCCAGTATAAAGCTTATTTCGCATCAGGTAAAGATCACGTCCGATAATGTAATGGACCTTCTGCAACAATACGATATCGTTGTTGATGGTACCGACAATTTTGAAACACGGTATTTATTAAATGATGCGGCTGTTCTATCAGACAAGCCTTTAGTTTATGGTGCTATTTACCAGTTTGAAGGACAGATCGCCGTTTGGAATGCAAAGAATACTGATGGTACCTTCTCCCCTAACTATCGCGATTTGTTTCCGGAAGTTGATGCTACCCAAGTGCCAAATTGTGCCGAAGGTGGCGTAATCCCAACATTAGCCGGAATTATAGGCTGTATGCAGGCAAATGAGGTGATTAAATACATTACAAAAACAGGCGAATTATTGACCGGGAGAATATTAATGCTTGATGCTCAAACCCTTCAAAGCAGAATCATAAAAATTGGTTCTGTGAGCAAGGTTAGTATCAAACAACTAAAACGAACCGAAGAGATTCCGCTAATCTCGGTTGCTGATCTGAAAAAAGGCATTGAAGAAAGCCGTTTTGAATTGATCGATGTGCGAACCGAACGTGAACGAGATGAATATGACATAGGCGGTAAGCATATTCCTTTGATTGAATTAGAAGATCACATGGATTACTTTTCAGGAAGCCGAGAAAAAGTGTTCTATTGTGCCACTGGAAAGCGAAGCGCGGACGCTGTGAAAGTTATCAAACAAAAATATCCTGATGCTAAGGTTTTCTCTCTTGATGGTGGCTTGGAAAAATGGGAAAAGCTTTGAATCAGCGGAATCATCTAATCATTAAAATCAGCGGTCAGGGATGCGCTGCTACCCACACTTCCCCATCCTCAAATACCTCTTTTTTCCATATAGGCACAGTTTGTTTTAATGTATCAATCACATAACGGCAGGCTTCAAAAGCAGCATCGCGGTGTGCGCATGATATGGCAATAATAACAGGCACCTCACCTATTTTCAATACTCCTGTTCGGTGATGAATCAAAAGTTTTTGAACCGGCCATTTGCTAAAGGTTTCATTCGCTATTTTTTGCATTTCTTTGATGGCCATGGGCTCATAGGCCTCAAACTCAAGTCGTACTACAGTTCTGCCTTTGGTTGCATCGCGCACGGTCCCTATAAACACATCTATCCCACCCGATTGCGACGTCATCACCCAATCGATGCAGGATTGAATGTTTAATGTTTGGGCCGATATTTTAACTTGGATATCCAACTTTATAGAATTTATTAAAATTTATATGTTTAATTCAGGTGGAATATCAATATAAGTATAAGGAACGGTTAATCTTCTGGCATTATCCCAATTTTCAAATATTAATAGTACATGTTGCATGACGTCTGATTCAAGTGCTGAGTTTAAGAATGACTGATTGTATTCCTGTTCAGATATTTCAGCAAACGCCCTTTCAACGGAATCAATGGCCTCATCAATAATATTTTGAACACTTTGGGTAGGAAGGGGTGATTTTTTAGTAATTAATTGGGGCTCCAACCATTTAAAATAAAGCAAACTTCTTACAGCTTGAGGCGGGTGTAAATATTCTTTTAATGAATCGATTTTAAAACTACACATGCCAAATAGCCTCATATACGAATAAATAGCAAACAGCCAAAGTTTTAAAGAATTTTCGAGTCCATTAAAGAACGGCTGCGTTCCATTTATTATTCCAGCATCTCTTTCCTTTAGCGCTAGTAAAATATTATTAATTCCAACATTAAAAGCATACAAGTCAGCACACAATTCCAATGCCTGACTTGTTAATGGTTCCAATCTGCTTCCGGCTGGGTAACTATTAAAATATTCAGTCATTGAAAAGGATTCAAACAAACTATCACCATACCCAATATGACCACATAGGATATGTCCATATTCATGAGCTACGAGGAACCTGGTTACAAAGCATGATAATAACATACCCAATCTATATCGATTAATATCTTTTGGTATAGGGATATTTTTTCTATCAATCTCAACAATATTATTATAATGATCGAAGGAAGTAAATTGAGCATTATATATTTTTTCAGGGGCAATTTCCCTGCTGACATCTCCAAATTCCGGCAAAATATTGGGATTGGACATCATTCTCAAAAAAGTCGCCTCAATTAAAAAAATAGCACCTGCATATATTCCAATAAAATCTTTCCCCTTATATCTTTTAACTACTGCATTTATTTCAGGGTTATTGATAAGGTTTATATAAACATTTGGCGTTCTGGAATCTGCAACTCTAATACCATGAATTAAATTACGACAATCTTCTAAAAGTGAGCCTTTAAAAAAATTATCATCAGATTTGTAAATTCCACCCCTTGATTTAAAAGCTTTATCAAAAAGCATTTCTAAACTTTCCATTTAAGTGGATTTAAAAATTCAGCCCCCACTTACCGGAGGAATAACGGCAATTTCATCCATTTCAGTCAATAGACCTGTATCTGATGCATATTCATTATTCACAGCCACCATATAGGATACCAGGTGCTTCAGTCGTGGATAACTCTCTTCCAACAATTGCTTTAAATTATGAGTAGTACCATTTTCCGGTAGTTCTACTTCGACGGATGAGCTGCCAAAAATATCCTTTGCAATGCCAAATGCCAGCACGTTTACTTTCATACTGCAAAATTAAGTCAATTCGGTAATATAACTTCGGTTTGGACAGGCTTCTTTTTAAAATACCAATAAAGCGGAATGCCCATTACAGTTAGTACAAGCCCAAATACAGAATTAATGATCGGGCTTTTGCCTAACATGTAGTTGTTGATATCGTTATATAAAGTAATTACGACATACAACATAGAAAAGAAGATAAAAATGATTGGTAGATAAGGGTAACCTTTCAACTTGTAGTGCCGGTGCGCGTCGGGCATTTTTTTACGCAGGATAAAAATTCCGTAGGCTGCAAATCCATAAAATATCCATGAAATAAAGACGAACATGTCCATCAGCATGTCAAACGAACCGATAAACACCAGTAAAACAGCCCATATGCATTGCAATAACAAAGCATTGGCGGGTGTGTGATATTTTGTATTCACCTTACTTGTAAAGGCAAAAAAATTCCTTTCCTCTCCCATCGCATAAATTACCCTGGAAGACGGAAAAAGATTGCCATTTGTCGCCCCTGCGGTGGATAATACCACCATCAAAGCCACAAAACCACCGCCAGCTACTCCCAGCGCTTCATACAACGCGTCAGATGCAACTAATGATGAGCTTTTCATTGTATCTACTGGCAACATATATAAATAGGCTTCATTAGTAAGGGCGTAAATAATGATACAGATGATCAGGCCCATAATTAATCCCCGTGGTATATTTTTTTGCGGATCTTTTATTTCGCCTGACACGAATCCCAGATTATTCCAGCCGTCATAAGCTGCCAATGCCCCGGTTGTTGCTGCAATAAAAGCAGGAATAACCTTCCATAATGAATGGTCGAAGGTTGAAGAGTCGTGCTTCAAATTGAGAAAGCTGCCCTTATCGGAAAAGAAAATAGCGATAACAAGAAAAATAAGCGCGGCCACTTTTAATACAGAAAAAAACACCTGCACTGCTCCGCCTGCTTTCAGGCTTTTTATATTGATCCATGTCAAAACAATGATTATCAACGCCGCAACTGTTTTTACACCTATATTCTCTAATAAATAAAATTTACCTATAAACGGAATTACAAATGGTATGGAATGCTCAACCGATTGGGAAAATCGGGGAAGTTTAACAAAGTATTGCAAATAATCAGCGAATACAAACGCAATTCCTGATATGGAAGCTGTGTTAACTACGATAAAACACGCCCAACCAAAAAGATAAGCAAAGAAATTTCCGTACATCTGCCTGAAATAGGCATACTGCCCGCCAGATTCAGGGATCATACAGCCGACCTCGGCATTGATCATTCCACCAAACAGTGAAACAATACCGGCCACAATCCAAACTAATAACAACAACAAAGGTGAACCCAACTGCGCCGCCATAGTAGCGGGCTTCATGAAAATACTGCTGCCGATCACAGACCCTATCACGATGGATACAGAGGCCCATAATCCTAATTTGCGCTCGAGCTGTGCCATAGGCTATTTATTGATGAATTCGGCTAAAATGCGATGGAAATGATGCGTGCCCTGCTCCCGTGTTACAGAATACCGGCCATGTTTATAAAATCTTGACCGCACACCGCGTTGTACATTCTCCACTATTTCTTCATCCTCCTGCTCTACCTTGTCCAATCCCGATCCTGCTCCTTTGTCTAGTTTGCTCTCATCCAATACATAAGATAAAAACCGAACCCGGCATTCACCTACCGAAATTGGTTCAACCACATTGGCCGACAATCCCCAGGGATAAAAATTGAACATCATATTCGGAAATACCCAGAAATAGTAGGCTGCCACATTTTTACCATAGTCGGGTGAGTCAGTGGGCAGATCAAAACAATCCTTATCCGTCTTTGATAATCCTAACTGCAAGCTTGAATACGGAAAAAAGAGCTCGGTAGCGTATTCTCCAAAATCGATCACAGCATTTAAACCTGAATGCACAAAAGGTATATGAAAGCCCTCGAGGTAATTCTCGCAATACAGCGCCCAATTAGCCTTTACATGAAATGTCCGCGATAGTTCAGGATAAAACTTAAAATCATCCAGCGGCATCCAGCTTACCCGATCAATCATATCCCTGAAAAACAAATCGTGTGGGTAATCGGGGTTGACTGATGTAAATAACCAATTACTCCATTTGAATAAGCTAAGTTGATGCAGATCATCTTCGGCCGCAGGAAAGTTTTTTACCTCCTTAAATTCAGGCATCGACGCAAATTTGCCATCCAGATTAAATAGCCGTCCATGATACCTGCACCTTAAATTGGCCTGTTTACAAGCTTTTTCAGCTACGATATTGCCCCGGTGAGTACAAACGTTTGACAGAAGATTTAACCCACCTGTTTTATTTCGTGTAAGCACAAGTGGCTCATCAAGATAATCAGGTAATAAAGTAAAAGGATATACCTCACTTTTTCCTTTAACTAACTCGACACTACCGATAAACTGCCAGGACGGTGCAAATATCTTTTCGCGGCATTGTTCAAATACCTCGACGCTTGTATAAAAATCAGTATCAAGGGTTTTAGCTATGGAGATATTGGGGTCGACAGAAAATCGGGGCATATCAGCTTGGCTTAAAGCGGTTAAAGCTGTAATTTAGCTGTTATGGAAGACAATATCAAAAAATATGACAATGGTGAAATAACGGTAGTTTGGCAATCACATCTGTGTGCCCATTCTGCCAAATGTGTTAATGGTCTTCCTGCGGTATTCAACCTGCAACAGAAACCATGGATCAACGTCACAGCAGCCGATACTGAAACAATCATCAACCAGGTAAAGCAATGTCCATCTGGCGCTTTGTCATATTTTAGAAATACTGAAAGTTGATTTAAAAGCTCACGTCGCCGTTAGTATAAGCGTCAATACCCACAACGACTGCTATTACAGCAATTACGCCCAGTGCGTTAAGAATATTAGTTCCCGCTGACACCTTCTTTACATAGCTCAAGTCAACACCATTGCTTTTATACCCGACTATATTACCGGTGTGATCGAACATGAAATTGATATAAATATTGGGGGGCTGAGCTGTCGAAATCTGTGTAGAGTCAGTGGAAACTTTTGTGGTATCATTAGTTGATGGAACTTTAGCTATTGGCTGCGAAGTTTTGCCACTCACATCGTGATTATAGATCCATATTTCCGTGCTGTCCGCCATTCTTTTTATATCCGGATTGCCGAAACGCTTAAAAACATCATCTTTGTTATGAAAGCTTTGCATTACCTGCTGATGTGTATACAGTTTTTTGCTGCAGCTGCATAAAAGGACAGACAATAAAATAAAAAATCCGGGTAATGCTTTCTTCATGGTTTAAGCCTCACCCGAATTTACGCAGAAAATAACGTATTTGAATTATTTCTTTACCAGGTAAACCAACTGACCTAAATGATAGCTTAAGTGATTGGTGCGGTTGATCACAATATTCAGCTTATTGCGATGTGGTTCCTTTGCAAAATCTTCTTCTGATACGGCTGTATGGCGTGTAAACCACTCTTCGGGAGCTATCTGGCTCATTTTTTCTGAAAGCATTGCGTTCACTTTATTCCAGTATTCTTTCAACTCAGCAATTGAAGGTTTTTCAAGAGCTGACTCCTCAGGGTTACGCAGAAATATTTCGTCCATCGCCGGATTAAGTCTTTCACCAATCCCCAGAAAGGTAAGCATGCCGTCACTTACAGCAGCTAAGTGTCCCAGTAAATAAACGCCGGTATTTCGCCCCGGTGCTGTCGGAGTTGATAGTTCCTCGTCGCTTAATTTGTCTAGCACCTTGTTCATCCGTCCTACCTGCAGGTCCCAGTTAGACATGACCATTTTGATAAACAGCTCTTTTTCAGAAATAATAGTATTTGTACTCATAATCTTAGTTTTTTTATCAAATATGGGTCACAGCTCTATTAAATACGGACACGCCTGTGTCAACTTTTGTGTTATGATTTCTTTAACAATAGCTGATGTTTCATCTTACTGAAAAACTCAGGCGTTACACCAATGTAGGAGGCTATTTGCTTGGATGGCAGGGTAGTAATGAGCGTTGGGTAACGTTTGCAGAAGTTGTTGTATCGTTCTTCGGCAGTGAGGCTCAGATTGTCAAGCAAACGTTGTTGATACGATACTAGTGAGTTTTCAGTAATGATGCGAAAGAAACGCTCAAACACAGGCACTTTGATGTATAACTCTTCCTGATGAACTTTTGATAAGGTCAATATCTCAGTATCCTCTAATGCCTCAATATCCAGTACACCCGGTTTTTGTGTAATGAGACTGTACATATCGGCTATCCACCAATTCTGCGGCGCGAAATTTAGCACATGCTCATATCCCTCTTCATCAACAGAATACCCTCTCAAACAACCTTGAGTTACAAATGAAGAATAACGACATATCTCACCTGTTTTTAACAACATCTGTTTACGTTTCAGGCTCATAGGTTTCAGCAGAGATACGAAAATCTCTTTCTCCGCTTCATTCAGATGAATGTAGCCCGAAATGTTATGCAGAATAAGGTTAGTTGCCTCCATGGGATAAAGATAACCATCAAGGCAAAAAAATAGCGATAAGTTTAAAACCCATCGCTATCATATTAATGGAAATCGATTGTTATGCTTTTAAAACATGCTGTTCGGCAAGATCTAATTCTTCTTGCGTAACAGTATGAGGGCGGCCTTTATACACTTTATACAGTATATCAGCATTCATTTTTTTCAGTTGAGCAACGGTTTCTTCTACCCTGCTCACCGGTACATGAGGATCAGGATCGCCCGTTGCTATTAGAATTGGTGTTTGAGCAAAATCTCCTGAGTAATTGGATAGTTTCAATTCCTGCCCTATCAGTCCACCTGTAAATGCCATCACCCCACCATATTGCTGACCGTGACGTGCTACATATTCCAGCGCTAAACACGCACCCTGCGAAAATCCCAGGAAATAAATGTTTTTCCTGTCGATACCTTGTTTAGCCAGATCTTCTATTATTTCATCGATCACGGTCAATGCTGAACTCAAAGCAGGTTCATTATTTTCAACCGGTGTCATAAAGCTATATGGATACCAGCTATGTTGAGTCGCCTGCGGTGCGATAATCGCCGTGCCTGCAGGCAATGAAAGATGATCGACCAGTGATAAAATGCTATTTGCCGATGCTCCCCTGCCATGTATCATGATGAGTGCCTTTTTAGCCTGGCTAACCGGCACCCCTGCCGTTATAATTTGTTTGCTGTGCGTGTACATCTCAGGCTAATTTTGGCAAACTTTGTTCAATCTCATCACGGTAGGCTTCATATTGAGCAGGCAATTTTAAGCCACTGCCCAATTCTGCAACCGTTTCATCAACTGAAAATCCGGGATTGTCAGTTGCAATTTCAAACAAAACGCCACCAGGTTCGCGGAAATAAAGTGAATAGAAGTAGTTACGATCTATTTTTTCGGTAATATTCAAACCCATATTCACGATCTTATCACGGTATTGCATCAATACTTCTTCATTCTCCACACGAAAAGCTACGTGGTGAACTGATCCGCCGGCCACATGTCCTGCTATTTCTGCCGGGATTTCCACTATATCAACTATAGCTGCATTTTCAACGGCATCGGTTATAAAACGGTAACGGTTTACTTCCTGCTCTAACAACTTATAACCAAACACATCGGTCAAAATCTTTGCGGTAGCATCCATTTTGTTGGATGTGATGCTGATATGATGAAATCCGCGGGTTGCGTTTTCATCGCTAACTTCATTTGTTGTCCATGGTTCCCTGGTGTCTGGTTGTTTTGGTATTGTGAGTTCAAACTTTAATCCATCTGGATCAAGGAATGAAACATATTCTTCATCAAATTTTATAGATGGTTTGTTATAGATTACATTGTTATCATCCAAACGTTTTACCCAAAAGTCCAAACTGCCTTCGGGAACAGAATAACCGATCTCAGTCACCTGCCTTGCACCCCTCCGTCCGGTTTGTATGCCTTCCCAGGGGAAGAAAGTTAAAATTGTTCCGGGAGTGCCCACTTTATCACCATAATAAAAATGGTATGTATGCGGATCGTCAAAGTTGACGGTTTTCTTTACCATGCGTAAACCAAGTACGCGGGTATAAAAATCAAAATTCTTTTTAGCATTTCCTGCTATTGCAGTGATATGGTGTATGCCTTTAATTCTGTTGTTCATTTTATGAGTTTTACTCCTGATTGTTTTGTTATACAAATTTACTCTGCAAATCACCCTCGCACACTTAATGTAGGTTAAGAAATAAGCGGGATGATATTTTTTAAATCATCCGATAACCACGATACTTTTCTTAATTTCGAAACTCGCCTCTTACGGTACTAACAGATACAATGGAACATAAATTCGACGAGAATACAATCTTTAAAAACATAACGGCTGCTGATCTCGAAGGCAGCGAACGCACTTTTGAGGATTGCCAGTTTATCAATTGCGATTTTTCCTACGCCAATCTTTCGCATATTACTTTTATTAATTGTGTAAT
Source organism: Mucilaginibacter sp. (assembly GCF_036568825.1). Taxonomy (GTDB): domain Bacteria; phylum Bacteroidota; class Bacteroidia; order Sphingobacteriales; family Sphingobacteriaceae; genus Mucilaginibacter. The sequence goes on along the minus strand of NZ_DATCRU010000071.1, from coordinate 21,829 downwards.
GGATACCTGTAACTTGTCACTGATCAAACTGACTGAAACAGGTTTGCAAGGCGTTGAATTTAAAGATTGCAAAATAACAGGCGTCAACTTTGGCGAAAGCAGCAGTTTTTCGCTCGAAGTAAGTTTTAAAAAATGCGTACTGGATTACACCGTATGGCATAAAAAGAAACTTAAGGGAAGCACGTTTGATGATTGTTCTTTTGAGGAAGCTGATTTTAGCGAAGCGGACCTGACCAGCGCTGTCTTTGAAAAATGCAATCTAAACCGAGCCATATTTAACCGGACGATATTGAAAGGAGCAGATATGCGATCAGCCTATAATTTTAATATCGATCCTGAAAATAATACCATTAATAAAGCCAAATTCAGTGCTGATGCTTTGAACGGCTTGCTGATAAAATATAACCTGGTAATTGATTAATCTATGACTGAACACATTATACCCTTTAGCAGTGACAAACTGGTAAAGGTGAAACAGCTGCAAAAAGACTATTACCAGGTAAGTCTGGATCATTCTTTTATCGGCTATATCCGCAAAGTAGGTGGCGGCTGGCAATTGGAGGAATACTCAAAAGTTGAATTGACCGCTGAGAATGTTCAGTTGATTGGTGACCAAATCGATCAGATGCGCTGGCAGTTGACGCAGTTTTAATTGTCTGAACGGGAAAAAGAGGGCTGTCATGCTGAGGCTCTCGAAGCATTGGCGGGTTATGGCCTTTACGCTCACCCTTCGAGTGCCTCAGGATGACACCCTTTCCTATACTATATTAAAACAAAAAAGCCCCGGAAATTTCCGGGGCCTTCTTTTATCAGTCATCATTATTCGGATAATTCCTTTTCGTTTTAGCTCGTTTTTTCAATTCATCAACAGTGATGGTGATCATACGGCCGATCGGTTTATCGCCTCGATACGTGATCACACGAAGCATATAGGCATCTGTTGGTATCAACAACGGTGCTGTATATTTTGGATAAAATTGGTCGGGGAACGAGTTGTCAAATGTATAATGGATATCCAGCCCTTTTATTTCCGTTGACAGCATTACTTCTGTCGTGGTGGTATCAGCACCGGTTTTGGCTGTAATGATCGGGTCATATACACTTGGAGCATATTTGATTTGAGCTTCATCAAAACGAGCGAAGTGCTTTTCAACGCGGCCTGCAAAGTCATCAAAATTACGAACCGATTTAGGCGACCAAACTGCTTCCGCAATAGCAAATGCACGTGGCCAGGTCATATATTCAAGGTGGCGGGTATTGTATACCTGCTCGGTCCACAAGTTAGCCTGCCCGCCAATGATCAGTTTTGAATCAACACTGTCTGGTGCCGGATCGAACTCATAAGCTTTACTCAGACGAAGAGTTGAATAAACACGAGGTTCAATTGCCGGGTCGCCATTCATATAGTCCAGGTAAGCAAAAGTGGTTGGACTCATCACTACTTCGTGACCCATTTTTGCGGCCTGTATACCACCTTTCATGCCTCTCCAGCTCATTACAATGGCATCGGGAGCTAAGCCACCTTCCAGGATTTCATCCCATCCCATAAATTTCTTGCCTTTTGACTCTACGATCTTTTCAACGCGCTTTTCAAAATAGCTCTGTACTTCTTCCTGGGTTTTCAGATTTTCTTTCTGCATCAATGCTTTAACAGCATCACTTTGCTCCCAGAAATTTTTAGCACACTCGTCGCCACCCATGTGGATATATTGGAATGGAAACATTTGCGCAACTTCAGTTAACACTTTATCCAGGAAGTCATATACTTTCTCATTTGCAGGGCATAGCGTATTATCTATTTTTGCTTTTATGCCGTCCTTACCAAAGTCCATAAAGTTTTCACCGGATCTAACCTGGTATTTATCAGCGCCCGGAGTGCAAGATAATTCAGGATAAGCCACAACGGCAGCCAAACTATGACCGGGTACATCAATTTCAGGAAGGATATTTACAAAACGGTCTTTAGCATATTGAACTATATCTTTAATATCTTTTTGTGTATAAAAGCCTCCGTAATCACGCGGCTCGTCAGCTTTTGGAGGAGTGAATGTGCCGAAATAACCCACTTTCTTTACGTTGTAAGCACCAACAGTGGTTAAACGAGGTAAGCTTTTTATCTCGATTCTCCATCCTTCATCGTCGGTTAAATGCAAATGCAACAGGTTCATTTTGTATTTCACCATGTTGTCGATATACTCCTCTACTTCAGCTTTGGTGAAGAAGTGGCGTGCAACATCGAACATTAAACCTCTCCATTTGAAACGTGGATAGTCGGTAATCTCAACGCATGGCGATACCCATTTTACATCGGCCACATATTTATTGCTTACAATTTCTTTGGGAAACAACTGAACCAAAGTTTGAACTCCATAGAACAAACCAGCTGGTTCATTGGCTTTTATGAAAATACCTTTAGGGGTTACTGCTAAGTTATAGCCTTCTTTACCTATAGCGTCATCAGCTTTTTTGTTGAGGATAAGTTTAATGGTTGCAGTTTGGGAACTGCCTAAAACTATCACTTTTGAGCCTGTCGGTACTGAGAAACGCTCCCGTAAGGTAGCGATCACCTCTTTCATTTCCGGACCGGTGCCGGCCTCGATAGTTACTCTTTTTGGTAAAGTAAACTCACCTTCTTTTTGGGTGAGCGATACAGGTTCAGGGATAATAGCAATATTGCCGTCCCTGTTGCTTTGGGCATACGAATGCACAGCAAAAAAGCTTAAGCATAAGAATCCTAAAAGTTTCTTCATTGAAATAAATTTTAAAAAAGATTTACAGTTGGTATGAGCCCGCAAATTAATGTTTTATGGCGACAAACAAAATGTTTTATAGAAGTGTAACAACCTTTTTAAAATTATTTCAAATCTTTTATTTGGCCTGTCCCATAGCATACTTTATTCCGCCTAAAAGATGTTGTAAATACAATGGGTCGGAATAAGACTCATCAGTATGCCCCAACTCGGTATAGAATGCCCTGCCACCGTCATATTCATGATACCAAGCCATTGGGTGATAATCGCCATTTTCACCGCCTGTATAGCTTTTTTCATCAATAGTGATCAGCACATGCAGGCCCTTGGCGATATATTTATAGTTATACCATTCGTCAAATCGCTTCCACTCGGAAGGTAAATGTTTGGTTGCAATGAAATTGCGGTCAACTACGTGCAGTGTTGCTTCCTGTTGCTTAGGGTGACTTTTAAAGTAAGCACCTACAAGATCACCATACCATGGCCAGCCATACTCAGTATCAGTTGCCGCATGCACCCCTACAAATCCATGACCTGAATGAATGTATTGCTGAAAAACCTTTTGCTGCTCATCATTCAATACATCGCCTGTTGTGCTCAGGAAGATCACTGCCGCATATTGTTTTAAGTTAGCCTCAGTAAACTTGGCTGAATTGGTTGTAGTGTCCACATCAAAATTGTTCTCTTGTCCCAGTTTAATAATTGCAGGTATACCTACCGCGATGGAATTATGATGAAATCCTGCTGTTTTGCAGAAGACCAGAACCTTAGGCTTAGCTAATAGATTGCTAAAAGAAAATTGAACTAATACAGCAATAAGAAAGGCAGCTTTCAGGTAGTGTGTTATGTGTTTCATTTTATAGTTAATTAAGTTTGATTAAGTTAATTGGGTTAGATTAAGTTAGGAGATTGATTAACCTAAGACAACTACTTAACTTAATCAACCACTCACCTAATCAACCAACCTCAAATATTTCCTTTCTTCAATTCATCCACAGCAAAATTCGCTGCGCGGGCGGTCATCGCCATATAAGTTAATGACGGGTTTTGGCATGCAGATGAAGTCATCATAGCACCGTCGGTCACAAATACGTTTTTGGCATCCCAAACCTGGTTATGCATATTCAGCACCGAGGTTTTCGGATCGCGGCCCATACGTGCTGAGCCCATTTCATGAATGCCATCACCTACATGGTGGCCGAAATCGTGCGTTTTTACATCTTTCACCCCTGCTATTTCCAGCATGGCTTTTGCTTCGGCTACAATATCCTTACGCATTTTCTTCTCATTGTCTTTTATTTCAGCATCCATTGCTAAAATTGGCAGGCCCCACTTGTCTTTTTTGGTATGGTCAAGAGTGATCTTATTCTCATGATAAGGAAGCAATTCGCCGAACCCACCAATGCCCATTGACCATTGTCCCGGTTCGGTTAATTCGTCTTTAAACTTAGCACCTATACTCAATTCAGCCACATTCCGACTCCAGCCCTCGCGACCCGCACCGCCCTGGTAGCCAAAGCCACGCATATAATCGCGTTTATCACCAAACAGGTTTGTAAATCGTGGTATATAAATACCGTTTGGCCTTCTGCCGAAATAGTATTTATCCTCATACCCTTCCACCCTGCCAGATGCTCCTAAATTATAATGGTGATCCATAATATTATGACCCAGCTCACCACTACTGCTTCCCAAACCGTCTGGCCATACATCAGTTGCCGAATTCATCAACACCCAGGCGCTGTTTAAAGCTGAAGCATTTACAAAAACCACTTTAGCAAGATATTCATACGTTTTATTCGTTTCAGCATCCAATATCTCTACTCCGGTAGCCTTCTGAGTATTTTTATCATATAATATCTTGGTCACAATAGAAAATGGTCTCACCGTCAGGTTACCGGTTTTCATAGCAGCCGGTAAAGTAGATGACTGCGTACTGAAATATCCGCCAAACGGACAACCTTCCCAGCAACGGTTACGGAACTGGCATTGCGTACGACCAGGTATCGGTGCAGTCAGGTTGGCTGAGCGACCGATGATCATGTGCCGGGTGTTATTGTAATGTTTTTTTATCCGATCCGATACATCTTTCTCCACACAGTTCATCTGCATGGCGGGGAGAAAATGGCCATCAGGCAATTGTTCCAAGCCTTCTAACGAGCCATTAACGCCGATAAATTTCTCTACATGATCATACCACGGAGCGATATCTTTATAACGAATAGGCCAGTCGATTGCCCAGCCATCTTTCAGGTTAGCTTCAAAGTCATGATTGCTCCAACGGTAGCTTTGTCGTCCCCACAATATCGATCTGCCACCTAATTGGTAGGAACGCCACCAGTTAAAGGGTTTTATTTCAGTATAAGGTGCGTCAACATCATCGGCCCAATAATTCATATTACCTTCGTTAAGCCCCCAGGCCCTTGCTAGAATCGGGTGACGCTTTTTCTTTTCAAGGGGGACTGAACCGCGGTGCTCAAAATCCCATGGATTGTTGGTAGCAGTTTTGTAATCCTTGATGTGTTCAAAGTTTCGGCCGCGCTCCAGCATAATGGTTTTTAAGCCATGTTCGGTAAGCTCTTTAGCCGCCCAGCCGCCGCTAATACCCGATCCGATTACGATGGCATCGTAAGTGTTTTTTGCCTGTGCCTTGTTGTTGACGTTAATTGAATCTATCGCCATGTTTAAAAAGTTATTTTAATTCGTGTATCTTAATATTCTTGTAATTTACCTCAAACCCATGATCCTGCAACAGGATATGACCTTGCTTGGCTTCTCCGAAATTCTTCCAGATCACGTACTTACTGATCTTCACAAGATCCTCAAATTCTTTTGAGCCACGCTCATATTCCAGCACTTTTACCCCATTCAGGTAATGCTCTACGTGGTTATTAGGATACACTATGATCCTACCGGTATTCCATGCACCAATTGGGCGAACAAAACGGTCTTGTTTTTTGGCGGGGATCAGATCGTATAATGAAGCTAATGTGCGGTCACCATCGCGTCCCAGTTTGGCATCCGGGTGCACTTTATCATCCAGCACCTGGTATTCCAAACCAATAGCTGATTGTCCGTGCGTATCCTCCTGTAAGGTCACAAAGTATTTCACACCGCTATTAGCTCCTCGGCTCATCTTAAAATCAAACGATAAATCAAATGCGCTAAATTGCTCTTTGGTCACAATATCGCCCACATTTGCGGCTTCGCCACCTGCTGAGCCTAAAATGGTCATGGTACCATCACGAACTACCCAGCCACCCGGCTTGGTTGGGAATGTAGCTGAAGTAGCTCCCTTCCAACCAGTATTAGTCTTGCCATCAAATAACAAATGCCAGCCATTTTTCTTCTCATAATCTGTTAATTGATTGGTTCTGTAATCAACTACATAAACACCTGCGGGAAATGGCTGAGGTTTCAGGTTGGCAGTTTGTATTTTGATGTTTTTAAAGTAGATATGCTTGCCCGCCTGTCCTTCATTGCTGATACCATGCACCTGCAGACCTATAAAGCCTTTACTATCCACGGTATCCACCATATAAGCTGTTGCTACACCATTCACCCATGTTTTAATCGAGTTTCCGATGCATTCGATACGATAATGATTCCACTCATCTACTTTAAAGGCATTTTTTGCTTTAGCATTCAGATCCATCGGATAAAGCCAATCGCGGCGACCCTCATCATAAATACCTCCGCTCCATTTACGGTCTGAAGGATCGACTTCAACTTGCCGGCCATATACTTTACCTGCTCCATCATTACCTTTTGGATCATAATGGCTTCGGGTTTGTACACCAGAGTTGGTTTCCTTTCCTTCCACTTTAATGTCGATCTCCATTATAAAATCGCCGTACTCTTTTTCTGTTATAAGAAATGAATTTGGTGAGTGAGCCACTGTCGTACCCACAATTTCACCATTCTCCACCTTATAAGTTGCTTTGCCGGTAGCCTGTTTCCAGCCTTTAAGAGTTTTGCCATCAAAAAGATTAGTCCAGTCGTTAGAGCTTTGCGCTTTTAAATGCGTTGCTATCAAACTACCTGCAGAAATCACTAAAGCTATTAAGTGATGTTTTTTCATGTTATATAGATTGTATTAAAGTTCATTTTTGTGCGGTTGTCATGCTGAGCCTGTCGAATCCGCTAGCTAGCGGAGGCAAAGGCCTTTTACGCACCGCACTTCGACAAGCTCAGTGTGACAACCATTTATTTATGCCACTTTCGGTTCCCAGCCAGCTTCGTAAGTGCGGCCCCATAGTTTCATCGCCTCAGGACTGTTAGTAATGTAACCATTCTTCGGATCACAGTTTAAAGTAATGCCTGTGCGTTGCGAGATATTAGCCAGGTGGCACAAAAGCACACTTTTAGAAGCTTCGTCAACGGGAGAAGTCAACTCGTTTTCACCACGAACTGCACCTACAAAGTTTTTGAAATGATAAAAATCCAAATTGCCATTAGCGCTAACCGGATTATTCGGATCAGCAGCCACTTCCGATTTTACCTCTTTTAATATCTTATTTTTGACGTCGAGTATCTTATAATCTCCTCCACCTAAATTCACAACGCTGCCTTTCGTACCATAAATAATAAATCCGCGGCTGGTGCCTTCAACCGGGAAGTTATTGCAACTGCGGCTTTCCCAGGTGATGGAACACTTGTCGCCAAATTCAAAGGCGGCTACTTGTGTGTCAGGTGTTTGCCAGTCGTCCTTATAAGCATATCTCCCTCCAGATGAATTTACTTTGGTTGGATAATCCACCCCTAAAAACCAACGGCAACAATCAATTTCGTGTGTGCCATTGTTGCAGGCCTCTCCTGTTCCCCAATTCCAGAACCAGTGCCAGTTATAATGCACCAAATTATCCTGGTATGGTTTGCGCGGTGCCGGACCCTGCCATAATTCAAAATCAAGAGTTGATGGTACAGGGATATGTTTACCGATACCTATTGATTGACGGTTGTTGGTATACCATGCCTTAGCAAAATAAGCATCACCAATAGCGCCTTCTCTAACTTGTTTTACTGCATCGATCAGTGTTGGCATAGAGCGACGCTGGTTGCCCATTTGGATGTGCTTACCATATTTGTGTAGAGCTTGCGATATTAACTCGCCCTCGTGTGGATTCTGTCCGCAGGGTTTTTCTACATACACATGTTTACCATGCGATGCACCTAAAATAGCTGCGGGTGTATGCCAGTGATCGGGTGCGGCAACAACCAGCGCATCAAAATCTTTTTTCTCAACCAGTTTACGGATATCCCTTACCAGTTCAGGTTTGCGGGGAGCATTTTTTAAAGCATCATACCCTTTTTTAATGGCGCCATCTTCCACATCACAGATATAGCCCACTTCCACATTTGGTAGCTGCGCAAAACTGCTTGCAAGGTAATTGCCCCTGCTGTTTACTCCCATAACCCCCAGAACCACTTTATTGCTTGGCGCATTTTTGCCAAAGACCGGGAAATTTAAAATGGTGAGTCCTGCAGTAGCCAGCGAGGCGTCCCGGATAAATTTTCTGCGATGCATAATATAGATGTTTAGTTTATTTGGTTTTTAAATGTATGGATAAATCTGTTAAACTGACAGTAATCTTTCAAAAATGTAACGAAGTTGTTATAGTCTGGTTTGAGGCCACTGTTGCAAACTCTATCTTTGCAACTTATCCATTTTGAATTAAATGCTTCGCGTTAGTCAGTTATATATTTATCCAATAAAATCCTTAGGCGGAATTGCCTTAGATAAAGCCCTGGTAACCGACCGTGGCTTTCAACATGATCGCCGCTGGATGCTGGTTGATTATAATAATCAGTTTATTTCTCAGCGTGAAGTTCATCAAATGGCATTGTTGAAACCATCTTTAACAGACGAAGGTGTTAAGGTCATTCATTCCGTTAAAAAATCATCATATACAATTCCTTTTGATACTGTCAAAAATGAATTTGCTGAAGTGACAATCTGGGATGACACCTGCACGGGCCAGTTTGTAAGTGATGAAGCCGATGAATGGTTCAGTTCGATGCTTGAAATGCCATGCAGGCTGGTTTACATGCCTGATGAAACGCATCGTATTACTGATCAGCGATATACTTCAGCAGATAGCATCACTTCATTTTCAGATGCCTATCCTTTTCTTTTGATTGGACAATCTTCATTGGATGATCTGAATAGCAAATTGTCTGAGCCCTTGCCGATGAACCGCTTCCGGCCAAATATTGTGTTTACGGGAGGTGATCCTTTCCAGGAAGACACGATGCATACCTTTGTTATTGGTGACATTACCTTTCATGGCGTAAAACTTTGCGCCCGATGTATGATGACCACAATAGATCAGGAAAATGGCGTATCAGGTAAAGAGCCGTTGAAAACACTGGCACGTTATCGTTTGAAAAACAAAAAGATCATGTTCGGGCAAAACCTGTCACATGAAGGTTTCGGTGAAATTAAGATCGGTGATGAATTACAGGTAATTAAATTGAACTATGAAGACCGGTTTTTGATTGGCGTATAACGATCATTTAATCACGAAAAATAAATTATAAATTAAATTGTTCTTTGTTGCGAATAGTGTATTTAATACGTTAATAATCAGTCTGTTTTTGCACTTTATCTAAACACAAATTTGCCCCAAAAAGCCCTCCTAATAATCAGGAACGCAGATTTTTTTGCAACCTACCCTTTCTATTTTTCGTTATAAAGCCCAAATTAATTGCTTATATGAAATCAATAGAAAACTTATTTGACGCTGTATTGAATGCTGTGGGCGCGTATGTGAATAACAATAATATTTTCAAAAAAAGAAAAAAAGCTGCTTTTAACCCAAAACTGGCTTTAGGTTTTAATTTTATCCAAAGCAGGTAATAACCAACCTCAAAATAATCACAATTTATAATTCTTAATATCATCATTTTACACGTTTTCCCTAATTAGCGTGTTTAATGGTGATATTTTTTATAACAGGGTTTTTGTAAATTACCCTGATGAAACCAACGATTACTATTGAATACTGTCCTAAATGTAACTGGCTACTACGCGCCGCGTACATGGCCCAGGAATTGCTGACTACTTTTGCTGATGATTTATATGGCGTTACATTGCAACCCAGTGAAACAGGCGGGCATTATAGTATACGTGTAGATGGTGAAACTATATTTGATCGAAAAGAATGGGGTGGTTTTCCGGAAATAAAGGAAATAAAGCAGTTGGTGCGTGATAAAGTTAGTCCCGGAAAAAGCCTTGGACATTCGGATAAAAAATAAATAGTATATTTACACTAAGTACGTACTGCCGACCAATTATATAGACATAATATATTTACTTATCTTTGTCAGTTTTATTGTTATTAGATGTTATCGAAAAAGACCAAATATGCCATTAAGGCCCTGGTAGTGCTGGGGAAAAATGCCGATAAACCACCAATGCAGATCTCTAAGATCGCAGAGGAAGAGCGTATTCCGAAAAAATTTCTTGAGCAGATACTTTTAGACTTGCGCAATGCCGGCTTTCTGTACAGTAAGAAAGGTGCAGGCGGCGGTTACAGTTTAAATAAGGATCCAAAAGATATCTACCTGGTGAGCATCATGCGCATTACCGATGGTCCTATCGCCATGGTACCATGCGCCAGTCTCAACTTTTATCATAAATGTGATGAGTGCAGGCAGGAAACAAGTTGCGGCATCCGTGATGTGTTTATTGATGTACGTGATGCTACGCTAAAGATACTTTCTGAAACAAGCATCGCTGATGTTATTGCCAGAGAGAACACACTTATTAAAGTGTAAAGTTTCTCTCCTAAATTCTTCAGAGATTTTGTGATGACACAAAAGGGTATATTTTTCCCCATTTGAGTAATGGTTAAAAGTATACCCTTTATCATTTAATTAATTCTAAAAGGATTTTTTACAGATTTTCTCTCAAAAATGATTTTTTCGATTTCCATTTCAGAAAACTGAGAAATTCTATTTCTTTGAAATTCAACAATATACTACCAGTTCGATAGATTAACTCGCTACGGATCAAAATCATGCACAGGTATCCAAATTCAATAGTTTACGTATACCGTTCTTGAAACTAAACTTTGGCGCAGAATTGGTATGTTAAAAAGTAGCTTTGTATGTAATTTCAGGGTAAAAGAAATAATATTACCAACAAATGCTACCATTTCCGTATACTATATATATATTTGGGGTTCAAACTAAGAGGTAAATAAAATTTAATTGTAAGAAGATATGCAAAGCTTCAGAACGGAACTGGAAAACCCGGTTGTAGAGAAGGATATCATCGATCTTGAAAAGAAGATCAGGGCTTTCCGCGAAGGTAAGATACATGACGAAAAGTTCAGGAGTCTCCGTCTTGCCCGCGGTATTTACGGACAGCGTCAGCCGGGAGTGCAAATGGTTCGTATCAAATTACCATTTGGTAAAGTCACTTTTAAACAATTGCTGCGCATTGCTGATGTATCAGACGAATATGCAAGCCATAACCTGCATTTGACCACGCGTCAGGACATCCAGATACACTATGTAAGTCTTGACCGTACACCACAATTGTGGGCCGAGCTTGCACAGGATGATATCACCATGCGTGAAGCATGCGGAAATACCGTGAGAAACGTAACGGCCTCTCCTACTGCCGGTATTGATCCGCAGGAACCGTTTGACGTGTCACCCTATGCACATGCTGCATTTGAGTATTTTCTGCGTAATCCTATTTGCCAGGATATGGCGCGCAAGTTTAAAATATCGTTCTCTTCAAGTGAAGAAGACACAGCATTTGCTTATGCTCATGACATAGGTACTATCCCTAAAGTAAATGAGAAAGGTGAGCGCGGTTTCAAAATCGCTCTTGGCGGCGGTTTAGGGGCTCAGCCTATCCTGGCCAGTATCGTTGAAGAGTTTTTGCCTGAAGATCAATTGATCCCTTATATCGAATCTGTTATCCGTGTTTTTGACCGTTATGGCGAACGTAACAACCGAAACAAAGCACGTTTAAAATATGTGATCCAAAGATTAGGCCTGGAAGAAGTACTGCGCCTGGTTAAAGAGGAAAGGATTGCCAATAAGGTAAAAACCTATCCTATTAATCGCGATGCAATAGATCATCCCGTTATACCAGAACCTTTGATCATTCCTGAAGTTAAAATCGGTAATCCTTTGCGTTACGAGCAATGGCTGGCTACAAACGTATTTGAGCAAAAGCAGAAAGGCTTTTACGGCGTATATATAAAAGTGACTGTTGGCGATATCCCTACTGACAAAGCCCGCAAATTTGTTGAAGCTGTTCGTCCTTATGTAGCCGACGAAATGCGTGTTACCCAAAACCAGGGACTGTTATTAAAATACGCACGGAAAGAAGCTTTGCCAGCTATATACGAAGCTTTAACTGCTTTAGATATGTCAGCTCCGGGCTTTGATAGTGTTGCCGATGTGACTACCTGCCCGGGCACAGATACCTGTAACTTAGGTATCTCTAACAGTATGACCTTTGCTCGTGTATTGGAAGATATTATTTATAATGAATATGAGGACCTGATCTACAACCGCGATATCAAGATTAAAATAAGCGGATGTATGAACTCTTGCGGTCAGCATGGTTTGGCACATATTGGCTTCCATGGCAGTTCGCTAAAAGCAGGTTTGAAAGTATTGCCTTCTATGCAGGTGCTATTGGGTGGCGGTACAGTTGGGGATGGTGTAGGCCGTGCGGCAGAAAAGATCATCAAAGTTCCTGCTAAAAGAGCTGATGCTGTTTTAAGGACAGTCTTGAATGATTATAAAGCAAACTCCATTGAAGACGAGCTTTTCCATCATTACTATGACCGCCAGGGTAAAGATTATTTCTACCAGATGCTAAAACCACTGGCTGATCTATCAACCCTGAAAGATGAAGAGTTTGTAGACTGGGGGCATGAAGAGAATTTCGTACCTGCCATAGGTGTTGGCGAGTGTGCCGGTGTTGTGATCGATTTGGTTGCCACTCTATTATATGAAGCCGACGAAAAACTAGGTTGGGCAAACGAAACATTTGCTAATGGTGCATGGGCCGATGCGATTTACCATTCTTATAACGTGTTCATTAGTTCAGCAAAGGCACTTTTGCTTGATAAGAATGCTAACGTGGGTACGCAGATCGGTATGATTAATAAATTCGATGAACTTTATGTGTCTACAGGTGAATTCGCCTTAGATGGCACTTTCAGCGACCTGGTATTACAGATCAACAAAAACGAGCCTTCTGAAGAATTCGCTGCTGCCTACCGCCAACAGGCAGATTCTTTCCTGGCAAATGTTAAAGTAAAAAGAGAGGCATTGGTACAATCATGATAGATATTAAAAAAGAAGTTAAAGAACCACGTATTACCTTGGTTGGTGCAGGTCCCGGCGATGCCGAATTGATCACCATAAAAGGGATAAAGGCACTTAAAGCTGCTGACGTGGTGCTTTATGACGCTTTGGTTAATGAAGAATTACTGGAATTTGCTCCTGAACATGCTACAAAAGTGTACGTGGGCAAACGCTCAGGCGATCATTCATTTTCACAGGAGGCAATCAACAAACTGATGGTTGATTATGCCTTAAATTACGGCCATGTAGTTCGTCTAAAAGGCGGTGACCCGTTTGTATTTGGTCGTGGTTATGAGGAGCTGGATCATGCAGCGTCTTACAGCATTCCTGCTGAAGTAATACCAGGTATCTCAAGTTCAATCGGTGTTCCCGGCTTACAGCATATCCCGGTTACTCATCGCGGCATAAGCGAAAGTTTCTGGGTTGTGACCGGTACAAAAGCTGACGGCAGCATCTCAAATGATCTTTATGAAGCGGCCCGCACAAGAGCAACTGTTGTTGTCCTAATGGGGCTTCATAAACTGGCCGAAATTGCTGAGATATTTAAAAAAGAAGGTAAGCAACGCATGCCTGTGGCAGTGATTCAAAGCGGTTCAACCGAAAATGAAAAAGTAGCCATCGGCATTATAGATACTATTACAGAGATCGTTGAGGAGAAAAAGATCACCTCGCCTGCTTTAATTGTAATTGGCGAAGTAGTGTCCTTGCATCCACAGTTTCAACCTATCAGGGAATTTTATGACATTATCTCCCAGAAATAACGGTACATCCACCATTCAGACAGAAAAGACCGAAGGCAATCAGCTTTTCCCGGTTTTTTTAAAGCTGAATAACTTGCACACGGTATTGATCGGTGCAGGCAATGTTGGTTTAGAAAAACTGACTGCCCTGCTCGGCAATAGTCCAAAGGCAAGGGTGACCATTATTGCCAAAGAGTTTGTACCCGGTGTACATGCTTTGGCGGGAGAATATGAAGGCGTAAGTATTACGCAAAAAGCATTTGTAGATACAGACCTTGATAATGCAGACCTTGTAATTGCCGCAACAAACGATAATAAATTGAACGAGTACATCAGAAGCTCGGCACATGATCGTAAACTATTGGTGAACATTGCCGATAAACCCGATCTATGTGATTTTTATCTTGGTTCAATTGTTCAGAAAGGCGATCTGAAGGTTGCAATATCTACTAACGGCAAATCCCCTACGGTTGCCAAACGATTAAGAGAAGTACTGGATGAGGCAATTCCTGGTGAACTGGATATTACACTACAGCAGATGAATGAGTTACGGAACTCTCTTTCCGGCGATTTCGCCTACAAAGTAAAAGTGCTGAATAATGTTACCGCAGTATTGGTTGATAAAAAGCCTCAGGCTAATAAGAACCTGATCTGGCTATTATGGGGCACGTTAATATTTGCAATCGTAATAACCGTCTTCACATTATGGAAGAATGAACCAGAGTTCAAGACGTATGTCGAGAACATTAATCCAGTTTTCTATTATTTCTTCGGTGCAGGTTTTGTTTTCGCCATGATAGACGGTGCAATCGGTATGTCTTATGGAGTTACTTCCACAACATTCTCCTTAACGATGGGTTTTACTCCTGCCGTAGCTAGTATGGGTGTTCACTTATCCGAAGTAATGAGCAATGGTATTGCAGGCTGGATGCATTACCGCATGGGAAATATCAACTGGAAATTGTTTAAGATGCTGGTAGTTTGGGGAATTATTGGCGCATTCCTCGGAGCTTTTATCTTGTCTTCGCTGGAAGATTATAGTAAATATACCAAACCATTTATATCAGTTTATACACTCACACTTGGTATAATTATTTTGAGAAAAGCATTCCAGGTAAATCGCAAACGCACCAGTGGCAAGATCAAAAAAATTAATCTGCTGGGGTTTGGCGGTGGATTTATTGATGCCGTAGGCGGTGGTGGTTGGGGCTCTATTGTATTGTCAAGCCTTATTGCAGGCGGTCGTCACCCGCGTTTTTCATTAGGTACCGTGAAGCTTTCAAGGTTTTTTGTAGCTATAGTAAGCTCTACAACATTCATCATCATGTTGATGAAGCATGGCACACATTGGGAAGCAGTTGCGGGCTTAGTAATTGGTAGCGCACTTGCATCGCCAATCGCAGCCAAGATATCGAACAAATTATCAGCCAAAACATTGATGGTAGCAGTGGGTATAATTGTGGTCATCGTTAGCGTGAACAGCATTGTGAAATTTCTGATCAAATTATAAAATGTCGGAGTTAGAAGATATAAAACAACAAATACAGGCTCTTGATCCCGTTGCGGCTTTGTCATTACTGGCAAAAAGGTATCCGGGACAGATCGTATTCTCAACAAGTTTTGGTTGGGAAGACCAGGTGATCACGCACATGATCTTTACCAACAATCTGCCTATCAAGGTGTTTACACTGGAAACCGGTCGCCTTTTTCCTGAAACTTATTATGTGTGGAACCGTACTATGGAAATGTACGAGAAACCTATACATGCTTATTATCCTAATAGCGAGTTGCTGGAGAAGATGGTCAACGCCAAGGGGCCGAGCAGTTTTTACGAATCTGTTGAGAACCGTAAAGAATGCTGCGGTATTCGCAAGGTTGAACCCCTGAAGCGCGCCCTTGCAGGCAACAAATGCTGGGTAACAGGCATCCGCGCCGAACAGTCAGTCAACCGGCATGACATGCACAATCTGGAATGGGACGAACAAAATAATTTGATTAAATTTCACCCGATTTACGATTGGACGCTCGATCAGGTAAAAGAATACATCAGGATACATAACGTGCCCTATAACACGCTTCACGACAGGGGCTTTCCAAGTATCGGCTGCCAGCCTTGCACCAGGGCAGTTCAACCTGGAGAAGATTTCAGGGCAGGCAGATGGTGGTGGGAAGACCAATCAAAAAAAGAGTGTGGATTACACGAAGCGCATAAATGAATGAGCGAGTTAGTGAATGAGTGAATTTACTCAAACATTAAATCAATCATAAGCAGAAAAATAAATTAATTGTGGATGAAGCGAGTTAGAGGATTAACAATCACTAATTCACTCATTCACTAAATCACTAATTATTAATGAAGCAGTTGGATTATCTAGATGAGTTAGAGGCGGAAGCCATCCATATTTTGCGGGAAGTAGCCGGGCAATTTGAAAAGCCTGCCCTGCTTTTTTCGGGAGGTAAGGATTCTATCACCTTGGTAAGGTTGGCCGAGAAGGCTTTCCGTCCGGGAAAATTTCCGTTCCCGTTGGTACATATTGATACCGGTCACAATTTTGAAGAAACCATTATCTATCGCGATAACATGATCAAGCGCATTGGCGAAAAGCTGATCGTTGGTCATGTTCAGGATGATATCGACAGTGGCCGCGTGGTTGAACAAAAGGGTAAAAACGCCAGCCGTAACCAGTTACAAACTGTTACACTGTTAAATACCATCGCAAAACACCAGTTTGATGCTTGCATTGGCGGCGCACGTCGTGATGAAGAAAAAGCACGTGCTAAAGAACGTATTTTTTCTGTGCGCGATGAGTTTGGCCAGTGGGACCCAAAACGTCAACGTCCTGAGCTTTGGAATATTTATAATGGTAAAATACACAAGGGTGAAAACGTACGTGTATTCCCGATCAGTAACTGGACCGAACTGGACGTATGGAATTATATCCGCAGAGAAAAAATCGAATTGCCAACCATCTATTTTGCACACGAGCGTAATGTGATCACCCGTAATGGCCAGTTAATGGCTGCATCTCCATTTCTGAATATGGATGACGAGGATGTGGTTGAACGTCGTAATGTACGTTTTCGCACTGTGGGTGATATGACATGTACAGCTGCTGTAGAGTCGTACGCTTTTGAGATAGATGATATAATTGACGAAATAAGCGCCTCCCGTGTCAGCGAACGCGGTGCCCGCATGGACGATAAAGTGAGCGAAGCCGCTATGGAAGACAGAAAGAAAGGAGGATATTTCTGATTTTGATTTTCATGGAAGATTTAAATAAAATCCGAAATCGAAAATCCGAAATCCGAAATCAAAGCATATGAATATTCTAAAATTTTTAACCGCAGGTAGTGTTGATGATGGTAAAAGTACCCTTATAGGTCGCCTGCTTTATGATAGCGGCGCTATTTTGGTCGACCAGTTAGAAGCGCTTCAACGTTCCAATCGCAAAAATGATGATGGTACTATTGACCTTGCTATTTTAACCGACGGCCTGAAAGCTGAACGTGAGCAAGGTATTACAATTGACGTTGCCTATAAATATTTTCAAACCGATAAACGTAAATTCATCATAGCCGATACCCCGGGTCATATCCAGTATACACGTAATATGGTTACCGGAGCCTCAAATGCCGGTTTGGCCATTATCCTGATCGATGCACGTAAAGGTGTGATCGAGCAAACCATACGTCACTCCTTCCTGGTTGCTTTATTGGGCTTACCACAGGTAGTTGTGTGTGTGAACAAAATGGATATGGTCGATTACGACGAAGAAGTTTTCAATAAGATTGTTAGTGATTACAAGGTACTTGCAGCTAAAGTCGGTCTGAAAAATGTTGCTTATATTCCTGTAAGTGCGCTTAAGGGCGATAATATTGTACACTCATCCGAAAGGATGTCCTGGTTTAAAGGAAGCAGCTTACTGCCTTACCTGGAAACAGTTGAAATCCCAACTGATAACCTGACAGAGCATGCAAGGTTCCCGGTTCAATGGGTGGTTCGCCCGCAGACTGAGAAATTGCACGATTATCGTGGTTATGCAGGCCGTGTTTCAAGCGGTTCATTCCGTGTGAATGATAAAGTGACTGTTTTACCTTCAGGATTTACATCAACCATCAGTAAGATTGAATTACTTGATATAGAACCAGATGCAGCTTTATCAGGTATGTCAGTAACTATTCATTTGGAAGATGAGATCGATATCAGCCGTGGTGATACTTTAGTGAGTGCAAAAAACAAACCACATGTTTCACAACAAATTGAAGCTGATCTGTGCTGGATGGATACCAAACCATTGGATACGACACATACCTATTTCCTGCAGCATAACAGCAAACTAACGCGCTGCCGCATACAGGAGATAAAGTATAAAGTGAATATCAACACCCTGGAGCAGGAGTTTGATGAAGATTTCAAGCTGAATGACATTGGCCGAATTGTTATCAAAACAGCTGATCCTTTAGCTTTTGATCTTTACCAGGATAATAAGGCAAATGGTGGTGCCATACTGATCGACAGCCGTACCAATGTTACCGTTGGTGCATTGATGTTCAGGGTTAATGCCGATTAATTCCACAACTAAATAAATCAATCAACTAAAAAGGCTCCTTCAAGGAGCCTTTTTTATGTTCAAAGTGTTCATGTTCACCGCCGTGAACGCTGTGAACGCTTGTCTCGTCCTGAAAAAAGTTTACAGTTTTTAATAGTAATCTTGATTCGATTTTACATTAACCTCATGCAACATTAACGTTACATTTATTTTTATAAAACAATTTAACGCCACCTTTGTAGCTGAAATTGTCATTCAAAATCAAAATGAAAGGAGCTCCGGCTTTTAAAATCTTCTTTGCATTTGCAGCGCTGCTGTTTATTTCAAAGCCTTTCTTTGGTTTTGAGGTTGCCAACCATCATTTTAAGATCCGCATTTCGCATAACATCCTGGTTAAGAGCTTTTCAAAACGTAAACCCGAAAACCTTGAAGATGCAGATAAAGCCGCCAGCCAGATACATCACCAGCTTTCAAACCCGCTGATGGTGTTGCTGTCATCCATGTCGCTTTTATTGCTAAGCATTTTACCAGCCCTGTTCGATCCATTACGAAAAATAACGGGCAGGATATTATCCGATATTCGCTTATCTCTTTTGCCGCCTGAAAATACTTACCTATTGGCCGGCAAGCTCATTATTTGATATTTCAAGAAGTAACTAAATGATTACCCGCAGTACATCTGCGTGTATGCTTATACTTTTTAAATTCGTCAAATTAATGATCTAAAAATGTCAAATATTAATAAAAGTCTGTTTGTGGTGTTTTTGCTATTACTATCTGTAGCAGCCAATGCGCAACAGGCTGTTTCATTAAAGCAACTCTTAATACAAGTAGATAAAAGTGCCCCTACTTTAATAACTGATTCATCGGCTATTCGAATAAGGCAGGCACAGGCGGCAGAAGTCCGCAATAATTGGTTGCCCAATTTACGGTTGAATTACCAGGCCGATATCGGCACCAACAACAACGTATCCGGTCCATATTTTGGTTTCGGGATAATTCCATCCGATAGCCGTGGCGTGCGTACCGAAAGTAATACCACAGCAGTTTCAGCCAATGTTGGCGTAGCCGCATTGGATTGGGAAATATATAATTTTGGGGCATACGGTGCTCAAAATCGTGTAGCTCAGTCAAACATACAGGTTGAGCAAAACAATTTTGCACAATCGAAATATCAATTGGAGGCTTATACCATCAGTAACTATCTGCAATTGATGAGCCTGCAGGACTATGTGAAGATACAAGCTCGCAATATCCAGCGAAACCAGGAAATATTGCGGTCAATCGGCTCACTTACCCGTAGCGGTGTTCGTCCTGGAGTTGATACCAGTATCGCTAACGCCGAATTATCAAAGGCCCGATTAAACTATATCGAGTTGAATAACCAATTACAGCAGGTTCAACTACGACTTGCCACTGTGAGTGGTCTACCCTATCAATCCATTGTAGCTGATACACTGGTGGAAGATCAGTTGATTAATTCACCATATGGTCAGCTTAATACCGATACTGCCAATCATCCGCTCATTAACTATTATAAATCGCTGTATCAGAATAGCAAAGAGCAGGAAAACCTGGTAAAAAAACAGTACAATCCAAAAATCATGCTGGAAGGTGCTGCCTGGGGACGTGGCTCGAGTGTAGACGCTAACGACCATTTCAATAGTCTTTCGACCGGATGGGGTTTTCAACGCGACAATTATTTAGTTGGGGTTGGTATTTCTTATAACCTTTTTGATCTGCGTCGCAAACAGTTAAAGGTACGCACCCAGAAAACGCAGTCCGATTATTTTCAGAATAAGTTGCAGGAACAGAAGACATTACTTGCAGCCAATGCCAACCAGGCTTATGCTGAAATGCAAACAGCCCGTGATCGCTTAACCGAAATACCTCATCAACTTAAAGCGGCAAATGATGGTTACCGCCAAAAATTATCGCTTTATAAAAACGGGTTGACGGATATTATCGAGTTGGACGCCGCCCTCAACATCCTTTATCGTGCTGAAACCGATTATGTGCAGGCTAAATATGCTTATACCAACGCATTATTTAACCAAGCCATTACCGACAATAAAGTAGGCACCATATTAAACCTTTTAAAATAACGAAAACTATGTCAATGGTCACATCCGCACTGAAAAGGCCGATTACTACAATAGTGATCACCATGAGCCTTTTGATTTTTGCAGTGCTCAGTGCAATGAATATCCCGATAGATATATTCCCCAAGCTTAACCTGCCTACTATTTACGTGATCGAATCATACGGTGGTATGTCGGCACAGCAAATGGAAGGCTTTTTTGCGACGGGGCTACAAAACCAGTTCCTGTATGTAGACGGCGTTAAAAATATCAGTAGTAAGAGCATACAGGGATTAACGATTATCAAAATATCGTTCTACGAAACCACCAACATGGCTGAAGCATCCGCACAGGTTGCATTACAGGTTAGCCGTGCTCAGGGCTTCTTCCCTCCCGGCGCTTTGCCTCCACAGGTAATACGTTATGATGCTTCGTCGCTCCCCGTTGGTGAGCTGGTATTGGACAGTAAAAGTGAAAGTTTGAAAGACATCTATGACCTGGCGGCTACCCGCATCAGGCCAATGTTTTCTACTATACCGGGCCTGTCTGCTCCTCCTCCGTTTGGTTCCAATGCGAGAACAATTGTGTTCAGTGTTGATCCGGATAAATTGAGAAGCTTTAACCTGACACCTGATGAAGTGGTAGACGCATTAGCGAAATTCAACGTAATGTCGCCATCAGGTAACCTGCGCGTAGGCAATACAATGTATTTAACTACCATGAATACCCTTGTAAAAAACGCAGAAAATTTTGGCAATATTCCTGTCATCACTAAAAATGGCGTGCCTATCTATGTAAAGGATATCGCAAGAGTAACTGACGCTACCGATGTAACTGTAGACTATGCTTTGATAAATGGCAAGCGTTCGGTTTATATCCCGGTTGTAAAAACGGCATCCGCTTCTACATGGTCTGTAGTACAAGGTTTAAAAGCAAAACTGACCGAAATGCAGAACCTCTTGCCGAATGATGTAAAGATATCTTACGAGTTCGACCAATCGGTGTTCGTTGTAAATGCTGTAAAAAGTTTGATGACTGAAGGCGGCCTTGGTGCTTTGCTGACGGGACTAATGGTACTTCTATTCCTGCGCGATTGGCGAAGCAGTTTGATCGTGGTGATCACTATACCGGTTTCTATCCTGATCGGCGTGCTTTTGCTGAGTCTTTTTGGACAAACCGTCAATATCATGACCTTGAGCGGTTTGGCTTTGGCGATTGGTATCCTTGTCGACCAGGCTACGGTAACCATAGAAAATATTCACCAGCATTTGGAAATGGGTAAATCCAAACGACAGGCCATTTATGATGCCTGCGAGGAAATATCATTCCCATTGTTGCTGATCTTATTATGTATACTGGCGGTATTT
>NZ_DATCRU010000070.1:0-10992 GCF_036568825.1 Mucilaginibacter sp. | reverse complement strand
TGTCTGGACCGCTGGATCGGCCCTACGGAGAACCATAGCATGCTGCCGGTAAAAGAGCGGACAGAACTGTTTGCGAAGTTTATCGCATATGATAAGTTACAGCATTACTTATTGGAACAGATTGGCTTGCTGTGGGAAATTGAGAGGGCACATCCGCAGGGGCTTCGCAGCAAACAATTGCATTGGACGGGCGATATCTGCAACCTGGTAGAACTGGTTTACGGTTTATATGAAACCAAGCAGATCAATAATGGCGATGTAAGCCTGACCGAGGTGGTGAACTGCATGGAACAATTGTTCCAGATCAATTTGGGCCGGGTGAACCGGATCTTTATTGATATAAGGCGGCGTAAGGTGGTCAGCCATACTCGTTTTATGGAACAGATGCGTACGGCAATCCTGCACCGCATCGACCAGTCGGATGCTTATATCCCGCAAAGTTTCCGGCAGGGATATGCGCGGCAATAAAAACAAAAAATTTTTTGGGCGTGCCCTTAATTCCCCACCAGGGGCGTTTTTGTCCGCTAATTTCGACCTAAACCAATTCATCTATTATGGACAATTTAATGCACAGAACTTTTAAGGATTTTGAAAACATTCCGGGAAATGGGCCTTATGAAAGGGCCGCGGAATGGGCGGCTTATGTAGCCGACTGGCGTTCCCGGGGACATTGGAATTACCGGCAGGAAGCGGTTACGGGATGTGGGCCGCGTATGGAATTACGGCTGCCGGGCATTAAGCATAAGGATTTTGTGAGTGTGGTATCCAACGATTACTTGGGATTTACACAGCACCCTAAAGTAAAAGCGGCGGCCATAGCCGCAATTGAAAAGTATGGGACGGGTGCGGGCGCATCCCCGGCAATTGGCGGGCATTATCGTTTTCACCGGGAGATCGAAATATCTATCGCATCGTTTTTCGGCTGGCTAAGCGCGATTGTTTATACGACCGGTTATACGGCGAACTCGGCAATGCTGCAATGCCTGTTGAAAAAGGAAGACCTGGCGATTTTTGATAGCAGTGTACATGCTTCGGTGTTTGAGGGTGGCTTGACGACGAATGTTAAAACCTTCCCGCACAACGATCTTTCAGCACTGGAGCATGTACTAAAGATTACTTCAGGGAAGTACCGCACCCGTATGATAGTAGTCGATGGCGTCTATTCACAAGATGGTGATTTAGCGCCCTTAGATCAGATTGTTGCCCTTTGTAAGCAATATGGCGCAATGATCGTCGTAGATGATGCGCATGGTACAGGTGTGATCGGTGTACGTGGACGCGGTGTGCTGGAGCTATATGACCTGTTGCAGAAGGTGGATATTATCACCGGTACGTTTAGCAAGACGTTTGCGCATGTGGGCGGCTATGTGGTAGCCAAACCAGAATTGGTGGAGTACCTGAAATTTCATTCGCGCCAGCACATCTTTTCGGCGACACTGCCGCCGTCCTGTGCTTGTATCCCGGTGGCAATTGACCTGGTGGATAGCGAGCCACAATGGATGAAGTTACTATGGGAAAACGTATCCTATTTCAAAAAGGGTTTGGAAGACTTGGGTTTGGATGTGGGGAATACGGTTTCGGCAATCATCCCGGTAAAGACGGGTGATCCGCTCCTGGCGGCGGAAGCGACCAAACTGCTGTTGCAGGCGGGTGTATATGCCAACCAGATTGGTTACCCGGCAGTATCGAAAAAGGACGCGCGGGTGCGGCAAAGCCTGATGGCGACGCATACGCAAACTGATCTCGACCAGGTGCTGAATGCCTGGGAATGGATCGGCAAGAAATTGAAATTAAATAAGAGAAAGGAACCTGCCTATGACGAGAAAGAAGCAACATAAGATACGCGACCCTGACCGCATGAAGCGGCAGTTGATCGACGCGATTGGCGAGATACTGGAGAAGCAAGGATTTACCGGCCTTCGGGTCAACAATATCGCGCGGCACCTGGATCGTGATAAGAACCTGATCCGTTACTATTTCGGTAATATTCAGAATTTGAAAAAAGCTTTTATTATGGAAAAGGATTACTGGCCTCCGTTCTTTGAACGGTTCAAATTAACGGATCAACCAAGTCGGTTGGAAGTCAAATGCTTGTTTATCGAACTGATGCGCGAGAATTACCGGTTCTTTAAGGATCATAAGGAGATGCAAAAGATCATCCAGTGGCAGATCAATGAGGATTTGCCTTTGTTACGCAGCATTTCCGATTCCAGGGAAGCGGAAGGCGAAAAGCTACTCAGGCCGACGGACCAGTTCTTTAAGGATTCGGGCGTGAGTTTCCGCTCAGTGATCTGCTTGCTGTTAGGCGGTATTTATTATGTGGTGTTACACGCCACCACCAATGGCAGCAGTGTTTGCAGCGTCGATATCAATGTGCCCGAAGAAAGTGAAACGCTTTGGAAAACCATTGGCCAGATTATCGACTGGGCTTTTGAGGCGGCGGAAAAGGCGGCATAAGCCAGTTAAGTTTAACCTTAAATTTTTACCTTTATGGCACTAAAATTTGAAATAAGAAACAGTAAAGTCAATTAGACATATCAGCTTATTATAGCATTCACGATCTTTTGGTTCTTGCAAAACCGCTAATTTTAAAAGGACAACCAAAGGCAAGTGCAATGCCCGCAGAAGTGCGGGCGTACTTGTGTTGCGTTGTCAAAGGTTACTTAGCGGTACCTGCAAGAGCGTGACCAAGGAAACCCGCACTTTTGCTTTTCAGCAGTTTTTATTATATCATATATTTATTGGAGAAACGTATGTCACTACTATGGATCATAGTGGGATTGACAGTTATTGCGGTGGGCTTGTTGATCCTGAACGTGTACCTTTTTAAAAAACACCGGCGCCAGGCCCGGTTGCGCAAAGCAATTGCGGATGCGACCCGCGAAGAAATCTTCGAGCGGAATTGCAAGACCTACCGGTTATCTACTCGCGAAGTGGACGTTTTACGGCTGATATTGGCCGGCCATACCTACCGCTCAGCAGCGGAAATTCTCTTCATTTCTGAAAAAACGGTAGACGCCCACCTGCGCAGTATCTACTTTAAAACCAATGTCAGGAACAAAGTAGAGTTGATCAATCGCTTCTACAGCTAACTCCAATCAGGAATATCCCTAACTCCTTTTTTATAGGCAATTTCCCTATTGTTTTCAGGGTCGCCCGACCTTCACCTTTGGTTAAAATTATTGCCTATGGTGAAATAAATACGCATTTACTAAATACAGCGATTTATGAAAACAATCCGAATTTTTTTTGAAGAAGAATTGGCCGGCCTGGACAAAATGTTAAAGACCTTTAACAACGGCAAAGACTGGACGCCACTGGAGCGCTTGCGGGAAGAGATGGCGCTGATCCGGGCGTGCCAGGCAAAGGTACATGGGTTTATAACACAAAACGGCTTTATCGATGCAGCCGAAGAAATAGAATACCACAAAAGTTTGTATCCCCGCTTGCGCGCCTTACATATTTTCCGGGTGGAGTTACACCTGCTGAAAAAGAACTTGCCTGCGTTGGGCGGTGAAAGTATCCGTGCCTACTATGGTGAACAATTAAAACTACTCTTTGGCTACATCCGCCGCTACGAATTCCTGTATAGCTATTTCAAGCTGAAAGCCGATGACTTGGACGGGTTGTTTTTTACCGAAAGCGGCAATCGCCAAAGCGTTTTACTGCCGGTACTTTCTGATTTCGAGGTGGTGCATACGACCGAAACGGGCTACTTGTTCGCCCGCTTTATAGCCTACGAAATGCTCTTTGCACATATAATGCAGGAAATGGAAAGTGGCGGGAAGCCGTTCCGTTGGACAGGCGAAGCGCTGAACCTGATCGAGGTGCTGCATGGTATCCACCTCACTGGCCAGGTAAATGATGGCGAGGTAGGCTTGCTCGAATGGTTCAAGGGAATGGGTGACTTTTTCGGTGTTGAGCTGGGCATTCCAAAGAAAGGCTTTGATGGGCTGAAGAAAAGAAAGAAGTTAAGCCGTACGCACTTTATCGACCGGATACGGGATGAACTGGTGAACAAGATGGATGAGGAAGATGACTGGCAGCGGGAACAGCGCCGGAAAAATAAAGCGGGTTTTTGATAGCGTAAAGCGGGCTTTTGCGGCGATTTCGTACACGTGGTCGTTCCCGGGATATCGTCTTTGAAATTTTGCTTTCGTTAATCCCGTCGCAATGGAGCGGCGGATAAAAGCAAAAGAACATGTTATTCAATCATTTCACCTGGCAGCAATTTTTGGTGGCTGCCCTGATCCTGAGCAGCATCTGGTATGTGGTAGTCATCCCCCTGCTTTACCGGGAAAAGCTCAAAGCATTTTTTGATCGGAATAAGGCGCATAAGCCGGTCGAACCGCTGGGCCATGAATGGGACGAGGAACTGGCGGATGAACTGGAACAAACCGATGAACTAATGGGCAAACCGGTGCTGCCGGAAGGTATGTCCAAAGTAAGTATGTCGATGTTCGGCTTTGCACCAACTCTTGAAGAGTTGGATGAACGCCGCCAGCGGCAGCAAGGACTGGTGCCGGATGTGATCGAGGAACTGAAAAGCATCTTCCATATCCTGGAAAAAGAGCAGGGCAGCAAAGCGGATTTTATCGCGCTGTTCGGTCTGGTCAAGGTCAAATATGGCGCGATCCGCGGAACGCCGGATGAACGGGCGCTGAACGAATATATCCGTGAAAATGTGCTGTTCCCCATCTCGGATGAAGAATTAACTAACCTGTGGCGATAAACTCTTTCCCTTAATTTATGAAAACGATCTTTCAATATATCAAAACACAATTCAATACTTACCGGGCCGTTCCGGCTGAAAAGAAACGCATCGCGCTGACCAAAGCGCTGATGCTTACCGCCGGGCTGCTGGTCATCAATGACTGCTTCGCGCAGGACGGTAATAATGGCATCAACAGCGCCACCACCCAGGTCAAAAGCTATTTCGACAGCGGTTGTAACCTGATGTATGCCATCGGCGCAGTGGTGGGCATTATCGGTGCGGTGCGTGTGTTCAACAAATGGAACCACGGCGAACCGGATACCAATAAAGTCGCTGCGGCCTGGTTCGGCTCTTGTATTTTTTTGGTGGTGGTGGCCACGGTTTTAAAAAGCTTTTTCGGGTTATGAGCATCTACCAAATCAATAAAGGGGTTTCCAAACCGATTGTTTTTCGCGGGCTGAAGGCGCAGTACATTGCTTATTTGGCGATTGGTTTAGTGGTTTTGCTGATCGGCTTTGCGATACTGTATATCTGTGGTTTGTCACTTTGGGTAACCCTGCCGCTGGTGCTGGGAATGGGCACAGCCTTATTCTTTGGCGTATTCCGCCTCAGTCATCGCTTTGGTGAGCACGGCCTCTCCAAGCATTTCGCCAAAAAGCAGTTGCCTGAAGCTATTCGATGTCGTTCGCGCAAGCAATTTATCCATCTAAAAACTTCTGCACATGGAATTTAATCTTGAGAACATATTGCCTTTGACAAAAGTAGAACAGGATGCCATTCTATCCGCGCATGGTGATATTACGATTGGCTTTGCGGTTACCCTGCCGGAGATATTCACGCTGTCCGACCGGGACTACGAAGCCTATCACCAGGCCTGGGTAAAAGCCATCCGGTTGCTGCCGGTCGGTTCCGTTTTTCATAAACAGGATTGGTTTATCGAAAGCGGCTTTAAAGCAAATTTTGAAAAAGCCCGTAAAGACTTTCTTTCCAGGGCCAGCGAACGCTTTTTTAACGAACGCGAATGCCTGGAACATGGCTGTTACATCTTCCTCACGCAAAAACCGAAAGACCGCAAACTGTCCTCATCCGCTTACAGCAATATCCTGCGCAAAAGTATCGTACCGCAGCAAATGATAAACCCGGTCTTGTTCAAAGATTTCCTGGACAGCGCAGGTCAGTTTGAACGGGTGCTGGCCGATAGTGGCTATGTGAAGTTGGTTCGTTTAGCCGATGACGAACTGGCCGGAACGGAAAAGTCTGTCGGGATCATTGAACGTTATCTGATGCTGCGCGGCGTGGATGAGCAACCTTTATTACAGGATATCCATATCAAAGATGAACTCAGGATCGGCCGGAACCATTGCGAACTCTACACATTAGCCGATGCAGAAGACCTGCCGCCGCTTTGCGGTTCCCGTATCAATTATGATAAATATTCCACCGACCGGACCAAGTTTTCAATCGGCTTCGCCTCGCCTTTGGGCAGCCTGTTGCCCTGTAATCATATTTTAAACCAATACATATTTATTGAGGATGGTCAGCAAACGATCAAACGGCTGGAAGCTAAAAAGCTGCGTTTGCAATCCTTATCGGGTTACAGCCGGGAAAATGCGATCAGCCGCGATGCGGTGAATGATTTCCTGAACGAAGCGATCGGTGAACAGCGGTTGCCGGTTAAGGCGCATTTCAATGTACTGGCCTGGTCGGATGATCAGGAAAAAAAACGTGACCTGAAGAACCTGGTGGGTTCGGCAATGGCGCAGCTGGACGCGGCCTGCAAACTGGAAACGGACGGGGCCGCGCAGATCTGGTTTGCGGGGATGCCTGGCAATGAGGCCGATTTTCCTATGAATGATACCTTAGATACCTTTATCGAACAGGCCGCCTGTTTTTTTAACCTCGAAAGTAATTACTGCGACAGCATTTCCCCATTCGGCATCCGCCTGGGCGACCGCTTGACCGGCAGGCCGGTGCATGTGGACATCTCTGATGAGCCGATGAGGTTGGGTTTTACGACCAACCGCAACAAGTTCATCTTAGGGCCTAGCGGCAGCGGCAAATCTTTCTTCACCAATCATTTGGTGCGTTCTTATTATGAACAAGGCGCCCATGTCGTATTGGTGGATGTAGGCCATAGCTATAAAGGTTTATGCGACCTCGTGGGTGGTTATTACTTTACTTATTCGGAAACAGCCCCGATCAGCTTTAACCCATTTTACCTGACCGGCGGCGACATATTGGATACCGAGAAAAAGGAAAGCATTAAAACACTGCTTATTGCACTATGGAAAAAAGATGACGAGCATTTCAAACGCAGTGAGTATGTGGCCTTATCCAATGCGCTGACCGGCTACTTTGAACATTTAGTACAACACCCGGATATCTTTCCCTGCTTCAATACTTTTTATGAATACCTGATGGAAGTGTATTTGCAGGTACTGGAAGACGGCAAGGTAAAGGAGCGCGATTTTGACGTGTCGAACTTTCTATACGTGCTCAATCCGTATTACCGGGGCGGCGAATTCGATTACCTGCTCAATGCAACTGAAAATCTTGACTTGCTGCATGAACGCTTTATTGTGTTTGAGATTGATGCCGTGAAGGGTGCGCACGTAGTGGCAGCATAGTAAATATACCCATGGCAGGGTATTAGGCCAGTGTTCAAGAGGCCTATCATCCATCGGCTTATCCGTGAGGGAAACCAAATATCGGGGAGTGTAGCATGCCGACACAAGTCTATGAGTCAACCAGTTGTCCGGTTGCGACTGAATAGTAGGATGAGTAACAGATATGAGGATAAAATCCATACTGATTGAATGATAACCCGAGTGGCTCCATGCTGTATCTGTGACGTAAGACAACTAAACTCGTCATACTGTGATACTTTCCTTTCGGTCTTTGAGGAGGGAAAGCAAAGAACAAATCACAGCGCAATTGCAATATGCAATAAAGGGTGGAAGTCATATCCGACAATCTGTAGAGCCATAGTTACTATGCTGCTAAACGTGGATTACCTAAGTCAGAATGCCGCTGGCGCGGCTATAGCGAATTGTCGCTTGAATATCTGATATGGTAACGGAGCTTCCGTAGTAGTCCGAGCAAGGGAAAGCCTTGTACATGGCGAAGGGAAGCAGCTAATATTTTTAATGCTAATAAAGGAAAATGTGTGAGACATTATGAGAAATCCGCAAAAGGTATTAAACAGTTTGACAGAGCATAGCAAACTTTCAAGCTATAGGTTTGAAAGGCTCTATCGTATTTTATTCAACGAGGAGATGTATTACACAGCTTATCAGAACATTTATGCAAAGCCAGGCAACATGACCAAAGGGTCAGACGGCCAGACTATTGACGAGATGAGCCTATCCCGAATTGAAAAACTAATCGGTGCTATCAAGGATGAAAGCTACCAACCCCATCCATCAAGAAGGACTTATATACCGAAGAAAAACGGTAAAAGACGTCCTTTAGGGATACCTTCTTTTGATGACAAGTTAGTGCAGGAGGTAATCAGGATGATACTGGAAGCGATTTACGAGGGAAGCTTTGAGCAAACCTCCCACGGTTTCAGGCCTCACAGAAGCTGCCACACCGCACTACTGCATGTCAGCAAGACTTTCAATGGAGCCAAATGGTTCATCGAGGGCGATATCAAAGGTTTTTTCGACAACATCAACCATGATGTACTGCTGAATATCCTGCAAGAACGCATCTCCGATGAACGCTTTATCAGGCTCATGAGAAAGTTCCTCAATGCAGGGTATGTCGAAGATTGGGTATTTCACAGAACGTACAGCGGAACGCCACAAGGCGGCATTATCAGCCCCATACTGGCCAACATCTACTTAGATAAGCTGGACAAATATGTTAAGGAATATATCCAAGACTTTGATAAGGGCAAGAAACGTAGACCTAATCAGGAACGCATCGATTGTGAATACGAAAAGAGAATTGCTATGAGTATGCTCAGAGCCGAAGATGATGTAGCCGATAGAAAACTAATCGGTCTAAGGCTCAAAATGATAGATAGGAAAAGAGCAGCGATAGCCAGTTGCGATGAGATGGACCCTAACTACAGGAAACTCAAATATGTGAGATATGCAGATGACTTTCTGTTGGGAGTAATCGGCAGTTTGGAAGATTGCAGGCGCATCAAACAGGACATAACCAACTTCCTGAATGATAAACTAAAGCTTGTGCTTTCTGAAGAAAAAACGCTGATAACCCACACAGATAAGCCTGCCAAGTTCTTATCATTTGACATCACTGTACGCAAGTCTGATCTGACGAAAAGGACTGCTAACGGAAGAATGACACGTACCTATCACAAGAAAATCGTTCTTAAAATACCAAAGGATACCATTAAAAATAAGTTACTGCAATATGAAGCTTTGGATATTAGGCTTCATAACGGTAACGAACAATGGAAAGCCAAATGCCGAACAGGTCTGGTATTCAATGACGACTTGGAGATATTAAGCAAGTACAATTCCGAAGTTATCGGCTTCTACAATTACTATTCTATTGCATTGAACAGCGGAATCGTTAACACGTTCAGCTACATCATGAAATACAGTATGTACAAGACCTTTGCAAATAAGTATCGTACAACTGTACCCAACATCTGTAGAAAATACCTGAAAGACAAGGTGTTCACCGTGACCTACACCAATAGCAAACGTGAACAACGCTATCGAACTTTCTACAATGATGGCTTTGGGCGGAAAATCGAGGCCAAAGAAGCCTTCTTTGACAAAATCCCCGACTACTTTCAAGCGAGGATGCGGACAAGCCTGATAGACAGGTTAAAAGCATTGACTTGCGAAATGTGTGGGGAAACCAATGAACTCGAAATGCACCATGTCAGGAAACTGAAAGACATCGCAAAGGGCAAAAGCCCTTGGGAAGTCCACATGATGACGAGGAAAAGGAAAACAATGGCGGTATGCCATAAATGTCACAGGAGGATACACAATGGCGACTAAACTGCGAATATTAGTGGAGAGCCGTATACGCGGGAACGTGTACGTACGGTTCGGGGGCGAGTGCATGGAAACCTACTATAGCAATATAGCAAGGCGCCGGGTGCTTAGCCTACATCATCCGATCTTGTTCCCGGTGGTGACGCTCATTCTGATGGAAATGTTCATCTCCAAGATGCGCAAGCTAAAGGGCGTCAGGAAGCTCATTTTAATCGAGGAATGCTGGAAGGCAATTGCTAAAGAAGGCATGGCGGAATATTTAAGGTACCTTTTTAAGACCGTCCGTAAGTTTTTTGGCGAAGCTATCGTGGTGACGCAGGAAGTGGAAGACATCATTTCTTCGCCTATCGTTAAGCAGGCCATTATCAATAACAGCGACTGCAAAATACTTCTTGACCAAAGCAAATACCAGAACAAGTTCGATGCGATACAGGAATTGTTGGGCCTGACGGACAAGGAAAAAGCGCAGGTACTTTCCATGAACCGGGCCAACGACCCGAAACGCAAATACAAAGAGGTATTTATTTCATTAGGCGGCCAGTATTCCAAAGTATACCGCACCGAGGTCAGTTTATTGGAATATTTGGCCTATACCACCGAAGAAAGTGAAAAGGTCAAAGTACAGCAATACGCCAGGAAATATGGCAGCATCCAAAAAGGTATCGCGATGCTGGCGGAGGAACTAACAAATAAACAAAAGCCGAAATGAGAAATCTGATTCTGATGGCAGCGCTGGCGACCGTTCTTGCCGCCTGCCAAAGCAAAACCGCCAAAGTGCAGCAATTCATCGATGGCGTCTATGTCAACCAAAGTCGGAGCGATCTGTCCGTTGCCAATGATACGCTGACGTTTACCCATACGGGTGCGGGCCATTACCTGGTGACGCGGAATACGGGTTACCAGGCGATCCGCGAAGGTAAGCTCTTGCCTAAAAAATTCGAGCGCGGAAAATTCGACGGGATTTATGACCCGCAGAACAGGGTGCTAAATGAAACCACCACCGGGCGGGTTTTCCGCTTCGACCCGGACAAAGGGGAATTGTACTTGAAGCGGGCGGTTTACCGCAAACTCAACTAACCGAATTATTCACTTACAAAACCAGGAAAGTACTGCCTTTTAGCAGTGCTAAAGGAGGTTATTGTGTCAATTTTAAAACGAATTATGAAAAAGTATATGGTCATTCTGCCCCTATCGTCGGTGACGATCTTCGTGGCCATTCCCAAAGGGGCAGATGCGCAATTCATTGTCGGCTCGGTGCTGAATGAAACCGTTGGCCGTGTGATCAAGGCCATCGAC
>NZ_DATCRU010000069.1:0-108285 GCF_036568825.1 Mucilaginibacter sp. | reverse complement strand
GATCAATGGAGAGCACCCTGCTGGTGGGCGATTACCTGTTTGTGAGTAAAATGAATTATGGCGCGCGTCTGCCAATGACACCGATATCGTTCCCTTTTGCGCAAAACACCATGCCGCTTATCGGTACCAAATCGTATTCTGATATTATAAAATTGCCTTATTACCGCCTGCCGGGCTTTGGCGATATTAAAAAGGGTGACGTGGTAGTTTTCAACTTTCCGATGCAGTCTGATTCACCTTATTACAGGCCGATTGACAAGGAAGATAACTACATTAAGCGTTGCCAGGGTACACCGGGTGACACGCTTTCTATTGTAGATGCCCAGGTTTATGTGAACAGCAAGCCTAATCCTAATCCGCCGCAAAGCCAACCATCTTATTTGGTTACCTCTGATGGCAGCCAGATCAATCCGCAGATCCTTACAGATCTTCATATAGAACCGGGAATGGCCAACGGCGAAATGCTTATGACGCGGCAAGCGGCGGCTACTTTAAAAGGCTATTCCAATATTAAATCGGTAACCGAATATATACAGCCAAGAAACACCTTCAACCCGGAAGAATTCCCCCATGATCCGCATCTAAAATGGAACGTTGACAATTACGGCCCGATCATCATTCCAAAAGTGGGGATGACAATCAAGCTCGATAGTCTTACATTCCCGGTTTACAGGCGTGTTATTGAAGTTTATGAAAAGAATAAACTGGAGCTAAAGGGCAATGATATTTTAATCAACGGTAAAATAGCTACTAGCTACACATTTAAGCAAAACTACTACTGGATGATGGGCGATAACCGTCATAATTCAGAAGATTCACGATTCTGGGGATTTGTGCCTGAAGATCACATTGTAGGTAAAGCTTTGTTTATCTGGATGAGCACCGATTCGGCAGGAAGCTTCTTAAATTCTATCCGCTGGAATAGGATATTTAAGGGGATACATTAAGGGATTGCGGAATTCGGAAGTTTGATTTCGGAATTTAATGCCTATATTGGTGTATGAATTATACTGACTATATAGAAATTAATCCTGAAAAGAGATTTGGACGACCGATTATCATTGGGACTCGTATTTCTGTTTACGATGTTTTAAGTTGGCTTTCGGAGGGTATGTCTATTAATGACATCATTTTAGATTTTCCCGAATTAAATGAAGATCAGATAAAAACGTGTGCATCTTACTCAGGCAGCACATTAACATAGTCTTTACTCCTTCCTATTGATAATCTCATGCAATTCAAATACTTCAAAGGCCCTGAAGATGATATGTCAGATTTGGTTGATGGTACAAACATATGCTCAATATGTGGAATCGAAGACCGGTGTTTTGAACTTGATTACAGCATCACAAATGAGTTTGATGATGAGGAGAAAGAAGGAAAGTTAGGTTGTATAAACTGTTTAAAATCTGGCCGTTTTGAGTTTTGGCATGACACTGAATTTGGATTTCTTGACGAAACCGGATTATCCAAAGTTTATAGTCACAACATGAGTAATCCTCCGTCTATCAGTCCTTCAATTCTTGAAGAGTTACGAAGAACGCCAAATGTAATTACATGGCAACAGACTCCCTGGTTGAGCCATTGTGGCGATTTCATGATTTACAAGGGCACATGGGAACCAAAAGATTTTTATAACAATAGCCCAGATGGTGATGGCCGGAAATTGTTTATGGACATGACCAGCGAATATCAAAATTTGTGGGATGACAGTTTATCGGAAGGTGAAACTAAACTCGATGAATGGTATGCCACATATTACACTTTCGAATGTGCTCATTGTAGCAAGCTACGAGGTAATTGGGATTGTGATTAATCAAGCCAACTTTTCTACCCCAAACTTTTCAGCTATCTCATTCAAATCTCTTACCACAGCATCTACCAGCGGGATGCCATTAATTTCCCTATCAGCTTCAGCTTCCAGTTCCGGTTCGCCGGGGATGATCACTTTCTGATTTGGGTCGATAGTAGCGGATGATTTAAAACGACTGATCCAGTTATCCATATGCTGCTTAAACTCATCAACCGGGCGGAAACCATCAACACGCATAGCGCCAACAAAGTGGCCGATACCTGTACCAACCGGGTCATCCGGCGGATCAAGAAAAGCGACAAATGGCGGTACCCACGGACCATAATTAGCGCCTGATAATACAGCTGAAAGTATATCAACGGTCGCACTTAATCCGAACCCTTTGTGACTGCCGTGATCGCGGTCGCTGCCCAAAGGCAACAACGCGCCGCCTGATTTTAAAGCATGTGGATCGGTGGTTGGCTCTCCCTGTTTATTTTGGATCCATCCTTCGGGAACTTGTTCACCTGCCCGCTGAGCAATTTCAAGTTTACCATTGGCTGCTGCTGAGGTGGCAATATCAACAATCACCGGCGGAAATTTACCCGCAGGGAATGCATAGCACATCGGATTGGTACCCAGTAAACGCTCACTCGAGAAAGTCGGCGAAACTAATGGACTGGCGTTGGTCATCGCAAAACCGATCATATCTTTTTCTACAGCTTGCATGGCGTGGTAGCCCGCTATACCAAAATGGTTGGAATTCCGTACCGATACCCATCCTGAGCCATATTTTTCTGCCTTTTCAATAGCTACTTTCATGGCAAAAGGCGCTACGACTAATCCTAATCCTGCATCGCCATCAACAGTCGCTGTAGTTGCTGTTTCATGTACAATTTTGATATGAGGATTGGTATTGATCCGCTTCTTTTCCCATAAGCGTACATAGCCCTGGAGCCTTGCAACACCGTGTGAATCAATACCACGCATATCAGATTTGATCAATACATCGGCAGCCAGTTGTGCATGTTCGGCGTTGCAGCCCATTGCTGTAAAAATGTTTTCAGTAAAACTGCGGAGGATAGATTCGGAGACGAGCATAGGGGCAAATATAGCAACCTTATGCAATCAGTTTTGAATTTAATGATGCCTGGTTAGCAGGACCGAACGATTATTTAAAGCTCTTCCTGTATGATAGTAGATTTTTTGAACGATATGCCCCAATGAAGACTTTGGTAATACCCCTGCCACCGTAGTCACCATGCCTGCAGGTGTTATTTTACGGATCAGGTTATTATTAGCATCGGCTACATATAAATTATTCAGGGCATCTATGCTGATTCCTGCCGGATCGTTAAATGATGCTTGTGTCCCCAGCCCATTTTGCGAACCTGCTTGTCCGCTACCTGCCAAAGTCGTAACTGCCCCGACTGGTGTTATT
Organism: Mucilaginibacter sp.; assembly: GCF_036568825.1. Lineage (GTDB taxonomy): Bacteria > Bacteroidota > Bacteroidia > Sphingobacteriales > Sphingobacteriaceae > Mucilaginibacter. The sequence goes on along the minus strand of NZ_DATCRU010000069.1, from coordinate 105,052 downwards.
GCACGGATCAGGTTATTGACATCATCGGTCACATATACATTTCCTGAAGCATCAACCGTTAAGCTGTTCGGGAAATAGAACCGCGCGGCGGTATCCAGGCCATCTTTTGAACCTATATCTCCATTCCCGGCTAGTGTGGTTGTCGTCCCATCGGGGGCCACCTTGCGGATCAGATTATTCAGCATATCAGCCACATATACATTCCCGGATGCATCTACTGCTACTCCTGTTGGATTATTAAAAGTGGCATTTTTCCCCGCTCCATTGTTTGAACCTGCATTGCCATTACCTGAGAGTGTGGTTGTATTACCCGATGGACTAACCACGCAAATCCGGTTATTTCCGGCATCGGCCACATACACATTTCCTGAGGCATCAACTGCCACCCCACTGGGGCCAGAAAAAAGCGGCGTGCTTGTTACGGTATTGCTTGTATCCACAGCCACCACCGTACCTGCAAGCGTGCTTACTGTACCATCAGGCGTGATTTTTCGGATAAGGTTATTTCCGGCATCAGCTACATATACATTGCCCACTGCGTCAACAGCCAATCCGGATGGTTTATTAAAAGATGCCAGTTTACCTATACCATTTATAGCCCCTACATTTCCTGTTCCGGCCAGGGTTGATACGGTTCCATTTGTCGATATTTTCTGAATACGGTTGTACCAGTAATCAGCAACGTAAAGATTTCCTGCTGCATCTACTGCTACATCAGAAGGCGACGAAAATAGGGCTGGTATTACTGCAGTTGAGTCAGTTGATCCTGTGGCTCCCGTTACGCCTGTAATACCGGTAGGGCCGGTTGTTCCCACATTATAAGGGGTCGGGTCGTATTTACCAGGGATTATTTTAACATCAGTTTTGGTACATGATGCCACAATAGCCACCATGCACAAAATAATTGCGGCAGGTAATAATTGCTTAAAATGAGGTAAATATCTCAATGCTGATAAATAAACTGGTATTTGTACGTTGACTCCGGATGCTATGTTCACACAGGTCAACCAAAGATAATATTTTTCTTTACGCAGGCTTTCCCGATTTTTTATTCGCATTTCGATACCTGGCAATTAGTGGTTATATTTAAAACACTAATCCTCAACATTATGTATTTCAGCTGCGGCAAATTCATCATCACTTTTATCTCATTTAGTTTAATCAGTGTTGTAACCTTTGCTCAAAAACCGCGTGGCCGGGATATTGGCATTCCGTTTAGCGGTACTCCCGGCAAATACAATGCGATAACCGATGTAGCAGGCGTTGAAGTTGGATATAGCACGATCATCAGTGGTTCAGGTAAAGACCATATTGGTAAAGGCCCTGTTAGAACAGGCGTCACAGCTATTTTCCCTAACGGGAAGGTGAATCACCACCCGGTATTCGCTAATTGGTATACGCTGAATGGCAATGGTGAAATGACAGGCACCACATGGGTAACAGAATCAGGCTTCCTGGAAACACCCATTATGATAACCAACACCAATAGCGTAGGTACCGTACGGGACGCAGTGTTGAAATGGTTTGTAGACCGCAAATGGTATAATGAAGATTTTTGGTACACCTATCCTGTTGTTGCCGAAACTTACGACGGTTTTCTGAATGATATTTACGGCTTCCACGTAAAGGAAAGTAATGTCTACGAAGCTCTGGATTCTGCCAAATCAGGACCGTTGAAAGAAGGTAACATCGGCGGCGGGACTGGCATGATGTGTCTTGGCTTTAAAGGCGGAACCGGGACCGCATCAAGAGTGATCACTATCAACAATAAACAATACACACTGGGTGTTCTGGTGCAATCAAACTTTGGGAGAAGGGCAAACCTTACCATAGCCGGGGTACCTGTAGGCAAAGCCTTGATGGACACACTAAAAACCGTACTAGTCGCGCCACCACAGTACAAAAAAGATGAAGGCCAAGGGTCTATCATCGTGGTTGTTGCTACCGATGCACCTTTGCTTCCGCATCAACTCAAAAGGATTGCTGAACGGGTGGCATTGGGCGTTGGTATTGTTGGCGGCAGAGGAGAAAATAGTTCGGGTGATATATTTATTGCATTTTCCACTGCCAATCCGGATGCCTTCAACCGGAAGGACAATGTAAAAGTAGAAATGCTGGCAAACGATCAGATAAACCCTTTATACCAGGCAACAGTAGAATCAGTGGAAGAATCCATTATCAACGCTATGGTTGCTGCTGATACGATGGAAGGCATCAATGGAAATAAAGCTTATGCCCTGCCGCATGATGCGGTGATCAAATTATTAAAACAACATAATGTGATTAAGTAGAGACGCCATGCATCGCGTCTATCCGCTAGATTTTATCTAAACGTTTCAATATATCCAACCCCTCATCCCACTGCCCATATCCGGACGCTACATTGATATGCCCAGCTTCGCCTATACTGATAAATTCGCTGCCCCATGCGTCAGCAAATTGTTTAGCCCGTTCAACGGTCGCGAAGAAATCATTGGTGCTAGCCACTACAATAGACGGGAATGGCAATTTGAATAAGGGCATTGGTGCAAAACCAATTGCTCCTTGCGGAAAGGTTTGTGCCTCCGGATCGGCTGGTGCTACCAGCAAAGCAGCCTTTATTTTGGTTTGATACCGTTCTGCCCATTTTGCGATGGCTGAACAAACCGCACTGTGGCCAACCAATATCACCTTCTTAGGATCATGTTTAGATACCGCTTTTTGAATGTTTGCCACCCATTCATCCCTGAAAGGTATTTCCCATTCCTGCTGTTCTATCCGGGTAAAGCCATATTCTTTTTCCCATAAGGATTGCCAATGCTGCGGTCCTGAGCCACCAATACCGGGAAGGGTTAGGATAGTAGATTGGAATTGCATTATTTTTCTGTCAGTACAGTGAATTTAAAATCCAGCGGTTCAAAATTGCGGATAAGCTCGTCGATAAATTGCTGGCCCCATTTTACATAAAACAAGCCGAAGTTTTCGGTACGTTCCTGCAGGCTGTCCTTCGGGAAAAGCTCAGCCTTGATATGATCTATTTGCTCCAGGCGGGTATGATAGTTTTTCTTTTCGGCCCTGATCAGTTTCTTCTCCAATCGATCTATTGCATGCTCTAACCTTGCTCTTATAGCATCTGTAGATTGTGCCAATGTAGGGTCGATTTTAGATGAGCGTGATTTTATTTTTTCAAGGATTTGCTGTAATTCGCTCCACTCCTTTTTTAAAGAAAGCTCGTGCTCACTATGCTGCTTTATCCAATTGGTTTTGATAGCATCGGTGCTTTTGAATAACTCAACCACAGGCAATTCCATCCGTGCAACTTTTGATGCTGATTGCTTTGGAATAACCAAGCCCGAATTGCGGAGCATTAATATTGGAAAATCGACCTTGTAATACTCAAAATTCGATTTCAACTCAAGCCAGTAAACTACTTCAGCCCCACCACCTACATAAGCAATGTTGGGTAGAATATATTCCTGGTAAAGTGGCCGCATTACCACATTTGGACTGAAATGCTCTGGACTTGCTTGAATCTCTTTCTGCAGTTCTTCTCTGGTAAAGCTGATCTCGGTATTCAGCACTTTGTAAGTATCATTTTCATACACAATCCGCTCGCGCAAACCATCGTTGAGATAGAAGAAATTGATCTCACGTGGGTTTACCTGTATATGTACGTGCAGTCTTTTCAACTGCTCATTGGTAGTCTCGATGTTTTTTGAGCTATGCTGCTCAATGATATCTTCTTCAATGATATGTGCAAACTGCTTTTTCAGATCGTGATCGTCCGCATCGATGATCACTAAGCCATATTGCCCGAATAAGGCATTTACCAAATAACGGGTAGCATCAGCAAGTTTGCTGAATTTGGCGTAAGCATTTTCAACAATTTCAGCTAGTTCCTCAGCATGATGATCCAAACCCAAAACCCCTTTGTACTGGTTCAAGGCATGGCGCATGGTAACCGGATCGATGCGACCTGTTGCACCTGACGCTTCATGCCACCAATGCACTTTTTTGCCGCCTATATTGGTATAGTTGATCTCAGCAAAATCATGATCCTCAGAAGCCATCCAGTAAACGGGGACAAAATTTTTATCCGGGAACTTCTCCTTTAACTGAGTCGCTAGTTTGATCGCGGTAACGATCTTATATATAAAGTATAGTGGACCAGCAAAGATATTTAATTGGTGACCCGTAGTAATGGTGTAAGTATTTTCTGATTTGAGTAAGTCGATATGAGCCTGAACTGATGTATGCCTCCTGCTATCCGATGCTGGAATAGATTGGTATTGTTTGGTCAGAACCTGCATTAAAAGATCGCGGTTGCCGATTACCTTTTTATTTTGAAGTAAGGCTTTGAAACCATTCCAATCGGGTCTGTAGCTATAAAATGGGCGTAATTCAGGTTTATCTTCCAGGTATTCGCTAACCGTTTGCGAGAAATATCCGGTCTCTTTATAGCTTATACAGGCTGCATCCATGAGTTTGATTTCGGATTTCGGATGTTCGATTTCGGATTTAGAAACTTCATCAATCATCTGAAAATTGCTTGATTTAATCCCGAAATTAGATTTTAAAATCTTAAATCAGCAATCGCCTGCTTAAAATCCGGTTATTTTACAATCTGTCCATAAAGGTCGAAGTCTTCCGCGCTGTCAATCTTCACATTAACAAAGCTGCCTACGGTGGCATAATGTTTTTTAGCGTCGATCAATACCTCGTTATCTACTTCAGGTGAATCAAACTCCGTACGGCCTACGAAGTAACCGCCATCTTTTTTATCGATCAGCACCTTGTAGGTTTCGCCTACTTTTTCCTGATTCTTTTCAAACGAAATGCCCTGCTGAATTTCCATAATAGCATCAGCACGCTCCTGCTTTACTTCTTCCGGCACATCATCTACTAATGAATAAGCATGTGTTTTTTCTTCGTGCGAGTATGTAAAGCAACCTAAACGGTCGAAACGGGTTTCTTCAACCCATTGTTGCATTTCCTCAAAATCCTGTTGAGTTTCGCCCGGATAGCCTGTGATCAGCGTGGTACGCATAGCAATGTTCGGCACTTTGTCACGAATAGCGTTCACCAGGTCGATGGTTTTTTGTTTGGTAGTGCCGCGGCGCATGGATTTCAGCATATTATCGCTGATGTGTTGCAGCGGCATATCCAAATAGTTGCAAATATTCTCTCGCTCATTCATCACATCCAATATCTCCATCGGGAAACCGGAAGGATAAGCATATTGCAAACGGATCCACTCAATACCATTTACATCAGACAAATGGCGTAGCAGCTCATCCAGGTTGCGTTTATTATAGAGGTCAAGACCGTAGTAAGTAAGGTCCTGAGCGATTAGTATTAGTTCTTTTGTACCGTTTTTTGCCAAATGTTGGGCTTCCTTCACCAAATCCTCAATCGGCTTAGAAACGTGTTTACCACGCATTAAAGGTATAGCACAAAATGAGCAGGGACGGTTACAACCCTCTGCAATTTTGAAATAAGCGAAATGAGTTGGTGTAGTCAGCAGACGCTCACCTATTAATTCATGGCGATAATTGGCGCCTAAAGTACTCAGCAGATTTTGCAGATCATTAGTACCAAACCATGAATCCACATTGCTGATCTCAGCCTCAAGTTCCGGTTTATAACGTTCAGACAAGCATCCGGTAACGATCACTTTCCCTACTTTTCCCTGTTCCTTTAGTTCGCTGTATTGCAGAATAGTGTCTATGGATTCCTGTTTGGCATTATCAATAAATCCGCAGGTATTGATCACGATGATATCATCGCTGCTTACTTTCTCAGCTTCGTGAACCACGTCAAAGCTGTTGCCCTTCAGCTGGCCCATTAAAACTTCCGAGTCGTGGATGTTCTTAGAGCAACCGAGGGTTACTACATTGACTCTAGGCTTATTTACTTTTTGAGACTGATTAATTTCTTTTGTTTTCATTTCACACAATATCTATCTGCGATGGGTGTCATGCTGAGGCACTCGAAGCATGGTGGGCAAGGCCTTTACGCACCGCACTTCGACCGGGCTCAGTGTGACATCCTTATTTTATTGTTTAAATAAGGAATCTACAAATGCTTTGCGATCAAACAACTGCAAATGTTCCACACCTTCGCCTACACCTATATATTTTACCGGGATCTTAAATTGATCCGAAATACCAATAACCACACCGCCTTTAGCTGTACCGTCCAGCTTGGTTAATGCCAGCGCATTTACAGCAGTTGCTTCAGTAAATTGTTTGCACTGTTCAATGGCATTTTGCCCGGTTGATGCGTCCAGCACCAATAGTATCTCGTGCGGCGCGCCGGGAACTACCTTTTGCATTACGTTTTTTATCTTGGTCAGCTCGTTCATCAGGCCAACTTTATTATGCAAACGACCGGCGGTATCTATTATCGCCACATCATCGCCATTAGCTACTGCTGAACGTAAAGTATCATAAGCTACCGAGGCCGGGTCCGAACCCATTGCCTGCGCCACCACCTTTACACCAATGCGTTCCCCCCAAAGCTGGATCTGTTCCACAGCCGCGGCACGGAAAGTATCCGCAGCACCTATCACCACCTTATTACCTGCCTGTTTTAATTTATGAGCCAGTTTGCCAATAGTAGTCGTTTTACCAACACCATTCACACCCACAACCATAATTACATAAGGCTTGTGGTTACCATATTCAAAATTATGGAAGTCGTTGCTATTATTTTCGGCAAGTAAATGTTGTATCTCGTCGCGGAGCAGGTTATTCAGTTCAGAAGTACCTACATATTTGTCGCGGGCCACACGGTCCTGTATCCGTTTAATGATTTTCAGGGTCGTTGTAACACCTACGTCCGAAGTTACCAGCACTTCTTCCAGGTCGTCCAGTACATCGTCATCAACAGTCGACTTGCCTGCAACTACCTTAGTGATCTTTGAAAAAAAGCTGTCCTTGGTTTTCTCTAAACCAGTATCCAGCGCCTGCTGTTCCTGCGGCGTGCTTTCCTTCCTCTTAAAAAAATCGAATAATCCCATGATTTAAATTTGCAGATGTGCGGATGTGCAAATATGCAGATTGTATTAATGTGCAGATGTTATGCATATTCAAATTTAATTTAAAGTCCATTTGCAAATCTGCACATCCGCATATCTTCTTTTCATTTGCACATCTGCACATTCGCACATCTGCACATCTTCTTTCATCTGCATATCCAATAAAAAAAGCCCTCTCGTAAATACAAGACGGCTTTTATATCTATTTCAGATCTGATTAGTGGCCTTTGGAAGCATTGATCGCATCCTTAACGTGGTCGTTATGTACGATTACTTCTTTGAATGAATAAGCACCGGTTTTAGGCGACTTAGTCATGGTGATCACTTTTGAATATTCTTTGCCTTTTCCTGTTTTCAGGGTTGCAACTACTTTCTTTGCCATGTTCTTTTAATTATTGAGTTAGTGAATGAGTGAATTAGTGATTGAAACCAATCGACCTATCAACTTAATCAACCAATTATTACTTAATTTCTTTGTGAACGGTTACTTTCCTTAATACCGGGTTGAATTTTTTCAACTCCAGTCTTTCAGTAGTATTTTTCTTGTTCTTGGTAGTGATATAACGAGACATGCCTGGCAGTCCGCTTTCTTTATGCTCGGTACACTCTAGTATTACCTGAACCCTGTTACCTTTTTTTGCCATCGTATTTTTAATTATTGAGTTAGTGAATGAGTGAATTAGCGATTGAACCCAATCAACCAATCAACACAATCAACTCTATTAAATGTATCCTTTTTTAACGTATTTATTGATACAAGCAGTTATACCATTCTTGCTGATGGTTTTAACAGCCGAAGTAGATACTTTCAAAGTGATCCACTTATCTTCTTCAGGAATATAAAACTTCTTCAGCTTTAAATTAGGGTGAAACCTGCGTTTGGTCTTAACATTTGAGTTAGAAACGTTGTTACCAACCAGTGAACCTTTTCCTGTTAAATCACAAATTCTTGACATGACAATCGATTTAATTCAATCCCTTTTTCTAAAAGAGTTTGCAAATATCCGAATTTAATGTCAAATAGGCAACACCGATTTCAAAAATTTTTGAAAAAGATTTTGATTGCTGAACCTACACATGGTTAATGCCTTTCCAATGTTATAAAATCATTAAATAATTAGCTTAATTAACCCCCTTTCCCAATAAAATTGCTAATTTTCGCTCACCAATTTACTATTTGATATTCCGCTGTTGTTTGTGAAATGTTCTGTCATTGAGTAACAACAAAATCTATCAAAACACACAACCATGAAGATCACTTCTTTTGAAGAGTACCAACAAGCCTACCAAAAAAGCGTTGAACAACCCGAGGAGTTCTGGGCCGATATTGCCGGGAATTTCCAGTGGCGCAAGCCTTGGCTAAAGGTGCTGGAATGGAACTTTACTGAGCCTAACATCAAGTGGTTCAGGGGCGCCAAACTGAACATTACCGAAAACTGCCTCGACCGTCACCTGGCAAAGCTGGGCGACAAACCGGCTATTATATGGGAGCCGAACGACCCGAATGAAGATCATCGCGTACTGACCTACCGTCAACTGTACGATAAGGTTTGCCAGTTCGCCAACGTACTTAAAAATAACGGCGCCAAAAAAGGTGACCGCATTTGTATCTATATGCCGATGGTACCTGAACTAGCTATTGCTGTTCTGGCTTGTGCCCGTATAGGCGCTATTCACTCCGTAGTGTTTGGTGGTTTTTCGGCGCAATCTATTGCTGATCGCATTAAAGATGCTACCTGCAATTTGGTGATCACCGCTGACGGTGGCTATAGGGGAACAAAAGAAATCCCATTAAAATCTATTATAGACGATGCACTGGTACAATGCCCTTCTGTCAAAAAAGTGATCGTACTGACCCGCAGCCGTACCCCGATTTCCATGATCAAAGGGCGCGATGTGTGGTGGGAAGATGAGATCAAAAAAGTAGAGACCCAGGGACACATCAACTGCGAAGCTGAAGAAATGGATGCCGAAGATATGCTGTTTATCCTGTATACCTCAGGCTCGACAGGCAAGCCAAAAGGCGTGGTACATACCTGCGGCGGCTACATGGTTTATACCGGTTATACTTTTGCGAATGTATTCCAATATAACCCGGGCGAGATCTATTTCTGTACTGCTGATATCGGCTGGATCACCGGCCACTCTTATATTGTGTATGGACCGCTTTCCCAGGGAGCTACCAGCTTTATGTTCGAGGGTATTCCAACCTGGCCAAGCCCGGGACGTTTCTGGGAGATTGTAGAAAAATATAAAGTCAATATATTGTATACTGCACCTACGGCTATCCGCTCGCTAATGAGCTTCGGTACTGATGTGGTAAAAAGCAAAGACCTGAGCTCGTTAAAGAAACTAGGCTCCGTTGGCGAACCGATCAACGAAGAGGCATGGCATTGGTTTGACGAGAATGTTGGCCACAAACAATGCCCGATAGTTGATACCTGGTGGCAAACCGAAACCGGGGGTATCATGATATCGCCGATCGCCGGTGTTACAAAAACGAAACCGACCTATGCTACTTTGCCGCTTCCGGGCGTTCAGCCTGTTCTGGTAGACGAGCACGGGCAGGAAGTGCACGGTAACGGGGTAAGCGGATTTTTATGTATCCAATTCCCGTGGCCAGGCATGCTTCGTACAACTTATGGCGATCATGAGCGCTGCCGGCAAACTTATTTCTCATCCTATCCGGGCAAGTATTTCACCGGCGACGGCTGCTTACGCGACGAGGATGGTTACTACCGTATCACCGGTCGTGTAGATGATGTGTTGAACGTATCCGGTCACCGTATCGGTACTGCTGAAGTGGAAAATGCGATTAACATGCACGCCACCGTAGTTGAATCCGCTGTAGTAGGCTATCCTCATGATATTAAGGGACAAGGCGTTTATGCATTCGTGGTAAGCCCGGGCATGCATGGCGACGAGGAACTAACCCGTAAGGATATCATCATGACCGTTACCCGTATCATCGGTGCCATTGCCAAACCGGATAAAATTCAGTTTGTAAGCGGCCTGCCGAAAACACGTTCAGGAAAGATCATGCGCCGTATTCTGCGTAAGATAGCAGAGGGCGATACTTCCAACTTAGGTGATACCACTACCTTGCTTGATCCGGCTGTGGTGGAGGAAATTAAGGCGGGAGCTTTGTAATAAATGATACATGCGCTCGATTTCCGTACTGCGTATAGTCAGTTTTACATCATTGATCCAATGGTTGATTATGATGCAGGATCTTTTAATTTTTGGACAGCAGAAGCGTTTAACGATATGTTGGCGATTGGAAACGGAATACTGGGTGTGGGAATCGGATCGTATGGTCACGTCAAAGCTGAATTAGAGATGTTGCCAAAGAATAATTCACAAAATGACTATACCAAATATGATCATGTTGTTGAAGCAGGAATTAAAATTGAATCCGGGCTCCTGCAAATTATCGATTGCCCTAACAGCGAAATTGCGTTAAGTATAGCGATTGAGCCTAAAACTTATAGAGTAAGAATTTATTCTGCGGGTTTATCGGAGTCTATTCCTGATGAAGACGAAGGCAAAGATTATTATAGAATTGAAATTTGGCCTGATAACAATATTGAACGAAAAGTATTGAAAAGGTATGTCTATAATTAATTAGCTATCCAAGCCCAAACCAAATGTTCTTTAGTGGTGTTCTACAAATACATCTAACTAAAAACATCATGGATAAATTACAAATTAAAGGCGGCTGGAATGAGATGAAAGGTAAAATTAAAAAAGCCTACGGTGACCTGACCGATGACGACCTGGCCTACGAAGAGGGAAAAGACGACGAAATGCTCGGAAGAATCCAGCAGAAAACCGGAAAAAGCCGCGACGAGCTGGTCAAATGGATCAACAGCTTATAACAACAAAGCCTCATAGAATGAGGCTTTGTTAGTTTATGTTTTTTTTTAACGTTTTAAAAGTTGAAAACCTTACTGAGATCGAAAGTTAATCCTGGCAGTAAAACTGAGTTTAATATTTCGCTTTTTTCTTTTTTCTGATTAAGCTGATATGCACCATCTTTCAGCGTATACAGTTCACAATTAAAGGCAATCGGGTCAACAATAATGTATTCCTTTACACCATATTTCTGATAAATATCTTTCTTTTGGCGAAGGTCATAATAGGCATTTGAAGGAGAAAGTATCTCAATGATCAGGTCAGGTGCTCCTTCGATCACGCTGGTGATCATTCCCGCTTTTCTTTCTGAAGCAATATAGATCAAATCAGGTTGCATAATGTTCCCCTCATCAAATTTCACGTCGAGCGGGGCATACGCCATGTAGCCATGATTATCGGACTGGCTGAGAAAATGTGCCAAGGCCAACGTAAGTTGCAATGAGATAGCCTGGTGGATCGGTGTAGGTGATGGCGACATGATAAGATTGTAGTTAATTAACTGAAAAGGCGATCCCTCTTCCAACATCATGTAGTCCTCAGCAGTATATTTCTTCTTTTCAGCAGTAAGCATAATCAAATATAACTAATTTTGGCGATTATGAAATCTGCCAAACCCACCATACTGGTTGTTAATGACGACGGAATTACCGCTCCAGGCATCAAATGCCTGATGGATACCATGAAAGAAATTGGTAACGTGGTAGTCGTAGCACCGGATAGTCCGCAATCAGGGATGGGGCATGCTATTACCATCGGTAGCCCACTGCGGCTGGATAAGGTGGACATTTATGAGGGCATTGAAAGCTACCGCTGTTCAGGCACACCTGTAGATTGTGTAAAGCTGGCTGTAAACAAAATATTTAAAGGTAAAAAGCCCGATCTATGTGTTTCGGGTATTAATCATGGACTGAATAACTCTATTAATATATTGTATTCGGGCACCATGTCCGCAGCAGTTGAGGGGGCGATTGAAAGTATACCTTCTATAGGTTTTTCATTAGATGACTATACTTTGCAGGCCGACTTTAGTCACTGCCTGAAATATGTAAAGGAAATAGCATTACAGGTTCTGCAAAACGGCTTACCCCCTTCTACCCTGCTCAACGTTAATTTTCCAAACGGAGCAAATATCAAAGGCATTAAAATATGCCGCCAGGCCAACGCCAAATGGGCCGAGGAGTTTGATGAACGTATGGATCCGCACAAACGCCCATATTATTGGCTAACAGGCGTTTTCCAGTTAAATGATACCGGCGAGGAAACCGATGTTTGGGCTTTGGATAATAATTATGTATCTGTGGTTCCGGTGCAGTTTGATATGACGGCGCATCATGCCATCCCTTTAATTAACACCTGGAAATTCAACATCTGACGGCTATGAAATATTACCTGGTAGCCGGCGAGGCCTCCGGCGATCTGCATGGGGCTAATCTGATGAAAGCGCTGAAAGAAAAAGATGCTAATGCTGAATTTCGCTTCTTCGGTGGCGACCTGATGCTGGCCGAAGGCGGTACTTTGGTAAAGCATTATGCCGATATGGCCTATATGGGTTTTATCGAGGTTGTAGCCAACCTGCGTACCATCTTTAAAAACATGAAGGCCTGCAAAGAAGATATCGCTGCATGGCAACCTGATGTTTTGGTACTGATCGACTTCCCCGGGTTCAACCTAAAAATTGCTGAGTTTGCCAAAGCTAATAACATCCTGGTATGCTATTATATCTCCCCTAAAGTTTGGGCATGGAACCAGAAACGGGTGCTGCGGATCAAACGCATCGTTGACCATCTGTTCTGCATCCTGCCCTTTGAGATTGATTTTTATAAAGACTGGGGAATGGAAGTGGATTATGTAGGTAATCCTTTGCTGGATGCAGTTTCAGCCTTCAAGCCTGATCCTGACTTTCGCAATAAAAATCAGCTTTCGGATAAAAAGATCATCGCATTATTGCCCGGCAGCAGAAAACAGGAGATTAGTCGGTTGTTGCCCGATATGATTGCGGCTGCTCAAAAATGGCCAGAGTATGAATTTGTGATAGCCGGAGCGCCATCTTTTAACCAGGCTTATTACGACCAGTATTTGCAGGGCAGTCCAATCAAAGTGTTGTTCAATTCGACCTATGATCTACTGAACATTGCCCATGCAGCCATTGTAGCTTCGGGAACTGCAACATTGGAAACTGCCTTATTTAATGTGCCCCAAGTAGTGGTGTACAAAAGCAGTACGATCAGTATTACCATAGGCAGAATGGTGATCCGGGTGAAATACATTTCACTCGTTAACCTGATAATGGATAGCTTGGTAGTAAAAGAATTGATCCAACAGGATTGCAATCCTGAAAAGATCAACGAAGAAATTGGCTTGATATTAAATGACAAGACTTATCGTGACGAGATGCTCGGCAACTATAAAATGCTTCACGAAAAAATGGGCAAACCCGGCGCCTCAGAAAAAACTGCCGGACTAATTATAAAATATACTGCAAAAAAATAGCGTACAATGCAATATTGTCGCTATCAATGTCTTTAAACCGGAAATCTATTCGTATTAGCGAACTTGCAACCTTACCTGCTGGTTGCCATGCAATAAATGCTGTTTAAGGCTCTTATTATTATTCAAATCATTCACCAGGATCGCCTTCAGTTCGTTATCAAAACGGCTCAATAGTTTAGTTGCTGTAGTTTTCTTATGACTTTTCATAATACGCTGTTAATTAGGTTACTATATATTATACGTCAATTATCCTCGTTTGGTTCCCTGTCTATATGATCTTTTTCTGTCAAATTATCTTTTCGTCTCTTTGCCTCCTTATACTGCCTAATAATTTGTTCCTTATCACGCTCGTCAGAAGGCAATTCAGGATCCTGTGGGTTTTCCCACTCCTGTTCTTCGCTGCCTGTTTTTTCTTTCTTTGGATCGATCATATCGGCCAATTATGATTTAATCAATCCCAATTCCATGCCACAATTGAGGCAAAATGAGATATTGACGTATAATCACATCCTAACAAAAAGAGAAGCAAGTTTTTATACTGATACAGAAATTGGTATGCTAAAATGGAAATTGACGAGATAACGAAATATCGTCTTCGGATTAGCTGTTTAACTATACACCGCGCCTGATTTTTTGTACAATCCGGTGGCTTAACAGATGCGCAGCGACCGCGATGACGGACACAGCGATACCCAAAATGCATACGCCGGTCCATTTATAATGCGCCCAGGCCTGTGCCGCCAGGTAAGTGCCAAAGCCTCCGCCAATAAAATAGGTTACCATGTATATGGTATTGATCCGGTTACGCGCCTCGGGCCGAAGAGCAAAGATGAGCGACTGGTTAGAAATATGTGTTGCCTGCACGCCCATATCCATTACGATCACACCTATAATTAACCCAATAAAACTATGTGCAGAAAAGAAAAATACTACAAACGAAACAACGATAAGCAATAAAGTAAAAGTGGAGAGTTTATAAGCATCCATTTTATCGCTCAGCTTGCCCATCAATCCTGCGGCAAGTGCGCCAAATGCGCCAACCAAACCAAACAAACCAGCAACATCGCTTCCTTTATTAAAGTTCTCGCGTAACAAAAAAGTAAGCGTTACCCAAAAAGCACTGAAACAGGCAAAACATAAAGCACCGCGTATGGCCGCAACGCGCAATGCGGGTTCCTCTTTTATTAAAGTAAGCAAGGATTTCATCAGTGCACCGTATGTTCCGGTGTATTCGGGTTCAACCTCCGGAAGCAGGAAAAACAACAGCAGCCAGATCACTATCATTACCCCTGCTGCGATATAAAACATCGCCCTCCAGCCCAGGTGAGCGCCAACAAAACCACTGATGGTTCTTGACAGTAATATACCTAGTAATAAGCCACTCATTACAAAGCCGATCTTGGCACCACGTTCTTCGGGCTTAGCTAAATGGGCAGTCATCGGAACCAGCAACTGTGGGATCAGAGAAAATATACCTACAAAATAACTGGCAACGATCAGCAAATTAATTCCGGTAGATAATCCGACCAACACCAATGCTATCGCCGCCAAAGCCAGGCATACCATGATCAATCGCTTGCGGCGGATCATATCTGCAAGCGGCGCAATAAAAAGCATCCCGGTTGCATAACCCAACTGTGTCAAGCCACCCACTTGCCCCGCCTTGCCACTACCTACATGAAAAGTCCGGGCCATATCGTCCAGCAAAGGTTGATTATAATACAGGTTGGCAACGATCAGTCCGGTTGCAATTGCCATTACCCATAACAGGGAAGGAGTAAGCTCGGGATGTGTAAGTTTTTTGGTGTTCGTCATGCAGGTAAAATGAATTTTGCGCAAATGTGACAAAGTATCTGAAGAAAGATGTTGGTGTTAAGTAATATTCTCAGAATTTTGCGTTATAGATGAATTAAATGATGAAAATGCCTCAGACAGAGACATTCATCATTGAAAATCAGCAATCAAAAGCAAAAACTTTAACAATTTTTAACCTTTTTAAGCTTTTTCATCAAAAAAAGATTAATAAATTTGTCGTTTATAATAAAAAAGAAGCAAAAGAAGATTTATAATTTAATATAAGCTTAAAAATCATCTAAAAATTATATAAAATCGAACCAAATCAATTAATTATTCAATTTTTTAAGATTTTATTGATGTTGATTTTATCTTTTCACTGATTTTATTAAAAAATTGTTGCTTTTTTAGTTTTTTTATCTACTTTTACATCGTTGACGCAAATAAAACAACAACACTAAGGCAAAAAATTGCAAATTTTATATAATTTCAATTATTTATTTAGTGTAAATTTAATGTTAACAGAAGTTGATTGAATTAGTGACAAAAAAATTACAAATGTGTATAGTGCATTTCAAATATTAGTGTTACTTTTACACCATAAAATTTTAAAAAAGTCTTCTCATAATTTAGGTTTATAATTGGTTAGTAAAGGCCCCTGCCCATCAGGGGCTTTACTGTTTTTAAGCGGTTTTGCTACGAAAAAATTATAAGCACCAGGGTTAATAATAGCGACTTGCTTAACACAGATTTCATAAATTCATACCGAATTTGCGTTTGTATAAGTTTTTGTTACTTTTGCCACTCTTCCAGTTGGCAGCAGGCGGTATGCAGTCCGTCATCAATCAGAGATCGTGCACACTGCAAACTGAGAACTGCAAACTCAAAAAAGGGGGATTAGCTCAGCTGGCTAGAGCGTTTGCATGGCATGCAAGAGGTCATCGGTTCGACTCCGATATTCTCCACACTGAAAGAACAAGGCCTTACAAAATTTTGTAAGGCCTTGTTCTTTTCTGCTGAAACCGTGATAAAACAAGAAATGAAAGCCCAGCGCATATTTCATTTTGCTAACGAAACTTTTTTAATTACATCAACTGCAAATTCTAATTCCTTTTCATTTAGCGAAGCAAAGCCAAACCGAAAAGCATCATGTGGTAAATGATCGCTTTTCAAATAGGGCATTCCTATAAGCCGCAGTCCTGAAGCGGTAACTTTATGAATGAGGGTGGTAAGCCGATCGTTTTCTTTAAATTTTAGCCATAACGCCATTCCTCCCTGTGGTTTTTTAAATTCTACCAGGTGGCTCAGTTCGCTGCTGATGAGGCTTGCGGCATAGTCGCATCTGTGGCTATACAGCTTGTTGGCTTTCATGATAAATCTTGAAAATTCGCCGCTCTGCATCAGCGATGCTATAGTTCCTTCTATCAATGCGTCGCCCCTCATATCGATTAGCATTTTTAATTTAATAGTGGCTTGCAAAAAACCGCGTGTTGCAATCATATAGCCGAGCCTGAAGTTAGAACCCAGTACTTTAGTAAGCGAACCGATATAGATCACATGGCCATCGTGCGCTCCGCTGGCCAGCGGCAAATATGGGCTGTATTGATATTGAAAATCGTAATCATAATCATCTTCGATCACAGCCAGCCGATGAATTCGAATCAGCTCAAGTAATTTAGCCCGGCGCGCAGAACTCATCGTTACCGTTGTCGGGTGATAGTGATGGGGAATAATGTATAACAGTTTAATGGTATTGTTTTCCAAAGCCTCTGCGATGGCTTCAACATCAGCGCCTTCATCATCTAACGGGACGGTTACCAGTTGTGCGCCAAGCTGCGTGAAAACGGCATCTGCCAAAAAGTAGTTCGGGCTGGTCACCAACACCTTATCACCCGGTTTGATGATCAATGACGCTGCCAGGTAAATGGCCATTTGGGCGCCATGGGTAACCATCAGGTTTTCGGAGTCTATATTCAGTCCGCGGGTATCATTCAGAAAGGACGACAAAGTCTCTTTAAAACCGGGCTGCCATCAAGGTTCCAGCTTGCGTTAGATTTTTTTAAGGTTTGATGGGTAAGTAATCGTCTGTATTCCGAGGAAACGCGCTCAACCGGGAAGATATCAACATAAGGGAAGCCATCATCTACAATAACTTTCGCGCCAGCCGACAATTCGGGAAACGAAGGCACATGGTCCAGCCTGTCAAAAACAATGGCAGGCTCCGCCTTATAACTTGATTTAGCTTTACTTGCATAAGACCGGGGTTTTATAATGGGCAAAAGCGTGGATACCCTGTACTCCTTCCTTTCTTTGCTGACGAGCCAGTCTTCCGCGATCAGCATATTGTAAGCCGCCATGATGGTTTTACGGTGCAAGTCCAGGTCCGCCGCCAGCTGGCGGGTACTGGGTAACTGCATGTCGGGCATTAATATTCCTTTTTGGATCAACAGGACAAGTTGTGAAGCGATTTGCTTGAACACGGCTTCAGGGCTGGTTTTGTCGATCTTTAATAAGGTTTTAAAAGGGAGCATACTTCATCAATATAAAATTTCAGCATCGGACATCAAATTACGCTGGTCACTCTGATCGGAAAAGGCTGGTACCCGAAGCGATGAACAGTCGTATTTAAATTTGTGCTGTACAAATATATATTACAATCGGCAGGATATTATGAACAGCCATGCGATATGCGTATCGCATAGCAAGGATACCCCTTGTTTAAATTAAACGACCAGAAAAATGAAAAACTTATTGATCATTAATGCAAGCCCAAGAGCTGAGCGCTCAGTTACCAGGAATATGACCAGATTATTTGTGGAAAGGTGGATAGCAGCCAATCCCGATCATACGATTAGCCACCGTGAGGTTGGCCGGGAGCCCATACCGCACGTATCCGAACTTTGGATATCGGCCGCATTTAAACCTGCCGAGCTAAGAACCGAAGCCGAAAGTAATGTACTAAAAACAAGCGACCAATATATTGCCGAACTCAAAGCGGCCGATGTGATCGTATTAGGCACGCCGATGTATAATTGGTCTATCCCAAGCGTATTGAAGGCCTATTTAGACCAGGTGATCAGGGCTAATGAAACCGTTAAAATGAGGCCGGATGATCCGCAAAATCCATACAGAGGCTTGCTGAAGGATAAAAAAGTTTACTTGCTGTTTAGCCGGGGAAACGCAGGTTACGAACAAGGCGAATATTATGCACACATGAATTTTCAAACTGAATATCTTAAAACGGTTTTCAGGATCCTGGGACTTACTGATATACAGGAGGTAGCCTTAAATGGAAGCGCCTTTGATCCGGAAGTGTATGAGCAGTCTAAAAAGGATGTTTATCATAAAATAGCCGAAATGGCTACGAATGATCGGGTTATAGCTGCAGCTGATTAACCAACGGCTTTGGCAAAATGGTTACAGGCAAGGTAGTAACCTTTGTTAAGATATAACCGGTGTGCCGTATGCAGCGCGTAGCCGCTATCGAGATGAATGCTTTTTATTCCTGCATTAGCAGCCTGGGAGGCAACATAATCTAATAAAGCGCCGGCGTATCCCCGCCCTCTGAATTCAGAAAATGTAAACAGGTCGTCAATATAGATCATAGGCCCGGTACGTAGCAGGTTCAAATTCCGGTAGCCTATAAATGCTGCGGCTTTTGTATTATCCTCGTTGGGAATAAAAGCCAACTCAAAACCTTCGTTGCTGATCATCTGAAAAACCTGGTCGACAACCGTTTCCGGATCTAAATTGCTGCGAAATTCAAGGATCGCTTCTTTACAAATTTCGATATCGGTTTTAGTGGCAGCTTGTTTGCATTCCATAACCTATTCTTAGTACTTTATAATTAGTTCGGCTTCCTGTTCCGGAGATAGTTATCAATACTCCATCTATAATGATCGATGCCGGAAAGCACTAAAGCACCGCCGGTAAAAACAAAAACAGGGTAGCTGAATGGCGCACCTATACCTACAAAAACAGCCATACATAAACCGAATATCAATGTCAGGATACCCGCACCCAGAGCAGCTTCTTTAATTCTGAAGCCAATGATGAGGCATACGCCAAATACAGCTTCAGCAATGGTTGCCAACAGGCTCATGATATTGGCAATTGGCCTGCTCGTGAACGGGACCAGCGTATGTGTATAATCCACAAAATGTTGCCAATCTCCCCAGGTAACTCCACTAGCGCCGTGGGCCCCCATTAAACCCAGCCTGTCCGCTACCGGCATCAGAAACCCGACACCAAGGGCAAGTCTTAAAATAAGCTGGGCTATTCCAGACGCGTTCTTCATCCGTTTAAATTTTTAGGCAAAGGTAAAACCGGCCCTTTAAAGTTTCAGGTACCAGTTGTCAACCGGTGAAGGGACCAGGGAAGAGAGCCGGAGTTATCCGGCCCCCTGAGTCTTTATGAGCGAACGCGGACAATGGTTTTACCTTTAACGCGACCAGATGAGTTATAGGTGGCGATGGCATTATCAAGAGTAACCACGCTTCCGGTATTCGTTTTCAAACGTCCTTCCCGGAACCTCTTAACGATCTCATTCAATTGTGCGCGATCGGCTTCTACAACAAAATCGATATTCAGCACGCCTTCGGCTTGCTCCTCATTCCAGCCGGTAATGCCGACAAACCTTCCTCCGGCGCGGATCACGCCCAAAGAGCGTTTCGCGATATCTCCGCCGAGGACATCAAAAACCAAATCAACTTTGTCAATATTTTCTAAGGCATCCGTATCCAGGTCGACGAATTCATTTGAACCGAAACCGAGCGCAGCTTCGCGGTGAGCTGCGCGCCCGGTGCCGATCACATACGCATCCGCCTGCCGCGCAAGTTGGACAGCCATCGAACCAACGATACCCGCTGCTCCATGCACGAGAACCCTTTGTCCCGACTTAAGCTGCCCATGATCAAAAAGTGCCTGCCAGGCAGTGAGGCCCGGCATTACGAGCGCGTTGCCATCGTTGAAGTCGACATCGTCCGGCAGCGGTGCCAGGTTGCGCGCCTCAATAGCCACGTATTCTGCCAATGAACCATTGCGGTACCAGTCCTGGAGGCCAAATACCCGTTGCCCCACTGACAAGCCCGTTGTGCCATAGCCAAGCGCTGTTACCGCGCCGGCCAGTTCGTGGCCGGGAACAGCAGGCGTCCGGTCACGCCCTGTGCGGTCTATCCAGGTGGACGGCCATGACAGCTCATCGCCGGTAATACTGGCCGCATAGACCTGAACGACAACATCGTTTATCGCTGCCTGCGGCTCGGGCAAGTCCACCAGTTTCATTCCGGCTAATCCCGCATTTTGGTCTGTTACAACAATTGCTTTCATCATATACCTCCTTTTTGTTTGATCAGAAACACCTGCTTAATAAAATGATGTTACTGTATATTTTTGTTATAATTCTTTTGAGTTAACACTTAAAAAACGTTTGCGCGTTACCGGAATTGCCTTTGCGGATCAGATCGAGCCGGCATGCGGCACGGGCGGAAAATCTCTTTCGGGATCGGACACATTATTGACAAAGTTAGTCAGCGAATACATCGCCACCAACGCAACAATCTCGATAATATTTGCATCGGAGTAGCCGGCATCCCGTACTGCAGCAAGATCGGCATTGCTGACCTTACCTCGGGTTTCGATCACTCTTTTTGCAAATTGAACGGCAGCATCACGCTTCGGATCAGTCGAATGACCCTTTCGGGCCAGAATGATCTCATCGGCCTCAAGCTTAGCCATATGTTTAGCCGTATAACTATGAACAGTCAGGCAGTAGTTGCAGCCATTGACTTCAGAGACGGCGAGGCCGATGCTATCTCGTGTCTTCACATCAAGCGCTTTGCTCATGATGCCGAACAGGGCCGCCCAGGCGTTGAACCCTATCGGGCTCGCTGCAAAGGTCGCCATCATATTTGGAGTAAAACCGATGTTTTTGGTAAACGCATCAAGTGTTGGTTTTGAATCTGCCGGTACTTGCTCCGGTGTAAGTGCTTCTATTCTGGGCATTGCAGGGTCTTTCGTTTTGCTTTTTAATAATCATACTAAATCCAGGACTTCTTCAACCGGGCGGCGGGGTTTCTGCTTCCAGTTGCCCGGGCGCTCCGGTCCTACTGACAATAGCATAACCGGTACCTCGTCTTCGGCTAGTCCGAACTCGCTGGCTACAGCGTCAAAATCAAACCCGATCATCGGTGTGGAACCCCAGCCCAATGAGCGGGCCGCGTAGATGATAGCCGCAGCACCGAACGTAGCAGTACGTATAGCTTCATCGCGACGGCGCTGAGGGTAGGCCATGTATAGGTCTCGCGCAGGAATTTCCCATTCCGGCACCATGCTTTCCGGCATTACACCGGATGCAACCAACGGCTCAAGGCGGCTTGGTATCACACTGGTATCCACCAGTTGGCCAACCACTATAAAAGTGACAGCTGCTTCCGTGATTGCAGGCTGGTTCCACGCAATCGGGCGTAGCTTCGCTTTCGCTTCAGGCGTACGGACAGCGATAAAACGCCAGTTTTGTAAGTGAAAAGAAGTCGGCGCAGTAGTGCCAATCTGCACCAGGTTGCGGATTTGGTCGTCGCTCAAGGTAGCAGCAGGGTCGTAGTACTTTGCGGCACTGCGGCTCAGTATCGTGTCAATGACAGCGTTGGACATAATTGTAATGTTATGGTTGGAAATTTTTTATCGGGGTAAAATTATACCGTGATTTAGGTGCCTTAGCGGACCAGTTGTAAAATATAGATGGGACCAGTTATGATTCAAAAGCCTCTCTGCATTTCATTTAAATAAGCTAATGGCATTGTCCTTTATACCAGCCCGTAGGGCAAGCTTTTTGAACCCCTTTTTGCAAAATTTGGGATTGCTGGCTATTAGCTGATTAGCTTTAAATTATGAAATGACCAAAAGATTACATAATAATTTTGAAACGATCGTTTCAAAATTATTATCTTTGTATCGTCAATCATCAAAAGACAATCAAAAATGAAAAGCTTAGAAAATAAAGTAGCCGTAGTTACAGGAGGTAACAGCGGCATAGGTTATGCAGCAGCACAAGAATTGGCTCAACAAGGGGCTAAAGTTGTTATTACAGGCCGCAATAAAGAATCACTTGACAAAGCAGTTGCCGAACTTGGTGTGACAGGATTTGTTTCCGATCAAAGCAAAATCGATCAGATCAGTCAACTGGCTGCGGATGTTAAGGAAAAGTATGGGAAAATAGATGTGTTGTTTGTGAACGCCGGTTATGCAAGTTTTAGCCCTGTTGAAAGCGCTACCGAAGAACATTTTGACTCAATAATGAATGCAAATTTCAAAGGCCTTTATTTTACCGTTCAGAAATTTCTTCCAATTATTAATGATGGCGGTTCGATCATCTTCAATGGCTCTGTAAATGCTGTTTTAGGTATGCCCGATAGTAGCGTATATGCAGCCAGCAAAGCAGCTGTTTTATCATTTAATAGAGTTCTCGCCCGTGAACTTGCTCCACGTAAGATACGTGTAAATGTAGTTTCTCCTGGCCCTATTGAAACACCACTTTATGGCAAATTGGGTTTAAGCCAGGAACAGGTAAATGGCTTTGGCGAAATATTGGGACAAAAAGTATTGCTTAACCGTTTTGGCAAAGCCGAAGAGATCGCACATGTGGTTCGCTTCCTTGCTTCAGATGATTCTTCATTTATCACCGGAACAGAAATTGTTGCCGATGGCGGTTTAACCGTAAACGCAGTAGTATATTGATTGAATTGCCCATACCCAAAACCCCTGGTTTTGGGTATGGGTTTATTTATCATATCTCACAATTAAAAACCAATTGATGTGGGATGTGTATTTTTGTGCGGAGGGAACTATGGCACGCAAAAAGGAATTTGATGAAGATGAACTGCTCGAAAAGGCGACCAACCTTTTCTGGAGGAAAGGTTATAATGCTACATCTGCACAGGATCTGGTGGATGAGCTAAAGATCAACCGCTCGAGCCTGTATAATACGTATTCGGATAAAAAAACACTTTTTGAAAAAGCACTCAAAAAATACCAGGAACAGCAGACCAATGCCATGATCGATATGCTGATTAAAGCAGACGATCCTGAAAAAGCTATCAAAAAAGTTTTTGACGATCTGGTAAAAGAAAGCTGTGAAGATACGGTGTTAAGGGGCTGCTTTATGGTAAATACCGCGGTTGAAATTGCCGGACAGGACCAGGAGATCGGAGCATTGGTGCGCGCAAATAACCAAAGTGTCGAAGATGCCCTAACCGTTATTATAGAAAAAGGGCAAAGGCTGGGGCAGTTTTCTACTAAAAACACTGCCCGCGCCTATGCCCGTTTTCTTTTCGGAGGCATTAATGCATTGCGGGTAATTGTTCGTTCAGGAGCCGATAAAAGTGCACTGAACGATGTTGCCAATATTACTCTGGCTGCTTTGAAATAAACCGTAAAAACCTGATCGTTTTGTCAAGTCCGGCATGGTATCAGAAATCGCTTTAAATAAAAGATAAAAAACTCTTTTATTTAAAACAATTGTGCTATCTTTGTCCCATAAACAGATGGGGATTTTTTCAAAGACATGTGAATATGCGATGCGGGCGGTTTTTTTTATCGCCCACAAAACTGCCGAAGGCGGCCGCGTTGGCATAAAGGAAATTGCAACCGGAATTGATTCCCCTGAGCACTTCCTTGCCAAAATATTACAGGACCTGAGCAGAAGAGGCGTAATACAATCAGCCAAAGGGCCTAATGGCGGCTTTTATGTGGATGATGTAATTTTAAATATGCCTTTGTCGGCTATAGTTGAAGCGGTGGATGGCAACAGTATATTTACCGGGTGTGGCTTGGGTTTGGAGCATTGTTCGGAGGATAACCCATGTCCTATACATCACGATTTCAAGTCTATCCGAAACCAGATACAGGATCTGCTTAAAACAACGAAGATCGGTGAGTTTAATGAGGACTTGAACCTGGGTATAGCAGTGTTAAAGAAATAAAAAATTTTATCCCAATAAAGGACAAAAAGGTATTTATATACTAAATAGATTATGAAAGACATAGCGGGTTTAGAAGATATACAATTGTTTGTGGACGAATTCTATAACAAGGTCCGTGAAGACAACCTGATCGGTCCTGTTTTCGCAAATGTGATCGCCGACTGGCAGCCGCATTTAGATAAAATGTATGCATTCTGGAATGCTGTTCTGTTTGGCGCGCCGGGGTTTAAGGGTAATCCTTTTGCGAAGCATGCACCGTTGCCAATTGCTGAAGAACATTTTGGGAGATGGCTGGAACTGTTCGGGGAAACTATTGATGCAAATTTTGCAGGGCCTGTAGCATTGGAAGCTAAGCAAAAGGCCGGAATAATGGCAACCATGTTTATGAGCAAGCTGGACAGGATGAGAAACGGTTCTGGTTTTACAATAGTTTAAACGGTATTAAATGAACAAACAACAAGTGCCTGTTATCAGGGAGATTGCCGCGATTTTTTGGTTGGGTTTTTTCATGGCCATCAGCTTTATGGAAGCGCCACTGAAATTTACTGCACCGGGCATTACCATAGTACAGGGTGTGCAGATAGGAAGGATTGTTTTTGGAGTGCTGAATAAGTGTGAGTGGGGATTGTTGCTGATTGTTTTGTGCACCTGCTTATTTAGTCGTCCCCGTGCGCTGGTAATGTTCTGTGTTTTTGTTGTTTGCATTATCCTGCTGGGAGAGACTTTTTGGTTACTGCCGATGCTCGATGCCCGGGCTACCCAATACATAGCCGGGCATCAGCAACAGGATACGGACATGCATTGGTGGTACATTATCCTTGAAATTCTGAAGGTACCCACCCTCTTCATTATCGGATGGAAGGAAGTAACAGGCGGCTGGCGAAAGTTAACAATCGCCTGAAAAAGGAAATTAAAATTTAATTATATGAAACAACTACAGGTAACCGATCACTATAAGGTGGTTAAGGTGGAGTTTGCCGCGGGCCATAGTATGCCAAGACACACCGCAACATCCGATGCATTCCTGATCGTCGAATCGGGCAAGGCGCTATTGATATTCGAAAAAGAAACAGTTGAATTGAGCCAGGGTATTACGCAACCTATACCGGCTAATGAGGAACATATGCTGAAAATTGTCGATGACTTCAAAGCATATATCATAATGGCCAACGAGTCGAAGATCAATTTTTCTAAACCTGGTCAGCAGAAGTTGAATTAATTGAACACATAAAAATTACCAGCAAGTGTCATTACTGCCTTAAGCCTGTTAATTCCTTGATGGCATGCATGAGGCCATCGGTTCGGCTCCGATATTCTCCACAGACCCACTCCGGTGGGCTTTTTTTATTCTTATCATGTGAGAAAATATATCCTCTATCCAATTAAATTTTTACCCGATATCCATTGCTCGCCGGCCTGGTTGATTAACGCGTATTTACGGCAAACAAATAAGTATTTTCCTGCGAAACTCATCTCACAATTAAAGTGTTATCAAAAAGTATGAAGGAAGAATATCAGACGCAAACATGGAAACATTGGAAATAACTATCGGGCAAAGTAAACGCGGCCTTTGCCTGGAACCGCAAGAGCAGCCAAATACCTTTAAAATTTATGCACTGGACCCTGTACAGGATTGGTTTGAACATGAACGGCCACGAAACGTTGATTTGCCCGTTGACAGTTGCCTTGGGACCATCACCGTACGCGACGAAACTGATTTTGATTTTGAAGGTGCAGGCGCCTTCACCGGACAAGAAATGCAAAGCATTGCTGCGCAAGTAAGCCTGCATCCGTTATTTAAAAAGGATGAACTATGAAATCAAGCACTGTACAACATCCTAAAAATTTGATAGTGACACTTGCACTTTCATGCTTAGCCTGGGCACTGCTGCGTTTCTTGCATTCGCCGGAAGAGGAGAAACCTGAACAGAAAATTGAAAAGACAGATCAGTCAGTTACACCATTGCTGGTTAGAGATTAATTTAAATGCCTGTTCACCTAAACTTAAAGTTACTATGCGAATAAGAACTCAAACAAAAAAATGCGTTCCGTATCTCACCCCGGAACGCACCACTTGCGTGTTTCAACTAAACCTCAGGATCTCATATTTGGAGACCTAAGTTCTTTAGCTACCCCACCAGTCACCCTGCTTTGGTTATATTGGTTGTAGCAGTTGTATTGGTTGAATTGGTTAACTACTTCAACTAATACAACCAGTCAAACCAATACAACTCATATTAGTTATTCATTTCGCAAGCTCTTCACCGGATTCGCCAGTGCTGCTTTTACTGCCTGGAAGCTGATGGTGGCAAGTGCAATAATTATTGAAGCCAGTCCACCAACAGCGAATAGCCACCAGCTGACGTGGATGCGATAAACATAGTCCTGCAGCCATTGGTGCATGTAGTACCAGGCAATGGGCGTGGCAATGGCAAAGGCAACGGCAATGAGTATGATAAATTCTTTTGAAAACAGGTATACGATATTGCTTGTGGTGGCGCCGAGTACTTTACGGATGCCCACTTCTTTTACCCGCTGCACGGCCATGAATGAGGCTAAACCATACAATCCCAAACAGCTCAGGAATATGGCAATGCCGGCAAATATCTTATACAGTTGCGATAGCTGGTTTTCCTGTTTATAAAAGCCTGCAATTTTTTCGTCAAGGAACTTATAATCGTAAACGAAATCGGGATAGGTTTGATCAAATATTTTTTTGACCGCTTGCAGGGTAGACGACATGTTTGTGGTGGCCAGTTTTATAGCGAGCTGGTTGTACATTGCAGCGTCCTGGGTAATAACCAATGGTGCAACCTCGTTGCGGAAAGACCGGTCGTTAAAGTCTTTCAATACCCCAACAACCGGACATTTTATCACACCGCCCCATATGCTCAATTCTTTACCTATTATGTCTTCCGGCTTTTTTATGCCCAGATTTTTCAGCAGTGCTTCGTTTACTAAAAACTCTTTTGTCATTTGCGATGGCTGCAAATTCTTTCCGGCTATCAGGGGCAGTTTATAAGTGGGCACATATGCTTCGTCGGCAAACTTGGTGATTACTTTAAAATCCGACTCTTTTACGTCATGGTCAAATTTTATGGTGCTCCAGGTATCGTTACCATTTTCAACCGGGGTATTGGCGCTTAGGCTTACCGTTTGCACGCCGTTTAGCGATAATAACTGTCTCTTTACATAATCCAGCTTGCTCGTGAGCATGGTATCAATACGGAAAGGCACATTTATAACGGCATCCTTATCAAATCCCAGGGGTTGATCCATAAAATAATTCATCTGCTTTACAATGATCAGCGTCCCGATGATGAGCACCTGGGCAACGATAAATTGAAAGACGACCAACCCTCTCCGCAATGAAATTCCGTTTGTATTCGATGCGAGTTTGCTCTTTAAAGCGTTAACAGGATTGAACCGGGATAAAACAATGGAAGGATAAAAACCGGCGAGCGCAGTTACAACAACCGTTACTGTTAGAAGGAATAAAATAATTGCCGGGTTGCTGAAGATATTAAATGAAAGCGAAAGTTCCAGAAGGTGACTTACCGAAGGTAACGCAACCATAGTAATACCCGCGGCAAGCAGTACAGCAATGATCACTATCAAAAATGTTTCGACGATGAACTGTGTTTGTAATTGAGATTTATTACTTCCCAAAACTTTTCGTACACCGACCTCCTTTGCACGGTTAACGGCCTGCGCAGTGGAAAGGTTGATAAAGTTTACACAAGCAATTAACAGGATGAATGCCGCGATGACCCACAATACATTAAGCAGTTCGTGACTAATGGTTTTATTGCTGTAGTTACCCACCTGTGCGTCATAATGCACCGCACTTAATGGCTGTGCAATATGACTATCCCTGTTAGCTGCAGATTCCACCTTTCGCGAGTAGGCTGCCAATTGTTGATTAAAATTATCGATAGAAGTATATGGCGGCAGCAAAATATAGCAGCCATAATCGGATACCGTATTATTCCAGTCGGTTGAGCTTGCCAGGTAGTTTCCGGTAAAACTTGTGCCATAAGCAACGACAACTTTTAGCTGGAAGTCTGAATTTGCAGGCGGATCTGCCAAAATACCTGAGACTGTTACTACATCAGTACCGTGTTCAAACATATAGCCGCCTACCTGTAGCTTAATGGTTTTACCCATTGCTGCCTTCCAGTCGCCGAAATATTTTTCAGCAATCTCTTTTGTAAGGAATACATTATTGGGGTCTTTTAATGATTCATACGTACCGGCAATTAGCGGGAAATCGAATATTTTAAAGAACGAAGGCGTGGTGAAGAATAGTCCCCTCTGCTCTTTGAATTTCTTTTCTGTATTTCCGTTCTGATCAACTATCAACAACTGATCATTCTGGCTGGCAAAAATTGGAGCTACCTGCTCTATTTGGGGGAAAGCCGTTTTCAATCCCAGGGGAATTGGAAAAGGGAGGTCTTTTCCATAAGATATTTCTGATGATTCGGCGTGATGGTATTCGGTTAGTACACGATAAATGCGGTCTTTCTTTGTGTGGAAATCATCGAAGCTGGTTTGATATTGTATGATGATAAAGATCGTCATACAGACTGCGATACCCACAGCCAGTCCGGTGATATTAATGGCGGCATAGCCTTTATTTCGCATCAGGTTGCGCCGCGCTATTTTGAAATAATTCTTAAACATATAATTGCGATTAAATTTCTCACGAGACCACTTTGGAGCGGTTTCTGAAGACGAATTTACCATCGCAATTTGTTCCTGACTTCCCAAATTATAAATTGGGAACTCTTTTTTCAGTTCATTTTTATATTGTACAGGACTTTTGCCGGTCGCCTGCTTGAAAATACGGTTAAACGAGCTTTGGGAATTGAATCCTGACTCAAATGCAATACCCAGCAGGGTGAGATGATCAAAAGCGGGGTCCTGCATTTTACGGGCCGCATCCTGAACGCGGTACTCATTAATAAAATCGTTGAAGCTTTTTCTGAGGGCTGTGTTGATGATCCGTGATAATTCATGGGTAGTCAGGTCAAGCTTTTCGGCAAGTGAAGCCAGGCTTAATTCCGGATCCTGGTAATAGCGATTTTCTTTAACTACTTTTTTCAACCAAGTGCCTTTTTGCTTGAGCTCAGCGGGCAATAATGGTTTTAAAATTGCTGCTGTATCTGGCTGCACGCTAACTTCCGTTCTTAAAAATGCCCTTGCCGCTATCCAGACGATCATGAATACCAAAAGAAAATAAAGGGGATAATAAGCTTGCACGCCCAATTGGTAATTGAAGAAAAAATAGTCTATCGCTACAAATGGTGTCCATAACAGCCACAGCATCCCGAAGCCTATCAGTAAGCGATGAAGCCAACGCAATTCGTGCCGGTAACGGTCGCCGCCGTTAAATTTTTGTTGTTGATAAAAGCCTTCGATCAGTGTGTGACATTTGTATAGATAGATAGTAACCGAAACGAATGCCAGCAGTTGTAATATGGGGTTTAATCGTTGAAAGATTAGCGTATCGTACGTTGCTGCACCTGTGCTGATACTTTGTATGATTTCTAAAACATAAGCACCTAGTTCCAGTAATAAGGGGCTGAAATGCAGCAGATCTCTGCGCTCAAATTTATATTCAGGCTGCGTTATTTTGAGTACATAAAAATAAATGAGCGGACCGAGTGCAAGCGAAAACTGCATCGGTAATCGGCTCCAAAAAGGTGCATAAGCGGACAGATGAATATCAATCGCCAATATCCGGGCTATCCACAACCCAGCTACAGCCAATGCTATTGCCAAAAATCGGTTTGCTGCTCGGTTTGCTTTCTTAGTGAACGCTAAAAGCAGGATAAAGGTGAAGCTGATAAACAGCATCCCGAAGAATGCGGCATCATAAAGGGTGATATGGAATGTATAGGATCTCAAAGTAAATCAATTGGCACAATCGTCGTTCCAAATTAATAAAATATTAAATTGGCAAAATGTTAATGATAAGTTAAAATAGAGTCAGGAATCAAGATTCTAAATACCTTATTCAGTTCGAAGGCTTTTTACCGGGTTCGCCACTGCTGCCTTAATGGCCTGGTAGCTTACGGTAGCCAATGCGATCAGTATTGCAATCAACCCGGCCACTAAAAATATCCAACCGTTCAGGCTGACCCTGTAGGCAAAGTTTTGCAGCCAATTGTTCATAGCCAGCCAGGCAACCGGTGTGGCAATAATGGCGGAAAGAATTACCAGCTTTACAATATCTTTTGACAGCATTGTCACGATGCCTATTTCACTCGCCCCTATTATTTTGCGCACGCCAATTTCTTTTCTTCGTTGCTCGACGGTAAACATGGTGAGCCCTAATAAGCCCAGGCAAGAAATAAAAATGGCCAGAAACGAAAAGCTGTCGCTCAATTTCCCTACCGTCATCTCGTCATTGTATAATTTTTGGTATTCCTCATCAGCAAATGAACACCTGAAAGGGAATTTTTTCTCCAATTGGGTAAACACGCTTTCCATACTGGCAACACCTTGCCTTGTTTTGCCGGCTTCAGTTTTTACAAGCAGGTAGCCCCAGTCAGGGTTTGGGTCCAGGTACATAATAAGCGGCTCGATGGGTTCATGCAGTGATTTAAAATGAAAATCTTTAACTACCCCTAAGATCGTTCGCCGCCGGTCGCCAATGGTTACCAGCTGGCCCAGCGGGCTTTTGAGATCCATCATCTTCAGCGCAGTTTCATTGATAATGATGCCTGTTGTATCCGTCGTAAAATTCTTTGAGAATGCGCGTCCTTCTACAAAATGAATACCCATCAGCG
The DNA here is from genome assembly GCF_036568825.1 of Mucilaginibacter sp. Classification (GTDB taxonomy): domain Bacteria; phylum Bacteroidota; class Bacteroidia; order Sphingobacteriales; family Sphingobacteriaceae; genus Mucilaginibacter. The sequence continues at coordinate 74,063 of NZ_DATCRU010000069.1, read as the reverse complement.
CGAAGTAATCATACCCAACCCAGTTACGGATAGCAAAAGCCTTTGTACCGGGATTTTTACCCGGCCAATTCAGGTCATAAGTATAGTTATTGGTGTGCGAAGGGGGCTGCGCGCTAAAGTCAACCGCTTTTATACCGGGCATAACCGAAAGCTCATGCTTAAATACCTCAAACCCTTTGGGCAGCCCCTGGGGATAGGGAAAATGCATATAGACCAGGTTTCCCCGGTCAAATCCCAGGTTTTTTGTTTGTATGTACCGCAATTGCTGCGAAATAACCAGTGTGCCGATAATCAGCACGATCGACAATACAAACTGGAAAACTACCAGGCCCTTGCGAAACAACAAGGCATTCGGGCTGAATTTCAATGCGCCTTTCAATACAACTACCGGATTGAGGGACGACAGGAAGAATGCCGGATAGCCACCTGCAATAAAACCTGTTGCAAGCAGCAGTCCCCCAATATCCAACCAAAAACTTAATTCGTTAAAAGGCAATACGATATGTTTGCCTGTAAGCTGGTTAAAATAAGGCATTACGCAGAGTGCTAAAATAAGCGCAATGACGATGGCGAAAAAAGTAAGCAGCATCGCTTCGCCGATAAACTGAACGATAAGCCTGGAACGGATTGCTCCGATGGTTTTACGGATGCCCACCTCCTTGGCGCGTTTTACCGAACGCGCAGTCGCCAGGTTCATAAAGTTAACGCAGGCAATTATTAAAATAAACAAGGCTACCATGGTAAACAATCTCACATATTCTATACGGCCGCCATCAGGTTTGCCTTGTTTAAAAATCGATTTCAGGTATACCTCATTCAGCGATTGCAGGCCAAGCTCAACGCGGTAGCCTGTGCGATAGGTCGCGGTCAAATAGGTGGTAACAAAGTTTTTTATTTTGGCATCAACCCTGGCAGCATCAGCGCCCGGTTGCAATTGTATATAAGTTTGCGGCCTGCGGTTTGCCCAGTTAGAAAGCCAGTCGACCGCTTTAAGCAAATATTGCCAGTTAATAACAAAATCAAAATGCTGGGATGTGTTAGCCGGCAAATCTTCAAAAACAGCATTCACCGTAAAAAAATGTGCGTTATTAAACTTTATCGCTTTGCCCATAGCTGCCTGGGGACTACCAAAAATTTTGGTGGCCATGCTACGCGATATGGCGATATCGTCAGGAGCGGCAAGTGCATTGGCAGCCGTGCCTTGTAGCAGTGGGTAGCTGAACATTTTAAAAAAATCTGTATCAGCATAGGTGCCCATGTTGCTGAAGTTTTTATCGCCCACGCTGAATAGGGTTTCCTCTTCGTCTTCCCAATATCCGGAAGCATATTTGATCTCAGGTATGGCGCGTTTTAATTCTGTTGCCAGCAGCCCGGGCGTTGCGCGGCCCGCTTCTACTTTTCCTTCAGAAAATACACGCTCATAAACGCTGTAGATATTTGCCCTGTTTACATGAAATGCATCCACATTACGCTCATCCTGAACCCATAAAATGATGAGCAGACTACAGGCCATGCCAAGCCCCAATCCAAAAATATTAATGAACGAGAATGCCTTATTGCGGGTAATATTCCGCCAGGCGATCTTTAAATAATTGCGAAACATATAATTGTGGTTTAATTTCTTATCAGACCACTTATGCGTGGTTTCCTGATTCGAAATTATTGCAACAAACCGGGGCTGACGTCCCAAATCACGAGATGGGAACTCTTTTTTCAGCGCCAGCTTATATTCCACAGGACTTTTGCCTGTCATTTGTTTGAGAATCCGGTTGAAAGTACTTTTGGAATTAAAGCCAGCTTCATACGCAATACCCAGCAGGGTAATGTGATCATAAGCTGAATCCTGCATTTTCCGGGCTACATCGCGAACGCGGTATTCGTTAATAAAATCGTTAAAGTTTTTCCTGAGTGCGGTATTGATAATTTGGGATAGCTCGCGGGAAGACAAGCCCAGCTTCTCGGCTAATGAATTTATACTTAGCTCCGGGTCCTGGTAATATAAATTGGTTTCCATGGCCTTTTTTAACCAGGCACCTTTCTCCCTCAACTCAGCCGCAGGCGACGGCTTGATAGCTGGTTGGGATTGGATCATCATTCCGGCTCGCGGTTTTAAGAAAGCCGCCATTGCCGTCCATATGATGATCACTGCGAAGAAGATGTAGAAGGGATAATATAAATGTACCCCTAATTGATTACGATAACCAAAATAGTCGACCGCCGCATAAGCTATCCATAACAACCACAGCAACGCAGTAGCTGCCAGTAAACGACGCAGCCATCGGAACTCAAGAAGAGAACGATCCATCAGAACGGGCTGTAATCGCCTATAAAAATTTTGGATGAGCCTATAAGACTGATACAGGTAGGTTATGATCGAAATAAATATGAGCAATTGTAGCACCGGGTTCAGTTGCTGAAAGATCGGTGTTGCATAGGTAGCTGTACCTGTCCTGATGCCTTCTTTGATCTCCAATGCAAGGGCGCACTGCTCCAACAATATCGGACTGAAATGCAGCAGGTCTTTCCATCTGAGTTTATATTCCGGACGCGTTAATTTGCGCACATAAAAATAGATCAGCGGGCCCAACGCAAATAAAAACTGCATCGGCAGCCTGTCCCAGTGAGGCAGGTAAGTTTCGAGTTGAATGTCAATGGCCAATATCCGCATCATCCATAAAATCATCGTAACCAGCGCCAATGCAAGAAACCGGTTTGCAGTACGGTTGATGCTTTTGGTGAACCATAACAGCAACGCGAAATTTAGCCCGATGAATATTGTTCCGAGCGAGGCGAGGTCATACAGGTTGATATGGAATGTGTAGGAATGCAAATCAATCAAAGTGCTTCAATTGCCATTCCAAATATATAAAAAGCTAACAAACAATATGTTAATGAGTAAACAGAAGTAAATATTGTACCAAAACCGAACGAAGTGCTGTCCGGTTTTGAAATGGACTTGTTAGAGTCAAGAATCAAGAGTCAGGACAATCTTATATCTTGACTCTTGGTTCTTGATTCCTGGCTCCAAATAGCCGATCACTCCGATCTCAGGCTCTTCACCGGGTTTACAATAGCTGCTTTAATTGTTTGGAAACTGGAGGTGATGAAAGCGGTTAGCAGCATGCCTGCGCCGCTGGCTACGAATATCCACCAGCTTATTGCTGTCTTATCTGCATAGTTTTCCATCCATTTGTTCATGGCCCACCAGGCCAGCGGGGTGACAATAACGAAGGCCAGCAGGATGAGCAATACCAATTCGGTAGACAGCAAACGTACAATCTGCGCAACAGACGCACCAAGCACTTTGCGTACACCTATCTCTTTGGTACGCTGGCCGGTAGTATAAATCGCCAGGCCCAATAAACCGAGGCAGCTGATCAATATCGAAAGCCCTGTGGCCCAGGTGAGCAGGGTTGAAGTGTGCTTTTCCTGGTCATAAAATTGTGCAATCGATTTATCATAGAACTGGTAATTGGGGTCATCGTTAGGATACATTTCTTTCCATATTTTTTGCATAGATGCCATTGTTTTCTGCCATTCGCTGCCCCCGGCGGTTTCAGGTTTCAGGGCAATATGGATAACACCATTATAGAAATCGCCATTACCTGCGGCCATGATAACTACCGGGCTTATCGGAGATTGAAGCGAATGCGTGTAAAAATCGGTCACAACTCCAACGATACGTAAACTCTTTCCGTTCGAATTAAACACTTTACCTACAGCATCGCTGGGGTTTGTAAAACCGAGTATCCTGGCATATTTTTCATTGATCATGAAGCCTGCCGCTGTATCTGTTGCTGTGATATTTCGCCCGGCAATTATTTTAATATGATACAATTTGATATAGTTTTCATCGCCAAATTTTAATTCTACCGGCGTTGTAATTTCCTTTTTGCCATCCTTATAAACAAAATTAGTGATGCTGGTACCGTCGGATGATGGCGGCTCAAAGCCCACGCTCACCAATGCTACACCAGGCAGCGATTGCAGTTTATTGGCCATTACCTGGTTAGTTGTTGCTTTACGGACCTTATATGGGGTTTCGGCAAATACAATCGCGTCCTTTTTAAAGCCAAGGTCTTTATGCAGGGCGTAATAAATTTGCTTGCTCACCAGCAAGGTCGCCATGATGAAAAACTGGGCTATCACAAACTGCGATACAGTGAGCGATTTACGCAGCCAGGCGTTCCGCGTTTTGCTGCTCCCGCTTTGCACCTGGTTTTTGAGTACCAGTACCGGCTTATAACCCGAAAGTAGAAGCGCAGGATAAAAACCAGATAAAAAGCTAACCACTACGATCAACCCAAACAGGAACAGGAAGATGTCCGGCTGATGAAGATAATCAGCCTTAACACCGGTGGTTATAAAATCTGAGAACAGCTTTAAGATCAACGGCGCCAAACCTATTGAGATAATTACCGCAAAAAGCGTGATCAGGAATGTCTCGCTCAAAAACTGAGTGATCAGCTGCCTGCGGTTGCTGCCCAGGGTTTTGCGGATGCCTATTTCCTTTGCTCTCTGGGTAGCCTGTGCAGTTGTTAGATTGATAAAGTTGATACAACCCAACAGCAGCAGGAAACCGGCTACAACTAATAACAAGTATGACCTTGTTTTACTTGCAGGACCGCTGAAATCAAAAGTACCGTAGTCCTGGCTGAAATGAATATCGCTCAGCGGCTGAACCGTAAAAGATCGTGAGCTTCCGTTCTTTATATCGTCAGCACTTTGCGGGTTGTTCTTTTTGTACATGGCATTTATTTGCTTTTGCACATCTGCTGCTGACATTCTGGGATATAGCTTAATAAACAGCTCTGACGACGAAGTTGTGCTTCCCCAGTTAGTCAGATGCATATCGATGCCCAATTTATTTTTAGGCATAGCCGAACTAAAAGAGATGAAATCGTGGCACGAGAAGTCGGTGTTTTCTTTTATGCTTTCAACAATACCGCTCACCGTTGTTTTCAACGTATCATAAGTGATTGTTTTACCCAGCATCTGCTCATAGGTGAGTGAAGGGAAATACACCTTAGCCCTGTCAGCAGTCAGAACAACCTGGTAGGGATCATTAAGCGCAGTTGTAGAAGAACCTGCAAGCCATGTATAGTGGATGATCTTAAAATAATTCTGATCTGCCAGTGTGATATGATCCTGCGCCTTAAACTTTATTGGCTCATTGTGCTTACCGATAACCATTACATCGGGGCTCAGTGTATATAGGGGCGCCACAATCTCAACCCCGGTGATGTGACTTTTTACCGCCGCGCCCATCGGCATGGTAACACCACGACTGTGGTTCACGTTGCCCTGAAACTTAAAATTGCTCACCACGCGGAATATACGATCACTGTCCTTATGAAATTTATCGAATGTGAAATCGTAATGCACGATGATATAGATAACCAGCGCTGCGCTGATACCTATCGAAAGTCCCACTACATTAATGAGCGTAAAAGCCTTGTGTTTCCAAAAGTTCCGGAAGGCGATTTTAAAATAATTCTTAAACATAACGGTGCGGTTTAATTTTTCATGAGACCATTTTGGAATGGAATCACGATGCAATATTACCGGCCGTATGCGTGCCAGGCTAGCCAACTTATCATTTGGCAACTCTTTTTTCAAACTATTCTTGTATTCCACCGGCGTTCTACCGGTCATTTCTTTGAAAACGCGGTTGAAAGTTCTCTGGGAATTGAATCCCGACTCATAAGCTATACCTAGCAGGGTGATATGATCAAATGCAGGGTCCTGCATTTTCCGGGCAATTTCACGAACCCGGAATTCATTAATAAAATCGTTGAAGTTCTTTTCCAATCCTGTATTAATGATCCGGGACAGATCGTGCGGATGAATATTCAGTTTCAGAGCGAGTGTGGTCAATGTCAGTTCGGCATCTTCGAAAAGACGGTTTGCAGCTACTGCTTCCTTTAGTCTCCGGCCTTTCTCCCTTGCATCTGAGCGATCAGTAATTGGCATTGTCAGCTGGATATCTCCATCCGGTTTCAGAATCGTTTCTCCCGCCATTATAATCAGTATAAAAGCAACAGCAAAAGAGAAAATATCATAGAACATCCATAACACGCATAATAGGCCAAGCAGAGCCAGCGTCCTGTCCAACTGGCGGAAAGCAAAACGCGGCCTGTCCATCAGTACCGGACGCAGGCGGCTGTAGAAAGCTTCTATCAGCCGGTGGGATAGGTATAAATAGATGATGATCGAAATTAGTATCGGCCAAACAGGCATCCAAAATGCAACAAACAAAGAGCAAAAGTGCAGCATATCTTTCCGGCGGAACTGCTGCTCCGGGCATGTCAGCTGTCGTACATAAAAATATACTAGCGGCCCCAATGCTGGCAAAAGAAATGGTACAAGTCCACCAGATTTCAGTACGATTACTACTAATGCAAGACTTAAAAACAGGTTATCTTTTTGGCCAAGCCTTTTCGCCAATGCTAAAAGCAGTGCAAGCGTTAGCCCGGTGAAGATGATTCCCAGGGAAACTGCATCATAAAGGGTGATATGGAAAATATGTGGATTCAAGTAAACTTAACAGATCAATCGCTGTTCCAATTTACTAATAAATTGACATACAGAAAATTAAGAAGCATACATGAGTGCATTTTGTAACAAAACCGGACGCCTTAACGTCCGGTTTTGAGTGAGTTTTAGTCTAAAGTCGCAAGTTCTGAGTCAAAAGTCTTTATCATTAAATCTACTCAAGACTTTAGACTTCCGACTTAAGACTATTCCGAACGCAGACTTTTCACCGGATTAACCAATGCCGCCTTTATGGTTTGGAAACTAATCGTTGCTAAAGCTATGATGATGATCAGCGCACCTGACAAAGCAAACATCCACCACTGTATAGGTGTAGAGAACTGATAGTTTTCCAGCCATTTATGCATAATATACCAGGCTACAGGAATGGCAATAAGAAGTGCAATAACTACCAGTGCCAGGAATTCCTTAGATAGCAGCCCGAACACCGACCGTACGCTTGCGCCAAGCACTTTGCGGATGCCAATTTCCTTAACACGCTGTTCGGCTGTAAACATGGCCAGGCCGAGCAAACCCAAACTCGAAATAAATATCGCAAGGAAAGAAAAAGCATCTGATAGCTTACCCGTCACCTGTTCGTTTTGATAAAGTTTTTGATATTCGTCGTCGGAAAAAGTATAATTAAAGGCAAACTTAGGGTTCAGCTTTTTCCAGATCGCCTGCAAAGCTGCTAAAGCCTCTTTGGTTTTACCCGGTTGTGTGCGTATCAAGGCGGCGCCATAAGTCTCCTGTTCACCGAACCTAAGCACAAGCGGATTGATCTGTTCGTGAAGGGAGTTAAAGTGGAAATCTTTGATCACACCGATGATCTTACCCGGTTTACCCCAAAAAGTCAGCGGCTGCCCCACCGGGTCTTTGTAGCCGATAACTTTTAAAGCTTTTTCGTTCACCAGGTATCCTGCAGAATCGCTTGGAAAGTCTTTAGAGTAATCACGCCCGGCTGCCATTTGAATTTTCATGCTCTTTACAAAATCGTACCCGACGGAAGCTTGTGTAAACTGGGTACGGTTATCCGGGTCCTTCCCGGTCCACAAAACACCGCTGGTACCATTTTGAATATTGGTTGGGGTTTGGCTAATACGGGATATGGATTGAATGCCCGGTTGTTGCAATGCTTCCTGTTTCAATATTTCGTAGTTTTTCCGAAGATCACCATCCAAAGGCAGGTAGATCAGGTTTTCGCGGTTATAGCCCAGGTTTTTGGTTTGTATATAATTTATCTGCCTGGAAATAATAACCGTGCCGATAATAAGCACCGTGGAAAGAAAGAATTGAAACACTACCAGGCCCTTACGGAAAAGGGCCACACCACGCCCCGCTTTCAAAGTTCCCTTCAGCACTTTTACTGGATTAAATGATGACATGAACAATGCCGGATAACTTCCGGCCAGTAGGCCGGTGAGCAACGTGATCGCCAGTAACTTGAGCCAAAACCCGGGCTCGCCGAAGGGCAGACCTATATCCTTTAAGGTGATTTGGTTAAATACAGGCAAGAGCAAAACCAGCAGGGCCAATGAAAAAACAACCGCAATCACCGTGATCAGCATGGACTCGCTTATGAATTGCCTGATCAAAGCTGAGCGCATAGCTCCAACTACTTTCCGGACACCGATCTCGCGCGCCCGGTTGAGCGAACGCGCTGTGCTCAGGTTCATGAAATTGATACAGGCAATGAGTAATATGAAAATGGCTATGATACTAAACAAGCGCACATATTCGATACGGCCTCCATCCAGTTTGTCTTCAGTAAAACTGCCGTGCAGGTATATATCATTGTAAGGCTGCATTCCTAATGTCATCGTAAATACACCTGCCTTTTGATTCTTTTTGTAGGTATCCATAAAATGGACGAGTTTCTTCTCTACAGCAGAAGGGGTTGCATCTGCCCGCAGCATAAAAAATGTTCGCGGTCCTGAGTTGTCCCAATCGCTGGCCCATGAGTTTTCCAGCATAAACTCATACCAGTTCACCAGGTAGTCAAATTTCTCCGATGATGTCGCGGGCAGGTCTTCAAAAACTGCTCCCACAATGAAGTTCTTTATATTTTCAAACCGGATACTTTTGCCGATGGCAGCCTCCGGACTCCCAAAAAACTGGACCGCCATCTTGCGCGAAATACTAATGCTTGAGGGTGTGTTCAGGGCATTTTGTGCATTGCCCTGTAAAAGTTTGTTGCCGAATACTTTAAAATAATCTGCGCTGGCGAAGTGCCCGTTCAGTTTTGCTATTTTTTCGCCTACCTGGAAAGTGTTCTGTGTGCCCCAGTCAAATTGTGTTGCATATTCAACTTCCGGGTATACTTTTTTCAACTCATCAGCCATAAGCGCCGGGCCGCCATAACCACCCTCGGCTTTGTGCCCGACGTAAATACGTTCGTATATCGTATACAGGCGCGAACCGTTCGGGTGCCAGGCATCCATGCTATACTCGTTTTGCACCCACAGCAGGATAAGCAGGCTGCAGGCCAGGCCCACGGAAAGTCCGCCAATGTTAATGAGCGAAGATGCTTTGTTCCGGATCAGGTTGCGCCATGCGATCTTTAAATGATTTTTAAACATAACCTTGCGATTTAATTTTTCATGAGACCACACAGGAGTGGTTTCACCACGCAAGATTAATGGAACACTTCGAAAACCAGGGTCCGTATTATAAAACGGTCGCTCTTTTTTAAGTTGATCTTTATATTCAGCCGGGCTTTTCCCTGTTAGCTGGCGGAATACCCGGTTAAAGTTAGTTTTGGAATTAAAGCCTGAATCATAAGCAATGCCCAATAGGGTCAATTGGTCATAAGCCGGCTCCTGCATCTTTTGGATAATTTCACGAATGCGGTATTCATTGATAAAATCGGCGAAGCTTTTCTTGAGTGTAGTATTAATGATCCGTGATAATTCATGCGTAGTCAGTCCAAGCTTTTCAGCAAGTGAACTCAGGCTTAATTCCGGGTCCTCGTAATAACGGTTGTCTTTTACAACTTTCTTTAGCCAAATACTTTTTTGCTTTAGTTCAGCTGGTGGTGATGGTTTAAAAAGTACAGATGGATTTACTGCTATGCTGACTTCAGGCCTCAAATAAGCTGACACAGCTATCCAGATCATCGTTGCTGCTACACAGAGATAAAAGGGGTACCAGTCATGATCGCCTAATTGATAAAAATAACCGGCGGCGGTATAGGGTATCCAAAGAAGCCATAGCACGCCAAAACCCATTAATAGTTGATGCAGCCATCTCAGTTCATACCGGTAACGATCGCCCGCGTTAAATTTCTGCCGCCTGTAAAAACGTTCGATCAGCAGGTGAGCATAATACAAATAGCTGATAACTGAAATAAAAGTTAGGACCTGCAATAGCCGATGCTGCAGGATAAGTTGTCCTAATAATGCCGGGATGAAATGCAGTAAGTCTTTGCGGCTAAACTTATGTTCACTCCGGGTTAATTTCAGTACATAAAAATAAATGAGCGGGCCGAGCGCTAGAGAAAATTCTATCGGCAGCCGGATATCATTATTCCAGATACGGGCCATCCACAAAACCATGACAGCCAGCGCTAGTGCCAGGAACCGGTTTGCTGAACGGTTGGGTTTTTTAGTGAGCCCTAACAATAAGGCAAAATTCAACCCGGTAAATATTACGCCCAGGAAAGCAACGTCATAAAGATTGATATGGAAAATATGTGGATCCAAGTAATTAAACAGCTCAATCGCTGTTCCAATTTACTAATAAATTGATGTACAGAAAATTAAGAAGTATTTGCCCTGCGCACTTGTAGCAAAACCGGACGTTGGGGTGTCCGGTTTTGATTTATTCTGTTCGCAAACTCCTGGTGGGGTTGGCCAGGGCGGCCTTAATGGAATGAAAGCTAGCGGTTAATAAAGTAATCAATAATACCGCCATGCCCCCGGTGAGGAATATCCACCAGGCCAGCGCGGTCTTATACTCATAACTTTCAAGCCATTTGTGTGCCGCATAATAAGCGACAGGTATGGCGATAAGCAGCGCAACGAAAATAATTACCACAAAGTCTTTCGAGAATAATTGCCATATACTATAGGCTGAAGCACCTAGTACTTTCCTTATGCCAATCTCTTTTACGCGTTGTTCAGCGATGAAAGATGCCAGCCCAAAAACGCCAAGACAGGAAATAAAGACAGCTAAAACAGCAAATATCTCCGCAAGGGTACCAATACGTTGTTCCGCTGCAAACTTGTGTGCATATTCATCATCAACAAATGTATAGTCAAAAGGGGCCGAAGGGTTTAATTCCCTGAATACGGGCTCAATTTTACTTATAGCCTGTGCAGCGCTTAATGCCGGGTTCAACCTGATAGTGATCTCCGGACCGACTTCCGTAGCCATAAAAAACAGGCCCTGCCCAACGGGTTTATATGGAGAGTCCTTCACCATATCTTTGATCACGCCGACAACGGTAAAGGGTTTGCCGTTCCATCGGATAACCTGGCCAACAGGGTGTTTTAGCCCCGTATACTTCACGGCGGCCTCATTCAGGATGACGCCGGTTTGGTCGGTCGCGAAACTTCTTGAGAAATTACGCCCAGCCAGGAATTGCCAACGAACTGTTTTAGCATATTCAGGAGTGACAGCCATCAATGCAAATGACTGGTTGTGAGGGCTGAAATTTTTTCCTTCCCATTCAAAATGGTCATCAAAATAATTATCTCCTGTGGCCGAACTGGAAGATTCGGCAAATCCTGTTGCACCACCTGACGATAACAGTTCTTTTTGAAGGATGTCGTATTTTCCTTTAAGGTCAGGCGTAGTCATTGTGATTCTGATGAGGCCATTCCGGTCGTAACCAACCGGGCGATTTTGCGCCAGCTTGATCTGCCGGTACACTACAATAGTGCCGATGATTAAAACGATGGAGACAACAAACTGCACAGTAAGCAGCGCTTTTCGCGGTAAGGCCGTGTATTTTCCTGCTTTGATTGTGCCCTTTAATACTTTTATCGGGTTGAACGAAGAAAGATATAATGCAGGATAGCTGCCGGAGATCAGAGTAGTGATTATAATAAACAGTACTGCAGACAACCAAAACAAGGCGTTGGACCATGGGAAAGAAATATCCTTGCCAGCTATCTGGTTGAATCCATTTAAGCTAACCAGCACAATAGCTACACCTAACAGTGCAGCAAGCAGCACCATCAAAAAGACTTCGCCTAAAAATTGTATGATCAATTGGCTCCGCTGCGATCCCATTGTTTTTCGGATGCCGATCTCTTTGGCCCTTTTTCCTGAGCGGGCCGTACTCAGGTTGATGAAGTTAATACAGGCGAGCAGCAAAACAAACACACCGATGAGGCTGAAAAGACGGACTATCTGAATTTGGCCGCCGGATTGAATGCCGTTCCGCCATTCAGAACGCAAGTGCCAGTCTTTCATGGGATGCGCAAATAGCTCCATTTTATTGCCCGCAGTCTGATTGGGGTTATTCTTTATTTTGGCCCAGTAAACATCTTTGATCACCGTTGATGCTTTTTGAGCCGAAATACCCGGTTGCAGATTAGCGTACAGGAAGAAAGAGCTGTTATTCCAATCGCTTAATAAATTTTTTACGTCAGGATAGATGATGACAAGCAGGTCTAAAGGACAGAAAAATTCTGTTCCGGAAAACGAGCTGTTAACCGGAAAATCTTCAAACACACCGGTCACAGTCAGCATCTGCATATTATCCAGTTTTACAACCTTACCAACGGCATCCGTTCTGCCAAAAAGAGCCAGCGCCGCCGATTGACAAATCAGGGTACTATGCGGGTCAGCAAAACCAGCTGCCGACCCTGCGACCATTTTTAAGGTAAACATGTCGGTGAAACCCTTTTCCACGAACATGCCTTGCAAAGTATGTTTTTGCTCGCCGGCAGCCAGGATATGGCCACTTTTTTCGGTGGATAAGGCCACCTGTTTGAATACGTTATTATAATTCGTCCTCAGCTCACCCGCTAGTGGTATAGGAAAATGATTGCTTCCATCCGAAATATATAAGTCGCCTTTGGATATTTCCTTTCTGGCGATCTGGGTGATAGTGGAATAATTTATATTGTAAGTATCAAAGCTCAATTCGTCCCATACCCATAAGCCCGCTAAAAGCGCCACTGCAAACCCAATAGCCAACCCGCTGATATTGATCAATGATTGCGCTTTATCTTTGACCAGGTTCCTGAATGCAATTTTTAAATAATTCTTAAACATAACCTTACGATTTGATTTTTCATGAGACCACACCGGGATGGTTTCACTACGCAAGATTAAAGGCCTGTTTCCAAAATGATGTTCCAGGTTATAAGTTGGGAGTTCTTTTTTATATGCCGCCGGGCTTTTGCCCGTCATTTCCTTAAATATGCGATGGAAGGTAGTTCTGGAGTTGAATCCTGATTCAAAAGCAATGCCCAGAAGGGTCAGATGATCGTAGGCAGGGTCCTGCATTTTCCGGATCACATCACGGACACGGTATTCATTGATAAAATCATTAAAACTTTTTTTGAGCGCCTTGTTAATGATCCGGGATAACTCATGCGGATGCATGTCCAGTTTTTCTGCCAGTGAGGATAAATTTAGCTCAGCATCCTGGTAGAGCAAATTTGTTTCCATGGCTTTTTTTAACCATTTGCCTTTCTTTATCAATTCTGCAGGAGGTAACAGGCTTGAAACGGGCAGCACTTCATCCTGTTTCGTGTCCGGCTTTAATACATTTATAGCTATCCAGGTAATTATCACTGCTAAAAGGAAATATAATAGATAATAAGCCCGGGTATCTGATTGATAATGATAATAATAACGAAAATAATCTATTGCCTTAAGTGGTATCCACAGTAACCACAATAGCGCAAAACCTGCAAGTATGCGGTGCAATTTTATAGCTTGATCGATCCTATTGACGAACCACAACAATAAGGTAAAAACCAGCCCAATAAATATCGCTCCCAAAAAAGCAACATCATACAGGTTGATATGGAGGGTATATGGATTCAAGTAAATCAAACAACTCAATCGTTGTTCCAATTTACTAATTAATTGATAGATAAAAACTTACACAGGATTCGATATATGCATTTGTAACAAAACCGGACGTTAGGGCGTCCGGTTTTGGATTGAAGTTAATCAGTTAACCGGTGATCAGTTATCAGGAATGCTGTAGGATATTCTAATCAACTGGTTAACTGATTAACTGATAACTAGTCACTCGAACGCAGGCTCTTCACGGGATTTGCCAACGCAGCTTTGATGGCTTGAAAGCTGATAGTGAACAGCGTTATGACGATAGCTGCTATTCCCGACACAATGAATACACCCAGGCCTATGCTAATATGATATTGATAGTTCTCAAGCCAATGCTTTAAGAAATAGAGCGCAACAGGTGAAGCAATGAGACAACTAACCATCACCAACACTACAAAATCCTTTGACAATAGCATCCAGACTTGTGCGATTGATGCCCCTAATACTTTGCGGATGCCGATCTCTTTGGTGCGTTGTTCGGCAACATAAGCGGCAAGCCCAAACAAGCCGAGACAGGAAATAAATATAGCCAGACCGGCAAATATACCCGCCAGTTTGCCTATAAGCACCTCGAGATTAAATTTGTTAGCATACTCCGTATCTATAAACTTATATTGATAAGGATAAGCCGGGTTATATTTTTCAAACACCTTGCCAATCTTTTCTATAGTTGTATGTACATTGGCGTTTTTCGGCAAGCGGTAGGTGATCACGAAGCCGTAAGGATTATGACCGAAAATGGCAGGTTCCACAGGCTTATACGGCGACTCCATCAGTGCATCTTTTACAACACCGATAATCCTTACCGGTTGATTGCTTCCGTTCCACGTTATCATTTGATTTACGGGGGCTTTGAGTCCGATGCGCCTTACTGTGGCTTCGTTGACGATTACGTTCAGCGAATCGCTTTTCCAATCGCCCGAAAAATCCCGTCCTGCGGCCATGGTCATCCCCATAGTTTGGAAATATCCGTTTGACACCCATATAGCGCCAATATTAACCTCTTCGTCTCCCCCAAGTTTACCCGGCCACTTTTGCAACGAATAATGACTGTATATCTGTGTTGCGGGTGATGTTGAAGATACCACGCTCTCGACAAGCCCCGATGAAACCAATTCATTTTTTAAGGCGTCGTAATGCTGATAAAGTTCTCCGTTCATGTCGGTCATCACCAGTCTGTCAGCATTGTACCCGGTTGGACGATCCTTTACAAACTGTATTTGCTGATAAACAATTACCGTACTAATGATTAAGGCAACAGAGCAGGTAAATTGGACCACCACCAATATTTTCCGTGGTAATGTTGCGGATTTGCCTGCCTGTATACTTCCCTTCAATACCCTGACAGGATTGAACGAGGATAAATAAAAGGCAGGCCTGCTTCCTGCGGCTAAACCGGTAAGCAATATGAAAGCGATCATAATGCACCAAAAGCCTATGTTGCCGTACGGAACATGGATATCGGAACCTGTTAATATATTGAACGATGGCAGGGCCAGCTGGACAAAAAGCAAACACACCAGGAACGATAGGAATGTGATCAATACAGACTCGAGTAAAAACTGGTAAACCAGATCCATACGTCCTGAGCCTATTGCCTTGCGAACGCCAACCTCCCTTGCTCTTTTTTCGGAACGCGCGGTGGAAAGGTTCATGAAATTTATGCAGGCTATGGCAAGTACTAACACGCCGATTATGCTGAACAGGTGCACATAATCCACAAACCCGCCGGATACTTTGCCGTTTTTAAATTCATTGTATAAATGCCAGTCCTTCAACGGATGTATAAATACTTCGGGCTTTGAGGGCCGCATCTCAGGGCTTCGTTTATTAACTATATCCCGGATTTTCGGCACAATTTGACCATAGGTTACGCCCGGTTCCAGCGCCACGTAAGCATTGAATGAATTCCATGTCCACTTAGTACGGCCCAGCTTCACCCAATCCTGGGTCGCCTCGGCAAATGCAAATGGCGTAATATAATGGAATTGCAGTGTTGAGTTTTTAGGAATCTCCTTAATCACCCCTGTAACCTTCAGGCTTTGCGAATTATCGAAGCGAACCACTTTTCCCATCGGGTTATCATTGCCAAATAACGCTTTGGCAGTTGATTCAGTCAGCACGATCGAATACATATCCTTCAAAGCGGTATTGGCGTCGCCTTTTAAAAAGGGAAATTGAAACATTTTAAAGAAATCTGCCCCGGCGGCGCCCCCGCCCAGGTACAATTTTTTATCACCAACCAACAGGCCATGATTCATAAGGCCTAAGGCATCCGACTCGGCTACATACTTAATTCCCGGGATCTCTTTGCGCAAAACATCAACCAGCGGAAGGGCAATAGATGTTTGGGTAGACGTACCGTTATGCTGTGAGGTCAGGTTCATTTCCACCTGGTACAATTGCTTATAATTGGGTAAGAAACGATCATAGGAGTATTGATTGGCTACCCATAAACCAATTATGAGTGCTACGGCCATGCCGGCAGCCAACCCTACAATGTTCAGCGCGCTGTAACCTTTACTATGCAGCATATTGCGCCATGCGATCTTTAAATAATTGCGAAACATATAATTGCGGTTTAATTTCTTATCAACCCACTTATACGTGGTTTTTTGATTCGAAATTAGGGCCGCGACACCGGGTTGACGCCCCAAATTAGAAAATGGTCGCTCTTTTTTCAGATCACTTTTATATTCCACCGGACTTTTCCCGGTCATTTGCCTGAATGTCCTGTTAAATGTCGTTTTTGAATTGAAGCCCGACTCAAATGCCAACCCCAGTAGCGTAATGTGATCGTAAGCGGGGTCGTGCATTTTTGATATTAAATCCTTTACGCGGTATTCATTGATGAAGTCGCTGAAGTTTTTTTTGAGTACGACGTTAACGATCCTGGATAATTCGTGGGGCGGCATATCCAGTTTAGCAGCCAATGATCCAACACTTAGCTCCGGGTCCTGGTAGTACAGGTGAGCCTCCATTGCCTTCTTTAACCAGGTACCTTTTTCTCTCATTCCCATCGGGGCAGATGGTTTAGGTGCAACAGGCAGTTGTACCATCATTCCGGCTTGAGGTCTTAAGAAAGCTGCAGTCGCTGTCCATATAAGTATTACTGCGAAAAAAATATAAAAGGGATAATAAACATGTATGTCTAACTGATTACGATAACCAAAATAATCGACAGCGGCATAAGCTATCCATAACGTCCATAGCAAGGCGGTAGCAGCCAGTAAACGACGCAGCCACCGGAACTCAAGCCGGGAACGATCCATCATTACAGGCTGTAATCGTCTATAAAAATTTTGGATGCGCTTATATGACTGATGCAGGTAGATTATGATCGAAATAAATATGAGTAGTTGTAATACCGGGTTCAATTGCTGAAAGATTAATGTTGAGTGGGTAGCTGCACCAGTCCTTGCACTTTCTTTAATCTCCAACACCAGTGCACCCTGCTCGAGTAGCAGCGGACTGAAATGCAAGATATCCTTCCACCCAAATTTATATTCCGGCTGCGTTATTTTCAATACATAAAAATAGATCAGCGGCCCCAATGCCAGCAAAAATTGCATCGGTAGCCGGTCCCAATGCGGCAGATAGGTTTCCAGTTGGATGTCAATAGCCAATATCCGCATCATCCATAAAATCATCACTATCAATGCTACGGCAAGAAAACGGTTGGCAATACGATTGCTGCTTTTGACAAATGATAGCAGTAAGGAAAAATTGATCCCGATAAAAATCATTCCAACGAATGCAATATCATAAAAGGTGAAATGGAATATATAGGGTATCATGTCAATCGATTAGCTCAATCGCTGTTCCAATTTACTAATATATTGACAGACAAAAAATTGTATTATAGTTGCCTACGTATTTGTAACAAAACCGGACGTTAATGCGTCCGGTTTTGAATTGCTCTTTTAGTTAACAAGTCATCGATCACTCTGAACGAAGACTCTTCACAGGATTGGTCAAAGCAGCCTTAACCGCCTGGAAGCTAATGGTAATAAAGGCAATGAGAATAGCCATTCCACCAGCCACCGCAAACACCGACCAACTGATGCTGATCTTATAGGCAAAATCCTGCAGCCATTTATACATAAAATACCAGGCAAGCGGTGCAGCAATAACAATGGCGATAAATACCAGCTTGATGAAGTCTTTCGCCAGCAACCGTACAATACCGCTCACACTTGCCCCCAATGCTTTGCGTATACCGATCTCGCGGGTACGCACTTGTGCTGTGTAGGCGGCCAAACCCAGCAGGCCAAGACATGAAATAAAAATAGCTATAGCTGCAAAGTCAGTAAACAGAGTTCCTTCGCGCTGTTCGCTTTGGTACAGGCTATCAAATATATCATCCAAAAAGGCATAACCAAAGGGATATTGGCCATTATATTGTTTAAACTGTTTTTCGGCAGCCGCAATAACTTTGGGGGCATCTGTAGCTGTGATCTTTATATAGATCTTATTTAGCTCCTTCGGCGCATACCAGAAGATTGATGGCGCTATCTTCTCTTTCATGGAAGTGTAATGGAAATCCTTAACCACGCCAATTATAGTACCGGTTGTACCACCCATCCGGAACCGTTTTCCTACCGGGTCTTTAATACCCATCTCTTTAATCGCGGCCTCGTTCAAAATGTAGTGTGCTGTATCCGCCCGTTCACCTGTAAATGATGCGCCTGCTACCAGTTTCATTTTGAAGAACGATATCAGGTCTTTGTCTATCACAATAGGGTGCATGATAATATTTTGCTTCGGGTTCCTGCCGTCCCAATCCACATCCCCTACAAATCCCTGGAAATGAATGATATTCTGGTTGGAGCGCGTTACACCTAAAACTCCGGGTTGTTTCATTAATTCGGCTTTGGCGGCGTCGTAGTGTTGACCCATATCGCGCATCCAGAACATCATAACATGCGTTTTGTCGTACCCGACACCTGTGGTACGGATAAAATTCAGTTGCCCGGTAATAACAATAGTGCCGATAATGAGTATGATAGAAAATGTAAATTGAGCGACCACCAGTATTTTACGGAACAGTACATCGCCCATAGTTGCTGATATTTTTCCCTTTAAAGCTTTTAAAGGTTCGAAGGATGACAGCAGCAGGGCAGGATAAATGCTTGATGCCGCCAATGTGCCGGTAATGGCAGCTAAAAGCAGCAGCCAAACGTGATAATCGCTGAGGTTAAAGACCATATCCTTGCCGGATACCTTATTAAATACCGGCATCAGCAGGTAGATCACCGCTATGGCAAGAAGAGCAGCGATCATAAACAATAAAGCTGTCTCAATAATAAACTGCATGAACAATTGCATCTTCGCCGCGCCGATGATCTTGCGCATGCTGATCTCCTTCGCCCTTAACATGGACCGGGCGGTAGACAAATTCACGTAATTGATACAGGCGATCGCCAATATCAACAAGGCGATCACGATAAATATGCGCACGGTGGTGATACCGTTATCGCTCATATCCGCATTGTATAAATGCATTTTGGTGAGCGGCAACAGCAGGTAATCTGCATCTGTATCGCCGGAACTATGTTTTAGGTGCACACCGGTTATCTGTTTAGCAAGCTTTTTCAGATCGCTTCCGGGTTTGATCTGCAGAAAGGTGAGATAATTCAGGTGACTGTAATTAGTGCTCAAGTCATTCTTCAACGCCAATTGTTCCTTAAAATGAAAACTGATCGGCATGATCATGTCATATTTTATATCGGAGTTCTTCGGTAAATCATGAATAACGCCGCTTACAGTAAGGCTGGCTTTATTATCGCCTGTGATCACCTTACCTATCGGATCATCCTGGCCAAAAAATTTCTCAGCGGTCCTTTGGGTGATCACTACTGAATTGTCATCTGTAAAAGGCTTTGCATTATTGCCTTTTATCAAATCAAGATCAAACAACGAAAATAGTGATGGGTCGGCATAGATCGCCATTTCATCCCCAAATACCTTATCCTTGTACTTATACAATGAGTAATCATAATTACCGGTAATACGCACATAGTCCTGTATGTCCGGCAATTGCTGTTTAGAGTCTGGCCCTATTGGCGCCACGCCTACGGTAAATATCTGCCTGTTGTTGCCTGTGCCACCCCAAAGTTCCAGCCGGTAAATGTCCTTTGCTTTTTTGTAAGAAGCATCGAAACTTAACTCATCCTGCACCCATAGCAATACGAGAATACCTACAGCCAGGCCAAGGGTAAGACCAGCAATATTAATGGCTGAATAGAATTTATTCTTCAGCAAATTTCTCCAGGCGGTTTTATAATAATTCTTAAACATAATGTTGCGCGTTAATTTGTCATCACTCCACTTTGGAATAGTTTCATGAGTCAAAATTGCCGGTGCAAAACGCCCCACGCGCCCCGAATTATAAAATGGTGCTTCTTTTTTCAGTACATTTTTATAATCTATCGGATTTTGCCCGGTTACCTGTTTAAAGGCCCGGTTAAAAGTTGTTTTGGAATTGAAGCCGCATTCAAATGCGATACCCAGAAGGGTAATATGGTTATAAGCCGGGTCCTGCATTTTCGCCAGAATGTCCCGCACCCGGTATTCATTTATGAAATCACTAAAGCTTTTTTTGAGTATCGTATTGATGATCCGGGATAATTCATGCGGGCTCAGATCGAGCTTTTCAGCCAGTGAGCTTAGGGTTAATTCGGGATCCTGGTAATAGCGGTTTTCTTTTACGACTTTCTTCAGCCAAATACCTTTTTGTTTCAGACCAGGCGGTAGTAATGGTTTTAAAACAGGTGTGGTATCTGCTGTTGTGTTGAAATCGAATCTCGAATGAGCCGTGGCTGCCATCCAGATGAGCGTCGACATTAAAAGGAAATACAATGGGTAGTAAACCTGTATGCCTAAATGGTAATAATAACCCGTGGCGGTAAAAGGGATCCACAATAACCATAAAAAACCGAAACACATCAGTAACCGATGCAGCCACCGAAGCTCGTGCCGGTAGCGATCACCTCCGGTAAATTTTTGTTGTTTATAAAAGCCTTTGATCAGCGTATGGCATTTGTATAGGTAGATACTGACCGAACCGAATACTAATACTAGTAATACAGGATTCAATCGCTGGAATATTAACGTATTGTAAGTAGCTTCACCTGTCTTTGTACTTTCTGCAGTTTCCAAAATGTAAGTCCCAAGTTCCAATAATAAAGGACTGAAATGCAGCATATCCTTACGTCGGAATTTATATTCCGGCCGGGTTATTTTGAGTACATAAAAATAAATGAGCGGACCAAGTGCCAGTGAATATTGCAGCGACAGGCGATTCCAAAAGGGGACATAAGCTCCAAGGCCAATATCAATAGCCAATAACCGAGCTACCCACAAGGTAGCAACAGCCAGTGCAATTGCTAAAAAGCGGTTTGCTGATCGGTCTGCTTTTTTCGTGAACCATAATAGCTGCACAAAAGTCAGTCCTACAAATATCGACGCCAGGAAAGCCAGGTCGTATAGGTTGATATGGAGAGTGTACGGATTCAAGTAAATTGAAGAGTGCAATTGCTATTCCAATTTAATAACTTCTTGATAGATAAAAAAATAGAAAATATCTGACATATGTATTTGTAATAAAAGCGGACGGTGGAGCGTCCGCTTTTAGCTTACTTTATCTCTGAAATTTCGAGGCTTCCGTTGCTTTGATCTTTTCTTTTATCTTTTCGAACAATATGGTGTTGTGACAGGTGGTTTCTTCCTCGGTATCCTCTTGCCACCAGTCGACTATGATTTTAATCTGCCGGCTAATACTTGGGCGCTTTTTTAATAGCTTATCCAATTTCTCCAGATCTTCAGCGTTGGCTTCACCGCCCACGCGCTTAGCTACCAGCGCCCATATACAGTCTTCGGTATTCATAATTTGCTGGGTTTGCCGGTTTGGTTTGACTACTCCGAGCGAAGGCTTTTTACCGGATTAGCTAACGCAGCTTTAATAGCTTTATATCCTACAGTAAACCAACCGAGCGACAACGACGCGATCATCGCGATCAGGAATATATCCACACCAATGGTTATCCGGTAAGCGAAGCTTTGCAGCCAACCTTTCATCATATACCATCCTACAGGCGCAGCTATAAGGAAGGCAATTATGATGAGTGATAAAAATTCTTTCGAGAACAAGAACATAATATTGGTCATTGATGCACCCAATACTTTGCGTATACCCATCTCCTTAGTGCGCTGCACGACCATAAAAGATACAAGACCATACAGTCCCAGGCAGGATATGAAAATTGCGATGAGCGCGAATGATTTGTAAACCAACTCCAGCTGATTTTCCTGTTTATAAAATTTCGCAATGCTATCGTCCAGGAAAAAGCCGGCGTATGCATATTCCGGATAGTGATTTTCCCAAAGCTTTTGTATCCTGGCCGCTGTTGGCGCCAGCTTCGCGGTTTCGATTTTTACACCAATTTCTGATTCGGATTGCTTTTGGGGGTAAATGACAACAGGTTTAACCTCTTCGCGCATCGAATTTGTTTTAAAATCTTCAACCACACCAACAATAGGCGCCCACTTGCTATTATCAAAACTAAAACTCTTACCCAGAGCGTCTTCGGGGCGTTTGATGCCCAGTTTATGCATCAGTGTTTCATTGATAACTACCTCGCGGACGGTATCGCTCTGCTGATATCCTCTGCCGGCAACAAACCGTAAACCAAATGTTTTAAAATAATCAGCATCGCCCTCTTTTGTGAATACACTAAATCCAGGCACTTTGCCCAAATGATTAAAGTAGAAATCGGTTGAATTGTTATTATCCGATGAAGGCGCATCGGATATAAAGCTGGCTGTTTGTACTCCAGGCAGAGTTACCACCTCTTGCTTGAAGCTATTAAGGCGTGAAAGACCTATGCTGTCAGTTGTACATGGAATTATCAGAACAGCATTCTTATCAAAGCCGAGGTCGGCATTGTTGACAAAATCCATTTGCTTTATGGCAATCACTGTGCCGATAATAAGCAACTGAGATATAGAAAACTGGGTAATTACCAGTATTCTGCGGAGGGATATCCCGCCAACAGATGCTGCATTTATTTTATTTTTTAATGCTAAAACGGGTTTGAAGCCAGAAACGATCAATGCAGGATAAATCCCTGAGAGGATAATAACAATAAACACTACGACTGCGAGATTAAACAATGTGCTGCCATTGAAAAGACCTATCGAATCAGGTACATTATCGATATTTTTCAAAAATGGGAGAGCAAACTCCGCCAGCAACGCACCCAGAGCGGCTGAAATAAGTACGATGATTGTGGTTTCGCCCATTACCTGGACAACTAATTGCCCGCGGCTGCTACCAAGTACCTTACGTATTCCTACTTCTTTGGACCGGCCGACAGACTGAGCCGTTGACAGGTTAATAAAATTAATCGAAGCCATTACAACAATAAGTATGGCAATAAATGAAAGTGTACGCAGGGTAGCCATGCTGGTTACATGATCGCCTAGTCCATCGCGAAAACGGGTATCGAAATGCAAATCAGAAAGCGGTTGTGCGAAGGCATATTTTTGCCGGTCGGTACGTTTTTTATTGTTCCATTGCTGGTCAGAAAAATCGCGTAATTGACGGTCGATATTACTTTTCAAAACATTTTCAGGGAAACGAATAAAAACCTGCCAACCGCTGCTGGTGTTGTCCCAATTGTTAAAATAGCCGTAATCCTTAGCATGCTGTTTCCAGGTAATATAAGAGATCAGCACGTTTAAACGGAAGTCGGAATTTACAGGAGGGTCCCGCAGTACCCCCGCAACTTTCAGGGTGAGCAGATTGTCGACATGAAGTGTTTTTCCAATCGCCGAATGCCAGTCGCCAAAATATTTGGCAGCATGGCTTTCATCAATCACCACCATATTTGGCTCTTTTAAAGCTGATGGATTACCGGCCAGCCATCGCGACGATAAAATGTCAAAAAGTTGCGGTTCGGCAAACATGATCCCACTGGTCTCAATGAATTTTTTAGAAGCGGCTGAGTTGTTGCCTTCTGTCGGAACGGTTACCTCGCTGCCATAAATTAAATTAATGCCTGCAACTTTAGCCTGCGGAAAACGCAGCCGGAACGCGTCGACCGCAGGCGCCGAGATGCCGGCGGTATACCTGGTGTTACCCTGACTATTGATCTGGGTGACAACACGATAAATATTTTTTGCCTGAAAGTCATCGAAACTAAGTTCAAATCTTACCACCAAAAAAATGAGCAGGCAAGCTGCGATACCTACAGTTAATCCGGCAATGTTTATAGCCGAATAAGCTTTGTGACGAACAATATTGCGCCACGCGATCTTCAAATAATTGCGAAACATATAATTGCGATTTAATTTCTTATCAGACCACTTTGGAGTGGTTTCATGGTACGAAATTAGTCTCGCAAAACCTTGTTGATTATCCAAGTTATAATATGGATAATCTTTTTTCAGGTCATTTTTAAATTCCAGCGGACTTTTCCCGGTCATCCGCTTTAATATGCGTGTGAAAGTAGTTTGAGAGTTGAATCCAGATTCATAAGCAATGCCCAGCAACGTGATGTGATCATAAGCCGGGTCCTGCATTTTAGCTGCTACTTCCTTGACGCGGTATTCATTAATAAAATCATTGAAGCTTTTTTTGAATACAGTATTTATTATCCGAGATAATTCATGGTTACTCAGATCGAGCTTTTCAGCAAGTGAACCGAGACTTAATTCCGGGTCCTGGTAATAGCGTTGCTCTTTAACCACATTCTTCAGCCAAATACCTTTTTGTTTTAGTTCAGCCGGTAGTAATGGTTTTAGAATCGGTGCAGCTTCTGCATTCATGACGAAATCAGGCCTTAAATGAGCTGTGGCCGCCATCCAGATGATCATCGACATTAAAAGGAAATACAACGGATAATAAACCTGTGCACCTAAATGGTAATAATAGCCCGCGGCGGTAAAGGGTATCCACAACAACCATAACAACCCGAAACCTATTAATAAGCGATGCAGCCACCGAAGTTCGTGCCTGTAGCGATCTCCTCCAGTAAATTTTTGTTGTCGATAAAATTTTTTGATTAATGCATGGCATTTGTATAGATAGATACTAACTGAAATAAATGCTAATACTAGTAATACAGGATTCAATCGCTGAAACATTAGCGTATTGTAAGTAGCTGTACCTGTCTTTGCGCTTTCTACGGTTTCCGGGATGTAAGCCCCCAGCTTCAATAATAAAGGACTAAAATGCAACAAATCCTTGCGCAGGAATTTATATTCCGGTCGGGTTATTTTGAGTACATAAAAGTAAATGAGCGGACCAAGTGCAAGTGAATATTGTAGCGGCAGGCGGCTCCAAAAGGGGGCGTAGGCTCCCAGTCCAATGTCAATCGCCAATAGCCGGGCTATCCACAATGCAGCAACAGCCAATGCCATGGCTAAAAAGCGGTTTGCTGAACGGTTTGCTTTCTTCGTGAACCATAACAGCAGCGCAAAGTTCAACCCGATAAACAGCATCCCGAAGAACGCGGCGTCATAAAGGGTGATATGGAATATGTAGGGTTTCAATTAAATTACTAAGATATTACTCACTTCGTAAACTCTTGACCGGATTTGTTAATGCGGCTTTTATTGTTTGGTAACTTATTGTGATCAGCGCAATGATCAGCGCCGCTGCACCTGATACCGCGAAAATCCACCACGATAAATTGATCTTATAAGCAAAATCCTGCAGCCATTTGTTCATGGCCCACCAGGCTATCGGGAAGGCAATAACGCTGGCAATTATCACCATCTTCACGAAATCGACAGAAAGCAGGCTAACAATATGCAGCACACTTGCACCCAGAACTTTGCGAATGCCAATCTCTTTCACTTTCTGTTCAGCGGCAAATGCAGCAAGCCCCATAAGCCCAAGCGCTGATACCAATATGGCTATGCCGGCGAACAGGCCGATCAACACTGATGATTGCTGTTCCGACTGGTAGAGCTTGTTGTAATCATCGTCTACAAAGTGGTATTCGAACGGCTCATCAGGCGCAAATTTTTGCATTGCTCTACGTGCAGCCGCGACGGCGGCACGGCTATGACCCGAAGTTGTTTTGATATATGCATAAAAATAGTTTTCGTCATTAGTGATAACCACCGGTCCGATCTGATCATGGAGGCTGGCATAATGAAAATCTTTGACCACGCCAATAACGATACCAGTGTCTCTAAAATGAACAAAGCGCTGCCCGATGTAAGGTTTGTGAAGACCGGTTACACGCAAAGCTGTTTCATTGAGCACAACGTTATGCTTGTCACTCGCTGCACCAGTAAACCACCGTCCGTCTACCATTTTCAATTTCATTACCCGCTGAAAATCTTCGTCAGCAGAAAATGGTGTAAAAGTCGGGTTAAAGTCTTTCGGGCGCCCGTCCCAATCGATGGTATGCGTGGCCTTATTGCCATCGTCCACAAGGTATTTGCCTAACGAAATATCGGCAACGGCGCTGTATTCCTTCAACTCCTGCTTCAACACAGCAGCTATCAACGGCGCGTTATGAGGAATATCGACAGTGAATACCTGCGAACGGTCATAGCCGACATCGGTATTTTCGATATACCTTAATTGCCTGTAAATAACCAATGCACCGACAATCAGCACTACCGAGATAGTAAATTGTACTACTACCAAAGCTTTCCTTAAACCACTATCCTTAAAGTTGAGCATCGTTTTACCCCTGAAAACCCGTAGCGGCTGGAAGGATGACAAGAGCAATGCCGGGTATAATCCATTTAAAACAAAGGATACAATAAGCGTGATACCTACAATTTGCCATGCCAGTGGCGAGAATACCGGCTCACTAAAATTTTTACCGGTAAATTCTTTGAACCAGGGCATGCAAAGCTGAACCAATGCGAATGACAGGGCGACAGCAATCAGGCTCATCATAAAAGATTCGGACATAAATTGCCAGAATAATTGTAAACGACCTGCGCCAACTATCTTTCGTATGCTCACCTCTTTAGAGCGTACACTGGCACGGGCGGTGGTAAGGTTCACATAGTTGATACATGCCGTGAGCAAAAGCAACACGGATAATGCGATGAATACATTCGTTATCGTTCTGCTGCCATGCTTAAATGAATAGCTAAGCAGGCCCTCTTCAAAATGCATATTCCTGATGTTAATCAGGTCGTATGAGGATCTATCTTTTGTTGTCTTATCCTTGCGGTTGCGATGTTCAATTGCGGTAAGTTGTGCAGCTACTTTTTTAATATCTGCGCCTGGTTTGAGTTTTAAGAATGTAAGGAAATTGGAATTGCCCCAGTTCATTGCGTCCTTTAGCTCAGCAGTGTCGGCCAGGTGCGCCGCAACAGGAATAAATACTTCGTAATCAAAACTTGTATTAGCCGGGTTATCCTTAACAACACCTTCCACCTGGTAAGTAGTTTTATCTATTCTCACCATCTTACCAACGGCTTCCTCATTCCCGAAAAACTTCTTCACAGCTGATTGAGTTAATATCAGGCTATACAGATTTTTATTAAAAGCCGCCGCCGAGCCATCCACAAAATCATAATGGAACATCTTGAACCAATGATCATCAACGCGTGTAACTTTCTTTTCCTGGACTATTTTCTGACCAATGTGAAAGTTTGTATTCGCATAATCTTTGGGTCGGGATTGTGACACATCCAATATCTCCGGAATTTCTTTAGCTGCGGCATCAGCCAGAACATATTGCGACGAGTTCAACCGCCAGGTTTCCGTAGGCGACATGGGCCATATCGATGTGACCCGGTAAATATTTTCAGCATCGGGCTGATCACTGTCATAACTCAGCTCGTTCTGCACCCAGATCGCGATCAGGATAGCAGCGGCCATACCAATACCCAGACCTGCAATATTAATAAAGGTCATCCGTTTGTGCAGCCACAGATTGCGCCAGGCTATTTTAAAATAATTGCGAAACATATAATTACGGTTTAATTGTTCATGAGACCATTTAGGAACTTCAGGAACTAAAATTATCTGTCTCGCCCGGGAATGGGGTTGCAAATGATAAGTTGCAACCTCTTTTTCCAGCTTGCGCTTATACTCTGTGGGATTTTTCCCGGTGAATTGTTTGAAAGCACGGATTAATGTAGCCTTGGAGTTGAACCCGGCATCGTACGCCATGCCCAGCAGGGTTATCCGGGCATAGGCAGGGTCCTGCATTTTTGATACTACATCCCGCACACGGTATTCATTGACAAAATCATTAAAGCTTTTTCCGAGCGCCTTGTTAATGATCCGGGATAACTCATGCGGATGCATGTCCAGTTTTTCCGCCAGTGAGGATAAACTTAACTCTGGGTCCTGGTAAAGCAAGTCGGCTTGCATGGCTTTTTTCAACCATTTGCCTTTCTTTATCAATTCTATTGGGAGCGGGTCTGAAAAGGAGACTAATTCATCCTGCTTTGTATCCGGCTTGAATACGTTTATAGCTATCCATGTAATTATCACTGCTAAAAAGAAATATAATAGGCAGTACGCCTGGATACTTAATTGCGGATGATAAAAATAGTCTATGATTATAACGGGTATCCATATTAACCACAACAGCCCAAAACCTGCCAGTATGCGATGTAGCTTTGCAGATTGATCTATCCTTTTGGTGAACCAGAATAACAGGGCAAAAGTCAGCCCGATAAATACGGCTCCCAGGAAAGCCAGGTCGTACAGGTTGATATGGAAGGTGTATGGATTCAAGTAAATTAAACAGCTCAATCGCCGTTCCAAATTACTAACATATTGACAGATAAAAAATTACATTGAATTTAGGATGTTCATTTGTAACAAAACCGGACGCCTAAATGTCCGGTTTTGATTTGCTCCTTTAGTTAACCGGTTAATCAGTTATCAGAGATTAGTAATTAAAAATGTACCTGATTAACCGATCACTGGTTAACTGATCACTCCGACCGAAGGCTCTTCACCGGGTTCGCCAATGCGGCTTTGATGCTTTGGTAGCTTACGGTGAATAAAGTGACAACCAAAGCGCCCATGCCGGTGGCTGCAAATATCCACCAGGATATTGGTGTACGGTATTGATAGCCCTGAAGCCATTTCGCCATAAAATACCAGGCTATTGGTGCTGCAATTACGAGCGAGATAATTACCAGTGTCACAAAATCTTTTGATAATAATCGCCATAGGCCAAAGACGGAAGCGCCTAATACTTTGCGCACGCCAATTTCTTTTGTGCGTTGCTCAGCCATAAACATCGCCATTCCGAACAGTCCGAGGCAACTGATAAAAATTGCGAGGCAGGAGAAGAATTTTGTCAGTTTGCCGATGTGCTCTTCGGCTGCAAATTTTTTAGCATAATCCTCATCTGCAAAGGTGTATGTAAATGGAACAGCAGGGACGATCTTTTTGAAAACGGAAGCTATTTTGGGCAAAGCGCTGCTAACACTTACCTGCGGGTTGATCCTGATAAATATCCAATTGGGATTTTCCCCCAGCCGGAAAACAACCGGCCTTATTTCATTATATGGCGATTCCATCACCATATCTTTTATTACGCCGATGATCCTGTAGTCTTTATCGACATTATTCCATTTACTTTTCCAGTGGATGGTTTCGCCTACCGGGTTTTGGAGTCCCATGTATTTTGCGGCAGCCTCGTTGATGACGAACCCGGATGAGTCAGCAGCAGACCCTTTAAAAAAATCACGGCCGTCCTTAAATTGCCAGCCAATAGTTTTCCCATATTCTGCCGTCACGGTTAGCGTCCCGAATTTTTCTTCTACACCCAGTTGCTTGCCCTTCCAGGTAAAACCAGCGTTATTGGAGGATATACCCGTAAGCGGGCTTTCTGATTCAGCCACTTCGGTTACCGCGCCTGTATTTTTTAATTCGTTGCGGAGGACATCCTGCTTTCCCATGTAGTCTATTGATTGCATCGGTACGATGATCAACCCATCTCGTGAGTATCCAACGGGGCGGTCTTTGGCAAACATCAACTGGTTATATACAATAATGGTGCAAATGATCAATACAATAGAGACCGTGAACTGTACCACTACCAATACTTTACGTGGAAGGGAAGCCATGCGGCCTGCACGAAATACTCCTTTTAAAACTTTAACAGGCTGAAAAGAAGACAAATACAGCGCCGGGTAAAGTCCGGCAAGAATACCTGTGAATAAGATAAAACTAAGGCAGGCAAGCCAAAACCATATATTGATAAAAGGTATGGTGATCTGCTTTGCTGACAGATCGTTCAGCATCGGCAAAGCAAGTATGACAAGCAGCAATGCTATTATAAATGCCACAAACGACACGAGTAATGACTCACTAAAAAACTGGCTGATGAGTTGAAACCTGGCGGAGCCAATAGCTTTACGTATGCCTACCTCAGCTGCTCTTTTTTCGGAGCGCGCGGTACTCAGGTTCATGAAATTGATGCAGGCCAACAGCAATACAAAGCACCCAATAATGCCAACTATCCACACAAACTGGACAGGGCCTTTATCAATAATACCATCCTTAAAGGTTGAATACAGATGCCAATTCTTCATTGGATTCAGCAATATTTCCGGATTTGTAGCTGCCTCCTGCTTCATATTATCCATATGCCTGATCACTTTAAGCTCAGCATCTTTAATATTAGCCGACAATTTATCCAAATTGGCGCCGGGCCGGATTTCAGCATACATCAAAAAACGATGATCGTCCCAACCCATAGTGGGTAGGCGCGTATCAGCTGCGGCATACAGGCTCCAGGGCATAAAAAACTGCATATCATGAAATTGAGTATTTTCTGGCAGGTCTTCATATATTCCCGTCACCTTTATATCGGTGGTGGTATTTGCTACATCGTAGGTGCCACTCACTTTCATCGTTTTATCTAAAGGATCGGCGTCACCGAAAAGCCTTTTTGCTGCGGATGCCGAAAGCAGAATGGAATGCGGATCATTAAGTCCGGCCCACGAACCGCGGAGCATTTTCAATGTCAGCATTTCAGGTGCGGAAGCTTCGATATATTGCCCCGTTTGCGTTATTTTATTTTCACCCTGCGACAAATAGAAATTACCGGGCTCGGTAGCTATTACTATATGCTTAAAATCACTCTGGTAATTTGTTTTTAGTTCGTCAAGCAGGCGGTAAGGCATATGGTCCGTGACGTTGATATTGCCATATACCTTTTCCTTTTGCATCAGCTGCACAATGTGATCATAGTTCTGATGGTATTTATTGAACGATAATTCGTCCCAGATCCATAATCCGATCAGGATAGCTACGGCCATACCCACGGCAAGACCGCCAATATTGATGAAGGAAGAAGCCTTGTTCCTGATCAGGTTCCTCCAGGCAATTGTTAAATAATTTTTAAGCATAACGTTGCGATTTGATTTCCCAGAAGACCACCTGGGAGTGGTTTCCTGATTCGAAATTATTGCCGCAAAAGGGAGATTACGCCTCAAGTTATAGGATGAGACCTCTTTTTTCAGATAGGCTTTATATTCAATCGGGCTTTTGCCGGTCATTTGTTTGAATATGCGGTTAAACGTGGCTTTGGAATTGAATCCTGATTCATAAGCAATACCCAGCAGCGTGATGTGATCATAGGCCGCGTCCTGCATTTTAGCCGCCACATCTCTGACGCGGTATTCATTAATAAAATCGTTGAAGCTTTTTTTGAAGACGGTGTTGATAATACGTGATAGCTCATGGGTAGTCAGATCAAGCTTTTCAGCAAACGATCCCAAACTTAATTCCGGGTCCTGGTAGTAACGATTTTCTTTTATGGTTTTCTTTAGCCAAATACCTTTTTGCCTTAGTTCGGCTGGGGGCGATGGTTTTGAAATAGAAGACAATTCATCCTTTTTCGCCCCCGGTTTTAACACTTCGATAGCAATCCATGTAATAACTACTGCAAAAAAGAAATATAAAGGATAGTAAGCATGGAAATCTAACTGATAACGATAGTAAAAATATTCTGCGGCTTTAAGTGGTATCCATAGTAACCACAATAGGCTAAAGGCCGCCATTATCTTATGCAGTTTTGCGGTGTCGGTAATTTTTTTGATAAACCATAATAGAAGGGTAAAAGTTAGCCCGACAAATACCGCTCCCAGGAAAGCAAGGTCATACAGGTTAATATGGAAGATATATGGACTCAAGTAAAATAAGTGGATCAATCACCGTTCCAAATTACTAACATATTGATATATATAAAATTATATCATATTCAACAGGCTGATTTGTAACAAAACCGGACGCGTTAACGTCCGGTTTTGAAATGAAGGTCAAACCTATTCCCCCGAAAACAAGGCCTTCTTCCCTGCCCCAGCCCACACCGGCACACTCACAAAACTATCATTATACCACTTTATCTTCAGCGGCTTTCCTGCATCAGCAACACTATCTTTGCTGACATCCTTCCCTGTACCATAGTTAACCTGGGCAAATGGGTTTTTATCGATATTTAAAACCACCAGCAGGCGGCTGCCTTTGCTCAGCTGCCGGCTAACCATCCGCGTTCGGTTAAACGGAATGCTTTCTATTTTGCCGGGGTGCAATAAAACCCTTTTAGACATATCCCTGGCATAGCTGGCCCGGCCTAAAAAGTAGGATAGCTCAAAATATTTCCCCTCCGGAGTTACTTCATATAATACCACGGTAACATCCATATCCTTTTTATTGATCATGGCTTTTAGTTCCCCAGTAAATATTCCATTAACCTGAACTGGCCGGTCAAAAGGCTTACTGATAAAGAAAAAGCCATTACTGCGGTTAAGCGAATCTTTGATGATAGGAAACGGATAATAATCGCCATAGCTGGTATTGCGGTCGGCCAGGTCAACCGTTTCATTTAATGACCCTTTTTTAAGCGGTTTTGTTGGTGAAAGCCTATAATTATTCCCAATTTTTGCATCCGTCAGATACAGCTTTAATCTCCTGTCAGCCATTTTCGATACCGACGGCGCGTGCATCCATTTATTGGCTCCCATCACTTCGTAGTTCACTTTATCCTTTAGTATTTCGGGCTTTTTGGCTCCTTTCATGATATAGTCGAACCACTGAAAAGTGATCTCCTTGGTTTTAATTAAGGCTACTGAATCAACCTTATAATCACGCAAAACAGGTACTCCCCCGCTTTGCGTACCAAAATGATCATACGGACCTATGATGAGGTAATGATTGGCTTTGGGATTATATTTCAGGTGTTCGAGATAGTAATGCATTCCTGATATCTGACCGTCATCATAATAACCTTCAAAAGTGAGCACGGGAATATTAATATGCGCAAAGTCTTTCTGATAAGGCACCATGTGCTGCCAATAGCTGTCGTAATCCGGGTGTTTTAGCCAGCGCTGGAGCCAGGGGTTAGGCGTGCCATCCACACTATCGATCTTATTATAGGCAGTGCCGCTGTTAAACCAGTTAAAATTAAGCGAGCGCCACCGTTTCGGATCATCGTAAACTTTATTGTCCAGGTATTTATTATCCGTGACGTAAAAAGCCCAACCGTAATTAGCATTGATAAATACATTGTTTTCCATAGGCAAGCCCAAACCGGGGATAGCTGCCACGTAAGGCACAATGGTTTTCAGTGCCGGGTGCACACGATGTTTAAGGCCAGCCCACTGGCTAAATCCTAAATAGCTGCCATTGTACATGCCTACCTTTCCGTTGCTCCATGGTTGCCTGCTTATCCAGTCGATGACTTCATAAACATCTTCCTGTTCATTTTCATAAGGCTCTACTTTCTCAGGGCTCAGTCGTTTGCCGCGCGTATCGGCTACCATGCCCACATAACCATGATCTGCGGCTAATTTTGCCTCCCGGATACTGGTTGCTGTATTGGCATAGATGGAAAACTGAAGCGCCGTAGGCTGCGGACCGGCCAGGTCCTTCCGGCGGACAACCGTTGCAGATAAAATATGCCCTTGTTTGGTTTTGATCATCACACTGTCGCTGACGATATATTTATTGTCTTCCAGCCTGTTTTGGGCAAAAAGAGTAGTGTACCAGCCTAAAAAGGCCAGCAGGAATGTTATTTTTTTCATCTTATTTTAGATTAATTTAACTTGATTTCAGTCGGTTATTTGCTTTAAATTTTACGGATTGCCTGTCGGATACCTCCAGTAATTTACCATCATGCAGGGTAATATTCAGGCGGCCGTTTTCTGCTTGTTCTATGTGTTTAATAAAATTCGTGTTGATGATCTGCGAGCGGTTAATTCTAAAGAACATCGCCGGGTCAAGCTCCGATTCCAATTGATTCAATGATCGTTTTAGATAAGTGACTATATCCCTGAAGTACAAACGGGCATAATTTTCCATTGACTCGATGAGGCAAATCTCATCCAACCGGATGAAATAGCATTTGTTGCCATCTTTCACAAAGATTTGCTGTTGGGACGGTGCTCTGTTCAGTTTATTCCTCACTTTTTCGATGAGTTTTGAAAAACGCTCGGCTCGTACCGGTTTTACAACGTAATCGAGCACATTTGTTTCAAAAGCTTTAACCGCATACTGATCATAAGCTGTAACAAAGATCACCTCAGGTACCTGCTGCAGCATCTCCAGCAAATCAAAACCTGACTTACCCGGCATCTGGATATCGAGTAAAATAAGGTCGGGCCGATGCTTGTCAATTAGTTGGATGGCCTCGTCTGCGTTTGCTGCTTCGGCAATGATTTCAAAATCAGGATAGACATCCAGCATCCTGCGTAATTCCCCGCGTGCAAGTCGTTCATCATCGATCAATATCACACGTATCTTTTTCATGAGATGACCGGTATTAATAAAACAGCAGATACTATTTCATTGGGCAGCTGTATCAGGGTCAGCGAAGCCTTATCTCCGTATTGCAGCGCTAGCCTGTTTTGCAGATTTTGAAGTCCAACACCTGCTACCCCTTCATTTTTCAGTACGCCCGGATTTTGCACAGTTATTTTCAGGCTGGAATCAACTTCTTTTACCTCTACTTTAACTATTCCGCCATTGATGGATTTTGCTATCCCATGTTTGATAGCATTCTCTGCCAAAGTTTGAATACTTAAAGGCAATACTGGCCAGGTCTCCATATCTTTATCAATGTCTATTTGGAAACATAGCCTGTCCTCAAAGCGTATCTTTTCCAGTTCGAGGTAATCATTTACCAAGGATATTTCTTCGTTTAATGGAATCAGCGTATTGTCTCGTTGGTATAACGAATTTCGAAGCAATTCCGATAACAGATCAATCGCACTGCGTGCATTTTGCGGATCGCTTACAATCAGTGCTTTAATAGTATTTAATGAATTGAAGAAGAAATGAGGGTTTAGCTGTGCAGACAGATTGTTTAATTGTGCTTCCTTAGCTGCCACCTGCAAACGGGCATTTTCCTTAGCGATGCGGATTTGCATCATGGCATAATGGTATAGATGAAAGGCTAGTATCCAGATAGCCATCAGCCGTATACCTGTCGCCAGAACTGTCAGAAAGTTTCGCTGAAATGCAACAACCAGTGCCGGCTCAAGGTGAACATTAAAAAGTAAACGGGCGCAATAATTCTTAATAACAATAAGCACTGCATATATTATCCCGGTTATGATAATAGACGGTAATATCACTCTAAATAATTGTGAAAGGTTCAATTGCGTCCACGACTTTCTATGTGCTAATTGCCGGTAAGCATGGGTAACTCCTATACCAATAATCAGGTCAAACACAAAATAGGTGAATGCCAACCCAATATCGAATCTACCCGAGATGTAAGCATTGAACGCCCAATATGCCGCAGCAAATGACCAACCCAGCAGCTGGCACTTCCAGTATAGCGATCTATTTATCTTTTTGCTCAAAGTTTCTCGATTATCAGGACAAACGAACTAAAAGTAAGCGACAGTTGAAAGAAAAAATACACGAACGCGGAAATTTGGTGATAAGCACTCCTATGTTATAACATAATACATATTATTTCGTAAAAAAGGAATATTAATTTCAGCTATAAAAGTTATTCTATATTGGCATTTTTATAACTAAAACTTTAATCTACTTGGATAGAATTAATAATTTTTCTATTTTGTAGCCGAATTTTATAAATGAAGCATTATAAAAATAATATAGATGTAAATATTTTAGTGCTCTTTATAGCAGCAATATATTTTTTAGTTGCAACCTCTCATATTTTCCTGTTAAAGAACCGCACACGGGCTGATAAAAGGGCCCATGTCCATACGAACATCACGGTTAGTAAAAAAATAGGGCTTTCTTATTCAAAGGTTGATGATGTAAGTCTCATTAAACTGATAGATAAAACAACCGTTGAAAGCAAAAAGACTTTTAATGATCTTATAAAAATTACAGCCGAGTTTTTTCTGATCACTTTATTCGTTTCAGCTACCTGGCTTTTAAAACCGCGATCATTTAATACCCGGCAGTCCGGGCAATTAATAAATTACCAGGATTATTACCTGTCTATCTGCGCTTTAAGAATTTGATCTATAAGCAAGGCAACTCTGCCGTATATAACGGTGTATTTCAGTCGTTATGAATTATGTCATTAAAGCATTAATGACTTTAAGTGTTTCAATTTAACTTAAATCAAATTCTCAAATTTTAAATGAACTCGTCTAAAAACGTTCTTCAGTTTCTGTGTTTCAGATCACCCTATGGAGGAAGTTTCTTTAAATCATTATTAAGGCTGGAACAAACCCTTAAGAATGATGCTGTTGACATGGTGTATTTATTTCACGAAAACGTCTCTGATATACCCTGGGTACAGGGACTGATTGATGAAGGCAAAAATATCTACTTTCTGAGCGGCAATTTTTCCCAGGACATATTCACGATCAAAAAGATTGTCTCCAAACATGATATCAAATACATTCATGCTCACTTTGCGGGCACAAGGCAATTTGCAATGTTCAAAATTGTCAAAAAGCTTTATAAAAGAGATCTCATCATTATCCGCCACTTAAGAAATCACGATAAGCCACGTGGATTTGTGGGTGAAAGCTTACGAAAAGCATTGAATCATGTCGATCTGTATATTGGCTGCAGCGAATCCGTTGCTATTGAATACCGTAAAAACTTCAAGCTCAATAATGGCAAGGTAACCTACGTTACCAATGCTATCGACTTTAACCGCCTGAACAAATACGAAGTACTTTACAGGGGCGATTTTTATATCAGCTCGGATACTACTGTGTTCCTGATGTTCGGGTTCGACTACTATAGAAAAGGGGTTGACGTTGTATTGGAGGCGATGGATGGTTTGGTAAAGCAGGGTCAGGATGTTTGCCTGTTGCTTAGTTTGTCGGTAAACAGGGAGGCTATTGAGTCAAAGATCAAAAACCGTTTCGGTGAAATTCCGGAGTGGCTCAGAATTTTAAACCCGAGGGATGATATCGCTTCCTATTATAACCTGAGCAATTACTTTATCTCCGCAGCCCGCGAGGAAGGTTTTTGCAATGCGCTAGTGGAGGCTGCTTATTGTGAACGGCCAATCATCAGCAGCAATATTCCCGGACCGCAAACGCTGAACATACCGCATACTTACCTGTTCGAGTCGGAAGATATTGCCGGATTACAGAATGCCATGTTATCACTTACCACATTAAGTGAGGATAAGAAGAAGCAAATCATCCTCGAGCAAAAAGCTTATGTGCAAAAGGCCTTCGACCTGGATGTGTGGGCACATCAGATTAAAGGCATTTATCAGACTTTGAATTAAACTGAATCTATGAAAACCATCAGAGGCTTTTAGGCGAATCTAAAAGCCTCTTTTTATTTAACTGTTATTCTGAAATATTAGGACTCGGATTAACAGCATCAACCCTGTGATTTAATGCAGTGGTAGTTCCGCAAGTGATATCAACGGTTACACCTGTTATTTTAGCAGCCAGGTCAGATACCAGGAAGACGGCAAGGTTTGCAATATCGGCCATTGAAGGCAACGTTTTTAACATGGTATCTGCTTTCATTTTATATAGGATGCCTTCCATTACATCGGGCATGGAATCAATGGCACGTTTAAATACAGCAGAATCAGGTGAGCCTCCTGAACGCATATTCACTGCCCGGATGTTATATATCCCCGCTTCCGATGCCAGGTTCTGGTAAAAGGTCTCAATAGCGGCGCAGGCAGGAGCGAAACCTGCGGTATAGGGATAACCTATTCCGCCGGGGGTAGCTGTTAATGACAAGATCACTCCTTTGTTCTGTTTCTTCATTGCTTTTGCCGCAGCAGTAGCTGTCAGGAAATGGCCGCGCATAGCAATTTGCGAAGGCCTTACAAAATCCTCAACCGACATTTCTATCAAAGGCAGATTTTGCACTACTTCTAAACCGATACAATTGAAAGAGATATCAATCGATCCGGCTTTTTTTAAAATGCTATCAAGATGATTATTTACAGATGCTTCATCGAGGGCATCCACTTGTGTGGCTTCAGCTTTTCCGCCAGCAGCAATGATCTCATCTGCGACGTTTTGGACAGATGAGAGATTTCGTCCGGTTAGAAAAACTTTGGCTCCTGCCTGTGCAAATGCTTTGGCAATGGTACTGCCGATAGAGCCTCCTGCTCCGTAGATAACTGCGATTTTGTTATGAAGTGTCATTTTCAAGAATAAAATTGATATACAAACTTAAGAGT
The DNA here is from genome assembly GCF_036568825.1 of Mucilaginibacter sp. Taxonomy (GTDB): domain Bacteria; phylum Bacteroidota; class Bacteroidia; order Sphingobacteriales; family Sphingobacteriaceae; genus Mucilaginibacter. The sequence goes on along the minus strand of NZ_DATCRU010000069.1, from coordinate 35,883 downwards.
TAATAGCTTATAGCAAAGGGCGCACTAATGCTACATTAACCATAAAGATTTGAGATACTCAAAAGGGAAACGACATAAAAGCGCTGTCATCCTGAGCCTGTCGAAGGATATGTGGGCAGGCCTTTACGCACCGCACTTCGACATGCTCAGTGTGACACCCTTACATCAAACATTTATGGGAAAGATAAAATAGTAACATTCTATTTTTAAATTTTTTCTGATTCTATGTCCAATTCCCGGAAAGCCATCAGTTGATAGGATATAAATCAAAATATCAACTTATAATAAAACAAAATGGAACAGAGAATTAATGCCTTTCATAAAGGCCAGAAGGCGCTGAGCGCATTGTATAGCTTAGGTACTTATTTAAAAAACTCGATGATAGAACAGGAATTGTTGAACCTGATCTATTACCGGGTATCCCAAATAAATGGCTGTGCTTTTTGCCTGGACATGCACTCCAAAGATCTATTAGCCAAAGGCGAAGATCAGCAACGGTTATTAGTACTGAACGCCTGGAGAGAGGCCCCATTTTATACCGACCGTGAGCGTGCCGCATTAGGCTGGGCCGAAGCCGTTACCAACATTACCGACGGACATGTGCGCGATTCAGATTACGAAATAGCAAGGGCTCAATTTTCAGAAGAGGAATTGATCGACTTAACAATTGCTACCATAACTATCAATAGCTACAATCGCATCAATATCGCTTTCCGTACTACGGCAGGCACTTATAAGGCAGGGCAGTTTGCGTGACTATCAGAAAAGCAAAAAACACCTTAAGTTTTTAAGGTGTTTTTTGTTAGCGTCTGCAGCTGTTAATATATCATTAAGCTCACCCAATAACACCGTGTAAATAACCCTAAAATACCGTGTTTTAACGGTTGACCCGGCACACCTTATGGTCTAACTTGGTTACAGGAATTAATTACATTCTTTCAACCTTTTTAGCCATGTCATTCCCAGTTTTAGTTGCCATAATGTTACTATGTGGTATTATTGGCGGAATAATTAATTGTATTCTTCCCCAGAATAAGGATACAAATGCTGATCCCCAGGCAAAGGGCCGGACACTTTTTCATTGTATCCTGATTGGGATAGGAGCTACCATATTGGTGCCTTTATTCCTGGAGATAGCACAAAGTAAATTATTGGATAATCTTCGTATGACATGGCAGATCAGATGTTCTGAATGCGTTGATTGCCCGGTTGACTCAGCAAAGAAAGCTGATACCAAAGCGTGTACACAAGCCAGTACCGATACTACAAACAAAAAAGTTAATGACCCGATATTGGCTAAGTTGGACAATATCCAGAAAAACACTAAATCCAATAGTCAAAATTGTATTCCTCTCAAATCCTATCTTCTTTTTGCTGCTTATTGTTTTTTAGCTGCGGCTGCGGGTCCACGGTTTATAAACAATCTGATGGATAGTGTATTAAAAGAAAAGACAATAGAAGAGCTTCAAACAAAAACTAAAGAAGCCACACAGGAAAAGGATAAAGCTGTAGAAGAAAAAGACAAGGCAGAACAATCAAAAGAAAAACTAATAGCCTTAAATCAGTTAAATGCCAAACAAGCTGAGGCAAATGTAATACCCCAGGTAGTACCGAAAAATATGTTGGTTGCCGGGCAGTTGCCACAAATAGGAGCAATTACCAATCCTGATGATCCACAAAAAGGCAGGTTTGGAGGTAAAAGTGTGAACAATGGCAGGGCTTTGAAAGCAACTGTTACTAATTCACTGATTCCGGATTTTTATAACGTGACCATATGGGTTGAAAGCACAGATAATGACAGACCACTAGATAGCGACGTTGTTTTTTATCTTCATGATTCGTTCAGGCCATCTGTTTATAGCATAAAGGTAAATGAATTTGAAGACGGCAAAGCTATCGACAAAGATATACTGTCTTATGGCGCGTTTACCGTAGGGGCAGTAACGGACAATGGTCAGACATTACTTGAGTTTGATTTGGCCGAGCAGCCAGAGTTTCCGAAAAATTTCAGAGACAGGTAACACTTATTTTTCGAACACTACAGCCTCGGCATTGGCTCCAAGTTCAACCAGTGTGTCATTGATCTCCTGTACCATTTCGTCGGGACCGCAAACATAAAAATGCTTGCTGAAATCTTTGACTTCGGCTTTTAAGAAATCACTATCGATTTTACGCTGGTCGTATTGACTATCTTTTTGACGTGTGATGGTGAAATGCGCATTCTTCCCGAGCATCGATTCGAGTTCCTCTTTCAGAATAATATCCTTATCCGTTTTATTGGAGAAGAATAATACATTATCAGCAACTTTTCCATCCTTATACAAGTCGCGCAATATGGCAATGAACGGTGTGATACCCGCTCCACCGGCAATAAAATAACCCGGGCCTTTATATTCAATTGCACCCCAGGCATCGCTGATGATCACTTCATCACCCGGGCCTAATTCACTCAAATGATGGGTAACACCTTGCGGATTCGTATATATCTTGATCGTAAATTCCAGGTGTGGAGCTTCTGTCAGGCCTGTAAAGGTGAACGGATGTTTATTGTCCTTCCAGCCTTCCTGGTTGATTGACAGATCGGTTGCGTGTCCCGGCACAAATTCAAAATTCGACGGCCTTTCAACAACAAAATGTTTTACATCGTGGGTAACATATTCAGTCGAGATAATTTTTACGATATGATCCATAAGTGTGATGATTGATAGAAGAACGAAGTTAGGTCATCCAAAGCGGATAACAACCTGAAAAACAATTATTGAATACAAAAGTTGCAACTTCATTTTAAAAACAGAATTTGTTTGTAGACTTGTTGGTTACAGAGTGGTAAATCCCCTGATCTGAAACCATTGAAATTTTTGATCATTGAGGACGAAGCGGGGCTTCGTCAGAACATAGCCGACTATCTGAATGACGATGGTAACATTTGCGAATGCTGCGATTCGTTAAAATGTGCTATTACCAAATTATCTGATTATGTATATGACTGTGTATTGCTTGATATCGGGTTACCCGATGGCGAGGGTTTTGCCGTGCTCGATTTCCTGCGAAATAATCTAAGAAACGAGTCAGTGCTGATCATTTCGGCAAAAGGGTCGCTTGATGATAAAATAAAGGCCCTTAACATCGGCGCTGATGATTATTTAACCAAGCCATTCCACCTGGCCGAGTTGAAGGCAAGAGTAGAAGCTGTTTACCGCCGCAAAACCTTTAGCAGTAACAACACTATAATTTTCAATGAAATATCAGTCGACCTGAATGGCAGAAGTGTGGAAGTAAACGGGAACAATGTGACCCTTACCCGGAAGGAATTCGACATGTTGCTTTATTTTATTGCCAATAAAGGGAAAGTGATTTCAAAGAATGCCATTGCCGAACATTTGTGGGGCGATGAGATGGACGTACATGATCATTATGATTTTATCTACACCCACATTAAAAATCTGCGCAAAAAACTAATGGATGCTAATTGTAACGACTATATTAAATCGTTGTATGGTATTGGGTACAAATTCAAGGCATAAATGAAGCTTTCAGATCACTACAATAAGGCTAGTATTATTACAACCATCTCGGTATTGCTTGCCGGCGGGGTGATCTATTTTTTTGCCATCACTTTTATATCAAAGGTGCAGCTCGACCGCGATCTGACTGAAGAAATTGACGAAGTAAAAGAGTACATTAATGGTAACAACCGCTTACCCACACAGGTTGAGTTTGATGAAGATGTGACCACCTTTATAAAAACTGACCAAACCGCTTTTAAAAGAAGGTATTTTGATACGGTCTATGTCAATCCAAAAGAAAAAAAGCAGGAAGAGGGCCGGGCGGTTGAAGACCTGATCTTTTTTGGCGGCCAGCATTACAAGGTGATGGTCACTGAGTCGAGAGAAGCCACGGAATATCTTGTGCAAATAATTGCCCTGATCACGCTTGTGCTGATGATCGGGTTGCTTGTCACCTTATTTCTTACTAACCGGTATTTACTTCGCGGACTTTGGAAGCCTTTTTATAACATATTGAGTGAGCTGAAGGCATTTAATATCTCGGAGCCATCAGATTTCAATTTGCAGGATAACAAAGTAGATGAGTTTGCTGAACTGAACCAGGCAGTGCAGATCATGTCTGAACGGATAAAAAATGACTTTCAGCATCTAAAGCACCTAACTGAAAATGCATCGCACGAAATGATGACGCCGCTTGCTGTGATTACCGCAAAGCTGGATACACTAATCCAGGACGAATCATTAAATCCGGCACATTACGACCTGATAAATGATATTTATCTGGCTGCAGGTAAACTATTGCGATTAAACCAGACTATGTTACTGCTGGTAAAGATCGAGAATAAACTGATAGAAGGCAATGAGGTTTTAAGACTGGATAACCTGATCCGCGAAAAACTGATACACTTTCAGGAGTTACTTAATACAAAGCATATCACCGTTACCGAAAAACTCATTGAAAAAGAATTTTTTGCCAGCAAATACCTGGTAGATATATTGCTGAATAATCTGTTCAGCAACGCAATACGACATAATACCCCTAACGGCCAGCAATATATTACCCTTACGCCGGGTAAACTCATCATCCGGAATACCGGCGCACTAAAAGCATTGGATGCCGGGACTATTTTCGACCGGTTTCAAAAGGGCAGCCAATCAGAAGGCACAGGTTTGGGACTCACCATTGTAAAGAACATTTGCAACCTTTACAATTGGCAAGTCTCCTATTATTTCGATCAATCGCTCCATACGTTCGAGATAGTTTTTTAATTATTCCTGCCTCTCTGATGGTTGCCTTTTTGATGATGAGAGAGCTAATGTTTATGCTTCTTTAAAAAATTCTTATTTTTCTGTAACCAATTTTTTTTTCAGAAGTCTCCACTATAAAATTATAACAAACAGACTGTTTGAATTCACTTAGCGATAATGCGATCATGCTCCGGGTGAAAGCCGGGGACCTGGATAGAATGGGCCTGCTGTTCGAGCGGCATCACCGTTCACTTTATGGTTTCCTGTTTCACATGACGTATCAGCGCGAGGCGAGTGAGGACATGGTGCAGAACGTATTTTATAAGATGCTGAAATACCGACACACCTTTACCGGGCAGGGTGAGTTTGTGGCATGGATGTTCCAGATAGCGCGCAATACGCTGAAGGATCAGGCTAAAAAGAAAAAAAATAAAATACAGCAACTGTCTGCTGAGGAAATGGAAGACCGGCTGCCCGGTGGCATAAGTGCTGACGAGCAACTGGAAAAGAAACAGGATAAAGCAGGCCTGTACAAGGCGATGGCCAGCCTGAGCGAAGATCACCGGGAAATATTGACGCTAAACCGGTTGCAGGAATTGAAATATGGTGAGATAGGACAGATACTGGGAATATCCGAAGTGGCTGCAAAAACAAGGGCATTCCGGGCAATGCAGGAGCTGAAGAGTATTTACAGCAAAATGGAACGTTAAAATTGAAAGAGATGATGTGCGAAAAATATGAAGACAAACTGATCGGGCTATTGAACAATGAGCTTACCCCTGCCGAACAGGCGGAGCTGGAAAAGCATCTGGCTGAATGTCCCGGCTGCAGCGAAGAGCTGGCCGGACTGAGAGATGTTTGGGATATGATGGCCGAAATAGAAACACCTGAGCCATCATCACATATGCGTGTAAAGTTCCAGGCGATGCTGGATACCTATAAAGAGTCGGTTGAGGATGTAAAACCAGGTATTTGGAGCAGCATCCGCGAGCAGTTTAGCAAGGTATGGCAGCTGCAAACCCGCTGGCCGATGGCTTATAGCCTGATGATCATATTAGTAGGCTTTGGATTAGGTTACTGGCTGTTTTCCTCAGGAAAAGGCGGTAAGCAGGAAGAACAATTGCAGGCGCTTAGCTCGCAGGTGCACGAGTTAAAACAAACCATGATGCTGGCCTTACTGGAAAATCCGTCGGCATCTGAAAGAATAAGAGGCGTAAGCTATACCAGCGAGATCAAGCATGCAGATAAGGAAGTGATCGACGCGCTATTAGCTACGCTGAATAATGACCCGAATGTAAACGTTCGTTTGAGCACTTTGGATGCCCTGTCGCACCTTGCCAATCACCCGGAAGTGAGGGAAGGCTTGATCAGGTCCATCGAGAAGCAGGATTCGCCCATCATGCAGCTGGCCATTGCGGATGTGATGCTGAAACTGCAGGAAAAGCGATCGGTTAAACCATTTGAAGATCTGTTAAAACAAAAAGACCTTAACCCTGGGGTGAGGGACAAGATCAAGCAAACCATAACACAACTTATTTAAAATAAAGAATTTATGAAGCGATTACTAATACCCGTTTTAGCCGGGATGGGCCTTTGTTTTGCCCAAATTTCCGCCTCAGCGCAGGAATATAAAACCCACATCAGCAAGGAGTTTACTTACCAGAAAGGTATGGTAGGTATTTACAATCTCTTTGGTCCGGTAAGAGTAGAAGGTTATTCAGGCAATAAAGTTCTGATGGAAATTGATGAAACCATATCGGCCGATGATCAGCAAACTGTGGAACAAGGCAAAAAAGAATTTAAACTGGAGTTTGAACAAAAGCCGGACAGCATTATAACTTACATATCCGAACCGTGGAACACCAAACCACATCAATATTACAGGTATAACGATCATCGCCATATCGAATATCGTGTAAAGCTGGAATTTGTAGTGAAGGTTCCTTACAATGTCGACCTGGATGCATCGACAGTAAATGACGGTGACCTTTATGTAAAGAATGTATATGGCACATTGAACATCAACAATGTAAATGGTAAGATCGATATTGTGAATGCCAAAGGAGCCACCAGGGCCCACACTGTGAATGGCGGTGTAACAGTAAATTACCTGGCTGTACCGCCGGATGCCTCATCCTATTATACCATCAACGGCGAGCTAAAGGTCACTTATCCTTCAAGCCTGGCTGCTGATGTATCCTTTAAAAGCATGAACGGCCAGTTTTATACTGATTTCCAGGATGTGGAGGTGATGCCGAGCAGGGTCACTAAATCCGAAAATAAAAGCGGCAGTACCACTACCTATAAACTGAGCAAACTCTCCGATATACGCTTCGGCGCCGGTGGCAAGTTATTCAAATTTGAAACCCTTAACGGGAATGTATATATTAAAAAGCAAGACTAAATAACAGAAAATGAAGACGACAAGAATTATAAGTACGCTGGCAATTGCCCTATTTTTAAGTGCAAATGCCCGGGCGCAGGAAACAGCAAAGGAACAAATGGTGGTGCCATTGAGCTCGCCGGGTAAACCTTTCAAACTGGAAGCCCACCTGGTAGATGGATCTGTCACGGTGAATGGATATGAAGGCAAAGACGTTGTAATAGAAGTAATACAAGCCGAAAAACGCCATAATGAAGACCACAGCGGGGGCGGTATGCACCGCATCAATGGCGGCAACAGCGCCGATATACAGGCCGAGGAACATAATAATGAAGTAGACATTAACGCAGCAGCCGGCAGGGCAGTTAACCTGGTGATAAAAGTTCCGATGACGGAGGGCAGCTTCAAATTCGGCACGGTAAACGGTGGTAATGTAAGCGGCAGTAATCTTAACGGAGATTTGGAAGTTAGCAATGTAAACGGTGGCATCAAACTGACCAATATAGCTGGTTCGGTAGTGGCCAATACGATTAATGGTAGTGTGGTTGTGACTTTTAAATCGATCGACCCTAAAGCTGCGATGGCCTATTCTACCCTGAATGGCAATGTGGATGTTACTTTCCCGGCATCACTGAAAGCGAATGTGAAACTGAAATCAGACCGTGGAGACGTATTTACTGATTTTGATGTGGCTACCGACATGCACAAGCCCGAGGTTTCAAAAAGTGATGGCAAAGGCATGTACAGCCTGAAGATTGAGGATTGGGTGTATGGCAAAATCAATGGTGGCGGTCCGCAGTTGCTGATGAAGACCACTTACGGGAACTTATATATCCGCAAAGCAAAGTAAACATCCATTAGCCCTATCATGAAGAAGCTTGTTTTTCTATTCCTAAGTTTAATTGCCTGTTGCCTGTGTAATGCGCAAGAGAAAAGCGGGACACCGGAGCTTTCTACTAAAGAAGCAATTGAACATCTGCAAAAAGATATTCCCCGCTTAATGAAAGAAGCCAATGTGCCGGGAATGTCAGTAGCCTTGATCCGTAATGGCAAAATGGTTTGGAGCGGGGTGTACGGTGTGATTAGCAATAACACTCACCAACCGGTTACTAAACGGAGCATATTTGAAGCGAATTCATTAAGTAAACCTGTTTTCGGATATGCGGTGCTTACATTGGTCGATCAGGGTAAGATTGACCTGGACAAGCCGATCTATCAGTATATGGATAGCGGCTACTTTGATAAGGCATGCACCGATCCACGGTTTAAACTGGTGACTGCAAGGATGATCCTGAGCAATTCAAGCGGGATCGGTTTTTCACCGGATTATTCAAATGATAAATTCGTTATGAATTTTAATCCCGGGGAGAAATTTCAATACTCTCCGCAGGGATTTGGCGAGCTGGCACTGGTTATTGAGCATATCACCCAAATGCGGCTGGAAAATTTTATGAAACAAGCCATATTGGGCCCGCTGCATATGGATCAAAGCAGTTATGTATGGGAATCAAGATATGACTCGCTAAGAGTTTACCGGCACGACTGGCGGGGCAGCACCGATACAACCCGGGGCAAATGGCAACACGGTGCTGCCTGCTGTAGTCTGCAAACCAATGCCGAGGATTACTCTAAAGTAGTGATCGCCATAATAAATGGTGAGCTTTTGAAAAAAGCCACCTGGCAGGAAATGCTGAAACCACAGATCAATGCCGATAAACGTTTCCCGAACCTATTTTGGGGCTTAGGCTGGGGACTGGAGAAAACCCAGGCAGGCGAATGCTTCTGGCACTGGGGTGATGGGGGCAGAAGCAAGGATTACATCACAGGAAACCTGTCCACAAAAGACGGTGTCGTATTCTTTGCCAACAGCGAAAACGGATTATCTTACGCCAAGGAAATGCTGGATGACGCCATAGGTGGCGAGCATCCGGGTATTAGTTTCTTAGGGTATGCCCGCTATAATTCACCATCAACGGTTTTATTAAAATCGATTTTGGCCAATGGTGCAACACCGGCTTTGAAAGATTACCTGGATAAACGAAAAGAAAAGATAGAAGAGAACAGTATGAATGCCGTGGGCTACCAGTTATTGTCTGTAAAAAGGCTGGATGATGCCATCGCTGTATTTGAGCAAAACACAATAGATTATCCTGCATCGTTCAATACCTGGGATAGTTTGGCAGAAGCTTACATGGATAAGGGCAACAAGGAATTGGCTATAAAATATTACAAGAAATCGCTTGAACTGAATCAAAATAACACCAATGCGGTAATGCAATTAAAAAAGCTGGAATAGTCAGTAGTGAATAGTCAATGGTGAATTACGGAATCATTTGTCGCCTGTAGTTCAATTTCCCAACTACAACAACCAATACAACACTCACTATTGACTATTCACTACTCACTAAGTAAATTGCAGTAAAAAACCAATTATGAAACCTAAGATCTTATTGCGAATTGCCGCGATATTAATATTCATTCATGCAGTGCTGCATACCTATGGTTTTAACACCTGGAAAGAAGCGCCGGATGCTACTTACAAAACCATTGTTGACGGAATGACCGGGCATAAATTCCCTTTTATGGGTGCAGTACGTTCACTGGGTGACTTTTACGAGGGCTTTGGCTATGCCAGTTCGATAGCGCTATTCCTGATAGCTATTGTTTTGTGGTTTGTTTCGGGCGAAACAGAGCGCAGTACAAACTTGTCCAAGAAAATCATCTATGCTGTTGGGGTTGCTTTGGTAGCATGGGGCATAGATGAGCTTATTTATTTCTTTCCGTTTGCAGCAGCCATCACATTAACGGCGGCGGTATTAACGCTTTTATCCGGTTTTGTGATGAAAAAGAACAGTCAGTTCAATTAACAAACTGTCATTGCAGGGCGACGTAGTATTACTCCTGCAATGACATATTAAATTTTATTACTGTATCCGCTTATATATTTCGGTAGTTTGTACGCCTGCCTTTTGATCATCGATCACCTGCGAGTACTCATCCCTGCCTTTCATCGTGATCTTGATAGAAAACTTATGTCCAACAAGCGCGGTATGGCTCGACCATTCTTCTTCTTCAGTCAACGTATCGCTTTTAAAGCTAAATGTTCCGTAACCAAAGCCATTTTTGAAAGTCTGATTTGCCCCGTTTGATAAAGGGTAACGGTGAACGAACATAAAATGCCCACCCCAGAATATCTTAAACTGGGATTCATTGCCCTTAGTGGTGTCTTTACCTTTTACCCAGAAGTTTTTATCCAGTTTCCACAACCCATCCAGCACCGAAGTATCCGAACCGGCTACTCTTGAATAGTTTTCTGTAAGGCTCCATTTTACACCCTTTATTACAATTAAATCGGGGATTACCTGTGTATAGCCTGAGTCTTTACGCATAACTGTCAAGCTGAAGGTTTTTGATGAATCAAGGTAACCGCTGCTGTAAATATTGCTTTCCGTTATCTTGTTGCCAGTGTCCAGTTTGTAGGAGCCCGCACCGAAGCCAACCGATGAGTCAGCCGCCATACCTGCCCACATAAAGTACTTATCGGTATAAATTTTCATTTGAGTGCGCTTGTACACGGTATCCTTCCCCCCACCACTGGCCATTTGCTTATCCAGTTTATAAACACCCGCCTGAGATACTTTCTCTTTTTTCTTACATCCATAAATTATGCAACTTAGTAAAGCCGCAAGTATTAAAATCTTTTTCATGTTGATTTAGTTAAATGGTGAACGAAAAATTATTGCGATCTTGATAGTGTTAGGTACGATGGAGCGTTTTTGGGTCGGCTACCAGTCGGCGAAAAACGCTCCCAGCAAGGGTATATAAATACCATTTATCGGGGGTTTCATACGGTTAAAATTTAGTTGAATTGGTATATTAAATTTACGAATAATATATCTGACAATAAAATATATAATTTTGATAAAAACCTATCAGTTTAATTTCGTTCTGACCATATAACCTACTTATGAAAAGGCAATTATTATTTATATGTATCCTATTACTACTGATCAGTTCAATCAGCTTTGCCCAGGTTGAACATAAAACTTTAGAGATCGGGGCCAGTGCGCCGGACTTTAAGTTGCAAGGCATCGATGGCAAAACTTATACCCTGGAATCTTTTAAAAATGCAAAAGTCTTAGCTGTAGTTTTTATATGTAACCACTGCCCTACTTCACAGGCCTATGAGAAAAGATTGATCAAAATGACCAGCGATTATGCACCAAAAGGAGTTAGTGTGGTAGCCATCAATCCAAATAACCCGTCCTCACTACGTTATGATGAGTTGGGCTATAGCGACGTAGGTGATTCTTTTGATGAAATGAAGATAAGAGCGCGCGATGCACATTTTAATTTTCCTTATTTATATGATGGCGAAACGGAAATTGCCTCAAAACAATACGGACCGGTATCAACGCCGCATATTTTTATTTTTGACCAGGACAGAAAGCTGCGTTACCAGGGACGAATTGATGATATGGAGAACCCGGACAAAGCACCTATAAATAACGACGCCCGCAATGCCATTGATGCTGTACTGTCCGGAAAAGAAGTACTCGTTAAAACCACTAAAGTGTTTGGCTGCTCCGTTAAATGGATTGAAAAGAAAGACTGGATAAAAAAGGCCGAAGTGCAATGGGCCAAAGAACCCGTAAGCTTGCAACAGGTTGACGAAAAAGGTCTTGCTGATCTGCTAAAGAACAAAACCGATAAGTTAAGGCTCATCAATGTTTGGGCGACATGGTGCGTGCCTTGTGTTCAGGAATTTTCGGATTTGGTTTATCTTAACCACCTTTACCGTGATCGCGGGCTGCAGTTGGTTACTATTAGCTCCGATGATACGAAAAGCAAAGATAAAGCCCTGGCGTTTCTGGAAAAGAAACAGGCTTCGGGTTTAAATTATATTTATTCTGGTGATAGCAAATACAAAATGATCGAAGCCATTGATCCAAAATGGCAGGGTGCCTTACCTTACACCATCATTATAGAACCAGGTGGTAAAGTTATCTATGCTAAAGAAGGTGCTTTTGATGTGGAAACGCTGAAGAAGGTGATATTTGATGATCCGATGATTGGGAGGATATATAAGAATTAGTTGTATTGGTTGAAGTGGTTGTAATGGTTGTATTGGTTATATTATTGACGACGTAATATCAAATGAACCCCGTCAACAGACCAACTTCGGCCGAAATCAATCAAAACAATGGTGGCCCGTGCGGTGGAAAGGGCATTAGCAAACTTTGCTGAAGCGAGGGGAATGAGCGAACGATAGTAGGGCAAAGTATTGCAGCCGTGGTTTTGATTGATTGCAGGGCAAACGCCTGTGCGTCAAAGAAGCAAGTGTCTGTTGACTTGATTTTTTGTTACTTTTTGATCAAGCAAAAAGTAAAAGAGCCTCAGTGGCAATTGAGCTGAACGGCTTATTAATTGAACCCCAACTTAGCTCCGAGCCCAAAACACATTCTCCTTCACCATAAACAACGGCAACGAGCCATGATCTAAAACGCGGTTATGAAACTCATGGATATCAAAACTTTTGCCTTGCTGTTTTTGTAGCTGTTCCTTCCAATGAAGTATTTGTAACGCACCATATTTATAAGTAACCACCTGCGCCGGCCAGCGGCGAATGCGGGCGATCTCACGCATGGCAATATCGTCCTGTCCGCGGATATTCTTTTTCCAGAACTCGAGGGCTTGCTGATCTGTCCAGCCATAATAATTTAATCCAACATCCAGCGGCACACGCACTGAGCGGACAATATCCCACTCCCATTTGCCTAACTCATCATATGGGGTTTTGTATACGCCCAGATCTTTGCCTAACTCCTCCGCGTAAGCACCCCAGCCTTCAGCAAAACCCATGTAAAAAAACAGGTTCTGCACATCAGAAACTTTGGTTTCAGCAACAATGGACGATTGATAATGGTGCCCCGGAACCGCCTCGTGAATAAACAGCCAATCGATTTGCCGTTTATTATAAGGTTTGTCAAAAAGATTATAGTAAAAAGTATTGTTATCGTAATAGCCGGGTGTTTGGGCTAATTGCTTGCTGTCACCTCTTTCAATTTTCAGGTTAGCAATTTTAGTTTGACTGAACAGTTTGTGAAGATTAGCATAAATGATCGTCTTGTCATTCTCAAAAGCAGCCTGCACCGCTTTTGGATCACTGATGAAGAAAGACGGATCATTTAAGTGCTTATAAAACTCATCCTCGCTCAAGCCGGTCTGTTTCCTGATCGCTTCTATGTGGTTTTGCACCCGTTTTACCTCACCCAATCCAAATTGATAAATCTGATCAGGCGTCACCTCATCATTTACCCAACGCTTTAATAAATAAGCATACCATGCTTTACCGTTTGGAATAGTGATGATGCCTTTCTTTGAGATTGTATCTGGTTTATTCTTCAACCATTGTTTCTCCAGCGCTATTCGTTCCAGGTTCAAGCCGGTTTCATAGCTAATGAGTTGGTAATCCGTCTTTTCTTCCGGCGTTAAATCATTTGGCTTAAATGAAATTAATTTTGATTTGACCGATTTGAAAAAATCCTCCTGCTTCTGAACGCTTTCTATCGAACCTATATGCTGCAATCCGCTTACATAACTCAACTCCAGATCGGGCATATGGAGAGCTTGGTACCCTTTTATAAAGTCTTTAGAAAAATCATTAAATTTCTGCTGTGCTTTTACAATTGATATTGACAGCATTAACACCAGGCATGTAAAGAGTTTTTTCATGTGAGGGGGATTTAGGAAATAGACCAATCGAGCTAATAGTTGTTACAGGAATAGCAAAAATCCCCCGTTTAGGGTTATCAGTTAAACAAAATCATTTTGTCCACGTTGGTTTAACTGAACACTCTGCCAGAAATATCTATGGATGAATTGCTGAAATCGTGGTCGCAACAATTACAACCATGGGCATGGAACCTGTGCGTGGTTGGGTCAGCGCTGGTTATTGGCTTTATTATTAAGCTCATCATTACCGCTGTCCTGCATTTTTACAAAAACAGGAAAGACTATTCTCTTTTCAAATCCATCATTACCCACCTTGGTCGCCCGCTGAATTTTTTTGTGCCGCTGCTAATGCTTAATTTCATGACCCCTTTGCTCGAAGTAAGCAAGCTTTGGTATACTACACTCGACAGACTTATTGATATACTTGTCATTATCGCCTTTGCCAATTTGCTCATTTGTACCTTTAAGATATTTGAGGATTATGTTTACCATCAATACGACATCACCTCAGAAGACAACCTAAAGGGCCGCAAAGTGCGTACGCAGATGATCTTTGTGCGTAAGGTGATTATTATTCTCATTGTGGTAATTACCATTTCCGTTATCCTGCTAAGTTTCAATAGCGTTAGAAAGATCGGCGCGGGATTGCTAACCGGTGTCGGAGTTGGAGGTATCATTATTGGTTTTGCAGCACAAAAATCGCTGGGTAATTTCCTGGCGGGAATGCAGATCGCTTTTACACAGCCCATACGGATTGATGACGTGCTGGTGGTTGAAGGAGAATGGGGACGTGTGGAAGATATCACACTTACTTACGTTGTTTTAGCCATCTGGGACCAGCGGAGGTTGATCTTGCCCATCACTTATTTTATCGAAAAACCATTCCAGAACTGGACGCGGACTACCTCGCAAATATTGGGAACCGTGTTTTTATATGTTGATTATACCTTCCCGGTAGATGAACTACGGGAAGAATTGAACCGGCTACTTAAAACAAACAAACTCTGGGATAAACGAGTGGGAGTATTACAGGTGACCGACTCAAAAGAGCATACTATTGAGCTTCGTGCGCTGATGAGCGCCCGTAACTCGTCTGATGCATTTGATCTGCGGTGTTATGTTCGTGAAAATTTATTGAAATATATTATCGCTCATATGCCGCAAAATTTACCTCAAAGCAGGTATCAGCGGAATGAAATGGAATGGGGTAATGTTGGTGACAACACCAACATTGGCGGAGGAATTTCGGGGGATAATAAAGTCGTGTAACATATAATTTACGAGCGCAAGAAAAAAATCTGATCGTCGCTTATGAACAATTTGTGTCTTAATTCTGTTAACAATTAAATAATCAGCTTGCTGAACTAATTTAAACTTATTTTATTAATTTAACAATCCCACACAACTAAACAACAGACCCTATGGAAACAGCAAACTACTCTACTTTTCTGGGCCAGATTTTAGATAAACTACGCCCTGGTGATTTGAACCTCAAAGAAAACAGATTGGCTATTAAGGCACGCGTCGAACATTTGTTAACCGAAACCGGTTTAAGCAAAGCAGAACTGGGATTCCGCATCCGCCGGGAGATGGTCACTTTGCGCTCATGGCTGGAAGGCACCCGCGACCTGACCGTTGAAACGCTACAGGAGCTTTGTCAATCGCTGCATATTTCTTTGGGCGATTTGGTTCTGGAATAGCACATATCGTACCTACGGCACGGATACATTATTCAATTATTTTCTACCGACATTTGGCTCCTATGGAGCCGTTCGGGTTTGGCATGTTGCCTGATGCAATTCGTCAAAGCAGGAAACCTGCGCCATAGGTGCTAAATGTTGGTAACATAACACCTCTAATTTCTTAGCATGCCGTAGGTATGCAATTAATCCGCTATTTAGCGCTATTTTACTATCCAATCAAAGTGCTTTTCTTTCTGTCCGGGAGCTGAAAATCGCTCCAGTAAAAACTGGCCGGTATAAGAATTTTTCTCTTTGATCAAATCTTCAGGTACGCCTTCAAAAACCACGCGTCCGCCGTTGTCGCCGCCTTCGGGACCGATATCGATCACCCAGTCGGCGCATTTGATCACGTCCATATTGTGTTCTATCACAATGATGGTGTTACCCTGATCGAGCAGGGCGTCAAATGACTTGAGCAGTTTTTTAATATCGGCAAAGTGCAGACCCGTTGTCGGTTCATCAAAAATGAAGAGTGTTTTATTAGAATTGTTCCCTTTTACAAGGAACGACGCCAGTTTGATACGCTGCGCCTCACCACCTGACAGTGTGTTTGACGATTGCCCTAACTGCACATAACCCAAGCCAACATCAACCAAAGGTTTTATCTTGTTTAATATTTTGGGCTCTTTCCTGAAGAATTCCAGCGCTTCATCAATGGTCATGTTCAGCACATCGGAAACGTTCTTGTCCTGGTAAGTTACATCAAGAATGTGCTGTTTAAAACGCTTACCGCCGCAGGTTTCGCAGGTCAGGAAGATATCGGCCATAAACTGCATTTCTATCTTCACCTCGCCCTCACCCTGGCAAACATCACAACGACCGCCCTCTACGTTAAATGAAAACGCTGATGGCTTTAGTCCTGCTGCCTTCGCCGCAGGTTGTGCCGCATACAGGTTACGTATCTCGTCCCAGGCCTTTACATAAGTTACAGGGTTTGAGCGTGATGAACGTCCTATCGGGTTTTGATCTACCAGTTCTACCTGTTCTATTTTCTGATAATCACCTTCAATGCTATCGTATGCACCGGTTTGTTCGCCGGTATAATTACCTAGAGCTTTTTGCAGTGCCGGAGCGAGAATGCGTTTAACCAAGCTCGTTTTACCTGAGCCGGAAACACCTGTTACCACAGACAATACGCCTAATGGGAATTTCACATTCACATGCTTCAGATTATTTTCGCGACCACCGCGTATCTCAACATAGTCATGCCATTTACGGCGATGTGCGGGGATAGCAATTTCTTCTTTGCGCGCCAGGTAACGTCCGGTCAGACTGTTATCGTCTTCAATTATTTCATCATAAGTACCGGAGAAGATCAGTTCACCACCATGGGTACCGGCTTCAGGACCGATATCAATAATATGATCGGCAGCTTCCATGATCTCTTCTTCGTGCTCTACTACCAAAACAGTGTTGCCTACATCGCGAAGTGATTTCAAAACGCCTATTAACCTCTGGGTATCGCGTGGATGTAAACCAATGCTCGGCTCATCCAAAACATACACTGATCCCACCAAACTGCTACCCAATGAAGTAGCCAGATTGATACGCTGTGACTCACCACCTGATAAGGTATTTGACAAGCGGTTCAGCGTTAGGTAACTTAATCCTACATTATTCAAAAAGCCTAACCGATTAGTGATTTCCATCAGCAACCTTTTGGCGATCTTCTGATCACGCTCATCCAATTCCAGATCAGCAAAAAAACTGTATGCTTTATCCAGCGGCATCAATACAATATCAGTGATGGATTTGCCATTGATCTTCACATAAGAAGCGTCCTGCCTTAAACGACTGCCTTTACATTCCGAGCAAGTAGTTTTGCCGCGATAGCGAGACAGCATTACCCTATATTGAATTTTGTAGGTCTGCTCTTCCAATTCCTTAAAGAAGGAATCCAAACCACGGAAATATTGATTTCCGCTCCATATTAGTCGCTGCTGTGTTTCTGTCAATTGATTGTATTGACGATGGATCGGGAAATCAAACTTCAGCGCGTTACGCACCAGAGCCTCATTCCACTCCCGCATTTTTTCACCGCGCCATGGGGCAATAGCTCCGTCGTAAACTGATTTGCTTTTATCTGGAATAACTAAATCTTCATCAATGCCAATTACCTTGCCATAGCCCTCGCAACGCTTACAAGCACCGTAAGGATTGTTAAAACTGAAAAAGTTCGGTGTTGGCTCTTCGAAAGCCATTCCATCCAGCTCAAAACGGTCGCAGAAAAAGCGTTCAGTTTCTTCTTCTTCATCAGGCTTCCGATAACGCACATAGCAATCGCCCTTGCCTTCAAAAAAGGCTGTTTGCACTGAATCGCCTAAACGGCTTATAGTTTCATCAGTTTCATTTTTAGTAATACGATCGATGACAATACGAACGGCGGTTAAAGTATGAGGTTTAGCTTGTTCTTCACCTTTAGCCTTTTTACTTTTGCCTTTCTCCTCTAACGGATCATTAGCGATTGATTTATCTTCCAAAATAGATTCAATACGCTCAATCTTTCCCTGATATTCCACCCTCACAAAACCTTTTTGCAACAATACCGCCAGTTCTTCTTTCAGGCTGCGGTTATTGTGAGGATGCAATGGACATAATATAGTTACCTGCGTTTCGTCGGGCAATGAAGTGATAAAATTCACCACATCGGTTACCGTATCTTTCTTTACAATCTGACCGGATATGGGTGAGTAAGTTTTACCGATACGCGAAAACAGCAGTTTTAAATAGTCATATATTTCTGTAGATGTACCAACTGTTGAGCGCGGATTAGATGTAATTACTTTCTGCTCGATGGCGATAGCCGGGGCAATGCCTTTGATATAATCTACCTCAGGCTTGTTCATCCTACCCAAAAACTGGCGCGCATAGCTCGAAAGACTCTCCACATAACGGCGCTGACCTTCGGCATACAAGGTATCAAAAGCCAGGGACGATTTGCCCGACCCCGACATACCGGTGATCACCACCAGTTTGTTTTTGGGTATGGCCACATCCATGTTCTTTAGGTTATGCACCCTGGCGCCTTTAATGATAATGTTATGTTGTGGGTCTTTCTCTGTTTCGCTGATCATAATTTGCTTATAGTTCAAAGTTTGAACACGATTTATATGATTTAACAGATTTTCATGATTCTTGTTAATCATTTAATCCTGCTAATCGTGTTCAGACAGAAGGAACGCAAAAATCCTAAAATATTTAGCACTTTCCAAATCCATTCAGTTAATTGATTGTAACTTTTAAAGGCGCTAAATCACTTAAAACCAAATGTTAAAGCAATCTTTATAAATGTTAAAATATGTTAAAATTGAGCTCTAAACGCAATATTAGGTACTACAGTTGGAAATATAATTTGGTTTTTAGGTTGAAAATCCCTTTATTTGAAGTAACAAAAATACTAACTGAGCAAGGAGAAACCCTATAGAGAGAAAATCTACTTTATAATTTTTTCACGATTTAAGACTATAAAAGTAGTGTTCTATGGATTTTCAATTGCAGAGTGATCAGGATCTAATCCATCTATATGTGGCGGGTGATGAAGCGGGGTTGGTGGAGCTCTTACGCCGTTATCAGGCTAAAATTTATACCTCAATATATTTATTAGTTAAAGACGAATATCTTGCTGAAGATATCTTCCAGGATGCCTTTATAAAAGTTATCAATACTTTACGTGCCGGTAAATATAACGAAGAAGGCAAGTTTCTTCCATGGGTAACACGTATTGCGCATAACCTTGTGATCGACCATTTCAGGCGCGAGAAACGTGCACCGATGATCAACAATGGTGACGACTTTGACATCTTTGAAGTATTGGGCAATTACGACGAAAGTACTGAGGACAGGCTGGTTCGCGAACAAACCCACAAAGATCTTAAAGCCCTAATTCATCTTTTGCCCGACGAGCAAAAAGAAGTATTGATCATGCGTCACTTCGGCGACATGAGTTTTAAAGAAATTGCCGACGTAACCGATGTAAGCATCAATACTGCGCTGGGCCGTATGCGTTATGCGCTCAACAATTTGCGCAAGATGATGACAAGCAAAGAGTTAAGTCTGAAAAACTAATAGTAATCATACTACCCGGAAGGCTGTAAAGAGCAGCAGAATTGAGTTCTGTTCCCTTTACGGCCTTTCTGTGTTTTAAGATTTTTCGCCGCAGCACAACATTTTCAGAGGTGGTATCGTTATAAATTTTGAGTACTGAGAAAATATTCTGATTTCATTTTATCCAGGTAAAAAATTTCATCAAAATTTCATCTTCGGTAAAATATTATCTTTATGTCTTCGTTATTTATCCTGTAAACCAGTCATAAACAGTACTATTAAATTTGAGAAAAAGCGTATGGGAGAAACTTCTACAACAACTACTTTTAATGAAACTTCTAACACGGCGGCCATGAAAGAGACAGATGCCAAATCCGAAAACTTAGAAGCTGATGATCTTATTTTTTATCATTCTCTAAGGGCTGAGCTGAATTTATTAAAGAAAAATCCAAGCTCGAAAACGATCCATCAAATTCTTAACTATTCTAAGAGCCTGCGTTAGATTTTAGTTCATTGATCATAGTTCATAGATCATAGTTAGGGTGCAAGGCATCAAGATTATAGTCTATGAACTTTTTTATGCTCTTAACTAAGTCCTATTATTTATTAGCTTTACTGCTCATTTCATAGCTATGAGCTATGATCCATCAACCATGAACTAACAATGCTCAAGCCTGAACGTTACCGCCATTTTGTTGACTATTTTTCAAAGCACCAACCTAATGCGGTTACCGAATTACATTACGACAGTCCGTTTCACCTGCTGATAGCGGTTATTCTTTCGGCACAATGTACCGATAAGCGCATCAACCAGGTTACCCCCGCTCTTTTTGAGAAATTCAAAACCCCTGAAGAGCTTGCTGCAGCTACCCCGGAGGAAATTTTTGAGTATATCCGCAGTGTAAGCTATCCCAACAATAAATCGAAACATTTGGTAGGAATGGCCAAAATGCTGGTTGAGCAATTCAACAGCGAAGTCCCTTCCGATATTAATGAGCTACAGAAGCTGCCTGGGGTAGGCCGTAAAACTGCCAACGTGATCGCATCGGTAGTATTTGAGCTTCCCGCTATAGCAGTGGATACCCATGTATTTCGCGTGGCCAACCGGATCGGGCTTACTACTAACGCAAGAACCCCACTTGCTGTGGAAAAACAGCTGGTTGAATTCCTGCCGAGGGAAACTCTAGCTATCGCCCATCACTGGCTTATTTTACATGGCCGGTATATCTGCATAGCCCGAAACCCTAAATGTGAAATCTGCCCTATAAACTGGTTTTGCAAGTATTACGAGCGTACCCACACCGAATCAGCGCTCAAAAAAGCAGAAGCCTTGAAAGCTAAAAAAGTTAAAAATCAGCAAAAGAAAAAGCAATTGAACACCATTCATAAAGAGCTGAAAAAGCGCAGTGTGGATAAAGATATTTGATGGTTTGATGGCTAAATTCCTAAATTGCTGATATTGTTAAAAATGCCAATAAGACCAACAATACAGCAATACAACAACTTAGCAATAAAATCAGTTAAAAATAAATTACTAAAAATATTAGTATTTGTAAAAACTAATATTTACATTTGTTACTCGAAAAATTTTAAGAATGAGCAGCGCAGAAAAATTAAAAGCTTTACAGCTTACTTTAGACAAGCTTGAAAAATCATACGGTAAAGGTACTATCATGAAATTGGGTGAGACCGCTATCGAACCTATTGATGTGATCTCGACCGGATCAATCGGTCTGGACATTGCTTTGGGTGTGGGTGGTTTACCAAAAGGCCGTGTGATAGAGATATATGGCCCTGAGTCGTCAGGTAAAACCACTTTGGCTATCCATGCCATTGCCGAATCGCAGAAAAATGGCGGTATTGCTGCTTTCATCGATGCGGAGCACGCGTTCGACCGTTTCTACGCTAAAAAATTAGGCGTTGACGTGGAGAGCCTGCTAATCTCTCAGCCTGATAATGGTGAGCAGGCACTGGAAATTGCCGATAACCTGATCCGTTCGGGCGCTATCGATATCATCGTTATCGACTCTGTGGCTGCGTTGGTACCAAAAGGTGAAATTGAAGGTGAAATGGGCGACAGCAAGATGGGTCTGCAGGCACGTTTAATGTCTCAAGCTTTGCGTAAGCTGACAGGTACTATTGCAAAAACCGGATGCTGCTGCATATTCATCAACCAGTTGCGCGACAAGATCGGTGTAATGTTTGGTAACCCGGAAACTACTACCGGTGGTAACGCACTTAAATTCTATGCGTCTGTACGTTTGGATATCCGTCGTATTTCGCAGATAAAAGATACTGACGAGGTATCGGGTAACCGCGTGAAAGTGAAGATCGTGAAGAACAAAGTTGCGCCCCCGTTCCGTATAGCCGAGTTTGATATCATGTTTGGCGAAGGCATTTCCAAAGCCGGCGAGATCATCGATCTGGGTGTTGATTATAACATCATCAAGAAATCGGGCTCATGGTTCAGCTATGGCGACTCCCGCTTAGGCCAGGGACGCGATGCCGTTAAGCAATTAATAATGGATAACCCTGAGTTAGCTGAAGAACTGGAAGCTAAGATAAAGGAAACTGTTACCGGTGATAAGTTAGCTGTTGAAACAGAGTAAGGCAAGACACGATTAAATAGATTATAAAGATTAATCGCGATTATAGATTAAGGGCCTTTCCGCATTGGGAAGGC
Organism: Mucilaginibacter sp.; assembly: GCF_036568825.1. Lineage (GTDB taxonomy): Bacteria > Bacteroidota > Bacteroidia > Sphingobacteriales > Sphingobacteriaceae > Mucilaginibacter. The sequence goes on along the minus strand of NZ_DATCRU010000069.1, from coordinate 13,542 downwards.
TTCTTTTTTGAGTACTATTTTAAGATTTTCTAAAAAACTAAATTCATACATTTAAACCCGTCAATAATAGCCCTTGGATGGAAAATATTTACTACAAAGTTTGGGTCGATGCAATTGTTTGGGAGAAAGCGACAAATGGCGAAAGAAGAAACTGGAAATTTTATACGCTTATACCAATTTCTTTATGCCAGAGTATTAATATATTAACAATAGGTTTTTGGTGTCACATACCAATATTTATTCCTATTCGTTTTTTTCCGATTAAACCGCTGAATGGGTTTTCGTCATTTGCTATAAGCCTTCTTATACCTTTTATAATCCTCAATTATCTCTTTATTATCTATAACGACAGGTATGAAAGTTTAATAGAAAAGTATAAATATTCCAATGGAAAACTTTATTTATGGTATTTTATACTTTCAATGACAGCCTTCATCCTCCCTATTTTTGTCGGTATAATTTTTACGAAACGGTAATTGGGAAGAATAAGACCTACCCCTTGAGTATTAGTTTCCGCCGGTTTTCAGGTACATGTATACAATGCCGCCGATAACGATGATGGCCAGTACGATCAGGCCGGTTGCGCCTTTGCGTTTATCCTGTCTCATCAGCCAGATAAAAAACGCCACAAGCGGTAGTAAAAAAACAGTGAAGAAAATTATTGAAGGAGCACTCATTTTTAATTAGCGAATTAGTGAATGAGTGAGTTAGTGATTGCACCCATTCAGTTAGTGAATTAGCGAATGAGTGAATTAGTGATTGCACTCATCAAGCCAATTTTATAATGACCGCGCAAAGATAATTTTTTTGAATACAAAATTACGTGATGTTAGTCATGGTATATTCAAATCATTCACTCACTCACTAATTCACTCATTAAACTAAAAGGGCATTCTAGCCAGCGGTGCAGTATCTTGTCCTGCAAAATCAGCTTTCAGGTATTTGTAATAACCTGCAATGGCTATCATGGCAGCATTATCGGTACAGTATTGAAATTGAGGGATGAAAGTATTCCAGCACATTTCTTCACCTAATTGCTTCAAGCCGTTGCGCAGACCGGTGTTGGCTGATACACCTCCGGCCAATGCTACATCTTTTACACCGTATTGCTGTGCTGCTTTTTTCAGTTTGTTTAACAAGATGGTAACGATACGTTTTTCTACCGAAGCGCAAATATCCGCAATGTTTTCTTGTACAAAATTGGGATTCAATTTCGTATTGTCCCTAATGAAATAAAGAATAGCTGTTTTTAATCCGCTAAAGCTGAAATTTAATCCAGGTATTTGCGGCTCTGGAAATTGATAGGCATCCGGGTTGCCGAGACGGGCATATTTGTCGATCATCGGTCCGCCGGGGTATGGCAGGCCTAGTATCTTGCTGGTTTTATCCAATGCTTCGCCTGCAGCGTCATCATTGGTTTGACCAACTATTTCCATATCGAAATAATCTTTCACTAAAACGATTTGAGTATGACCACCAGACACGGTTAGACATAAAAAAGGGAATGAAGGTTTCGGTTCATCAATAAAATGAGCGAGCACGTGGGCCTGCATATGGTTTACTTCTATCAGTGGCAGATTTCTCGCCAATGCAAAAGCTTTTGCAAATGAAACGCCTACCAATAACGAACCTAACAGCCCCGGACCGCGGGTAAAAGCAACGGCATCAATATCATTTTTGCTGATTTTTGCGTTTACAATAGATTGTTGTACTGCGGGAACGATATTCTGTTGATGTACACGCGAAGCCAGTTCGGGCACTACGCCGCCATAGGCTTCGTGTATAGTTTGATTGGCAATTACATTGCTTAAAATTTTGCCATCAGCACAGATAGAGGCTGATGTTTCGTCACAGGAAGATTCGATTCCGAGTATTACAGGCACCTTAAAAATTCAAAACTTCAAAACCAGTTAAGTAAACTTTGGTTAATGAAGAAAGTCAAAGAAATAAACGTTAATATGTGCAAAAACTAAACTGATTATCAATAGATGAATTCATATTTTTGCGCATCCAATTAAAAATGCAAAGTTATTAAAAAACTACTCAATATAGCGTTAGGGATCGTGCTGTTTATTTTACTGGTGATAAGCATCATCCTGCTATTATTTGAGTACAAACCTGTACAAACCTGGGCAGCCAAACAGGCGACCGACTACCTTTCCGAAAAACTCCATACCAAGGTCAGCATCAAAAGTCTTTATATCAAACCATTTTCGACAGTAGTACTCGAAGATTTCTATGTGCTGGATAAACAAAAAGATACTTTAATCAACACACCCAAACTAACGGTCGATATCAGCGGTTTTTCGCTACTGACCAGCATAAAAAGACGCCACCTTGACCTGAGTTTGGTGCAACTGGACAATGGGTCAGTTTACTTGAAGAAACTGAAGGATAGCACAAGCAACCTGAAATTTCTTGAAGATTTTTTCAGTTCACCAGATACGGTAAAAGTTAGAACACAAAGCAAACCCTGTACGATAGATTTTGAGAAGATCGCTATCAATAACCTGCACTTCCGCTATAAAAATTTTCTGGTAGATACGCTGATGAAGCAGGTGAATTTTGATGACGTAGATGTGCATAATTTTACAGCTGAAGTAACTGACCTGGATCTTGTCCACCACCTCTTCAAAGGCAATATCCACAAGCTCACCCTTTTAGAAAAAAACAGCGGTTTTTACCTCAGAAACCTGAGCGGCAATGCCACCGTAGATACCAACCAGATACTGGTGCACAATATGCATGTGCAAACTGCACATTCTGACCTGAAAAACTATTTCAGGATGAAGTTCAAGAGTTTTGATGATGTGAACGATCACATTGAAGACCGGGTTTTTATGGAGGGCGACTTCAAAAACTCGCGCATAGCATCGAGCGATATTGCATATTTTACTGATGGACTGGAAAAGGTAAAATTCGACCTCGGTCTCGATGGACAAATAAAAGGCTATGTCAATAACCTGAAAGCGAAAAACCTGCTGGTTACCGGTGGTCAGGGGACTTATGTAAAGGGTGATTTCAATCTGAAAGGATTACCTGACTGGGATAACACATTCCTCGAATTAAATTTTGAGCAGATTGCCACAAATAAAAAAGATATTGATTATTTATATAGCAACTTTACCGGTACGCCAACCGCAAAGGTGCCAGATGTAATAGCCAAATTCGGGCAGATCAATTTTTCGGGTAGATTTACCGGTTTGCAAAATGATTTCATTGCTTACGGTACCTTTAAAACCAAGCTGGGCCGGTTTGATTCGGACCTTAACCTGAAGATCAATAAAGCTGGTATCCCAAGCTATAGCGGTAAACTATCCACTTATAACTTTGACCTGGGAACACTGATCGATGAAAGCGATCTCGGCCGGACTACACTCACAGCCAATGTAGTCGGCAGCGGCGATAAAGTAAAGGACCTGACTGAAAAACTGAACGCCAGTATTAAAAACATCACGTTCAAAGGATACGATTACAACAATGTGAGCGTCAATGGCACTTTTATAAAGAAGGTAGCCAATGCTAAACTTTCAATTGATGACAGCAACATTCAACTGGATGCGAACGGCAGCGTAGACTTTAATCCGAAATTAACTGAGTATAATTTCGAGGCAACTATCGACGATGCCAAGTTACATACGCTAAAATTGCTGAAGGATACCATTACACTTTCTACGCATATTGCCGCCAACTTCCACGGTCATGATTTTAATAATACGGAAGGCAAGGTGCTTTTATCGCAAATAAAGATTACTGATCCCCGGAATAACTATGTGGTTGATTCTGTATATCTGGCGGCAAACGGGTTAGGTAAGGTTAGGGAGATCAATTTAAAATCAGATTTTGCTGATGCCGGCATTAAAGGAAGCTATGACCTGGCCACTTTACCATCCTATTTTAAGACGATCCTTAAGAAATATATCCCTTCGCTTAAGACTGAGATTGTTACACCGAAGCCCCAACAGTTTTCGTTTAATCTGACTATAAAGAATCTTGAGCCATTGCTGGCTATGTACGCACCCAATGTGAAAGTTCCGGATCAGGGAACATTTGTGGGACAGTTTGATTCGGCAAACAAGACTGCTACTCTTAACGGCTATATCAAAACTGTTCAGTTAGGGAAGACTGTTTTTCATGATTTCATTTTAGACGAGAACACTACGGACAAGGACATGGAGGCCAACATTTCCTTAAGCCGTGTGAATTTTACGGACAGCCTCTTTGTAAAGAACATAAGTATCTCAAACTTCATAAAAAAAGACAGTCTTACCTTTAACATTAAGCTGGCAGACAAAGATGCTACCAACCAGCTCGACCTATATGGGCTAGTACAATTTGCCCGGGACACGACCGCCCGACTTTCGCTTTTACCATCAGACGTCATATTGGAGCATCAATACTGGCGGCTGACTGATAAAGTGAGAATACGGTTACTCGACGGCAAAACCCAGGTATCCGGCTTTGAGCTTTCAAACGGCGGACAAAAAGCCCGTATAAGTGGCTTCATCTCCGACGATCCTGCAGACCAGCTGAAGATAGAATTTGAGAAATTTAAGATGTCAACATTCGATCAGTTGGTTCGTACTGCTAATGTGAGACTGAATGGTACGTTGAATGGTGACGTGATATTAAGCAGCGTTACCAAATCGCCAGTGTTTGACTCTCACCTCGCCATCGATACTTTTATGATGAATAAGACATTGATCGGCAATGTAAAGATCGCATCCTCGCTGGATACTTCCCGTACACAGGCTAATGCCAAAATGACTATCATCAATCGCGGCCTTGAAACAATGGATGTTGAAGGTGCTTACCTGATCGGCAAAAAAAGCGAGGATAAACTGGATTTCAATATAAAAATGAACCAGGCGGAGGCTATTATCTTAGAGCCATTTGTAAGCGACCTGGTATCGAATCTTAAAGGCACCATTTCTACTGATCTAAAGCTAAGCGGCACTTTGTCGAACCCGCAGTTTAATGGTGATATTACGCTGGGTAATACTGGCGTAACTGTTAATTATTTAAAAACAGCTTATATCATCAACAGTAAGCTTCCGGTAAGCAATAGCGTGATCAATGTTGATGGACTTGTACTAAAAGATATTAAGGGACATGAGGCTACAGCAAACGGGAAAGTGGATCTGAATGATATCTCGAACCCGGATATTGAAGTGGTGCTGAATGCTAAAGACTTTATGGCATTGAATACCACGTTCAAAGACAACAGGCTTTATTATGGTGTAGCCTATGCCACAGGCCGATTCAGCTTTAGCGGCCCAACGGATAATATGAATATCGACATTAAGGCAAAAACAGATGCCGGTACGGTATTTAATATTCCGCTAAATACATCGACAGTTGCGGAAGATTACGATTTTATAAAATTTGTAAGTCATAAGGATACTGCCAAAAATGTAGTCAAAGCACGCCCGTTCAATGGTGTGAGTTTAAATTTTGACCTTACTGTGGATGAAAAAACGCTCGTAAAGATATCCACTGATTATGGCAAACTGGAGGGTACCGGTACTGCCAATAATTTGAAACTAAATATCAGCAGTCTTGGTGATTTTACCATGTTTGGCGACTTCCTGATCACATCCGGCAAATTTGAATTTATAGCCAAGGATGTGATCAGCAAAAACTTCCAGGTAACACAGGGAGGAACTATTCGCTGGACAGGCAACCCTAACAACGCCGAAATAAACATGCGTGCGGTTTATGAAGTTCGTACTGATATTAAAGAGCTTTATTCTGCGGCTGGTATACCATTGCCACAAGAGCTGGTTTTAGTTCAGGCGAACCTGATATTAACCAAATCCCTGTTGCAGCCTACCATCGACTTTGATTTTAATTTCCCGACCGATCCTTCTATCAAAGAGAATTTGAGCACTTACCTGAGCGATTATAATAACCGTACGCAACAGGCATTAAGTATTATAGCAACCAGGAGGTTCACACCGGGTGGCAATAACGGTGCGTTAGGTCAGCAAACATTGAACACGGCAACCGAAGCGGTGAGCGAATTTGCATTCAATAAACTGAACACACTGATCTCCCAATCCAACACCATCAAAAGCCTCGATTTGAACATTCGTTCATTTAACGATGCCAGTGCTTCGTTACACCTGTTCAATGAAAGGGTGGTACTGAGTGGAAGCTTATACTCCACAGCTATCACAGGCAACGATTTATATTATAACAACAATAGCTTGTTCAATTCAAGTTTCAACAACTTGTCAAAAGACTTTAGCGCCCAATATTATATTACCCGGAATGGTAATTTGACCGCAAGGTACTCTTATCGCCTCCTTAACGGTACTGTATTGAATACCATAGACCAACAGTTGACAGCGCAGTATGTAAATGGTCTCGGTTTGGTTTATCAAAGAGACTTTGACACATTCGGTGAGTTCCTGAGAAATATATTCGGAGGCAGTAAGAAGAGGCAACCTATAAACCCGCTTCCTGAGCCGATAAAAACACCAAACTCAGGAACAACTCCGGGCAGCAACAGTCATGCTGTTAATGAGAAAACGGATGATAATAATAATCAATGATCGCGCAGAATAGCGTGATCCATTTTATCGCGTTTAGTTTTCAGGTAAGCTTCATTATGAGGGTTTGGTTTTATCTCGATCGGCACATTTTCAACAATCTCAAGCCCATAGCCCATCAATCCTGAACGTTTTTTAGGGTTATTGGTCATCAGCCGCATTTTGGTGATACCCAGGCTGCGCAATATTTGGGCGCCGATGCCATAATCACGCTGATCCATCTTAAAGCCGAGCTTAAGATTTGCTTCTACCGTATCCAAACCATTTTCCTGCAGATGATAAGCTCTCAGTTTATTGATAAGGCCGATACCTCTCCCCTCCTGGTTCATGTAAACGATAGCACCTTTACCCTCTTTACTGATCATCTCCATTGCTTTATGCAGCTGAGGCCCGCAGTCACAACGGCATGAACCGAATATATCACCGGTAACACATGAACTATGCACACGTACCAACACAGGTTCGCCCGGCTCCCAGCTTCCTTTAACCAGTGCCAGATGATGTTCGCCTGTATCTAACTGGGTGTAGGCTATCATGTCAAAATCTCCCCATTGAGTAGGCATTTTAACAGCAATCTCTTTATGTACCAATGTTTCGGCAGTAAGGCGATACTCTATCAGATCTTTAATCGAAATGATCTTCAAATCAAACTCTTTGGCCATCGCCAGCAAGTCGGGAAGGCGTGCCATTTCGCCATCTTCTTTGATGATCTCGCAGATCACACCTGCCGGTTCAAACCCAGCCAGAACTGCCATATCAATAGCTGCTTCGGTATGGCCTGTACGACGCAATACCCCGCCGTCCTTTGCTATTAAAGGGAATATATGGCCCGGTCGACCCAAGTCAGACGGGACAGTAGAAGGATTTATTAATGATAAAACCGTTTTTGAGCGATCAGATGCAGAAATACCGGTAGTACAACCTGCCAGCAGATCGACAGAAACGGTAAAATTGGTCTCATGCGAGGTAGTGTTGTTGGTCACCATGGGTTCCAGTTCCAGCTCTTTTGCCCGCTGACTGGTGATTGGCGCACAAACCAATCCCCTGCCATGACGTATCATAAAATTGATCGTCTCGGGTGTGGCATTGTGTGCAGCAGTTAAGAAGTCGCCTTCATTTTCGCGGTCTTCGTCGTCAACAACTATAATGGTTTTTCCAGCTTTGATAGCTTCTATAGCTTCCGGTATTGTATTCAGCATTTTGGTGTCAGTAGTGTAAAAAGGCTTTGATAAAGCCAACGCACATTTATACGTTATACAAAGTTAATCGATACCTAACTCATTTACGGTCGGATATTTGTAAAAGTTGCTTGTGGGTTGGTTGTAGAGGTTGAAGAAGATGTAGTTGTTGTAAAGGTTGACACTGTACTACAACCATTTCAACTTTTACAACCTTTATAACATTTACAACCACTACAACTATTCTTTACGCCTCAATAACTTATTAAAGAATCGCTTATAAGCTTCCATATCGAATAAAACAGAATCATTTGCTGCTTTATAGGATAGGAACAAACCGATTGGTGTTAAAACGATTATGGATATCCACTCGCCTATGACTGGCGACAGGTCTCCGCCTTTTGCAGATTTTTCGCCTATCGTCCATGTTATATAATATACCAGGAAGAATATTACCGATACCACAACCGGCATGCCCAGGCCACCTTTACGAATGATAGCCCCCATTGGCGCCCCGATTAAAAACAGGGCAAGACAAGCCGCTGAAAGCTCAAATTTCTTTTGATATTCCAACGCAAAGTTTCGCCCGCTTTTAGCCATGTCCTTATACATATCCGAGCGGTTTTTTACCACATCATTAACTGAGCGAACCTCGTTTTGCGCATTCATTAATGCAGCCACCTGCTGCTGCAGGCTCAATTCGCCCAATATCTTATCTTTTTTGAATGGGACATATTTAATCGCAGCATTTGCGGGTTTCTTAGGTATGCCGAAATATCTAATATATGGGCTGATCAGTTTATAATTAAGTTTTGTAACACTATCCAGTTGCCTGCGGGTAGAATCGCCAAAGTACTTTAATTGTTTCAGGTCCATCATCTGCACTGCCGACCGGAATAAGTTTTCGTCAGTCCGCTTTAGTTTCATGAACGACAAGTCGAACTTTTGTTCTGTTTCCTTAAAGCGGAAACGGGTAAAGCGCTGGCGAATCTCAAAGTTTTTGTCGCCGTGTGTCTCTTCATACCTCACACCGTCCTTAAGCCTTATGATTAAAAACTGGTTATCCAACGTACGGTACATTCTCCCCTCTTTGGCTATCATTACGTTGGTATTGTTGTCAGCTTCATTTTTAGAGTAGATCATCACACCATGTAAGGTTTGCCCATCAGGGTCTTTTTTACTTACGCGTATGGAATAACCGGGAAAGCTGTTGCTAAACACCCCTTCGGGCAACAGATTGGCCGATTTTTGCTGACGAACGTCATACAAAAGCGAGTAATATTTCCTATTGGCAACAGGCAGCATATTATCGGAGAAAATGAATGCGGCAACAGCTAGTATACCCACAACGATGATCATCGGGTACATAGCCCTGCGTAAGGATACACCGGCAGATTTTATAGCTACCAACTCATAGTTTTCGCCCAGACTGCCGTATGTCATGATGGACGATAACAGCACAGACAGCGGCAATGCCATGGCTACATTGGTTGCCGAGGCATAAAGCATTAGCTGTAAAATGGTGGTGATCTCAAAGCCTTTTCCGATCAGGTCATCAATGTATTTAAACAGGAACAGCATCAACAACACGAACATGACGATCATGAAGGTGACTATAAACGGCCTGATAAATGCTTTGAGTAATAAAAGATGAATCTTCTTCACGATACAAAATTAGGGAAAATTATTTCCCTCTATGCACCTAGAACGCTGATAAGGTATTCAATCTGATTATCCCAGATTAATTTTCTTTCACCCAGGGTGTCTTCTGCCGCAAAATCGGTGATGCTTAGGGCTACGTCATTGGTTAGTTCGTCCTGTAATATTTCCATTTCAAAGAAATAGTCAGCATCATCATCCAGCCACTTAAATCTGACGAGTTTATTTTCCTTGGTGCAAAGCAATTTTGCTTTTTGTTCTTCTCCGTCCCAGTTAAAAGTAAAAACCTGGTCCCTGACAGAAACATCGTCTGCAAACCACTGTGTCAACCCGTTGGGTTCACTCAGGAAGCTGTATAGTATCCTGGGCGACGACTTAATTTCGTATTCAATATTAAATTTCTTCTTTTCAGACATAGGGTTTACAACAGCCGGCAATACGATTTGCCGTAAATCTTAACATTTTTTCTAAAGAAAACGAATTTCTACTATATTTGCAAACTCTTTTTACGGCGTAAGCGCTTTATTTAATGCCATTTTCGGGCAGCGTAATAAAGAATAACGTTTAAAGCAAACAAAGGCAGTTTTTAAGACAAATTGTTGAAAAATAGCCTGTAAAAAGATAAAAAATATCCGGCGGGGTAGCTCAGATGGTTAGAGCGTAGGATTCATAACCCTAAGGTCGGCAGTTCGATCCTGCTCCCCGCTACCAAACCGGCAAGAGCGGCAAAATCCAGGTTTAATTCTGGAATGCCGCTCTTTTTATTGGTGATAATTTGCTGAAAATAAGCAATATACAAAAAGACGGAATTTATCCGATTGGTTCGACACCCGTCATTTTTCTTACAATAGCCAATACCTTCAGGAAATACTAAAAATTGCAGATGCTGTTTAACCAAATAGTTGGCAGAAAGCCATTTAAACGGCATTTTTGAGGCAAATTCAATAGCCGTATTGATGCAGTCTTCGAGGTTCGACACCTGTTTTGAAGTCTTTAGTATATTCTGTTCAATTTCTTCTTTTTCGGCGACATATTTGCCCAAAAACTTGTTATATAAATCACCATTTATCTCTTCTTCAATATATCGTTCTTCCAGGCGGCTTATCTTTTGCATCAACTCTTTGTGCTGTTTATGAAGTAATTGGAAGTTATCCTCATTACCTTTGGTTAACTGGTTGAATGTAGCCAATGCCTGCTCTTTCAGAAGTTGTAATAGGTCTGTCGCAACATCAAGCTTGAACGCATTTAATATTGTTGCAAACATTTTATTTAATGATTCGGCGTTTTTATTATTTCCGCAGCCTACGGTATTGCATTTGTAATAATAAATTTTCTTTTTACGCACCAGATAACCGCGCAACGGCTTGCCGCAATGGTCACAACGAACAAAACGTTTAAGAGGGATGGCCTCATTTTCTTCATTAATCTGATAACCGTGCGTGTTTTTGTCTAGCAAGCCATTGACCTTTAAAAAAACATCTTTGGACACCAGCTTTTCCTGATTCCCTTCAATAATGCGGCCTTCCAGCATGTTATGGGCCATGAAACCGCAATAGAAGGGATTGCGGAATATTTCACTTATCCGCTGGTGATTAAGTCTTAATCCCTTTTCTGCAAGCCTTGCACGGATGGCTTCATTGGATAAGCCTTCGTAGGCTTTCCATTCAAAGGCCTGTTTTAAAAGTTTTCCTTTGGCATTTATGACGATACGGCGCTGGCTGTTCAGCCTGACCGCGTCAAACCCGAGCGGGGGCATGGTGGGCCAGTCTCCACGAAACAGCATTTCCTTGACACCTGCCATGCATTTTTGCTTGCGCAGTTGATTATCGAATTCGCCAAACAGGAAAAGCATTTTCTGCTGCATCTGACCCGATGCACTGGAAGTATCAATGGGCTGGGTTACCGAAACGATCTCAATCCCTAATTTACGCAATTCATTACTCAGCCAGATCGAGTTATCATTTCGTGAAAACCGCTCCAGGCTATATACCAGGATGTAAGATACTTTTTCTTTGGATTTTTTAACATAGGAGATCATTGCACTGAACTCCTTGCGTTCATCGGTTTCGGCACTTTCATAGGTGCCGCCGAAATTCGCCAATATTTGATAACCCAAACGCTCGGCATATTGGTTGCAGCCTTTTAACTGGGTAGCCAGACTCAAATTATCTGCTTGCTCCTTGCTGCTTACACGCGTGTAGATAACGCAGTTCGTCCCACGGACGGTTCGAAATGACTTTTTCCCTTTGGCAAAGGCATCAAAAATCGATATTTCTGTCATAATTATTAAATGATCAGTGATTAATGACTACCCAATTTCGGGATCATTCCTGCGGATTCAAAGCTCTTTTTTTCTTATTTTGATGATATTTGAAGATAATGACAGATAGTTGTTTCAGGGTATCTATGACCTCTCTGGCCTGCTCATCTGTGAAATGTGCGAACATGGCATAGGATTTTACTTCCCCGATTGTAATATCGTGTTCCCTGGTAATATCCATGCCTGCTAAAACTTTCAAAATCCCTCAGAGGCCAAAGTGTAATATAACTCAGGTAGTTATTTTTAATCTACTTTCTGCCAGCGCGATATATTCCGAATTGATCTCAAAGCCGATATACTGCCGGTTAAGTTTTTGAGCAGTTAAAGCTGTTGTGCCAGCACCCATGAAGGGGTCGAGGATAATATCGCCTTCGCGACTGCCCGCCTTGATACACAGCTCCGGTATTTGCGGTGGAAAAACAGCAGAATGACTTCCCTTAAAGGGTACATTAACAATACTCCAGACCGAGCGCCGGTTGGCGGTGTCATAAGGACCACGCTGTTTCCGGAAGCAATTGACCAGCTTATCGCAGACGCCTTTCCTGGATACCCTTGCAGTTCTGTCGTATTCCGTCTTTCCCTTAGCGGCTGTTTTGATGGCATTTACATCGTAGAAGTATTTCTGGCTTTTGGAAAGCAGGAAGATGTATTCGTGCGATTTCGTGCAGCGATCAGTAACGCTCTCCGGCATGGAATTCGGTTTATGCCAGATAATGTCCTGCCTGAGAAACCACCCCTGCTTTCGTAAGGCGAACGCAACCATCCAGGGCAAGCCGATCAGGTCTTTCTTTTTAATTTCCGGATGTTTACCGGTTGTCGGTAAGCCAAACCGAGCCGTATTTTTGGACGGCTTGCCAAATTCGGTATGCCTTAATCGGTAAGCCGCACTTGTACCTACCTTACCCGATCCCCAATAGGCATCGCCAAGGTTCAGCCACAATACGCCGTCCGGTTTTAATACCCGTTTTACTTCAAGAAAAATAGCCGCCAGTTTCCCGACGTATTCTTCGGGCGTACGCTCGTCGCCTAATTGTCCGGCAACACCGTAATCACGCAGCCGCCAGTAAGGCGGACTGGTCACACAACACTGTACAAGGTCATCCGGTAACTTTTTCAGGTTTTCCAGGCAGTCGCCCGGATAAATCGTATTAATTCCTAACTCCATTTCCCCTCACATTTCGTTCTCACACAGGTTATTTCACTGCCAGCGGATAATTGGCGGTCAGCACCTCCGTCTTTCGTTTGGGGTTGCCGCCTTTGGCATTGACCGTTACAAAGAGTTCTCTTTTGATGAAATTCCAGCCATATTCGCTGATATACCGGTCGAGTATATCTGATGGATAGGATGACAATAGGAATTTGCCTTTTATGCCCGCTAACAGGCGCAGCAACGCTTCATAATCGGCATCTGTGTAGCCTTTGTAATGCCCACAATTGGAGCCGATATACGGCGGATCGCAGTAAAAAAATGCGCCTTCATGATCCCGGCTTTGAATGATATAAAGTGCGTCCGCATGTTCAATTTGCACTTTCTCCAGGCGTTTGCTGTAGTCCTCGGTAAAGTTTTCCCGCTTATTGGCGATACGTTTTGAAGTGGTATTATCAGTTTTGTCGAAGCCGAATGGGCCGTCCATCTTGGCAGAGAATGCCTGGGCGCAAATGACCCAAACGGCCCAGGCGCGTCTGACTTCGTCGAACAAATCCGGATTGTGGTAAATCACCTCTGCCTGCCGGAAAGAATTCCGGCAATGCAGGGTACGTTTGATCATTTTCTGCAGCGGTTCAAACTGATCCCTGGTCACCCGGTAAAAGTTCATCAGCTCGCCATTGG
>NZ_DATCRU010000068.1:0-237308 GCF_036568825.1 Mucilaginibacter sp. | reverse complement strand
GATGAATGGCGTGCCGAAGGCGATGTTCCTGCCGTTATCATTGTCTATCGGTTTGACCATGATCGTTTCCTACATACTAGCACAAACACTGGTGCCAATCATGAGTAACTGGATGATTAAAGCTGAACGTTACCAGCATTACCACCATGGCGAAATACATGCCCATGCAGGTGAGTCGCTTGATCACCCTGAAGAAGACCAAATACAGATGCATCAGCAGCAAGAAGAAGCACATCCTGAAGAAAATGATCTGTTTGAACGTGTAAAAATGCGCTTCATAGCAATCATCAAACGAATGATGCCGCGCAAAAAATTGTATGTGCTTACCTATCTTGTTGTTGTGATTGCTTTGGCAGCTGTAGGCTTTGTGTTTATAGGTAAAGACATGATGCCTAAGCTCAATAATGGAGAATTCCAGATACGAATAAAGGAACCACAGGGAACCCGGCTTGAACGTACTGAAGATAAGTTTAAGCAAGTTCTTAATATTATTAACCAGACGGTAAATAATCACGTAAAGATCACTTCCGGATACATTGGTTTGGTGCCGAGTAGTTTTGGTAGCAGTAACCTGTATGTGTTTAATACAGGCACCCATGAAGCAGTTTTGCAGGTGAACCTGGACGAAGATTACCATATCAATATGGATGAGCTGAAGGATGCCTTGCGCAAAAACATTGCTCACGCCCTACCCGAAATGACGATCACTTTTGAGCCGATCGATATGACTGAAAAGATCATGAGTTTGGGTGCTAACACTCCTATCGAAGTGCAAGTTGCCGGAAAAGATCTGGATCAGATTAAAACTTATGGCTATAAAGTTTTGGCCAAGCTGAAACAAATCCCCTATCTGCGTGATGTACAGATCAATCAGCCTTTAGATTACCCGGTAATTGCTATTTCACTCGACAGGTTGAAAGTGGCGCAATTGGGCTTAAATGTAAGCGATATTGCCCGGTCTGTTACCGCCAGTACCTCTTCCAGCCGTTTTACATTAAAAAATCTTTGGCTTGATGAGAAGAATGCATACACCTACCAGGTGCAGGCTCAGGTACCGGAGTACGTGATGAACAATATGGATGAGTTGAAAGAGATTCCGCTGGTAAAAGGCAAGAGCAGTCCTACCCTTGCCGATGTGGCCACCTTTAAACTTACTACCGCTCCGGCTGAATATGACCGTACAGGCCCCCGTCGCTTTATAACCATCGGGGCGAATATTTATAAAAAGGATTTAGGCACTGCTACTTCTGATGTGCAAAAAGCGGTGAAATCTATTGGTACTCCACCAAAAGGATTGATTGCAGAAGTTGGTGGTATGTCGGGTTTACTTACGGAAACCTTAAACAGCTTGCAAAATGGTTTGGGTTTTGCCATTCTCGTTATATTCCTGTTACTGGCAGCTAATTATCAATCGTTCAAAGTATCGTTAACCGTATTGGTAACTATTCCTGCAGTAATTTTAGGATCGATTACGGCTTTACTAATTACAGGAAGCACGCTCAACCTGCAATCCTACATGGGTATGATCATGTCGACCGGGGTATCTGTTGCCAACGCGATCCTGATCGTAACCAACGCCGAAAATTTAAGGCTGAAATATAAAGACTCTACCAAAGCTGCGGTAACCAGTGCATCTATCCGTTTAAGGCCTATTTTGATGACGAGTTTGGCAATGATCGCCGGTATGATACCGATGGCCTCCGGTTTAGGTGAAGCTGGTGAGCAATCCGCTCCGCTTGGCCGTGCTGTAATCGGCGGACTGTTTGCATCCACTTTTGCCGCCTTATTCATACTACCAATGGTTTTTGCCTGGGTACAGGAAAAAACAACTTACGATTCACCGGCACTGATGCCCGAAGAGTCAACCGAAACCACCAATTTAAATATTCTACAACATGAAATATAGATCGTATTTGTTAATAGCTGCGACAGCTTTGTTTGCAGCATGTTCAGGCAATCAAAAGCCCGTTGATCTGACCGAAAAATCCGGCAACGATAAAAGTACAGGTAAATATGAATTTGGCACAGTGAGCGAAAAGGCATTATCAAGCTCGGCCAGTTTACCAGGGCAGTTAGTGCCCTTTAATGAAGTAAACCTTTTCCCAAAAGTCAATGGCTTTGTAAAACAATTGTTTGTCGACCGGGGCTCAATGGTTAAAAAAGGTCAGTTGTTGATGATTTTGGAAGCACCCGAAATGGAAGCACAATTGCAAGCCGCCAATTCAAGGTATATACAGGCCCAGGAAAATGCTGAAGCCAGTAAAGAGAAATATGCACGTTTGAAGGAAGCCGCCAAAGAACCTGGTTCTGTATCACCTTTGGATTTGGATAATGCCAGCTCGAAAATGAAAGCAGACCTTGCAATGGCTCAATCAGAACATTCAAATGTTGAAGCTGTGCGTACCATGCAGGGTTATTTGCGTATCTACGCTCCTTTTGATGGTATGATCGTCCAGAGGAATGTTTCTCCGGGTGCGCTTGTTGCTCCGGGTAAAGAAACCGATCAGCCAATGCTCATTATACAAGACGTTAATAAAATGCGTCTTACAGTATACATTCCAGAAGATTATGTAGATAAGGTTGATCTGACCCAGCCCGTAAAATTCATCTTCAATGCGATGCCTGGGCAGGAACATACTGCTAAGATCAGCCGTTCAGCCAATGCTTTAGGCAGTATGCGCCAGGAAGCTATTGAGATTGATGTAATCAATCAGAATGGTAAACTAAAACCCGGTATGTATGCTGAAGTTAAAATCCCGATGGTATCTGGCGCCAAATCATTATTAGTACCTAATTCAGCCATTGTCCGCTCTACCGAAAAGGAATATGTTGTAACAGTTCGCGATGGCAAAGCAAGCCTGGTTGACATTAAAGAAGGACTCAACAGTAATGATTCTACTGAAGTATTCGGCGACCTGAAACCGAATGATAAAATACTCCTTCACGCCTCCGACGAGATCAAACAGGGAGACAGTATACAATAAAGTTAAGAGGTTACTTTACTGGTTCCGGGCCGGTAATCGTTCTGATTACCGGCTTTTTTTATGCAGTTATCGCTCTCTATGTAGTGAAATTATTTATCTGTTAATCAGGTAGATATAAGTTAATTTGAAAAAATAGTTGAAATCTTTTTTGACTTATTCATTTAAACTTTTCATATTTACACTACTAAATCAGTAGATTATATAGATTATATGGTTTTAATAGATAATAGACAACAGGCATTCAAATCAAAAAAACAACTTAACCCCTAAAATGAAAACACTTTACCTTAAAAGAATTTTATTTGTAGTCATCATCCTAACCTCGGCAATTGCATCTAAAGCTCAATCA
Organism: Mucilaginibacter sp.; assembly: GCF_036568825.1. GTDB lineage: Bacteria > Bacteroidota > Bacteroidia > Sphingobacteriales > Sphingobacteriaceae > Mucilaginibacter. The sequence goes on along the minus strand of NZ_DATCRU010000068.1, from coordinate 233,975 downwards.
AATGATGAGCTGATCAACCTGCTTATCAAAAAGAATTTATTAACTCAGCAGGAAGCAGACTCCCTCCGCTCTGACCTTGCTTTGAAAGAGCAGCAGAAACGCGACAAAGACAAAGAAAACCAACACAGCATTTCCATAGGTAGCCGCGCCTTGCAGATAAGTGGCTTGGTACAGGCACGTTACCAGGGCTTTGCCCAAAGCGGTGTAAATGATGCATTCGACATGCACCGTGCCCGTTTGGATGCAAAAGGTAATATCACCGACAACTGGTCGTATGAAGTTTATACCGAATTTGCTGGTAGCGGAGCTAAACTACTCGACGCTTATACAGCTTACAGATTTACCGACTTCCTGAAGATTCAGGCTGGTCAGTTTAAAGTTCCGCTTACTTATGAAAGTTTGGTTTCTGACTCCCAGTTGGATTTCATCGACCGTTCGCAGGTAGTTGAAGCTTTAGCCGGACGATCAAAAGATGTGATCGGTAACCAAAATGGCCGGGACATCGGTGTCCAAATAAGCGGCAGCTTTGCCAAATTAAATGATCAATATTTGTTCGATTATACATTCGGTGTATTTAACGGTGCAGGCTATGACGTTACTACCGACAATAACAACCACAAAGATATCGCGGGCCGTTTGGGCATCCATCCTATCAAAGGCCTTGATTTTGGAGGCAGCATATACGAAGGTGAAGATATTCCATTAGCTACCACAAAAGTACCTAATCCGGTTACGCAGGCACGTAATCGTTATGGTTTTGATGGTCGCTATGTTACCGGTCCGTTCTCAGTAACCGCTGAGTATCTGCACGGCACTGATGGCTCTGTTCACCGCGATGGCTGGTATGCACAGGCTGGTTATTATGTAATACCACAAATTCAGTTAGTGGCTAAATACGATACTTATGATCCAACTAAGACAATTTTGACAGATCGTTCAACCATTTATTACGGCGGTGTGAATTTCGTATTTAATAAATGGACTAAGCTGGCTGTGGATTACCTGTACAAACGCGAAGAAACAGTACAAATCAAAAACAACATCCTGGAAGCACAATTACAGATCGCATTCTAAAAAAACGCAAACGCAACAACAATGAAACGCATATTATTTAATAAGAAAACTATACTATCATTTGCAGCAATTACCGGTATAGTTGTCACATTATCATCCTTCAAAAAGGCTGAAAACAAACCAGCACCCGATGACCTGAAAGGTACCATCAATATTTCCGGTGCATTTGCCCTCTATCCTATTACTGTAAAATGGGCGCAGGAGTTTAAAAAAGCACACCCGAACGTCGTATTCAATATCTCAGCGGGTGGTGCGGGCAAAGGTATTACTGATGCTCTATCTGGATTGGTAGATATTGGCCTCGCATCAAGGGATATCAATCCTGCTGAAGTTAAAAAAGGAGCTTATACCATTTATGTAACCAAAGATGCAGTGGTACCAACCTTTAATACCGGCAATCCCAACGCTGCAACTCTGGAATCGAAAGGTGTAAAACGTGACCAGTTTGCCAATGTATTTGTTACCGGCTCAATTAAAAACTGGAATCAATTAGGTGGAAAAGTATCTGTTCCAATTCACGTTTATACCCGTTCAGATGCCGCCGGTGCAGCTGAAACCTGGGCCAAATACTTCAACAAAAAACAAGAAGACCTGCTTGGTGTAGGTGTTTATGGTGATCCGGGTCTGGCCCAGGCTGTTAAAAAGGATGTTACCGGAATAGGTTACAACAACCTGGCTTACCTGTACGATCTGAAAACCCGCAAACAGGTAGCCGGTGTACATGCATTGCCCATTGATGTAAACGGCAATGGTAAGATAGATGCTGACGAGAACTTTTATGATACGATAGATAATTTAACTGATGCTATTGCCTCTGGTAAATATCCATCCCCTCCGGCACGTAACCTTGGATTTCTTTTCAAAGGCAAACCAACACGCCCTGAACTGGTGGCATTTGTAAAGTTTGTATTGACCGAAGGCCAGAAGTATGTTGATGAGAACGGCTATATCCAGCTTTCAAAACAGAAAATAGCTGAGGAATTGAAGAAAGTAAATTAGAAAGTTAAGTAGTTGAATGGTTAAGTGGTTGATTATGTTGAATTAACATAATCAACCACTTAACATAATCAACCATTCAACCACTTAACCAATCAACTAAATCTCTAATGCAAAAATTCAGGCTACTAAAAGATAAAGTTCTTTCAAAAATAATGCTTATCCTCACCATACTATCGGTTTCGGTAGTGGTGGTGATAGGCATTGGGTTATACTATAAATCCGCCCCAGTGCTTAGTAATTCTTCTTGGTGGCAATTGCTTACCTCCAGCGAATGGAAACCACTTAAAGGGCGGTTTGGCTTTTTCCCTTTCATAATGGGCACGCTTTGGGTCACGGGCATAGCAATTATTATCGCATTGCCGCTGTGTTTGCTCAGTTCGTTTTATATTACAGAATATGCGCCCCAGCGGGTAAGGAAAATACTGGTTCCGTTTGTTAACCTGTTATCGGGCATACCCCCGGTAATTTTTGGTGTTTGGGGAGTGCTCTTTATTATTCCTCTTATTCAAAATCACATAGCACCGCATTTTGTCGAGTTTTCTACTGGTTATAGTGTACTGGCCGGTGGTATTGTGCTTGCAGTAATGATATTTCCATTGATCGTCAGTATTGTATGTGAAGTACTGAACACCATTCCGAAAGAGCTAAAAGAAGCATCCTTATCATTAGGTGCTACCAAATGGGAAACCATCCGAAAAGTTTATCTGCGCAAAGCGAAACCAGGTATAATAGCTGCTACAGTGCTGGCAATTTCAAGGGCCTTTGGTGAAACTATAGCTGTGCTGATGGTCTGTGGAAATAATGCTGATGTGCCGCATTCAGTATTTGATTCAGGCTACCCCCTACCTGCATTGATCGCCAATAATTACGGCGAGATGCTATCAATACCCATGTATGATTCCGCACTAATGTTCGCAGCATTACTGTTGTTCATCATTATTCTATTATTCAACATCATATCAAGGATGATCTTAGCCCGACTGGAAAGGAAACTGGCAGCATGACAAGACGAAAATTAGAAGAAAACCTTTTTAGGGTATTGATGCTCCTGTCGATTATCATCGTATCAGGTAGTTTTTTTCTCATCGTCGGTACCATATTTTACAAAGGCGTTCCTTTTATGAACTGGGATATGATTACCAAAATACCAGGTGGTGGCTTTTATATAGGTAAAGAAGGCGGCGTTTTAAATGCCATCATCGGTTCATTGTATGTAGCTGGTGGTGCAACCATATTGGGATTGTTCATTAGTATACCTGTAGCCATCTACATCAATATGTATCTGGGCAGCAGGAACGTTATCGCAAATTCACTAAGAATAGCTTTTGATGTGCTGTTCGGCATACCATCGATTGTTTACGGTGCATTCGGCTTTCTCATTATGGTTTATTTTGGGATTAAGGCATCACTGCTTGGTGGAATCCTGGCAGTAACTCTGTTAGTAATTCCCATACTGGTGCGTACGCTGGATGAAGTAATCATCACCGTTCCAAAAGAACTTCGTGATGCTTCATTGGCCTTAGGCGCCACCCGATGGGAAATGTCTAAAGTAGTTTTGAGACAAATCAGACCGGGGATATTTACCGCAATTCTATTATCCTTCGGTCGCGCAATCGGCGATGTGGCATCGGTGTTATTTACAGCCGGTTTCAGCGATAACATTCCAACATCACTTCATCAACCTGCTGCTACGTTACCATTAGCTATATTTTTCCAATTAGGCAGCCCTGTCGAAGAAGTACAGGGGCGCGCTTATGCATCAGCCTTAATATTAACCATCGTAGTATTGATCATTACCGTTTTATCGTCTTTTCTGGCAAAACGGTTCTCTAAAAACAAAATCCAGTAGTCATGACAAATAATCCGCATATCAGTGTTCAGCATTTAAATGTAAGCGTGGGTGATCACGAAATACTAAAAGACATTACTATTAATATCCCTAACAAAAAAGTGATCTCTATCATCGGGCCTTCGGGTTGTGGTAAAACTACTTTACTCAAGTCATTCAATCGCTTACTGGATGATACACCTGATGTAAAAGTGACCGGCAAGGTATTAGTAGACGGGGAAAACATTTACGATCCCAAAGCCGAAGTAACCCACATCCGCAAAAAGATGGGCCTGCTTTCACAGCGACCGTATCCCCTGCCGATGTCTATTTATGATAATGTAGCTTACGGTCCTCGCCTGCACGGCAACCCTAAAAAGGCTGAGCTGGATGAATTAGTAGAAACCCAACTAAAAGCAACCGGCTTATGGAATGAGGTAAAAGATCGCCTTCATGCTCCTGCAACTCGCCTATCTATCGGCCAGCAACAACGTTTATGCCTGGCTCGCGGATTAGCAGTTGAGCCGGAGATCATTTTAGGTGACGAATCCACTTCAGCCCTTGATCCGGTATCGACCAGCATTATCGAGGATTTATTCATTCATCTCAAACAAAAATATACCATCGTATTGGTAACGCACATCCTGCGCCAGGCGCGTCGGGTATCCGATTACATCATCTTCGTTTACATGGGTAAGATCATTGAATTCGGCGCGACCGAAGAACTGTTATTGAACCCGCAAAAAGAATTGACTAAGGAATATGTGAAAGGGTTTATTAGTTAAATGTCTGAATCAGAATTTGCAGGATTTTTCGCAATGATTGTTTTTATAGGTGCTCAAGAGGGCTACGCCGTTTAAGAATTAACAGAATTCTGAAAATCTTTTAATTCTGCAAATTCTGATTCAGACTACTTCAAGAACTTCCTTATAATCACCACCTTATTCACTGTGTCAATCATCAGGTCATGCCCTGCATAAGCAGCCACATCTACTCCGCCAAAAGATGTGCCGGGTGGGAACGATGCCCCTGAACCGATCATATCACCATTGACCTGCACAGGGTACAATGCTGAGTAAGAGCCATCGGTATTTCGCTTAAACACGTAGTCATAATGGACTCTAAAAGCCGTGTTGGTTGTAACTGGTGCATTTTTAGAAGTGTCGTCGGTCTTAGTTTTGGTTTGACCGAATGCTCCGATAGCTGTTAATACTAAAACGGTCAATATGATTAACTTTTTCATTTTGTGTTTAATAAGTATTTTTAATCATAAACACTAAATAAAAAGATTAGTTGTAGCGTTTCATGACTATCTAACGTACTGGCATTTAATTCAACGATGTTATGAAAAGGTATACCTGCAAACTAATCACGTTATTATTTATATCAGCTGCTTTTTTGGCCTGCAAAAAGGGTCATGAACAACTACCTTATCATGTAAACGAGGGTACAATTACCGAAAACTTTGCGTACTACGATTGTGCAACTTGTGGCGGTTATTTCATTAAGTTCACAACTGATACTTCAAAATTTTACAGGACATTCCAGGATCTAAGCAGTTTTGGCGTTACCGACACTTCTAAATTCCCATTAAAGGTCACTATTGGTTGGAAGCCGGATACCACTACTAAATTGGCCAATTTCATCACCGTGCTAAATCTTAAGATAGATAATTAACCTGTTTATTCACTGCAATCAATTATTATCACTATAATTCCCATCAATAACCTATAATTTATTAATATTGAAGCCTGAATTATACGTATACCAATGGCTTTCAATTACCACCGCATTGTAGTAAAGATCGGTTCCAACGTTTTAACGCAAAAAGACGGCCTACCCGATCTGAAACGCATTAGCCACCTTGTGGAGCAAATTGCAACTATCAAAAAGCAGGGAAAAGAAGTGATATTGGTATCATCAGGTGCCATGGCGTCCGGCCGGAGTATGATCACGGTATCTGATAAGGCGGATGCCGTAGCAGCAAGGCAATTATTAGCATCTATAGGTCAGGTGAAGCTTATTAATACTTACTCCAACCTGTTTGGTGAATATAATATGCTTTGCTCGCAGATACTGGTCACCAAGGAAGATTTCCGCGACCGGCTGCATTATCTCAATATGCGTAATTGCCTCGAAGTGCTTTTGCAACACCAGGTAATACCCGTAGTAAATGAAAACGACGTGGTTTCAGTGACCGAGCTGATGTTTACCGATAACGATGAGCTTGCCGGGTTGATCGCCTCTATGTTAAATGCTCAGGCGTTAATCGTCCTAACTAATGTGGATGGCATTTATGATGGCGACCCAAAACTTTCCAGTTCAAAAGTGATTGAGGAGATCGATAATTCAACACTTGATTTATCAGCATTTGTCTCTTCAGGTAAATCTCAATTTGGTCGTGGCGGGATGATCACCAAGTCAACTATGTCCCAAAAAGTGGCGCAATTGGGTATCGCAGTGCATATTGCAAATGGCACACGAGATAATATTCTAAACGATGTACTGGAAGATAAAGTGATTCATTCCAGATTTATTCCTGATAAAACCAAATCAGGCAAAAAGAAATGGATAGCACATTCTGTGCATTTCGCCACAGGCATTGTCAGGGTAAATGACGGCGCAAAAGCGGCCTTGCTATCCAGCAAAGCAACTAGTTTGCTGCCGGTTGGCATTGTAAGTATTGTAGCTGATTTTAATAAAGGAGAGATCATTAAATTGATCGACGAACAGGATAAGCTAATAGGTTTAGGTATTGCCGAATATGGCTCAGAAAAAGCAAAGGAACGTATCGGTCATAAAAACCAGAAAGCGCTGGTGCATTATGATTACCTTTATTTACAGAATTGATCTTGTGTCGTCCGTCCGTCACGGGGGTACCAATTGCTGACAACAGCCGGGACACTTGAGAAATATCGGGCATTATGATTTTACGAAATGGAATACAAACAATACTTTGAAGATGCATTATTAGCAGGCCGAGACATTGTAAGTGTCTCGCCTGATACCATAGTTGCTGTACTGAATGACCTGGCAGAGGCCGCAGTAGCTCAAACTACGCTCCTGCTCCAGGAAAATAAAAAAGACCTTGACCGCATGGATGTAAACGATCCCAAATATGATCGTTTAAAATTAACTGAGGCCCGCATAAAGGATATTGCTAAGGACATGGTAAACGTGGCCAATCTCCCTCATCCGCTTGGTCGTATCCTGTCAGAGAAGACGATGCCTAATGGTTTGAACATTAAAAAAATCAGTGTTCCTTTGGGTATTGTTGGCGTGATTTATGAAGCCCGTCCTAATGTTACTTTTGATGTATTCGCCCTCTGCTTTAAAACGGGTAATGTATGTATTTTGAAAGGCGGAAGTGATGCGGAGTTTTCTAATAAAGCTATTATCAAGATCATTCACGACGTACTGACTAAGCATGGCATCAATAAAAATGTTGCGGTGTTATTGCCTCCTGAGCGTGAAGCTACTGAAGCATTGCTGAATGCTACCGGATACATCGATGTATTGATTCCTCGCGGCAGTCAGAATTTAATCGACCGTGTTCGCCAACAAAGTAAAGTGCCGGTAATTGAAACCGGTGCAGGCATTGTACATACGTACTTTGATGAAACTGGCGATCTTCAAAAAGGCACTGAGATCGTATTTAACGCGAAAACTCGACGTGTAAGTGTTTGTAATGCGCTGGATTGTTTGGTGATAGATTCATCCCGCATTTCTGATCTTCCTGAATTAGTTAATAAGCTGTCTGAAAAAGATGTTGAGATATTTGCAGACGAAAGAGCTTACGGCTCCCTAAAAGGTAATTACCCTGATAATCTACTTCAAAAAGCTCAACCAGAACATTTCGGCACAGAGTTTTTAGACTATAAAATGGCCATTAAAACAGTGGATAGTTTTGATGAAGCTTTAAATCATATTGCCAGTCACAGCTCAAAACATAGCGAGGCTATTATTACGGAGAATGCCCAACATGCAGCTATATTCCTGAATAAGGTTGATGCTGCTGCTGTATATCTTAATGCGTCAACTGCCTTTACAGACGGTGCCCAATTTGGTTTAGGGGCCGAAATTGGCATCAGCACCCAAAAACTCCACGCCCGCGGACCGATGGGTTTGCAGGAGCTTACCAGCTATAAATGGATAGTTGAAGGCGACGGGCAGGTGCGCAATCCGTAATTAGTGCAACTATTTTTTGGATAAACTGTTTAACTTTGAGAGGTAGACAGTTATGAACCTAACTTCGATCAATCCCGTCAACGGGAAAGTATTAAAGAAGTACCACGCACATACCATTAAAGAAGTTGAGCAAAAGATTGCTCAGACGCATAAGTCATGGCTTAAGTGGAGAAACTCTTCTCATGAAGAGCGTAGCAGGCTTTTGACCAGTATGGCTGCGGTATTGCAAACCCGCAAATCAGAATTTGCGATACTAATGGCCCATGAAATGGGCAAACCTGTAAACCAGGGTGTATCTGAAATAGAAAAATGCGCCGCTGTATGCGAATATTATGCATCCAATGCATCCAAATGCTTAAGCGATCAGATCATCGAAACAGATGCCTCTAAAAGCTTTGTAACCTTTCAACCTATAGGCGTAGTACTGGCCGTAATGCCCTGGAACTTCCCTTTCTGGCAGGTGTTCCGTTTCCTTGCTCCTGCTTTGGCGGCCGGTAATTGTGGCGTATTGAAGCATGCCTCGAATGTGCCCGGATGCGCCCAGGCTATTGAAGAAGTAGTTCACCAGGCAGGCTTTCCCGACTATGTTTTTCAATCACTTATGGTAAATAATACCATGGTTGAACACATCATCGGGAACCCATTAATACAGGCTGTCACCTTAACAGGCAGTACCAATGCCGGTAAAATGGTAGCACAAAAAGCAGCTTCGTTTATCAAAAAAACTGTTCTTGAATTAGGTGGCAGTGATGCCTATGTTATCCTGGCCGACGCCAACCTGGAACAAGCAGCCGAAACTTGCGTGAACAGCCGCATCATCAATAGCGGCCAGAGTTGTATCGCTGCCAAACGGTTCATCGTTGTCAGGTCAGTTGAAAAGGAATTTACACAGTTATTCCTAAGTAAAATGAAAGCCAAAAAGCTGGGTGACCCTTTGGATATCAATACAGCCATAGGCCCGCAGGCTCGCAGCGATCTTCGTAACCAATTGCATGAACAGGTTAAACTATCTATAAAGAAAGGCGCCAAATGCATTTTAGGCGGATCACTACCAAAAGGCAAGAATGCCTTCTATCCGGCAACCATCCTCACCAAAGTAAAATCGGGTATGCCCGCTTACGATGAGGAATTATTCGGTCCCGTAGCATCTATAATCGTCGCCAAAGATGAAGCTGATGCTATAAAAAAAGCCAACGACAGCACCTTTGGCTTAGGCTCTGCCGTATTCACTAAAGACAAAAAGAAAGGTGAAAGAATAGCTGCAACCCAACTACAGGCAGGTTCTTGTTTCGTTAATTCACTCGTTAAATCTGATCCGCGTTTGCCTTTTGGAGGTATTAAACAATCCGGTTACGGTCGCGAGCTGGGCATGTTTGGTATCCATGAATTTGTGAATATAAAGACGGTGTTTGTTCAGTGATCAGTTAACCGGTGATCAGTTATTAGGCAGGGCTGACATTAACTTTAACGAAATATAAATTGATAATCAGATTTATATGTTGATTATATAATGTCTTAATTTAAATATAATAACAACAAACCCACAACCACCGTCCGTCCGTCGCACTCCCCCTATTGTCGTTACAAGTTGTGACATCCAAATCAAATTACTGCAACTGCCACTCAAAACTGTTCCGTTCTTTATTTGGTAACACTCCCTCACAGAACACACCTGATTAACCAATCACCGATTAACTGGTTAACTGATAACCTACTCCCATCACAAATTACCATACCCTGACTTAACAACAATTTCAAAAACCGTATCTTTGCAGCCCATATGAGTAAGCACGGCAGGATATTAGTGGCGATGAGTGGCGGAGTTGATAGCTCGGTTGCGGCAATTATGCTGCACGAACAGGGCTATGAAGTGATCGGCCTTACCATGAAAACATGGGATTATGCCTCCTCAGGCGGTAGCTCTAAAGAAACCGGCTGCTGTAGCCTGGATAGCATCAACGATGCACGTGCATTAGCTGTAGGTTATGGTTTTCCTCATTATATCCTCGATATACGCAGCGAATTCGGTGACTTTGTGATCGATAACTTTGTGGATGAATATCTCGCCGGTCGTACCCCTAACCCCTGCGTTTTGTGCAATACCCATATTAAATGGGAAGCTTTGTTAAAGCGTGCCGATAAGCTGGATTGCGAATTTATAGCTACCGGGCATTACGCTAATATCCGTATGCACGATAATGGCCGTTATGTGGTATCTAAGGGTTTGGATGAAAATAAAGACCAGTCTTATGTGCTTTGGGGCGTATCTCAAAAAAACCTTGCACGTACCAAATTCCCGTTAGGAAGCTTTACTAAAGCAGAGATCAGGCAAATGGCTTTAGATATGGGCCAGGTAGAATTAGCCGGTAAAAGCGAAAGCTATGAAATATGCTTTGTGCCCGATAACGATTACAGGGCCTTCCTGCGCCATAAAGTGGAAGACCTGGACGAACGTGTAGGCAAAGGCAATTTCGTGCTTACAGACGGCACTGTAGTGGGCCAGCATCAGGGCTATCCTTTTTATACCATTGGTCAGCGTAAGGGATTGGGCATTGCATTGGGTCATCCCATGTTTGTAGCCCGTATTGATCCGCATACCAATACCGTGGTTTTAGGTACGCAGGAAGAACTGGAACGCAAGGAAGCCTGGGTGCGCAACCTTAACCTGGTTAAATACGAAAGCATCATCGACCCTATTGAAGCGGTAACCAAAATACGCTATAAAGATGCCGGTACCCAAAGCACCATCGTACAAATGGGCGAGCATATGAAAGTGGATTTCACCCACAATGTAAGCGGCATAGCCCCGGGTCAGTCTGCTGTATTCTATGAAGGGAATGATCTGCTGGGCGGTGGGTTCCTGATGTAATCTCTTTGTTGAAAGGTTGTAAAGTTGGAAGGTTGAAAAGTTATTTTTAGGGTAATATAACCCCTTCTAACAATGAAACAATCCAACAATTAAGCCAACTTTACAACCTTCCAACTTTTCAACTTTCCAACCAACATTCCCACAAACAATTTGCGTTTCCCTTACTTTATGTTTTATTTGCAAAAAAATAATTGGTTTAATGGCTAAAAATCTACTCATTGTTGAATCTCCGGCTAAGGCCAAAACTATCGAGGGTTACCTGGGCAAAGACTTTACCGTAAAGTCGAGCTATGGGCATATCCGCGATCTGGTGAAGTCGGAAGATGCGATCGATATCGCTAATAACTTTGCACAAAAATATGAAGTACCTGCGGATAAGAAGCAGGTAGTAAGCGAGTTAAAGAAATTAGCCAAGGAAGCAGAGATGGTTTGGCTCGCATCCGATGAGGACCGTGAGGGAGAAGCCATATCCTGGCATTTATTTGAGACTTTGGGTTTGAAAGATGCCTCTACCAAGCGCATCGTTTTCCACGAGATCACCAAACCTGCTATTTTAAAGGCGATAGAAAATCCACGTAAAATAGATTATAACCTGGTTAACGCACAGCAAGCACGCCGTGTATTGGATAGATTGGTAGGCTTTGAACTTTCTCCTGTGTTATGGAAAAAAGTAAAGCCATCGCTGTCAGCCGGCCGTGTACAGTCGGTTGCTGTCAGATTGATTGTCGACCGTGAGCGTGAGATAAACAAATTCCAGTCTGAAGCTGCGTTTAAGATCGTAGCGATATTTGGTAAGGGTAAAGAAGCTTTTAAAGCCGAACTGCCTGAACGCTGGGCTAAACAGGAAGATGCTGAGAAGTTCCTGAAGGATTGCATTGGTGCAGATTTCAACGTAAACTCACTCGAAACCAAGCCAGCTAAACGTTCACCCGCTGCGCCGTTCACCACCTCTACACTGCAACAGGAAGCTAGTCGTAAACTTGGCTTTTCGGTATCGCGTACTATGACAGTTGCACAGAAGCTGTATGAATCCGGTAAGATCACCTACATGCGTACCGACTCGGTGAATTTATCCGACCTGGCTTTGAACGCTGCCGCACAAGAGATCAACTCAGCTTATGGCGAAAAATACCATCAGCTTAGAAAATATAAAACCAAAGCCGCAGGTGCACAGGAAGCACACGAGGCGATACGCCCAACCTATTTCGATGCTCACACTATTGACGGTGATGCCTCAGAAAAACGCCTCTATGAGCTGATCTGGAAACGCGCCATTGCCTCCCAAATGAGTGAAGCTTTATTTGAGAAGACTGTTGCAAAGATCAGTATATCAACACGTAAAGAAGAACTGGTAGCCAATGGCGAGGTAATGAAATTCGACGGCTTTCTGAAAGTTTATTTAGAGTCGGTTGATGACGAGGATGAAGCACAAAATGGAGAAGGTAATGCTATCCTGCCGCCTTTAACCAAAGGACAGCGACTGGATTTGCAGGAAATGACTGCTACCGAGCGTTTCTCCCGGCCTGCTGCCAGATATACTGAAGCAAGTTTGGTAAAGAAACTGGAAGAGTTGGGCATTGGCCGTCCGTCCACGTATGCGCCTACAATTTCTACGATACAAAACCGTGGTTATGTGGTGAAGGAAGACCGCGAAGGCAAGCAACGGAGTTTTCGTGTACTGACGCTGAAAGGCGCTAATATCACCAAAGAAGAAAAAACTGAAAATACAGGTGCCGAACGTGGCAAGCTGTTCCCGACCGACATTGGTTCAGTAGTGAACGATTTCCTGGTGCAATACTTTAACGGTATCGTTGACTACCACTTTACTGCCGGTGTGGAGAAGCAATTTGACGAGATTGCGCAGGGAATGGAAGAATGGACGGAGATGATCCGCAAATTCTATAACCCGTTCCACAAAGAGGTGCAGAATACCATCGAGACGGCGGATAAAGCAACAGGCGAGCGTGAGTTGGGCATTCACCCTGAAAATGGTAAAAAGGTATCGGTGCGTATCGGTCGCTTTGGGCCATTTGTGCAGATCGGTGATAGTGATACCGAGGAAAAACCACTTTATGCCAGTCTGCGTGCAGGTCAGAGCATCGAGACCATTGCTTTAGAGGATGCGCTTGAACTGTTCAAGCTGCCAAAGAAAGTAGGTTCGTTTGAAGATAAGGAAATGACTGTCGCCATAGGTAAGTTCGGGCCTTATATCCGTCATAACAGTGCATTCTATTCGCTGCCTAAGGGCGTCGATCCGCTGGATGTATCGGAAGAGCAGGCTATCGAGATCATACAAGATAAGCGTAAAAAGGATTCAGAGCGCCTGATCAAGACATTCGATGAAAACCCGGATGTAAAGATCCTTAACGGTCGCTGGGGCCCTTATATTGAATTTGGCAAACAAAACGTTAAGATACCAAAGGGCAAAGAGCCCAAAGACCTCACCTACGAGGACTGCAAGGCCCTTGCCGACGCCGAAGCCAAGGCACCGAAGAAGAAGTTTGTGAAGAAGGGGAAATAGTGTTGTAAATGTTAAAAAGGTTGTAGAGGTTGTAATAGTTTATTTCAATCTCTACAACTACTCCAACACTTACAACTTCTACAACCTCTACAACTAATACAACCAACAATGATAAAAGACATCCCGGAAAATATAGTAAAGGATATCGCCATTGCGGTGGCGCTGGAGGGTGAGACTGTGGAGAGCAAAACATGGTATGTCTACCTCATTAATATGAAAAATGAGCCGATTGAGAATGTGCTGATCACCTCAAAGGGTTATGGCGAAAAGGATGGCGAACCCGTTAAAACCTCCACCCTGCGCCACATGATACCGCTGCTTGAAAACAGCGCCTTTGCCCTCATCGAGCCGATAGACGAATCCACCTTCGGCCTCAACAACGAGTACTGGCTCAGCTACTACATCGGCCGCGAAATATTCGACAAAAAATTCATCTTCCTCCCCGAAAGCATTGTGGAATCTAACTTTATCAAGCTCCCCATTTTGAATAAGCCAGGAGTGATGATTAGGTAGTGAACAGTGAGTGGTGAATAGTCAATATTAAAAAATGTCATGCTGAACTTGTTTCAGCACCCCATCATAAAGGTATGAGATAGACAAGTCTGCTACATGCAAATCGCAGACTAAGCATGACGTCGACCTGTCCTGTGGGTTCCCGAAACAAGTTCGGGATGACGTAAAATGCAATAATAACCGCAAATTTCGCACTAAAACCGTATTTTAGGCTACATGAAGTCAACCTTACAAAACATACACCCTATTTTCTTTTTAATCCTTGCCACAACCCTCGAAGTTAGCGGAGACGCGCTGATCAGGAAAACCATATATGAATATTCAGGCGTTGCCAGGATTGGTTTTGGATTGATCGGTATCCTGCTGCTTTTCGGTTATGGTTTCTTCCTTAACCTCGCCCCCGTCGAGTTCGGCAAAGTTGTGGGGCTGTATATCGCCACCCTGTTTATTGTTTGGCAGATCATCACCTATTTTACCTTTAAAACCATTCCCTCAGTGCCGGTTATGGTAGGCGGTTCATTGGTTGTGTTGGGTGGGTTGATCATTACTTTCTGGAAGGTTGGTTGAAAGATTATCTGATAATAAGGGTGTCATGCTGAGGCACTCGAAGTATGGTGTGCAAAGGCCTGTCCTGCATATTGTCTGAACCGGAATCTCCAGAATTAATGAATTTACAGAATAGAACTGCCAACGCAAACTTAATAACTGCAAACTGAATTAGGGCGTTGCCTGCGGCCGCGCTGTCCGTTCATACGCCTTCTGGCATTAGCCACAAGCCGGTATCCACTACCATCGCTAACGCATTTGTCTGAACCATGATTCACTTAATTTATTGATTACTATGATTTCTTAAAAGCCGCGTCTTTGCGAGGAACGAAGCAATCTCCGAACTATGCAGATTATTGAGCAGGGATACCTTTCTATCCGCTCTTTATAGTTTAAACAACAAGCGAGGACGCTTGCGGAAGCTTAGGGAGAGCCTTGGTGGTTATCGGAATAAGATTGTTAAATTATTAAATTTGAATATGAATAGACTTATCCTTATCGGCAATGGTTTCGATCTAGCACATGGTTTGAAAACAGATTATAACAGTTTTATTTTATGGTACCTAAACAAATGTCTCACTGTTGCTTGTAATAATAGTTGTTTAGGCCGCAATTATCAAGATGAGTTATTAGCTGTGGATTACAATTATCCGGGCTATTCCTTTGGGGCTAAGGGCGCAATAGAAAGTATTTCCTATTTAGTCGATCATTATTACGAGAAAGGGATGAATCATCTATTCAAGGATGATCAGTTATACATAATTAAAGGCTATGTTCATCGCAACCCTTTTAAAGTAACTGTAAAATCAAACTTTTTTGACGAACTGATACATAAATGCACAAATGCAAACTGGGTAGATATTGAAAACGAATTCTATGATAAGCTCAAAGAGCTTTTGAATGTTGAACATCCTAGAAGGGTTACTTTACTTGAAAAATTAAATAACGATTTAGAAGTCATAAAAAGGGAGTTAGAGGAATATCTTTTAACGATCAAATGTGAAAAATATAGCCCTTCGTATTCAAGCATATTCAACTCTTCCGTCAATCTATCTGAGATTCTTTACAGAAATCTAAAAGTCTACCACGGTCCAGTTAACTCTATGATATTGAACTTCAACTATACTTCCACAATTGAGAAGTATCTTAAAAAGAATGATGACTTACCACACATTTCGATACCTATAGATGTGAATTATATCCACGGTCGTATAAACGACAGCAACAATAAAATAATCTTTGGATTTGGCGATGAATTGGATGAGGACTATAAAAAGATGGAGTTGTCAAAAGACAATGGCTTTTTTGAACACATCAAGTCGTTCGGTTATTTCAAAACATCAAATTATCACAATCTGATCCGTTTTATTGAGAGCGACGAATATCAAATTTATATTCTTGGTCATTCTTGTGGCCTATCGGATAGGACTATGCTCAATATGATCTTTGAGCATACAAATTGCAGATCAATCAAAATCTATTATCACGGCACCACAGAAAAAAACAACTATATCCGTTTAACGCAAGAAATATCACGGCACTTCCGTGATAAGGTTGCAATGCGTAGTAAAATCGTTCCTTTCGACAAATCATTTCCAATGCCTCAAATTGAGTAATCGTCAGTCCGTCTCCCTCCCCCAACCCTGTTACACCGTGTAAGTTTTCGCGTTAAGGATGGAAGTGGATACCGGCCCTGTGACTAATGCCCGCGCAGTATGAACGTACAGCCTGACCCGCTTCTATCAGCGGGAAACGCCCTGATCTTCCAGCCTGTCATTCTGAACGAGAGTGAAGAATCTACTTCCTGCATATTTCCGGTTCCTGACAGCTTCACGGAATAGATGCCTCTCCGCTAGCCAGCGGATCAGCATGACAAAAAATAAAAACTTACAACGTATTACGTAAAACGTACAACCATCCCCCAACCTCTCCGCAAAACATTCCTCTTTTATTTCCGGAAATTTCATATTTTACGTAAATATTTCACCTTATCCATGGAAGACACTGAAAGCCTTTCCCCTGCACGCAGGCGCCCTTTTATTGCGCTTGTGGCTACTATTATTTTACTGGTTGCTGTTTATTTTATTTTTCACCGCAAGCATAGCACTGCGGTTGATCCGGCGTTTAGCAAGTACATCGAGTCGTACACGTCGGGCATTATTTCTAAAGAGGGCACCATCCGTATCCGGCTGGCGGGCGATGTTCCTACCACGCATGTGCAGAACGATAAGCTGCCCGATGGCGTGTTTGATTTTTCGCCGTCTATTGCCGGTAAAGCTTATTGGGTGGACGAGCGCACCATCGAGTTTAGACCCGAGAAGAAGCTGGTGGCGGATCAAAACTATACGGCCGAGTTCGAGCTGAAAAAGATTGTGGATGTGCCCGACCGCTTTAAGGAGTTCAAGTTTACTTTCCAGACCGTTAAGCCCGATTTTACCCTTTCATTTAAGGGTTTGCAGACCGCAACCAGCACGTCGCTTGATAAAATGAAGCTGGAGGGCGAGGTTCAAACCGCGGATGACGAGAATAATGCCGATATAGAAAAGCTGATCAGCGTGAACTATGCCTCGCCTACCCGCATCAGCTGGCAGCACAACAATGTGCAGCGTACGCATAAGTTTACCATTACCGATGTGGCGAGGGGCAATAATGCGGTGAACAAGCTTGGGGTAAACTGGGATGGCAGTAGCCTGAATGTAGACAAAAAAGGTAGCCAGGAATTTGAGATACCCGCCATCGGCGATTTTAAGGTGCTAGCCATCACAGCCGTGCAGGATCAGGATCAATACGTGCTGGTGCAGTTTTCGGATGCGATACTGGTGGGCCAGGAACTAAAGGGACTGGTCGGTATAAAGAATGTGGAAGACCCTGCCTATACCATTGAGGGCAGTACGGTTAAAATATACGCTCCCGACCGTTTGCAGGGCAATTACAGCGCTTTTGTGAATGAGGGTGTCGAGAATATTTCGCATAAGAAGATCACGCAGCCTTATACGGCCAGTGTGTTTTTCGAGAACAGGATGCCTTCGGTGAGCATTCCCGGCAAAGGCGTTATACTGCCTGACTCAGGTAAGCTGACCATGCCTTTTGAAGCCGTGAACCTGAGCGCAGTGGATGTGAGCATTATTAAGGTTTATGAGAACAACGTGCCGCAGTTTTTCCAGAATAATGATTTTAACGGCGGTCAGGAGTTGCGGGCTGTTGGCAGACCGGTAGTTCAAAAGACTATCAGGCTTGATGCGGATAAGAGCCTTAACCTGAGCAAGAAGAACCGCTTTATGCTGGATATTGACCAGCTGCTACGTGCCGAGCCGGGCGCTATTTACCGGGTGGTGATCGGTTTCAGGCAGGAATATTCCTTGTATAACTGCAGCCTGGGTTCGCCGGTGCTGAAGAAGAATGACGGGACGGACGATGAGGAAAGTTATGAGTATGACAACAATTCAGCCAAAATAAAAGACGAGGACGACGACTTCTGGCAGCGCTACGATAACTACTACCCGGAAAGTTACAACTGGAACGAGCGTTTTGACCCGTGCAAGGGTTCGTATTATACTAAGGACCGCTGGGCTAAGCGGAACATCATCGCCTCCAACATCGGCCTTATAGCCAAGCGCGGCAATAACAACAGCATGACTATTGCGGTGACCAACATCCTGACGGCCCAGCCGATGACGGGCGTTACGCTGGAGTTGCTGGATTTTCAAAAACAGTTATTGTATAAAGGCACATCCGATGGTGATGGTATGGCTAATTTCGACCTGAAGCGTAAGCCTTACCTGTTGGTGGCTACGCATGGAGCTGAGAAGGGATACTTAAAATTGGATGATGGCAGCTCGCTCCCACTGTCGCGCTTTAATGTGGGTGGCGACGAGATTCAAAGCGGTCTGAAAGGCTTTATTTATGGCGAACGTGGTGTATGGCGACCGGGGGATTCGATATTCTTGTCGTTTATTTTAGAGGATAAGCTGAAGACCTTGCCTCCGGATCATCCTGTCGAGTTTGAGCTCTACAATCCGGACGGACAGTTGTATAAACGGATCACGCAAACTAAATCGGTAGATGGATTCTATAGTTTCCATACGGCGACGGAGACCTCATCGCGCACAGGTAACTGGATGGCGAAGGTGAAAGTAGGTGGCGCTACGTTCGAGAAGAACATCAAGATAGAAACCATTATGCCTAACCGCTTAAAGTTGAAACTCGACTTTAACGGGGCAACTGAACTATCAAAAGGCAGCAATACCGATGGAAGACTGGAGGCGCATTGGTTGTTCGGTGGTATAGCACAGAACCTAAAGGCTAAGGTAGATGCGTTCCTGTCGGCACAAACAACATCATTCAAAAACTATCCTGATTACACTTTTGACGATCCTACCCTGGCCTTTAATACCCAAACGCAAACCGTATTTGATGGTAAGCTGAATGAGAACGGCGTAGCTTCTGTTAATGCGGACATTAATGTAGAAAAGCAGGCACCTGGCCAGCTAAGGGCAAACTTTGTGGTGAAAGTGTTTGAGCCGGGAGGTAATTTCAGTTTGCAAACGTTGTCGTTACCTTATAATGTGTATCCGGGGTATGTGGGTATCAAAACCCCAAAAGGCAGTGATCTTTCGGGTATGTTGTTTACCGGCAGGGATAACCAGGTAGATATAGCCGATGTGGATACCAAGGGCAATGCGATAAGCGGAACACGTGAGGTTAAGGTGGAGTTGTACAAGATACAGTGGCGCTGGTGGTGGGATCAGACGGGCGATGCGATCAGCAATTTTACGCAGGATAAGTATAATAAGCTGATAAAGACCGAAACAGTTAGACTGACCAACGGTAAAGGCAACTGGAATTTAAATATCGCTTCGGAAGACTGGGGGCGTTACCTGATCAAGGTATCTGATGAGCAAACCGGGCATTCGTCAGGTAAGATCATTTATATGGATTGGCCAAACTGGTCGGAACGTTTACAACAGACGAACCCTACGGAGGCTTCTATGTTATCCTTTACATCGGATAAAAAGAATTATAAAGTTGGTGAGCAGGCGACACTGACCATACCTACCATGTCGGACGGACGGGCATTGATCAGTTTTGAGAATGGTAGCAAAGTGCTCAAAACAGTTTGGATAGATACCAAAAAAGGACAAACACAATACAGCTTTAAGGTAGACGAAAGCATGGCGCCTAATATTTTTGTGAATGTGACCCTCCTGCAACGACATGCGCAAACGGTGAACGATTTGCCGATACGTATGTATGGAGCTATCCCGTTAGAGGTGGATAACCCGGAAACGATATTGAAGCCGGTTATCGATCTGCCTGCTAAGCTGAAGCCTGAAACGCCGTCATCTATCACTGTTTCAGAAGCATCGGGCAAGGAGATGACCTATAGCATAGCCATAGTAGATGAAGGTTTGTTGGATATTACCAATTATAAAACCCCTGATCCGCATGAGACCTTCTATGCTAAAGAAGCCTTAGGTGTAAAAACCTGGGATCTGTTTGATTACGTGATCGGCGCTTATGGCGGGGGTTTGGAGCGCATCCTGAGTATAGGTGGTGACGGTACGAATGGTATTAAGAAGAATGTATCTGTTAACAGGTTCAAGCCTGTGGTGAAGTTCCTGGGGCCATTCCATTTAGGCAAGGGAGAAAAGCAGACGCATGGCTTTACACTGCCGCAATATATCGGCTCTGTGAAGGCAATGGTGATTGCAGGGCATGAGGGCAGTTATGGTTTTGCAGAGAAAGCTGTTCCGGTTAAAAAACCGTTGATGATACTGGCTACGCTGCCAAGATTATTAGGACCGACAGAAAAGGTTCAACTACCGGTAACCGTATTCGCTTTGGAGCCTAATGTAAAAACGGTGAATGTAAGCGTACAATCCAATGCCTTCAGCAACCTGAATGGCAACAACAGGAAGACGGTTACTTTCACAAAGACAGGCGATCAGTTAGTCACTTTTGATTTTGATGTGAAGGATTTTATAGGTGTTGGTAAAGTGAAGATACTGGCACAAAGTGGGAGTGAGAAAGCGGCTTTTGATATTGAGCTGAATGTGCGTAATCCTAATCCGCCTATTACAAAAATAACCGAGAAGGAATTGAAACCTGGTGAAACATGGGTAACCAACTACTCAGCTATAGGTATGAATGGTACGAATAAGGCCACTGTCGAGGTAGCCTCTATCCCACCGTTAAACCTTTCCAAACGACTGGATTACCTGATCGAATATCCTTATGGTTGTGTGGAACAGACGACCTCATCGGCATTCCCGCAGTTGTATTTGAGCCAGATATTGGATTTGAACCCGGTACAGAAGGCTGAAACAGAACGGAACATTAAAGCGACGATCAATAGACTGAATGGTTTCCAGGTTTCCGATGGTGGCTTAAGCTACTGGCCTAATGAAGGTGAATCTGATGAATGGGGAACAAATTATGCCGGTCACTTTATGCTGGCTGCACAGGAAAAAGGTTACAGCTTACCAATAGGCTTTATTGAACGCTGGAAGAAATACCAGAAAGCCAAAGCAGTAGGCTGGGCACCGGATACACGCAGTTTCTATGGATCTGATTTGATTCAGGCTTATCGACTGTATCTGCTGGCTATGGCACGTTCACCAGCATTGGGAGCGATGAACCGATTGCGTGAGTTTAAATATATCAGTGTAGAAGCTAAATGGCGTTTGGCAGCAGCTTACAAATTATCCGGTCAGCCGGAGATTGGTCAGCAAATGATCGCAGGCTTGCCGACTACCATCAAGTCTTATAATATGATGTACGGCACTTATGGCTCTGATCTGCGTGATGAAGCCATGATATTGGAGACGTTGACGTTGTTGGGCCAACAGCAAAGAGCGTCAGCCTTATTACGTACTGTAGCTTCGCGCTTATCACAGGATGACTGGTACAGCACACAAACCACTGCTTATTCTTTACTAGCGATAGCTGAGTATTGTGGTGTAAATAAGTCGGGGGCTAAGCTTCAGTTTAATTATAATGGAACAAGTGTTACATCAGGCTCTTACCTATGGCAGTCAGCAACTGCATCCAACGGTGGTAAAGTAGTGATTAAAGACAATGGCTCCAATAAACTATATATCAGGTTAATACAGAAAGGGCAACCATCATCAGCGCAGGATGTACAATCGATCAGCAAGCCGGATATATTACAAATGCGGATCAGTTATTCCACTCTTGGCGGCAAGCCTGTAGACCCTGCCTCACTAAAACAAGGGACGGACTTTGTAGCACAAGTAAACATCAAAAATCCGGGGCATCGTGGTCGTTATGATAACCTTGCTTTGACGCAGATATTCCCTTCAGGATGGGAAATATTGAACACGCGAATGATGAATGATGACGAGGCTTTCAAATCATCACCATCCGATTATCGCGATGTAAGGGATGACCGGGTAAACACCTATTTCAGCCTGCCAGAAGGCAAGGAAGTGACCTTCTTTGTCATGCTGAATGCAGCATATACCGGCAAATACTACCTACCAGCAACAAGCTGCCAGGCCATGTATGATGTATCGGTAAACGCGGTGGAGAAAGGGAAGTGGGTTGAGGTGGTTAAGTAGTTATCAGTGACCGGTGATCAGTTAATCAGTGATTGGGGTTTAACTGATCGCCGATTAACTGGTTAACTGATCACTTTGCCCCAAACATCCCGTACTTCAAAATACAGTAAATAGCGCGGAAACCATCCTTCCATCCTATTTTCTTGCCGTCTTCGTAGGTACGGCCGTAGTAGGATATGCCTACTTCATATATCCTGATTTTAGGAACACGGGCTATTTTTTGGGTTACTTCAGGCTCAAAGCCGAAACGTTTTTCACGCAGTGGGATAGATTGTATGGTTTTGGTATCGAATAGTTTATAGCAGGTCTCCATATCTGTCAGGTTCATGTTAGAGAACATATTGGAGAAAAACGTCAGCCAGCGGTTGCCAATGGTATGCCAGAAGAACAGAATGCGGTGGGGATTGCTACCCATAAAACGGGACCCATATACCACGTCAGCAAAGCCATCAATTATGGGTTTTAACAGGTCATTGTATTCATTGGGATCATATTCCAGGTCGGCATCCTGTATGATGAGGTATTCGCCTGTTGCTTTGGCTATACCGGTGTGCAATGCAGCACCTTTACCTTTATTTACTTCGTGTTTGAAGTATTGGATATTCATATCCGGGTTGGCAGTTTTGTAATCGGCAATAGCCTGCTCGGTATGATCTTTTGAGAAATCATTAACAATAATAATCTCTTTTTCGATGTTACCGGTAAGTTGAACGGATTTAATTTTATTGAGTATCAGGTGGATGGTATTCCCTTCGTTATAAGCCGGAATAATGATCGATAATTTGTTTATTTTCATTGTCTATCTAAATAGATACTCTGATTGTGAATAAGGTGCTTCAGCGCGTTAAACGATACGTTCAAAAACCAAAAGTAATCATAATTCTCGCTATTCTGCTGGCTTTGATGCTATGGTTTTGGTTTTGCCTGCCGCGACAATTGTTTAACAGTCCTACCTCTTATGTAATTGACGATGATCGGGGACAGTTATTAGGTGCAGCCATTGGGACGGACGGACAATGGCATTTTCCTTATGATACCGCAGTCCCCGAGAAGTTTAAGCAATGTATTATCGCCTTTGAGGATAAGCGTTTTGAGCATCATCCCGGCTTTGATATTATCGCTTTCAGCAGGGCTATCAAACAAAATCTGCGTTCCAAGCATGTGGTAAGCGGTGGTAGTACAATTACTATGCAGGTAATCCGACTGGCAACTAAGCATAAGCGCACATTTTGGAACAAGTTGAGCGAGATATTTATGGCCATGCGCCTGGAATGCACTCATAGCAAGCAGGAAATATTGGCGTTATATACCAGCAATGCACCTTTTGGCACCAACGTAATAGGGTTAGATGCAGCAGCATGGCGATATTTTGGACGCAGCCCTGATAAACTGTCCTGGGGAGAAATGGCAGCTATGGCTGTGCTTCCTAATTCTCCGTCATTAGTTCACCCAGGAAAGAACAGAGAAACTTTATTAAGGAAAAGAAATCTGCTTCTGGATAAGCTGTATAAACAAGGTACCATTGACAGTACTACCACTGCCCTTGCCAAATTGGAGCCTGTACCCGACAGACCTATGCCTTTGCCACAGTTGGCACCTCACCTTTTGGAACGCTTTAAATCTGATCATCAAAATGATAAAACAGGTGATACGCGTATCCGCACAACAATTAAATCCAATCTGCAACAACAGGTAAACGATATTCTGGAAAGACATCATTCGGTTTTAAAAGCTAACGATATCAATAACATAGCCGCTGTTGTATTAGATGTGGAAACAGGTGCAGCAGTGGCTTATGCAGGTAATATTTCTCACCCGGAAGACCCCGAAATGGAGAGCGATGTGGATGTGGTGAATGCCCCACGAAGCCCTGGCAGTACATTAAAGCCACTGTTGTACGCGTCCATGCTTCATGATGGTTTGATATTACCTAACAGCCTTATCCCTGATATACCTACTCAGATTGCAGGTTATCATCCCGAAAATTTTGATCTGGGCTATGATGGTGCAGTGCCTGCGTCAAGGGCATTATCACGATCATTGAATGTCCCGGCGGTAAAAATGCTGCAGCAATTTAAGTATGAACGTTTTTACGACTTTTTGCAAAAATCAGGTATTACAACACTGAAAAAACCTGCAGATCATTATGGTTTGTCTCTGATTTTAGGCGGAGGTGAAAATACTCTTTGGGAATTGACGGGTGCTTACGCGGACTTGGCGCGGGTATTGAACCATTACAATAAATACAATGGTAAATATGATACGGCGGATTATCATAGCCCGGTTTATGCCATTCAGCCTGCGAGAAAACCACAACTGCAAAAGTCAGGTTTATTAGATGCCGGATCGATCTATTATACCTTCCAGGCAATGGAGGAAGTAATGCGGCCGGGTGAAGAAATGCTTTGGCAGCAATTCAGCTCCAGTCAGCGCATAGCATGGAAGACAGGTACTAGTTTTGGTTTCCGGGATGGTTGGGCTATTGGTGTTACGCCAAGATATGTTGTCGGGGTTTGGGTTGGAAAT
Organism: Mucilaginibacter sp.; assembly: GCF_036568825.1. Classification (GTDB taxonomy): domain Bacteria; phylum Bacteroidota; class Bacteroidia; order Sphingobacteriales; family Sphingobacteriaceae; genus Mucilaginibacter. Next base: position 209,331 of record NZ_DATCRU010000068.1, on the reverse strand, counting down.
ACAGATGGCGAAGGTCGACCTGACCTAACTGGTATCAATACAGCTGCCCCTATCCTATTTGAGATATTTAGATTGTTACCTGTTGCACGCGATTGGTTCGATATGCCGGTTGGCGAAATGGTGAAAATAAAGGTATGTCATAAGAGCGGTTACCGGGCTGGTGAATATTGTGAAGATACCGACGAAATGTGGGTTCCCAAAAGTGGTTTAAAAGTGCCTATTTGCCCATGGCATCAGTTGGTGCATTTGGATGCAACCGGCAAATGGCAGGTAACCGGTGATTGTACGTCGCCCAATAATATGATCAGCAAATCATGGTTTGTGTTGCCTCCATCAATGGAATATTATTATAAAACTAAGAACTATCAATACCATGTACTCCCACCTTTCAGGTCGGATTGTGCTTTGGCTGAGCGTGGTAGCCCGATGGAACTCATCTATCCAAAAGATGGCGCTAAGGTGTATGTGCCATTAGAAGCGGACGGTAATCGGGGACGAATGATCTGCAATGCTGCCCACCGGCAAGCAGGCGTAAAAATATTCTGGCACCTGGACGATAAATATGTAGGCGAAACAACTGATTTCCACCAGATCGCGATAAATCCTCCTGCAGGAAAACACCGACTCACTTTAGTGGACGGCAATGGCAATAATTTACAGATCAATTTTGAAGTACTCGCTAAATAAAGTTGGCAGTTTGCAGTGGGCATTTAAAACTAATTGAATCCTGCAAACTGCACACCACAAACTGCCAACTGATTTATTATCTTGCAACAGAATAGAAACACATAAAAATGCTCGAACAATACGACCTGAATAACCTGATGATATTGGACATTGAAACTGTGCCTCAACATAGCAGTTTTGATAAGGTTCCGGAGCATATGCAAAAGCTTTGGGATTTGAAAACCCAATATCAACGCAAGGATGAAACAGCCGAAGAGTTTTATGGTCGTGCAGGTATTTGGGCCGAATTTGGCAAGATCATTTGCATATCGGTTGGGATATTTACAAAAGGTCGTGAAACAGGGCTCAGGGTGAAATCTTTTGCTTCACATGATGAAACGGAGATATTAATCAATTTTGGTGACCTGCTTCGTTCTCAGCCGCCAACCCTAGTGCTTTGTGCGCATAATGGTAAGGAGTTTGATTTTCCATACATCTGTCGCCGTATGCTCATTAACGGATTGCAGATACCGCCTCAATTAGAGATATCAGGTAAAAAGCCCTGGGAAGTAAATCACCTGGATACGATGGAGCTATGGAAATTCGGGGATTATAAAAGCTACACCTCATTGAATCTTCTCACCGCTATTTTTAATATTCCTACGCCAAAAGATGATATAGACGGCAGTATGGTTGGCCATGTATACTGGAACGAGAATGACCTTGAGCGCATCTCCACTTATTGCCAGAAGGATGTGATCGCCACGGCGCAGCTCATCAGGCGTTATCGTGGCGAAAATTTGATCGAAGATGATTTGATAACCCTGATCGGACAATAATGCTGCAGGTAAAAAACCTAAATGTCAAATTCAAATCCCGCGATGGTTTCATAGAGGCCGTTAAGGATACTTCATTTACGCTTAACAAAGGTGAAACTATCGGTATCGTTGGCGAATCTGGTTCGGGTAAGTCGGTTACCTCGCTGGCTATTATGCGATTGCACAATTCAGGTAATACGGTAATTAATGGCGAAATACTCCTGAATGATACCGATATTCTACAGCTTCCTGAAGATGAAATGCGTGAAATGCGAGGTAACCGTATCGCCATGATCTTTCAGGAGCCGATGACCTCACTCAACCCTGTTTTAACTTGTGGTTTCCAGGTAACAGAGGCTATTCGTTTTCATTTGGGTGTAAGTAAACAGGAAGCAAAACAGAAAACTATAAAGCTTTTTAACGAAGTACAATTACCCAGACCAGAATCTATTTTTGATAGTTATCCGCACCAGTTATCGGGTGGACAGAAGCAGCGGGTAATGATCGCGATGGCCTTATCATGTGATCCGGAAATATTGATAGCTGACGAACCAACTACTGCACTGGATGTCACCGTTCAAAAAACGATTATCGAGTTGCTCTTACGATTAAAGACGGATCGCCATATGAGCCTGATCTTTATATCTCACGATCTGGGTGTAGTGAGTGAAATCGCCGATCGGGTCATCGTCATGTACAAAGGCAATATTGTTGAAGAAGGAGAAACCAAAAGTATATTTACTGAACCAAAACATCCTTATACTAAAGGATTACTGGCTTGCAGACCTTCTCCTGATCATAAACTGAAAAAACTGCCTGTTGTGGCAGATTTTCTGGACGCGGAAGACAGGTCTGTTTCTGTCGAAACAATAAGAGAGGAATACAGCTATAAAGGCAATGAGATAAAGGACAGGAAACAAAAACTCTACGCTCAACAACCTATTCTGCAGATAAACGAATTATGTACCTGGTTCCCGGCTGGTGCAGGCTTATTTTCCAATAAAAAAATATTTGTAAAGGCTGTTAACCAGGTAAGTTTTGACGTTTACCCTGGTGAAACTTTAGGTTTGGTTGGTGAATCAGGCTGTGGTAAATCAACATTGGGCCGAAGCATTTTAAGGCTTATAGAACCAACCTCGGGGAATGTAAATTTTGAGGGCGCTGATTTACGAACATTGGGCAAAAGGGATATGCGTAACATGCGCCGGGATATTCAGATCATTTTCCAGGATCCGTATTCATCGTTGAACCCTAGGCTTACCATTGGTGATTCGTTGATGGAACCTTTGCAGATACACCAGCTTTACGAGAATAATACCAAACGGAGGAAGAAGGTACTTGAATTACTGGAACGAGTGAACCTTCCGGCAAGTTACTTTAATCGTTACCCGCACGAGTTTTCGGGTGGGCAAAGACAACGTATTGTTATTGCGCGGGCATTGGCTTTACAACCAAAGTTTATTATATGCGATGAATCCGTATCGGCTTTGGATGTTTCTGTTCAGGCTCAGGTACTTAATCTAATCCGTGAGTTGCAGCAGGAATTTAACCTGACCTACATTTTCATTTCGCACGATCTTTCAGTTATCAAACATATCTCCGACCGTATTATGGTAATGAACAAAGGCAAGATAATTGAAACGGGGGATCCTGATGATATTTATTATCACCCTAAAGAAGAATACACTAAACGGCTTATATCCTCTATCCCTGGTTTATAACTCAAAAAAGTGAGCTTGAATTTAGTTCTCATTACCCATGACTTGCGACTCAGAACTCAAGACTTAATGCGTACTTTTGCACCATAAAATCTATCTATGTCTAAAAACAAAAAGAGCTCATCCATCAAGCAAGTGCTTACCCAAATGGTATTGGATGTGTTTGAGCAAAATAAAAATGCCCCCTGGAATTACAAACAGGTATCGGCTAAGCTAAATATCCACAGTAATGAAGATCGAGAGATCATCCTCGAAATATTAAAGGACGAGGCTAAAAAGAACGTCCTCAAGGAAGTATCGCATGGAAAATTTCAATTGCGAGAACTGAAAACATTCGTTGAAGGTGTAGTTGATATGACCAATGACGGCTCTGCTTTCATTGTTACTGACGATGAAGACGAAACAGACATCTATGTAGCTCCGCGTAAACTGCGCAATGCCCTTAATGGTGACCGTGTAAAGGTATATGTGTATGCCAAAAGCAAAGGTATCCGCAAGGAAGGCGAGGTAATAGAAATACTCCATCGCAATAAGATGGAGTTCACCGGTATAGTGAAACTATCGGATCGCTTTGCATTCTTTATTCCTGACGACCGGAAAATGATGCACGATATCTTTATCCCGATCAATGAACTTAACGGTGCTAAAAACGGGATAAAAGCAATTGCCGAAATCACCGATTGGCCACCTGAGGCTAAGAATCCGGTTGGCCGCATCAAACACGTTTTAGGCACTCAAGGCGAGAATGATACAGAAATGAACGCCATCTTGGCTGAGTATGGTTTCCCTTTATCATTCCCGAAAGAAGTTGAGCAGGAATCAGAAGAAATACCTGATGTAATTACTGCTGACGAGATAGCTCGTCGCCGTGATTTCAGAAAGGTGCTGACCTTTACCATTGACCCATTTGATGCTAAGGATTTTGACGATGCGTTATCCTTTCAATATCTGCCTAATGGCAATTATGAAGTCGGTATTCACATCGCCGATGTAGCGCATTACATTCAGCCTGATTCAGCTCTCGATAAAGAGGCACTGGAACGTGGTACTTCTGTTTATCTGGTCGACAGGGTGATTCCAATGCTGCCCGAAAGATTATCAAATGGTTTATGCTCGCTCAGACCTAAAGAAGATAAACTTTGCTTTGCCGCCGTGTTTGAACTGAACGAAGAAGCGCATGTAGTGAATGAATGGTTCGGTAAAACCGTCATCCACTCGGACAGGCGCTTTACTTATGAAGAAGTGCAGCAGATCATCGAGGATGAATCGGGTGAGTTTGATAAGGAAATATTGAAGTTGAACGCCCTGGCTCACAAACTCCGCGACCGTAAATTCAAGAATGGCGCTATCAGCTTTGAAACTACTGAGGTAAAATTCAAATTGGATGAAAAAGGCAGGCCAATAGGTGTATATGTAAAAGAGCGGAAAGATGCTCATAAACTGATCGAAGATTTTATGTTGCTTGCTAATCGTAAAGTAGCCGAGTTCGTCAGCAAAAAAGGCAAAGGAAAGCATAAATATACTTTTGTTTATCGTACCCACGATTCACCCAAGCCCGAGAGCCTGGCAAACTTTGCGCAATTTGCGGCACGGTTTGGTTATCGTATCAATACCAAATCGGATAAAGAAATAGCTAAATCACTCAACTTTCTGATGGAAGATGTGGAAGGCAAAAAGGAGCAAAACGTGTTGACCCATCTGGCAATACGTTCGATGGCTAAGGCTATTTATACTACAAAAACTACAAGTCACTATGGATTGGCATTTGATCATTATACGCACTTTACTTCCCCTATTCGCCGTTACCCGGATGTGATGGTGCACCGATTGCTATTCCATTATTTAAATGGCGGACAATCTGCCAATGCAGAGTTTTATGAAAAACTTTGTCAGCATTGCTCAGCAATGGAAAAGAAAGCCGCTGATGCAGAACGTTCTTCTGTAAAATATAAACAGGCTGAATTTCTTAAAGATCAGATCGGCACAGTTTATACGGGCATCATTTCAGGTGTTACCGAATGGGGTATGTATGTGGAGATCATCGACAACAAATGCGAGGGTATGATTCGCCTGCGTGATATAGCCGACGATTTTTATACACTGGATGAAAAAAATTATGCTATAATTGGCCAACGTAAAAAGAAGGTCTACAGATTGGGCGATGAAGTACAGATCAAGGTTAAAAATGTAGATCTGACAAAGAAGCAAATAGACTTTTCACTAATTCAGGATAGAGATTATTAATTATAAGGTTAGTTGATTAGTTAAGTGGTTGATTGAGTTGAGTAGTTAAGAAAATCTGATCAACAAATAAACAAACATGAAGAAATTGAACGATTTGCAGGTAATTATCAGCAAAGAAGTTGAAAGACTATCTTTCCCAACATACCCTGCAGAGTTATATGAGCCGATAAAATATATTCTCGCCCTGGGTGGCAAACGCATGCGACCAGCTCTTTTGCTGATGGCCTGTGATTTTTTTGGCGGTGATGTGAATAAAGCTATCTCTCCTGCCCTGGCCATTGAAGTGTTTCACAATTTTACCCTGATGCATGATGATATTATGGATAATGCGCCGTTACGCCGTGGTAAAACGACTGTGCACGAAAAGTGGAATAAGAATGTAGGTATACTTTCGGGAGATGTAATGCTGATCGAAGGCTATAAGTTGATGATGAATGTTGACGAACATTTGTTAAGACCAATCCTCAATATATTCAACGAAACAGCTGTGGGCGTTTGTGAAGGGCAGCAACTGGATATGGAGTTTGAAACCCGCAATGATGTAAATATTGGCGAGTACATAACTATGATCCGCCTAAAAACAGCTGTTGTATTGGGCGGTGCATTAAAAATCGGTGCTCTTATCGGTGGTGCGGATGAAAAAGATGCTGTTTTACTACATGCATTTGGCGAACAATTAGGCGTCGCTTTCCAGTTACAGGACGATATCCTTGATGTGTACGGCGATCCCGAAAAATTTGGTAAGCAGGTTGGCGGTGACATCATATCTAATAAAAAGACCTATTTACTACTAAAAGCACTGGAACTGGCAAACTCAGCTCAGAAAGCTGAATTAAAACAATGGCTTTCGGCTTCGCCATCTGATCCTAAAGAAAAAGTAATCGCGGTTACTGAAATATACAATCAATTGCACGTAAGGCGCTATGCCGAAGAAGCTATGCAGGCTTATGCCGATAAAGCTTTTGCCGCATTGGATGCTATCAATCAACCCGAAGACCATAAACAATACCTGCGCGACTTTGCCGATGGGTTGATGGTACGGGAGAATTGAATATATTTATAAAGGAAATAACTCCTTTTAAATCATATGAAAAAAACCTTTATCACAATTATCGCGCTCACTGCTTTTACAGTTGCCAAAGCCCAACAATCTCCCTCACAAAGCGGCGATCCTAATGCTGAAATAAGAATTGATACTCCGGATACATCTTCGGCGAATAAATCTAAAATTTTTACGGCGGTAGAACAAGTTCCCTCTTTCCCTGGTGGTATAGAAGCATTCTTTAGGTTTCTGCAAACTAACATTTGATACCCTGCCAAAGCATTTGAGAATAATGTTCAGGGCAAGGTTTTCCTAACTTTTGTCGTTGAGAAAGACGGTTCTTTGACCGACGTAAAAGTTATACGAGGCATTGGCAGCGGATGCGATGAGGAAGCAAGCCGCGTTATATCAATATCCCCAAAATGGAAGCCTGGAATTCAAAATGGCAGGCCGGTGAGAGTTCAATATACGATGCCAATAAGCTTTACTTTAGCGAGAAAATGAACTTTTCATTAGCCGATTATTGATAGCAAAAAGTCACATTATGAAATGCATTTTTATAGTCGTCTTAATTCCTATCGTATTTCTTGCAAAAGCACAGCAAAAGGAAACGAAAGGGCGGATTGATGATAATAAAATTTATACTGCAGTCGAACACGAGCCTGAATTCCCGGGAGGAATAGGGAAATTCGCTATCTACCTAATGAATAATATTCAGTTACAAAAAAAGGAGGTAAAAAAAGAGGATTTTCAAGGATCATTTTTATTTCAAATGATTATAGAAAAAGACGGGAGTATTAGTAATGGTAAAAGAGCTCAAGCGAATCCCCAATTCGTCTATTGGAAAGCAGATAATAAAAGTAATAAAGACTTCCCCAAGATGGCAACCAGGATTTCAGAATGGACATCCAGTAAGAGTTCAGTATTCCTTCCCATTTTATTTTTAACATGTTGTGAATATATAATTTAACAAAAAAGCCTCGATCTGTAGCAGACCGGGGCTTTGTATTTTATAAAGGTACTGATTACTCAGCGCCTTCTTCTTTATCAGTTTTTTTTGCCTTTGGAGCAGCAGCTTTCTTTGCTTTTGGTGCTTCTTCAGTAACCTCAGCAGCAGGTGCCGCTTTTTTAGTTTCAGCTTTTGGAGCTTCAGCTACTTCAGCTGCCGGAGCAGGAGCAGTTTCAACTTTCTTTTCAGCTTTAGCAGCAGGTTTTGCCTTAGGTGCTTCAACTACAGGAGCAGCTTCAACTGGAAGTACTGATACATATGAACGGTTATCAGCTTTCTTTTTGAAAACAACTAAACCGTCTGCCAGAGCGAATAAGGTGTGGTCTTTACCGATGCCTACATTCTGACCTGGATTGTGCTGGGTACCACGCTGACGTACGATGATGTTACCGGCAATTGCAGGCTGACCACCAAAAATCTTGATACCTAAACGTTTGCTATGCGATTCGCGGCCGTTTCGTGAGCTACCGGCCCCTTTTTTGTGTGCCATTTCTTATATTTTTTATAGGATCACTACGAATCCTCGTTTAAAACCTTAATTATAATGTGATACCAGTGATCTCTATTTTGGTAAATTGCTGACGGTGACCGTTTTTCTTTTTATAACCTTTTCTTCTTTTCTTTTTGAATACGATTACTTTATCACCTTTTAAATGAGACACGATCTTAGCCGATACTTTAGCATTTTTCAAATCAGTACCTAATTTGAATTTACCATCGTTTTCTGCTAATAACACATTGTCAAATTCAATACTAGCGCCTTCATCTCCCTGTAAACGGTGTACAAAGAGCTGCTGGTCTTTAGCAACTTTAAATTGCTGTCCGGCTATACTTACTATTGCGTACATGGTTATTAATTATTTGTTTTAAAATTTGAGGTGCAAATGTAGGGATTCTGTTTTAAAGAAGCAATACTTTGTGTTAAATAGTTGTAGATGTTGTAAAGGTTGTAGTGGTTAAAGATATTTTGATCATCTGTGTGAAAGTCAATTCCAACTTTTTCAACCCTTACAACTTCTACAACCTCTCTCCCCCTATTTCTCCTTCCCCTCTTCCTTCGCCAGCACCAGCTTTATTTCCTTGATCAAACGCTGATTGGCATCCTTCAATCTTGGATCACCCTCAAATGATTCATCATAGATCACTCTTTTAGTTTTACGCTGATACTTAAATTCGATTACATAACGCAGCGGGCGCATGCCATTTCGTCTTTGAGTAGTATCTCCTATCTCTACATTTGGAAAATCCCAGAAACCCAAATCGGCAGCTTTGCGGTGAAGGTATAAAAGTTCTTCTTTAGGTATGTGAAGATTCATTTTGATGATCGAATCACGGGTATCAACATATTGATATTGGCCTGTCTTTGAGTTGTACTTATTTATAAGACTATCCGCACCAGGGCCGTATTCAAATGTCATATATTCAAATTCGCTGAACTTATAAGGAGCGTTTTTAAAAACATGTGCATAATAATAAACGCAGTAAGCCAGAAAGGGTATAATTACCGCACAAGCCATGAATATTCTTTTCGAGCGTGAATCTCTCATTATAATTAGTGAATTAGTGAGTTAGTGAATTATTGATTTTAAAAATTACAAATCATTGTTAGATATGGCGTTGCCTTCGCTTAATTGTCCTTCCCATTTACTTACTACCGCTGTGGCCATAACATTTCCTAAAACATTGGTTGCCGATCTTCCCATATCTAATAAAGGGTCAATACCTAATAATAAAGCTAAGCCCGCTTCCGGGATATTAAACATACCAATCGCTCCTGCCACCACTACCAAAGCAGCGCGTGGTACACCTGCCATGCCTTTGCTCATCAGCATCAGCATCAAAAGCATGGATAATTGCTGAGCGAAACCCAAATGTATACCATAAGCCTGCGCCAGGAACAACGATGCAAAGGTCATATACATCATCGATCCAACCAAATTAAAAGAGTAACCCAGTGGTAATACAAAGCTTACGATCTTATTACTGCAGCCAAAGTTTTCCAGTTCTTCTAGCGATCTTGGATAAGCCGCTTCGCTGGTGGATGTACTGAATGCTACTAAAACAGCATCCTTAATATTATTAAGCAACGTAAAAGCACGGTTCTTCAGTACAAAGAAACTACCGGCAACAATCATCAGCCAGAGCAACAGCAATGAGAAATAAAACTCGCCGATAAACGATGCGTAGGTTGAAATAATACCTAATCCTTCCTTGGCTACTACCGCAGTTATCGCACCAAATACAGCTATCGGGGCAACCTTCATCACATAGCCGGTTATCTTCATGATCACATTGGCCACCGCATCGAGGAATTTGATAATGATCTCCCCTTTTTCGCCAATGGCAGCAGTTGCAGCGCCGAAGAAAAGCGAGAATACCACAATCTGCAATATCTCGTTGTTCGCCATAGCCTCAGTAAAGCTTCTTGGAAAAACGTGGCCGATAAAATCCTTAAATGATATAGCCGTTTTTTTTACATCTGCATTTAAATGACCTTCTGGTAATGATAGATGGATGGAGCTACCCGGCTCAAACAAGTTTACCAAAACCATCCCCAGGAATAAAGAAACGAATGTAGCGCAGATAAACAACAGAAGAGTTTTACCACCTATCCGCCCTACAGCCTTTATATCGCCAACCTTTGCCACACCAACTACTAGCGTAGTGAACACCAGCGGACCTACGATCATTTTGATCAACCGCAAAAAGATGTCACTTAAAATGTTAAAACCTTCGAGCTTATTGTCGCGTGCTGTATTGCTGTCCGTCCGTAACTTTGCTTGCTGGGCCCTGTCCGCTTTTACCTGTTTGTATTCAGCGGCGGTAGTATCTTTGATAGCGGCTAACCGTGCATCAAATGTTTTTATATTCGCATCGGCAACGCTTATCTTTTTGTTCAGATCATCGATCACCTTAACATTGTAAACATATCCGGTTGCAACGCCGAGAATTAATGCGATAATGATGTATAGGGTAAGCCTGCTTTTATGCATAAAAATGAAAGTGCGAAACTACAACTATTTGCTAAAATAATTAAGTTAGCGACATGAGCCTACCAAACTATGGCATTGCGGAGATAAAAAAAGAACTTCAGCACCTGGATAATGCCCAGCTGACGGAGCTTTGCCTGCGCTTGGTTAGGTATAAAAAAGAGAACAAAGAACTAACAGGTTATTTATTATTCGATGCAGATAACGAATATGCTTTTATCGACTCATTGATGGCTGAAAGCGGACTGATGTTTAGTCAGTTGCCTTATAATAATTACCAACTAGCTAAAAGCCTTCGTAAAATATTGAGATTGTTGGGTAAATACATCAAATTCATGGCATCCAATGAGGCTGAGGTAGAGGTGCTTATCAATTTTTGCCGTAACTATGTACAATATGTAGATAAGCGCGCATCATCGTCCTACAAACCTTTGCGGTTAATTTTTACACGTCAGCTGGATAAAATCCGTAAATCGATAACTAAATTGCACGAGGATTTGCAGTTCGATTACAGCCAGGATTTTAATAATATGGTTGGCGAAGCCGAAGAAAAATTACGATGGCTGAATATGAATGATTATCTGTTGTAACAAATTACCCCATCAACCTATCTAAAACCTAAAAAGTTAACTGAATTGGATACCAGAGAAGCAGTCTTCAAGCAAATATTTGAAGCTAATTCAAAGAAGATATACCATTTATGCTATGGTTATACCGGCGACGATGACGCCGCGAATGACCTGCTACAGGAGACTTTTTTAAAAGTATGGCAAAACCTGGAGAAGTTCCGTAACCAGGCACAAATATCTACCTGGATATATCGTATTGCTGTAAACACCTGTTTAACCTACCTAAGATCTGAAAAAAGACAGGCTAAGGATGAAATTACACCTCAGTTTGCCGAAAGTAAGGGAGAAGAATACTCGGAGAAAAATGAGCAGGTTGCACTGCTCTATAAGTGTATATCGAAGTTGGAAGAATCAGAAAGAATTATTATTACTATGGTGCTGGATGAACTGCCCTACCCTGAAATAGCCGATATATCCGGTATATCAGAAGGCAACCTGAGGGTGAAGATACATCGTATTAAACAAAAATTAACAGAGTTGTATAACCACTATGAAAGACTTTGATCATTTGATGTCCGTTTGGCAGGGACAGCCAAAGCAGGAGCAGCTTTCAGTGGAGGACACGCTGAAGCAGGTAAAAAAAGGAGTACGCAGCATCACCAGTCAGCTATACTGGGGTATAGTGGCTATGGTGATTATGCTGGCTCTTACCTTTATCATCACTATTTTCTTCGTGTTCCAGTGGTTAACGTACGTGGGGTTATTCATCATGCTATTGACCATGATGGCATATGCCGCCCGCATCGTCCGCAATTATCGTATCCTGAGCAAGCACGACGCTACCCAAAACCCTACCGATTACCTGCAAGATTTAAAAGAATACCAAAAAGATCAGGCCAAAATAGCCGGCTGGTTCTATTATCTGTATGTAATGCTGATAAGCCTGGGCTTATCGCTTTATCTCGTAGAGATATTGAATAATGCCTCTATTTACTACAAAATAGGGTTTTATACATTTACAGTTGTTTGGATACTGTTCCTGAGCTTCTATTATAAGAAACGTATATTCAAGAGCCAGGAAGAAAAATTGAACCTGATTATAGATCGTTTGGAGCGGTTGCAGGGACAATTTGAATGAATTGAATCTTCAAATTAAGATGTTGGTCATACAAAAAATTCATCCGTCAGAGGTAGAGAGCTTACTATTACTATCCCGAAAAACCTTTTACGATGCCTTTGAGCAACTGAATAATAAAGAAGATTTTGAGGCTTATACGGCGGTGGCATTTACCAGTCAAAAGTTGTTAAGTGAGTTAGAAAACCTGCATTCACAATTCTATTTTGCCCTTATTGACGATGAAAAAGTAGGTTATATCAAACTCAATTATGCATCGGCCCAAACCGAGTTGCAGGACGATAAATCTATTGAAGTAGAACGTATCTACGTATTAGCCAGTCAGCAAGGAAAAAAGATTGGGAACCAATTGCTGGATTTTGCTATTGATAAAGCGAAAGCCGAAGACAAGCATTTCATCTGGCTAGGCGTGTGGGAGCATAACCAGGCAGCACGCCGATTCTATGAACGAAATGGTTTTAAAGCTTTTGGCAGTCACAAGTTTTGGGTAGGGAAAGATGAACAGACAGATATATTGATGAGGAAGGAGTTGGTCTGAACCAGAATTCACAGAATTAATGAATTAACAGAATAATTAAGCGAGCATAGAAAATTCAGGCCATTCTCTAATTCAAAAAATTCAGGTTCAGACAATTACCCTCTCATAAACGGATTAAAATTCCTAGTACCAATCTCCATCCCTGCAGCACGGCATATCGTTTTATCGCCAAATTTAAAGTTGATCTTATCCATGGCCTGGTACAGCCTGATCTGCTCTTCGTTATCTTCAAACAGGTTAATCTGGTAACTACCGGCAGTCAACTGACTTAATCTTACACCTATCAACCTCACAGGCCGGTGATTGTTCCATGCTTTTTTGAGCAGATTTTTAACGCCGGGTATCAGAATATGCTCTGCTGCGGTAAGAGCGATCTTTTCTTGCTGGGTATGCGTCTCGAAATTGGCATAGCGTATTTTGATAGCCAGGCACGACACGAGTTTATTTTCACGGCGCAGTTTGGATGATAGCTCCTCAGTCATCGATACCAATATCGATTCCAATGTCCGTCCGTCCGAAATATTGCGGCTAAAGGTTTGTTCGGTGGATATGGATTTGCGTTCAGAGTGTGGTACGATCTCGGCTGAATCTAATCCCCTCGCCTTGTTATACATCCATAAACCGTTTTTGCCGAATACGGTCTGCAAAAAGCGTAGTTCGCATCGCTGTAAGTCGCCAATTCTCTCTATGCCGTATTCGTATACCTTTTTGGCAGTGCTCTCCCCTAGTCCTGGTATTGCAGATATAGGTAACGGGGCCAGGAATTGCATTTCGCAGCCATGCGGAATAAATAACTGACCGTTAGGTTTAGCCTTGTTGGTAGCCATCTTGGCGATGACCTTACTGGATCCCAAGCCAAAAGATATAGGCAGCTGCGTTTCGCAGATAATGCGCTGACGAACTTGCGACGCCAGTTTGTAAGGGCTAAAAAAGCGATCAGTACCAGTAAGGTCTATATAGAATTCATCAACAGACGCCTTTTGATAAAGGGGCACCATATCGGCGATGATCTTTGTTACTTCTGCTGATGCTTCAGAGTATAAATGGTGATTGCCACGCACGGATATTGCGTGCGGACAAAGCTTAAATGCATCTCGTGATGACATACCTGAATGTACTCCATATTGACGCGCCTCGTAACTGCACGATGCCACTACTCCGCGCTGTGCATTCCCACCAATAATAATAGCCTTGCCAATCAGCTCAGGATTGAACTTACGCTCCACCGACACGAAGAACGAGTCGAGGTCGATATGCATGATATACCGCTTGGCTTCCACCCTGCAAAGTTGAAAAATAATTCGATAAAATACTAATAATTTTAGCAAATTTGAATATGGAATCTTACAAAGATTATCTCATTATACTTACCCTGCCAACAGCAATTGCTGAACAGGTTAAAAAGTTTAAGCAAGCCAGTGCCCGTTTGATAGGTGATTTTGAAGGGATGCATAGCAAGGCGCATATCATCCTATCTCGTTTAATGCGTCAAAAGCCTTTTCATACCGAGCCTCTTTTCAGGCAGGTTGAAAAAGAACTTTCATTATTAGAGCCTTTTACTTTGCAGATTAATGGTTTTGCTACTTTTCTGCCGACTGACTATACCACCATTTATGGAGCCATCAAATCGACACCAGTTATGGAAGACTGGTTTAAACGCTTACGCAAATCATTGAATGAAAAGAAGTCTGTTCCGCACATTACCATTGCACGACAAGTGCCAAATGAAAAGGCTAAGAAACTATGGCCCAAGTTTAAAGACCGTACCTGGAACGATGAGTTTGAGGTGAAACGCCTAACCATACTACAACGCGAAACTTATGGTTACGATAAAACCTGGCGGCATTTTGCCGATATCCCCTTTAAAGGCAAACCTGAATGGAATATACTGCCCAACAAGAAAGCGGAGAAAAAGATAAGTGATGTAAATCAGATCAGTTTATTTTGAGAACTTTTTACCAAATAAATTTGCATTTATACTAAATATTTTAGCATATTTATATCCCGGTTTTAGTAATTGGTTAAGTAGTTGATTATGTTAAATGGTTGTTTTTGACTATTTAACCACTCAACTACTTAACACAATCAACCACTTAACTAAAAGGATATGAAAGGTTATGCAGATTATTTGATCATCCTCTCCCCTCCCAAGGATGTTTTTGAGCAGATTGAAAAATATAAACAAGAAGCAGCGGATATCATCGGTCATTATGATAGTATGCATTCAAAGGCACATATCAGTATAAAACCTATGCCCCGCCGCAAACCTTACATGGCTGAGCCTGAATTTGTGGGTTTAAAAGCCAATGTAAGGCTACTGCCTCCGGTTACTTTGGTTATCGATGGGTTTGATTTCTTTAATCATGGCGAGGAATACCGTACGGTATATGCTAAAATTCAATCTTCGGCTTTTACTACACAATGGTTCAAGGCTCTTAAAAAGAGTCTCAATATAAAAGATTACCTGGTGCCGCATATTACCGTTGCCCGCAATATCCATAAAGATGATTTTGAGAAGCTGTGGCCGCATTTTCGCAAAATCAAATGGGTGCAGGATTTTGAAGTGAATCAACTGACCATTCTGCAACGGGAGGCACTCAATACTTTTGCCCATTGGGAAGTGCTAATGGAAATTCCTTTTGAGGCACGGCATTTGGTGAATGAGACGTTGCCTAAGGCATCTCTTACTAAACCACTTACGGGGAATTATAATGCCAGCCAGCAGATCAAGCTGTTTTGAGTCTGAGGGCAAAAAAGAGAGCGCTGTCATGTTGAGGCGGAGCCTGTCCTGAGTTAATCGAAGGGAAACATTGGCGGGCAAAGGCCAACGCACTACACTTTGACAGGGCTCAGTGTGACACCCGGGCGTAAGGTTTTATTGAACTTTATTCGTTCACCCTTAACCTTTTACCTTTCCCCTTTCACCTTTTTAACTTTTTCTTAACCCCGATTCAACCTTTTGTCTATATTTGCGCCGGGGTAAGTCTTTTACGACCAGCTCCTCTTGAACTCCCCCAGGGTGGGAACGCAGCAAGGGTAGAGGGTTGTAGCGGTGCGATAAAAGTAGCTTACCCTTTTTTATTTCTTCACTTTTCTGAACACGATTCGCCAGATTTAAGGATGTTCAGGATAATCTTAGCTTAAAAACATTTTTAAAAGATTACATTATAATTGTGATGTTAATCGTGCTAATCAATTAATCTTGTAAACCGTGTTCAAATAAAAGGTTCAGATCCTATGGAAATAAAAAACGAAGAGCGCCATCACGCCGGTGCTTTTTATATTGATGACAACGGCGACCGCCTCGGCGAGATGCGCTACCTGGTTCGCGATGGTGTGATGAATATTTATCATACCGAAGTAAGCGAAAAGCTGCAGGGTCAGCATATGGGCGATAAACTGGTAGAAGCCGGTGTAAAATATGCCCGTGAAAATCAATTTAAAGTATTACCTACCTGTACCTTTGCACGGTCGGTTTTTAACCGTACACCGGCATATGACGATGTGCTGGTGAAGAATTTTTGAAATAATTATTAAACAAAAAACATGTCATTTCGACGAACTTGGGAAGGATTGAGCGTAGAGTGAGGAGAAAACTTATATGCCCATACATTGACGATAAGCAAAATTGGAGAGGTTTTCTCACCCACCCCATAACACAAGCCTACGTTGTGGGTTCGAAATGACATGGTTTTTTATTGTTAAATAGAAGACATACAAATGCTCGATATACTCATTATAGGCGGTGGCCCCATAGGTTTGGCTTGTGCGCTTGCTGCACAGAAAGCCAATCTAAACTATATCATTATAGAAAAAGGCTGCCTGGCCAACTCACTGTACAACTACCCTTCTACAATGACTTTCTTCAGCACCTCAGAACGACTGGAGATTGGATGGATACCCTTTGTTACCATCAGCAACAAACCCAACCGCGCTGAGGCGCTGGAATATTATCGCCGTGTGGCTTTCTCCAATCATATTAAAGTGAATTTGTTTGAGGAGGTTTCCGCAGTTGAACGGACGGACAAACATTATACCGTTACTACTTCGAAAGGAAGATATGAGGCGAAGAACATCGTAGTCGCTACAGGCTTTTATGACATTGCCGTAAAGCTGGATATACCGGGTGAAGATTTGCCAAAAGTGATGCATTACTATAAAGATCCTCACTTTTATGCCTTGCAAAAGGTAGTTGTTGTGGGATCAAGCAACTCAGCTATTGATGTTGCTTTGGAGACTTTCCGCAAAGGTGCCGATGTAACATTGGTAATCCGCGGTGAAGAAGTAAGCCACCGGGTAAAATATTGGGTACGGCCTGATATTATCAATCGCATTAAAGAAGGAAGCATTAAGGCTTATTTTAACTCTAACCTTACCGCCATCCGCGAACACGATGTAGACATTCAAACCCCGGATGGACTGGTAACTATCCCCAACGATTTTGTGATGGCGATGACCGGTTACCGGCCTAATTTTGACTTCCTTAAAAAGATAGGCATACATCTTTCTACCGATGCCAAATGTATCCCCCATTACAATCACGATACCATGGAAACCAACCTGCCTGGCATCTATCTTGCCGGTGTGGTTTGCGGAGGTATGGACACCCATTTATGGTTCATCGAAAACTCGCGGATTCATGCAGAGATGATCGTGAATGACATTGTAAATAAAAGACCCTGATTTAATCGGTTGTTGTTTTGGGTAAGTAATCTATCGCTTCCGGATGTTTGGCCGGATTGAACGGGTCGTAGTAATAGATATTGCTTTTATCATAATTCGTCAATTCGGCTTTCAGCTTTTCTTCAAAAACAGCAATGTTTTTATTGGCAGGTAAATCCCAGGCAGCCTCAGCTAAAGCAGCCATGCGCGGAAAAAGCATAAAATCAAGCCTTTTATCAGAGCCTACGGTTTCGCTCCATAAGTTAGCTTGTACCCCTATTATATTTTTAAGTTTTAGTTGCGCTGTATCGGTTTGTTGATCGGGATAATTGTACACGTCAGAAAACTTATTAAATAGTTTCTCATCTCCCCACTTGCGGCCCGAAACATGCGTGCTGTCCTGTACAAAATCAAAATACATAGGAAGCCGTGGACAAAGTACAACCTGGTAATTTTTTTGCAATGCCAGGGCCAATTGCTCGGGCTTGTTCTGCCGCCACCAAAATACGATGGTTTGATCTGCCGGCAAATTGGCCGGAGTAGCTTCATCCCAGCAAAGCACCTTGTCGCCCAATTTCAACACACTATCTGCCATTCTTTTAAAGAAATAAAACTCAAGCTCAGTTGGGGTATTAAATTTTTTATCGGCCTTTAAAGCCGTTATCTGCGGATTCTTTAACCAGGCTTGCATCCCGAATGCCACTTCATCGCCGCCCAAATGGAACAGATGCGCCGGAAACAGCGGGTTTACTTCCTTTATAACATTGGTTAAAAAAGTATAGGTCTCCTCTTTAGCTGGATTGAAAGTAAAATCCCGGTATCGCTCCACGCTTCCTCCGCTTAACTCAGGATAAGCTTTATTTGCCGCGGTCGCATGCCCGGGCATATCTATTTCAGGAATTATTGTGATAAAACGTTTCGCTGCATAGCTCACGATCTCTTTAATATCGTCCTGTGTATAATATTTTGCAGAGGCAAGTGAATCCGTGAAATTTCCGATACCGCCGATATCGGCCAGTTTTGGATATTTGTCAATTTGAATGCGCCACCCCTGTGCGTCTGTTAAATGCCAATGAAATTTATTGAGTTTATACCGCGCCATCCAATCCAGCAGCATTTCAACTTTTTGCTTACCAAAAAAATGCCGCGACTCATCAAGCATAAACCCGCGCCACTGATAACGTGGCCAATCATTAACGACCATTCCGTGTAAGGCAGTTGTGTTATTAGTCAGTTGTAAAAGGGATTGTATGCCATAAAATATTCCTTCTTTGCTTGAAGATGAGATGACAATATTATTCTTATCAATGATCAGCTTGTAACTGCCAATTGGACCGCCTTCGGATGTCAAAAGCAATTTTACTCCTGATAAAGCTGATTTTCTAATATCCAGATGCACTTTGTTAACCGCAAACATTTGCGTTTTCAAATAGTTAGCCTCCGATGCCAACACTTGATCTTTAAAGACTATGGCCGTACCTTGTTTTAAAACGAAAACTCCTTTAGTACTGATTATAGAAGCAGGTTGTGGTATGATATGTACCGCCTGGGCTACCCCGGTTAATGGAAGTATCAATAATATTAGGTAAATTTTAAACTTCATACGGCAATGTTTTTTAGTATCTGTGTTGGTGATATTTGAATAATGCAATTAATAAAAATAATCTGATTATCATTAAGCAAATTTTTCTTGCATAAGTAAAAATTAATGCGATACTTTGCAGAAAATTAGAAAAGTAACTAAACACACTTTTAAAATGAAACTGCAAAGCATATTTAACACCATCGTCAGGGCCATATTTGCCCCGGCTGCTGTTGCTTTGGTTGCACCTGTGTTTGAGTATACCCCTTCACGACGAAGGCTTTATATCCCCCGGGTTTAATTTACGCTCTGCTAATAACCCACAATGATGAGGTACTTATTTTTAAACTTCGTCAACCAAATTCCATCTATTACGTATTGGCGGCAACGCTTCAATTTTAACGTTAATAATTTCTATTTAAATGACTATACAAGATTTTGATATTCGGGTTGCATCAGCACAGGATGTCGATTTTGCACAACAGATATGTGATGAAATGGCTGAATCCGCGAAAGCGCGTGGTACAGGTATCGCGCAACGTTCAGCCGAGTACGTCGCAAATAAAATGCTTGAAGGTAAGGCGGTTATCGCTTTCCATAAGGACGGCACCTGGGCAGGTTTTTGTTATATCGAAACCTGGAGCCACGGCGAGTTTGTGGCCAACTCTGGCCTGATCGTTAACCCTAATTTTCGCAAGTCAGGCCTGGCTAAGGCTATCAAAGAGCGGATATTTAAATTATCTCGCACCAAGTATCCTGATGCCAAAATATTTGGCTTAACCACTGGCTTGGCCGTAATGAAGATCAATTCTGATCTGGGTTATGAACCTGTAACCTATTCGGAACTGACACAGGATGAGAACTTCTGGGCTGGCTGCAAAAGCTGTGTCAATTATGATATCCTGATGAGCAAAGACCGTAAGAATTGCATGTGCACTGCTATGCTGTTTGATCCGGTAGAAAAGCAAAAGGAATATGAGGATAAGATGAAACGCATTACTCATAAAGCTACCTTACTGGAGCGTATTGAGAATGCGATAAAAAGGCGGATGGATAAGTTTAGTCTGGTGCCGAAAGGCTAATTTGGTTCAGTTACTGACAGACAAAAACTTGAAATAATAATATTAAAGTAACAATTAATGAACTGAAAGCTATGTTATTAGGATAAACAATCTTTGATTCCCAGCTTTCACCCCCAAACAAACCGATGAAGAAAAAAGTAGTATTGGCTTACAGCGGCGGCTTAGATACCTCATTCTGCTGCATTTATTTAACACGCGACCTTGGTCTTGAGGTTCACTCTGTAATTGTAAACACGGGCGGCTTTAGTGCCGATGAACTGTATCATGTTGAGCAGCGCGCTTACCGCATGGGCGTTACTTCGCATCATGTAGTTGATGAGACTGAAAACTTTTACAACACCTGTGTGCGCTACCTCATCTATGGTAATGTGTTAAAAAATAACACTTATCCTCTTTCGGTAAGTGCTGAACGTGTAAGCCAGGCTACAGCTATTGCTAACTATGCTAAGGAGATCGGTGCAGAATATGTAGCTCACGGTAGTACCGGTGCCGGTAACGACCAGGTGCGTTTTGATATGATCTTCAACATCCTAGTACCCAATGTGCAGATACTTACTCCTATCCGTGACCTGAAACTAAGCCGCGAGGAAGAGATCAAATACCTGAAAAAGCACGGTGTGGATATGAACTTCGAGAAGGCCAAGTATTCTATCAATAAGGGTATCTGGGGAACATCAGTTGGCGGTAAAGAGACATTAACTTCTAACTTGGGCTTACCAGAGGATGCATGGCCTACACCAATGACAGAATCAGGCACAAGAAATATTGAGCTTGAATTTGAAAAAGGTGAGCTGGTTGCTTTGGATGGCCAAAGATATAACCACCCTACACAAGCTATCCAGGCTTTGCAGGCAATCGCACAACCTTACGGCATTGGCAGGGACATTCACGTTGGTGATACGATCATTGGTATCAAAGGCCGTGTAGGTTTTGAGGCTGCTGCACCGATGGTCATTATCAAGGCTCACCATACTTTAGAAAAACATGTATTGACCAAGTGGCAATTATCATGGAAAGATCAGTTATCTTCATTCTATGGTAACTGGCTGCACGAAGGGCAGTTCCATGACCCAATCATGCGCAATATTGAAACTTTCCTGGCTGATACACAGCAAAATGTAAGCGGTAAAGTGTTTGTTCAATTAAATCCATATCGTTTCCAGGTAACGGGTATTGAGTCGAACCATGACCTGATGTCGAGCAAATTTGGCAGCTATGGCGAAATGAACAACGCCTGGACAGGTGAAGATGTAAAAGGCTTCTCGAAAATATTCGGCAACCAGGTAATGATCTATCACAAAGTAAATCAATCTGAATAATGGGCAACCCTGTGTTTTCAAAAAGCGAGTGCATCAGCCATTATAAATGGGGCGACGACTGCTACGGATGGAACTTCATAGATACAGACGAACTATCTGTTAAGCAGGAATTGATGCCACCGGATACGACCGAGCAATTGCACTATCACAAAAAGGCAACACAGGTATTTTTTATCATTAAAGGCAAGGCAACTTTCACCATCGACGGTGTTGAAAGTGAACTGAAGCCTGAACAGGGTATTGAGATAAGACCCGGTCAAAAACACTTTGTCAGCAACAAAGAAAGCGTCGACCTGGAATTTATCCTTTACTCCACACCATCTACAAAAAATGACAGGATCAACATCAAATAAAATTAAGGCAGGTATTGTTGGCGGAGCCGGATACACAGGCGGCGAGATGCTTCGGATACTGGTAAACCACCCTAATGTGGAGATCGTATTTGCACACAGCAACAGCAATGCCGGTAATTATGTTCACGAGGTACATACCGATCTATTCGGCGATACTGATTTGAAATTCGCCAGTGAATTATCCAATGATATTGATGTATTGTTTTTATGCGTCGGACATGGCGATGCAAAGAAGTTTTTGGATGCTAATGCTATACCCGATCATATTAAGATCATTGATTTGAGCCAGGATTTTAGACTAACTCAAAACTCAAAGCTTAACACTCGTGACTTCGTTTATGGTTTACCTGAGCTTAATCGTGATGCGATAAAGGCTGCTCAAAATATTGCTAATCCGGGTTGTTTTGCAACTTGCCTGCAACTTGGATTACTACCTTTAGCAGAAAAAGGATTATTAAACGGAGAGGTGCACATTACCGGCACCACAGGTTCAACCGGAGCTGGCCAGAGTTTATCAAGCACTACCCATTTTACCTGGCGTAATGACAACCTGTCAATCTATAAAGCATTTGAACATCAGCACTTGAGAGAGGTTAACCAGTCTGTAAAGCAATTACAGGTAAGTTTTGACCACGCTATCAATTTTGTGCCTTATCGCGGTGATTATACAAGAGGTATTATTGCTTCTATTTATATCGACAGCGAACTATCAGGCGATGAAGCGCTGAAGCTGTTTGAGGATTACTACGCAGGCCATCCATTCACGCTTGTTACCAAACGTAATATCGATCTGAAGCAGATAGTAAACACCAACAAGTGCTTTATTCAAGTAGCAAAATATGGTGATAAATTATTAGTTACCAGTATTATAGATAATTTACTTAAAGGAGCATCAGGGCAAGCAGTGCAGAACATGAATTTACTGTTTGGCCTTGATGAAAGCGCTGGGCTTAAACTAAAAGCGACAGCTTTTTAAATATAACTACTATGAAATTATTTGATGTATATCCAATCAACCCCATCAACATTATAAAAGGTGTTGGCAGTTTAGTTTATGATGACAAGGGAACTGAGTACCTTGACCTGTATGGCGGTCACGCCGTAATATCTATCGGTCATACTAACCCGCATTATGTAAAGCGATTGGATGATCAGTTACATCAGATAGGTTTCTATTCAAACTCTATTGAGATCCCTTTGCAAAAGGAATTGGCAGAGAAACTGGGCTATATTTCAGGTAAGGAAGATTACCAATTATTCCTGTGTAATTCAGGTGCGGAAGCAAACGAAAATGCGCTTAAACTAGCTTCATTTTATAATGGCAAAAAGAAAGTAATCGCTTTCAGGAAATCATTTCATGGACGGACATCATTGGCTGTTGCCGTAACGGATAACCCAAAGATTGTTGCACCTGTTAATGAAACTGATAATGTGATCTTCCTGCCATGGTGCGATGAGACTGCTTTGGAACAAGCTTTTAATGGCCATGAAATATCATCTGTCATCATCGAAGGCATACAGGGCGTTGGTGGTATACAGGTAGCCAGTGTGAGCTTCCTGCAAAAGATACGCTCGCTTTGTGATCAGCATAACGCCGTATTTATTGCCGATTCAGTTCAATGCGGTTACGGACGGACGGGAAAATTCTTCTCTCATGACTTTGCAGGTATCAACGCTGATATCTATAGTATGGCTAAAGGTATGGGTAATGGCTTCCCTGTCGGTGGTATTATAATTTCGCCAAAAATTCAACCTGCTTACGGCATGCTGGGTACTACATTTGGTGGAAACCATTTGGCTTGTGCTGCTGGGTTAGCTGTATTGGAAGAGATAGAAAAGAATAATCTGATACAAAATGCTGCTGAGGTTGGAGGATATCTAATCGACGAATTAAAGAAATTTGACCAGGTGCTGGAAGTACGCGGTCGCGGTTTGATGATCGGTATTGAACTGCCGGAAGAATTGGCCCAGGCAAGGAAAGACTTATTATTTAAGCATCATATTTTCACAGGTGAGGCTAAACCAAATGTGATCAGGCTATTACCTGCTTTAAATTTGACTAAAGCTCACGCTGACAGATTTTTAGAGGCATTCACCACTGTAGTAAATCATTCAACCATAACACAATAATACCCCGGCTGCATATGAAACTTTTTTCCTCCGTAAACGATGTAACCGACGTTCAGGCACTGGTTAAAGAGGCCTTGCATTTAAAGCAGAATCCATTTGCTCACCAACATTTAGGCAAGAACAAAACTTTGGCATTAGTCTTTCTTAATCCGAGCCTGCGTACCCGCATGAGTACTCAAAAAGCCGCGCTTAACCTTGGCATGAACGTGATGGTGTTGAATATGGACAAAGAAGGCTGGGCTTTAGAGTTGCGTGACGGCGCTGTAATGAACGGGGGTACAGTTGAACACATTCGTGAGGCTGCAGCGGTATTAGGTCAATATGCTGATATTGTCGGTGTACGCTCTTTCCCTGGTTTAAAAGACCGTGATGCGGATTACAGCGAAGATATATTCAACAAATTTGTAAAATACTGTGGCATACCTGTGGTGAGTTTGGAATCAGCTACGCGCCATCCACTACAAAGTTTAGCCGATTTGGTAACGATTGAAGAATTAAAAACAAGGCCCCACCCAAAAGTGGTTTTAACATGGGCACCGCATGTAAAAGCATTACCACAAGCTGTACCAAATTCATTTGCCGAATGGATGTGCAAGGCTGACGTTGACTTCACTATTGCTCATCCTGAAGGTTATGAATTATGCCCTGACTTTACTCAAGGTGCAACAATCACTCACAACCAAGAGGAAGCTTTGGCAGATGCTGATTTTATCTACGTAAAGAACTGGTCGGCTTACGAGCCATACGGGAAAGTGTTTAGTGGTTATGAAGATTGGATGTTGACTAACGATAGTCTGAAAAACACTAACAATGCCAAAGTAATGCATTGCTTACCAGTTCGCCGTAACTTAGAATTGTCTGACGAAATTCTGGACGGACAAAGCTCTGTAGTGATCCAGGAAGCGGGTAACCGTGTTTGGGCCGCGCAGGCGGTACTGAAGCAGATGCTTGAAGAATTGGTTTAGAGTTGATTGTGTTAAGTGCTCAAGTAGTTGTTGTCTATTCCAACCATTCGACATAATCAACCATTTAACTTCTCAACATAATCAAAATGTATACACCCTCTTTTAATGCATTTACAGATCGACAAAAAATTGTTGCCTTTATGCAGCGGTATAGTTTTGCTACGATTGTGACTCAGATCGATGGTCTGCCGGTGGCTACGCATTTGCCATTTCTGGTAAAAGAGGGCGGTGATAAATTACTCTTACATGCACATTTTGCAAAGGCAAATCCGCAATGGAAGGAAATTGAAGGAAATACATCATTGATTATTTTTACTGAGCCGCATGCTTATATCTCGCCCAACAATTATGAAAAGGCAGAAAATGTGCCTACGTGGAATTATATAGCCGTACATGCTTATGGTAAGGCTAGAATATTGGATGGTATCGAACAAAAGACTGAATTACTCAAACATACCATCAACACCTTCGAATCGGCTTATTTGCAGCAATGGGAAGGTTTGCCGGAACAATACCGGTTAAAAATGATGAACGGTATCGTAGCCTTTGAAATAGAAGTGACCGATCTGCAAGCCAAAAGGAAACTAAGTCAGAACCGCTCAGAAATAGAACACGAAAACATCATCCATACTTTAAGTCAAAGCACTGATACTAATGAACGTGAAATAGCCGCTTACATGCGTGATTTGGAATCAGGACACAAGAGCCAAGATTCCTGATTCTTGGCTCTTGCTTCTTGACTTTGATTATTTTGACGTATCGAGTGATCGAGTTTCCATATTGAAAAACCGCACGATCAATCTGTTGTCGGTATTCCTTACAAAGTATTTTGATGCCCAGCTGACCAATACACTT
Source organism: Mucilaginibacter sp. (assembly GCF_036568825.1). GTDB lineage: Bacteria > Bacteroidota > Bacteroidia > Sphingobacteriales > Sphingobacteriaceae > Mucilaginibacter. The sequence continues at coordinate 183,654 of NZ_DATCRU010000068.1, read as the reverse complement.
AGTTTGTTTGAAAATCCCATTAATGACATCAGGTGAACAAACATCCATAACAGCCAGGCAAAGAGCCCGTGAAAATGTAACTTACCAATATCTGCCACTGCCTTGCTCTGCCCTATTGTAGCCAGTGAGCCTTTATCCCAATATTTGAACGGTTCAGTTGCCTCACCGTTAATAATATGCATCAGATTTTTAGCCAAATGCTGACCGGTTTGTATAGCGCCTTGTGCCATGCCGGGTATCCCATTTGGCATTTCAGGAGTAATCATAGCCGATACATCTCCTATAGCAAAAATATTCTGATAGCCCTGCACTCTGTTAATTTCGTCAACCAGTATCCTTCTCCCGCTTGCTATAGTTGCGCTAGCCAGGCCCTCGGGCATTTCGCCCTTTACCCCTGCTGCCCAAAACACATTCCGGGTATCTATAACTGTTCCATCATCAATAGTTAAAGTCGTTCCGTCAAAACTATTTACATGTACCCCATTATGGATGATCACTCCCATTTTTATTAAACCTGCTTTAGCTGCTGCAGATGCACCGGACGACATCGCACCCAAGACAACAGGCTTGCCTTCAATCAGGTATACCTTCATATCTTCTTCGCAAAGCGAAGGATAATCTTTACAAAGCACTTTATTACGCATCTCGGCCAATGCTCCTGAAAGTTCCACCCCTGTCGGTCCTCCTCCAACTACCACAAAGGTTAATAAAGCATCCTTTTCTTTTGGGTCGGTGGTGATAACTGCCTTCTCCAGGTTTTGCAGCATGTAACTGCGGATATTTAATGCCTCGCTGATATTTTTCATCGGCATCGCATAATGCTCTATCTGTTGGTTGCCGAAAAAGTTGGTGTTTGCACCGGTAGCAATCACCAGGTAATCATAAGAAATGTCACCAATATCAGTAGTAACTGTATTTTTATCCGGGTTGATCGTCTTTACTTCAGTCAGGTTAAAGGAGAAATTCTTTTGATTAGTAAATATCCTGCGCACCGGGAACCCGATCGAATCGGCTTCAATCGCTCCCATCGCCACCTGGTAAAGTAATGGCTGAAAAGTATGATAATTGTGCTTATCCAGCATCAACACTTCTACGGGCTTATTCTTTAATTTTTTTGCCAGGTTGATACCGCCAAAACCGCCGCCGATGATAACGATACGGGGCATACGGGCCGATTTAGTTTGATCCATAAGTAGATATTATCAGGAGCTTAAGCGCAAAATAAGTATAAAAAAGTCTTCCTGATATCATCCTAACTTAATTTAATACAGGGATGTTTTTAAACTCATCTTATTTTTACTGCCTAATTACTATTTTTGCGCCTTTATTGATTGAAACACAATATATGCAGGTCATATTTGTGCGAAATAATATCTATGGGTAAGAAGAAACTATACGTCATCAAAATCGGCGGGAATGTGATCGATAACTCAGAGAATCTTTATCATTTTCTGAAGGATTTCACTGCGGTTGATGGTTATAAAATACTGGTGCATGGCGGTGGCAAAGTAGCCACACAGCTCTCCGAAACATTAGGAATTGAAGCAAAACTGGTAGACGGTCGCCGCATAACAGATATTGAAACCTTGCGTGTGGTAACGATGGTTTATGGCGGATTGATCAACAAAAATATTGTAGCTCAATTACAGAGGTTTGGCACCAATGCAATCGGCCTCACCGGTGCAGATGGTAATTTTATCAGAACAAAAAAACGCCCGGTCAAGACCATCGACTATGGTTTTGTGGGTGATATGGATGATAAATCTATCGATCCGGAAAATTTAGAAAAATTGATGGATGCAGGTTTTACACCGGTTTTTTGTGCAATTACTCATGACGGTGAAGGACAATTGCTGAATACCAATGCCGATACCATTGCATCGGCACTTGCTGTAGCTTTATCCAAGTTATATGAAACTACTTTAGTATATTGCTTCGAGAAAAAAGGGGTGCTCCAGGATATTAATGATGAGGAATCATTGATCAGGGAGATCGACCCGGAGCGGTATGAAAAACTAAAAGAACAGCAGATCATTCACAGCGGTATGTTGCCCAAACTGGATAACGCCTTTACCGCGATCAATTGTGGTGTAAAAGCGGTTATCATCGGCAAATCTGACGATTTGGGACAATTAAAACACGAAAATTCATTTGGCACACGTTTAAGCAATAAGAAATGAGCGAGATACAAACAATAGCGATATTAGGGGGCGGCAATATAGGACTATCACTAGCCCGCGGGTTGGTTAAAGCAGGAATTTATAAGCCGGAGCAAATTATTGTGACACGCAGGAACTTAGGTGCTCTGGCATTGCTGTCAAAAGAAGGGTTTCAGACAACTGACAATAACTCAGATGCGGTAAAAAGATCAGATGCGGTAGTTATAGCAGTTCTGCCACAACAGTTGAATAAACTGATGTATGAGATCCGTCCTTCACTGAAAAAACAAAGGCATTTGCTTATTTCTGTAGTATCGGGCGTAAGCTGTCATGATATCTATGTACAGGCAGGTACGTTGGTACAAGTGGTTAGGGCTATGCCTAACACTGCTATTGCAATTGGCCAGTCGATGACTTGTATCTCAACGGAAAACGCTTCTAATGAAAATATGGAGTTGGTAAAATCGCTTTTTGATACAGTTGGTGTAACTATCCAGATCAACGAGGAGTTAATGACCTCGGCTACTGCGCTTTGTGCCTGCGGTATTGCATTTTTCCTTCGCTCTATACGCGCTGCTTCTCAAGGTGGTACAGAGATCGGTTTTCATGCACATGACGCGCTTAGGATGGCTGCTCAAACTGCTAAAGGTGCGGCAGATCTGCTTTTACAATTAGCTTCTCACCCTGAACAGGAAATAGATAAGGTAACCTCACCAAAAGGCTGTACTATTGCCGGGTTGAACGAAATGGAGCATAACGGCTTTAGTTCAGCTATGATCAAAGGCATCAAAACATCAGCTGATAAAGCGGCGGTGTTGTATGATAAGGAAGATTAATGGTTTCAATTGGTTGCACTAACCAATAAATCAATAATTGGCTGCTTATTTGGCAAATATTTATTGCACAAGAATAAACCTCCTATTCCTGTTTTGGTATTAAAGAACAGAAACGTGCTAATACCCGGGTCGTCGCCATCGTGGCCTATTGTACCATTGGTATAAAGATTCCAAAATATTCCCTTATTTCTTTTGGAAAGATTGATGTCTTTAGGCGGCGAAGCATTTGAAAACTGCGGCGTAAACATTAATCGGTAAGAATCCGGTTTAAGTAATTTCTGATCACCATTATAGCCTTTAATAATGTTGATCAAATACTTGCTTAAATCATCTGCCGAAGTTTTTAAACCGCCATCAGGGTAAGTTAATAAATTATATAAGGGGAAATATAGATCACCAGTATAGTAGAGTTCAGCATGCTTATTCAGATCTATCGAAGAAAGAAACCAACCCGAATGCTCCATTTTTGATGGTTTTAAAATATATTTAGTGGTAAAATCTGCATAAGAAAGGCCCGATTTAATTTCAATAAGATACGCCACCAATGCTGAACCTATATTGCTGTAAGAAGAAGTGCTGCCTGCTATCCCCTTACCAAAGTTATCTTTACTGTAATATTTGCCTTTTTTGTCTAAATAATCGTAAAAGAATTGAGCCAGCGAAGTGTCATTGACTTTTTGCTGATATCCAATTGCTTGCAAAGCGTCAAAAGCAGCTTTGCTGTAACTGCGCATATCAGGATAAAATTTATAGCTGTTGGGATAAATTGCCGGGTTGTCAATTATACCGGAAGTGTGATTGGCTAATTCCCGCACTGTAATTCTATCACCAGGATGGTTTGGATTGACCACTTTGAACGGAAGAATATCGTTAATATCGGTTTCTAAGGTAAAATAATTCAACTCGATCGCCTTCATCAGGGCGACTGCAATAAACGTTTTACTAACTGACCCGATATTTTGAATGGTATTAAATGTATAAGGCTTCTTACTTTCAATATCTGCAAAACCAAGACTTTTCTTGTAAATGATACCTTTTGAATTAACCAATATTACAGAAAGACCTGGTAAACTATCTTTTAAAAAAACATGCTCCAAATCTCTATCAAGTTTTTCAAACTTGTTTTGGGCGAAACCATTCACAGATAAAAGCAATGGCAATAAAATGATTGGGGTGTACTTTAGAAGCTTTTTCAAAGGCATAATAAATTGTTTAGGTGATTGATCTGTAAAGAAAATAAATTACGATGTTATTCCAAATAATAATGCCTGATCCTGTTCAACTGATCATCCAGTTCATATATTAAAGGCACACCGGTAGGCAGATCCAATTGGGTTACTTCTTCATCTGAAAGATGATCAATATATTGTATTAATGCCCGCAGACTATTGCCATGCGCCGATACAATTACCTTCTGATTCATACGAATAGCAGCAACAATATTTTCATGCCAGAAAGGTAATACCCTATCCATCGTTTCGCTCAGGTTTTCGGTTAAAGGTAACTCACGTTCAGTTAAATTTTTATATCGTGGATCTTTACCTGGATAACGGTCGTCCTCTTTTGTAATAGCAGGCGGCAATTCATGCGGATCCCTGCGCCATTTATGTACCTGTTCTGCTCCGTATTTTTCGGTTATCTCGTCTTTATTCAATCCTTGTAATGCACCATAGAAACGCTCATTCAATCGCCAGGACTTTTGAACGGGTATCCAAAGCAGGTCCATTTCCTCCAGGACAATATCCAGGGTCTTGATAGATCGTTTCAAAACAGAGCAAAACCCGGCATCGAATTCATATCCATTTTTCTTCAGCAGTTGCCCGGCATGTTTTGCTTGTTGGTAACCATTCTCAGACAAGTCGACATCTGTCCAGCCTGTAAAGCGGTTTTCCTGGTTCCAAATACTCTCTCCATGACGAATTAATACGAGTTTTTGCATTTGTTGAGGCGAAAGCCGAAAGGTAAAAGCTGAAAGACAAATTTGCAAATGTCAATAGGTAATAATCTGTGCAATCAAATCAAAAATCGATGAATCGTGTCATCATTTTACTATATTGCATTCTAAACTAAATCTAAAACCTAAAATTACCATGATCCCAACAACACCTGTTTCCTTAAAGGAAGGGACTGCTAATCCTGCTCCTCTTGGTCTTTGCGCCTTTGGTATGACCACCGTTTTATTGAACTTCCACAATGCCGGGTTCTTTGAATTGAACTCTATGATACTGGCTATGGGCCTCTGCTACGGTGGACTGGCGCAAGTTATAGCCGGTATAATTGAAGCTAAAAAGAATAATACTTTTGGATTGACTGCCTTTACCTCGTATGGCTTTTTCTGGCTCTCACTGGTAGCACTTATTGTAATGGCAAAAGTAGGCTGGATTGACAAGCCATCTGACGGAGCCATGGCATCTTACCTTGGCATGTGGGGCTTTTTTACATTTTATTTGTTCTTCGGTACCCTCAAACTAAATAGAGCTCTACAATTCATATTTGGATCACTAACCATACTCTTCATTTTATTGGCAGTTGGTGATTCCACAGGAAATGCATCCATCAAAACATTTGCCGGATATGAAGGTATAATATGCGGATTATCTGCTATTTACACCGGCATGGCTAATGTTTTAAATGAGATATATGGCAAAACGGTTTTGCCGATTGGTGCGGTCAGCTAATTCTGCTAAATTGCATCCGTGAAAGATTTCAAAAAATACTACTTACTACCTGCTACACCGGAGGAAATTTACATGGCCTTAACCAATCCATTGACCATTGAGTTGTGGACCGGTGAGGAAGCTGTAATGAGTATCGAGCCCGGATCGGAATTTTCTATGTGGGAAGGCAGTATTGTAGGCAAGAACCTGGAATTTGAAGAAGGGAAGAAAATTGTGCAACAGTGGTATTTTGATGGTCAGCCTGAAGCATCTATTGTCACCATAAAACTACACCCTGATAAAAAAGGAACTTCAGTAGAGTTAAGACACACCAATATTCCTGATGCAGATTATGATAGTTTTGCTGAAGGCTGGGATGACTCTTATTTCGGACCTTTGGCAGATTTCTTTGATGTCCCATAAACATAAAAGCCGCTCATTTCTGAGCGGCTTCCTTATTTAAGTTTTGGATATTACTTCCTACTTTTTTCCAAAGCCTGAGTAATATCAGCTATTGTGTCTTCCACCTTTTCTAATCCCACTGATATACGGATCAAGCCTGGAGTTATTCCAACTGACAACCTTTCAGCATCAGTCAGCCTGGAGTGTGTTGTACTTGCGGGGTGAGATGCAATGCTGCGGGTATCCCCTAAATTGGCTGTTACTGAAAGCATTTCAAGCGCATCCAAAAACTTGCGCCCGGCTTCCAAACCGCCTTTTATCTCGAAACACAATACACCACCTCCTAGTTTCATCTGCTTTTTGGCAATGTCATATTGCGGATGTCCCTGCAGGAATGGGTATTTCACCCAAGATACATTTGGATTGCTTTGCAATGTTTCGGCTATTTTCAAAGCGTTGTCACAATGACGCTGCATACGTACATCCAAAGTTTCCAAACTCTTGCTTAATACCCATGCATTAAATGGCGACATCGACGGACCTGTATTACGGCAGAACAAGTAAATATCTTTTATCAGATCAGCACGACCAAGGATCACGCCGCCTAATACCCTACCCTGTCCGTCAATCCATTTTGTAGCTGAGTGAACAACGATATCTGCACCAAAATCGATCGGGCGCTGTAGTAAAGGTGTAGCAAAGCAATTATCTACATTCAATATCAGTCCGTGTTTTTTTGAAAACTGGCCAATCCATTCCAGGTCAAGCACTTCAAGCTGAGGATTGGTTGGTGTCTCCACGAAAACCATTTTACTATTTGGTTTAACTGCCGCCTCCCATGCTGCATTATCATTAGCAGGTACCAGTGTACTTTCGATACCAAACCGTGAAAGATATTTGGTTACCATAGTAAAAGTACTTCCAAACACCGATTTGCAGCAGATCAAATGATCACCCTGCCTCAGTAAAGCAAACATAGAAGAGAATATTGCGCTCATCCCGGTTGATGTGGCAAAGCCTGCGTCTGCACCTTCAAGGGCGCACATTTTAGCGATGAATTCATCAACGTTAGGGTTACTGAAACGGCTATAGATATTATCATCAGTTTCATCAGCAAAAGCGGCACGCATTGCTTCAGCTTCGTCAAAAGTAAAGCTGCTGGTAAGATATAACGGAGTAGAATGCTCCTGTTGCTGGGTTTTTTGAGATTGAATACGGATAGCCTGGGTAACCGGATCTAATTTTTTAGACATGATGTTTTGTGAATGTAGTAGAAGAATGTATTATAATTATATAGCAGGGTGAACAACCACTGAAGTGGTTATTTTTGCACCCGCCTTCATCAAAGTAGCTGCAACAGAACAGTATTTGTTGATCGACAGGTCAACCGCACGCGCTGCTTTATCCTTGTCAATATCACCATATAGTTGGAATTTGACATGAATAGTTTGCCAAAGTGATGGTTCCTTGCCTTTTTCGCGTTCACCGCTGATGGTCATCTTATAATCGACGATATCCTGGCGTTGCTTCTTCAGTATGCTGATCACATCGATGGCAGAGCATCCGCCCAAAGCCATCAAAAGACTTTGCATCGGGCGGACACCATAATTCAGACCACCGCTTTCTGGGCTGCTGTCCATTTTAATGGTGTGACCGTTTTCATCTGTAGCTTCAAAACCGAATTCACCGTGTACGCGCGAAAGTTGGATAGTAGTAGGCATGTTTATAATAATTAAAGGCTGCAAAGTTATCATTTTTGGACAGCAATGTTACCTGGAAGGAACAAATCTGACTTTTAATAAATAAACTTTAAACTTAGGTTAATAAAAAGACACTTTTAATAACAGCTTTTACGGCTTCTTTTACAATAAGTTCTGTTTGGTGGGCACGGTTGTAATAGTTGTAGTTGTTGTAGTAGTTGGAATAATAGCTTTTAACCTCTACAACTTTTATAACCTTTACAACCTCTACAACCAATATTAACGATCCTTAACAGGAATAACCAGTTTTAAACCCGACCAGGTTTCATCCACAGCGCAAACTTTGATATCAACCAGGCCGATCTGTAAAGCATAGTTGCGAATTGTATCTTCCGTGATATCAGTAACTACTTTAGATGCTTTTTTTGGCCATGATATCCAGATTATGCCATTGGGTTTAATGCGACCCTTTAATTGAAGTAGTAGTGATTTATATTCTTCCTGGCTTTTAGTAAAAAAATGGATCAGATCGAGTTTAGCAGCTTTATCATTTTCGAAATATAAATTAGCTGGCAGATCAGTGAAAAAATGTAGATAATATTCAGGTGCATTGATTATATCGACATGAAAACCTTCTTTTATTCCCAGCTTTTTTGCCAGTGGCGTACCGGAGTAACCAGCTGGTTTGATTTGCGATGCTTCAATTAACGGGCTCATGTACTATAATCTGGTTTAGGTGATGCTGCAAATGGTCTAAATAATCATTTGCCAGCCATTCAACAGTATGCAGTTTTACTTCCGTTTTGCCGCTGTCGCATTTGGTCTGCATTCTGTCGGCGGGATAATTATCAAGTACATGGATAATCTGCAGGTTCAATATTTTCCATAATTGCAGCACTTCGTCCTGCGTCATTTCCTGGTAATGTTGGGCTTTTACCCAATCATCCTGCTCATAAACCAGTTTGAAGTTTTCCTCATAAGTGCATCTTATAAAGCGCTGCAGGTTGATCATGGCGCTGTCGCATAAATGCCCCATAATTTCTTTCTTTGACCATTTTCCGGGCGTAGACCGGGTGTTCCAGTCAATCGGGCGATTGTCGGGGTTATTCAGGGATTTGATGAACTGGTAAATTGCCGTTAATATATTTTTGGATACCTGTTTCATGGCCGCGATATCTGTCATTAAATATAGCAATGAAATCTTAAAATTTTTACAAAAAACTACTACCTTCAACACCTTGAATAAGCTCTATGGCCCTTAACTATATCTGGATCTTCTTTTTTCTGATCGCTTTTATACTTGCTCTTGTAAAATTGATCTTTCTAGGCGATACAGAGGCCTTTAAATCCATTGTTGACAGTTTATTCAGCTCATCGCAAACAGCGGTAATGGACATCGCCCTACCTTTGATTGGTGCAATGACCTTTTGGCTGGGCGTCATGAAAATTGGAGAAAAAGCAGGTGCAATTAACTTTCTTTCACGTGTTGTTGGTCCATTTTTTCGCCGCATATTCCCTGAAATACCAAAGGATCACCCAGCATTGGGAAATATATTGATGAGTTTCTCAGCCAATTTACTTGGTTTATTAAATGCTGCTACCCCGCTTGGCTTAAAAGCAATGGACAGCATGCAAGAAATAAATGAAGACAAGGAAACTGCCAGCAATGCACAGATCATGTTCCTGGTGTTGCTTACATCAGGCATGCAGTTATTGCCGGTGGCTATTATTGCACAACGGGCTATACTGCATGCCAAAGACCCAACAGATGTTTTTATTCCCTGTATCATAGCCACTTATGTATCAGCTGTTATTGGTATGATCGCGGTAGCGATTAAACAGAGAATCAATTTATTCGACAGGGTGATCATTGCCTGGCTTGGCGGCGTAAGTTTATTCATTACGGCGATGGTTTGGTTCTTTACCACACATTTAACAAAAGAACAGATCAGCACTTTTTCAAAAATCACCAGTAATCTGTTGCTGTTTGCCATCCCGGTTATTTTTATTTTAGGTGGAATGCTTAAAAAGATCAATGTTTTTGAGGCATTTATTGATGGTGCAAAAGACGGTTTTGATACCTGTATTAAGATCATCCCCTACCTGGTAGCAATGCTGGTAGGTATTGCAGTATTTCGTAGCTGTGGCGCTCTGGGTTATATGAATGATGGATTACGATGGGCAGTAAACAGTTTAGGGCTGGATACCCGCTTTGTAGACGCCATGCCTGTAGCCTATATGAAACCATTAAGCGGTTCAGGATCGCGCGCCATGATGATCACCACCATGCAAACGTTCGGGCCGGATAGTTTTGCCGGGCGTTTGGGCTGCGTCTTTAATGGTTCTGCAGATACTACGTTCTATATTGTCGCACTCTATTTTGGTTCAGTTGGTATCAAAAAGTTCCGTTATTCAATACCTTTTGGGTTGATTGCCGATCTGGCCGGGATTATAGCTGCAATCTTTGTTTCTTACCTGTTTTTCGGATAAACTTTTCCACATTTCAGCTTTTTTTCACTTCAGATATTATAATTAACTGGCAGTTAATCAAAGGATTCTCTTTCCATACATTTTTTAGTATTTCAAACAAGCTGGTTTTAGCTAAAATACTGCAACCCAACACACTCTATTTCGTATAAAGGCAGAGTTAGTTCTAATTAATTAAAGCCTGCATTTTCTATTAAAGCAGGTTTTCTTGCTAAAAAAGACAAGAACAACTGTTAGGCATACCCTTACAATTAAACCGGAAAATGTGTATGGATAGAACCTTTACGAAACATCTAATCTTTTTAGCAATACTCCTATTAAACATAACGGGTGCTTTTGCTCAAACAATAACGGTTGGCACGGTTGACCCGGGGCCATATGGCCAGGGCTCATCAATTGCCGTTCCCATCAATGTTAATACATCTGGAGGATGCGTTAACTCAGGGAATACCTATAATTTATACTTATCCGATGCCTCAGGTAATTTTTCACCGGGTACTTTAATAGGAAGCTATACTGGTGTATATGGCACTTTTGTAAACGGTGTTATCCCTAATGGCACGCCGGCAGGTGCAGGTTATAAAGTCGAGGTTAAATCAACCAACCCGGCGGTAACCAGCTCTGTATCATCAGCATTTACTATTTCGAGCAACCCTGGGGTAACCGCTTCTCTTACCGAATCAGAAACGGTTTCGGCAGGGGTGTTCGGGCGATGCGTCGGCAGTACATCACCTTATACTTTTACCTCAAGTGCCGGTGGCACTGTTACTGCCAGCTTCTTTAATGAAGGTTCGCAATCTTATGAGGCTTCCAATGTTTCTGTACCGGCAGGAGGTTATGCTTTTACACCTACGACGGCCAACTACACAGTTACAGGTAAATCTGTTAATGCCAGCGGGACTGTTGGTACTTATGATTACCAGCTTGTCAACAATGTGGTAGTGAACCCGTTCAGCCCATTTGGTACGCCTTTCGTGTGTATGCCGGCAGGAGGATCTGGTGATTTACAATTTATCATGCCTATAACCGGCCCCGGTGGTATTATTAATAACTACCCGGGAACTACTTATACAGTTAACTGGGGCGATGGTACAAGTACTACTTTTACTTATTGTCAGATAGTTGCACTTGGCGGTATCCTGGTGCACACCTATACCCTGCCTTCATGCGGACAAACATCTACTGGTGGTGCAACCAACTCATTAACCGTTGTAAGCCATGCTATCAGCCCGTATTGCGGTGAGGTTGCTTCGGCAGCGACTACTTCGGCAAAGGTTATCATTACGCCGGTAACGAAATTCAATGCACCATCTGTAGCTTGCGTCGGTACAGCACTTACCATACCAAATACATCCGACCCAGGTCCGGATTATAGCACAGGCGCGGCGTCAACTTGTGCTGTTAATGCTAATGCTAAATACGACTGGACTTTGGATGGAGTAGCTGTTGCAGGTTATCAGGGTGTTCCGCTTAGCAAATCATTTATTTTCCCGGCTACTACCACACACGGTACACATACTTTAACACTTCATGCTGAAACACCGGCCATTGGCTGTGCGTCAACCGATTATACACAAACCATTTGTTTTGAGAACCCGCCGCAACCGGTTTTTACAATGCCGACGCCGTTGTGTGTAACTGGCGGGCCGGTATCTCCAACCAACACTTCTACAGTTGATAATACCTGCGCCGTTCCGCAATATGTATGGACAGTAACAGGCCCTGCTCCTGTAGGCTATGCTGGCGGAACTAACGCCAACAGCGCAATACCGCAATTCGTGTTCTCTGCTGCAGGTTTCTATACCGTACAGCTTGGCATTAGTTCATCAGGTTGCGGTGTTATAAATGCAGCGCCGCAAACTATTGCAGTAGATGCAGCGCCAACAACCAGCATGTCTCCGAACGCAACTATTTGCGGTAGTAACCTCACATTTACTTTTGATCCGAGCCAGACTACGACAAAAACAGTGGTATCTGGTACTACTCTGCCAACACCTACAACTTTTAGTTGGGTGATCAGTGGAGGCGCATACAGTTTCCTTAACGGTACAACCCCTACCAGCCAGTATCCTCAAATATTATTTGCCGACTTTGCTACTTACACGATAAAGGTAACCAATACCAACTCCTGCGGAAGCTCAAGTGCATCACAAACTTTAACGTTTGTACAGGCACCCACTGTGAGTGCAGGCGGCGATCAGACAGTCTGCGCAAGCAACCCGGCTGTAACTTTGGCCGGAACCGTGACCGGCAGCTATACAAGCTATCAATGGGTAGGCGGTACAGGTACATTCTCACCAAACAGGAGTACGGCTAACGCGACTTATACTCCGTCCAACACCGAGATAACTGCGGGTACTGTTACGTTAACTTTCCAGGTGAATAACACGGCTGTGCCTGCACCATGTAATGTGGTAACGGACAATATGAAGATCACCATTACCCCTACGGCATATATTACAAGTCCACCAACTGACGCCGTTTGTTCGGGACAAGCTCTTACCTACCTGATAACGGCCAACAGTCCGCTTGCAACATTTGCATGGACTGCCTCCTTAACCTCGGGTACAGCTACAGGATTTACAGCATCCGGAACCAATCCTAACATAACTGATGTACTAACTAACAGTGGTAATACTGATGCTGTTGTAACCTACAATATATTACCGACCATCAACGGATGTCCGGGTACACCTTTTGTACTGAATGTTACTGTTCACCCGCTCCCAACTATTACAGCGGTTCCGGTAAACAATCCTATATGTAATAATCAGCCTGCAGATATTGTATTTACATCGAATGTGGTTAATACTACTTATACCTGGACCAGTACAGCCAGTGCAAATATCAGTGGTAATACAAACCAGGCAGCGCCATTAGTTACCACTAGTATACAAGACGTCTTAAGCAATTCAGGTACTACACCGGGTACAGTAACTTACACCGTTACGCCATACAACGGAACGTGCCCCGGTACACCAGTGGTAACAACCATTACCGTCGAGCCAACGCCAATCGCATCAAATGCAGGTCCTGATGACGAAGTTTGTGCTACTACAACTTATACCTTACAAGGTAATAACCCTGCACCGGGTACCGGTAAATGGACTGCAGTAGGTAATCCACCGGGCGTTGCCTTCAATGATGACACCAATCCAAATGCAGTAGTAAGCGGTTTGGTACCAGGAAATATTTATCAATTTACATGGACAATAACCGACTATCCGTCTTGTCCTTCAACATCGAGCACTGTTAGCATTACTATAGATAAATCTCCTATTGGTGGTACTACAGGAACCGATGCACATGTTTGTTCCGGAAGCAATGCCGGAACAATCACGCTTACCGGTCAGTTCGGCAGCGTGGTTCGCTGGGAATCATCAATAGATAACGGTACTACCTGGCAACCAATTGCTAATACTGCAACAGGCCAGACTTACTCGAACTTAACACAAACAACCCAATACCGGGCGTTTATTCATAATGGCGTATGCCCGGATGTGCCTTCATCAGTAACAACTATTACTGTTGACGCGCCGCCGGTTACGGCCAATGCGGGATCTGATGACGAAGTTTGTGCTACTACTACGTATACCTTACAGGGTAACAATCCGTCTCCTGGCACAGGTAAATGGACCGTTGTAGGCAGCCCTGCAGGTGTAACTTTTTCGGATGATACCGACCCTAACGCTGTTGTAAACGGATTGGTACCGGGAACAACCTATCAATTTATATGGGCCATTACCAATACTGCTGCTTCATGTCCGCCAACTACAAGTACGGTTGCTATTACTATCGATAAAGCTCCTGTAGGTGGAACAACATTAAGTGACGCGCATGTATGTTTGGGCACCAATGCCGGTAACATCACGCTTACCGGTCAGTTTGGCACCATAATACGCTGGGAATCTTCTATCGATAATGGCACCAGTTGGCAAGCTATCGCTAATACTACCACTATTCAGCCGTATACAAACCTAACACAGACTACCCAATATAGGGCGGTTATTCATAATGGCGTTTGCCCGGATGCTACTTCATCAATTACAACTATCACTGTCGACCAACCACCTATTGCATCCGTTGCAGGTCCTGATGACGAAGTATGTAGTGGCGGAACTTATACATTACAAGGTAATAACCCCGCGCCGGGCACAGGTAAATGGACTGTAGCCGGTAATCCTCCGGGAGTAATCTTCTCTGATGACACCAATCCAAACGCTGTTGTTAGCGGAATGACCCCGGGCAATACTTATAAGTTTACCTGGACGATCTCAAACACGGCAGCATGTCCTTCCACTTCAAGTTCAGTTAATATTACTATTGACAAAGGCCCAGTTGGAGGAACAACCTTAAGTGATACACACGTTTGTTCAGGAACAAATAATGGTGTAGTAACACTTACAGGTCAGTTCGGTACAATATTACACTGGGAATCATCTATTGATAATGGCGCTACATGGCAAACTATTGCCAATATCACTACCAGCCAGAGCTATTTAAACCTGACCCAAACAACTCAGTACAGGGCAATTTTGCATAACTCAAGTACTTGCCCTGATGCGACTTCAACAGTAACAACTATTACGGTCGATCCGCCGCCTACTGCCTCAAATCCAGGCCCAAATGACGAAGTTTGTAATGCAAATACATATACCCTGCAGGGTAACAATCCATCGCCAAGTACTGGTAAATGGACAATGGTGAGCGGGCCGGTAACACCAACTTTTTCGGATGACACCAATCCAAATGCGGTATTAACAGGCCTCGTACCGGGCACCTATGTATTCCGTTGGACAATCACCAATACTACTGCCTGTCCACCGAGCGCAAATAATGTTACTATTATTATTGACAAAGCGCCAATCGGTGGTACCACTTCCAGCGATGCAACAGTTTGTTCCGGCACGAATGGCGGCCCTATCACGCTTACAGGACAATTTGGTACGATCGTGAGGTGGGAATCATCGATAGATAATGGCACAACCTGGCAACCTATCTTTAATACAAGCGTTACTTTAAACTATTCCAATCTAACGCAGACTACTAAGTATCGCGCTTTCTTGCATAATGGTGTTTGTCCGGATGTCCCTTCGTCAATAACAACTATTACCGTTGATCAGCCACCAATTGCAGCAGTTGCGGGGCCGGATAACGAGGTTTGTAATTCAGCAACTTACACGCTGCAAGGTAACAATCCCGCACCTGGCACAGGTACATGGACAATGGTAAGCGGACCTTCAACAGCTACTTTCTCTAATGCAACCAGTCCAAATGCGACAGCGACTGGTTTAGTACCCGGTGTGTATGTATTCCGCTGGACAATTACCAATACCGCTGCTTGTCCTCCTACTCATGATGATGTGACTATCACTATCGATCCATCCCCTGTAGGCGGTACTACATCAAGCGACGCAACTGTTTGTGCTGGTACAAATGCCGGCTTGATTACGCTGACAGGTCAGTTTGGTACAATTGTGCGTTGGGAATCATCAATAGACAATGGCGCTTCATGGCAAACTATAGCTAATACTACTGCCAATTACGTATATTCGAACTTAACACAAACCACACAATACAGGGTTTGGTTACATAATGGTATCTGTCCTGATGTGCCTTCATCAGTGACCACCATCACTGTCGATCAACCTCCTATCGCTGCTATTGCAGGACCAAATGATGAAGTTTGTAGCCCAAGCGCTTACACTCTTCAAGGAAATAATCCCGCTCCAAATAGTGGCAAATGGACCATGGTAAGCGGGCCATCTACTGCCATTTTCTCAGATGACACCAAGGCCAATGCTGTAATAACCGGCTTGGTACCGGGAGTTTATGTATTCCGCTGGACAATCAGTAATACTGCAGCTTGCGCCCCTACTCATGATGACGTAACCATTACTATTGATCAGACCCCTGTTGGCGGTACCACTACAAGCGACGCAATTGTTTGCGCTGGTAGTAATGGCGCTCCTATTACTTTAACAGGACAGTTTGGTTCTATAGTTCGCTGGGAATCCTCTACTGATGGTGGCAGCACATGGCAGATAATAGCCAACACATCTACCACCCTTACCTATTCAAATTTAACACAAACAACGAAATACAGGGCATGGTTGCATAATGGTGTGTGTCCGGATGTGCCGTCATCAGTAACAACCATCACCGTCGATCAACCTCCTATTGCTGCAATTGCAGGACCGAACCAGGAAATTTGCAGTACAAATACCTACACGCTCCAGGGTAATAATCCTGCGCCAAATACCGGTAAATGGACAATGGTAAGTGGTCCGTCCACAGCTATATTCTCGGATGACACCAAAGCCAATGCCGTAGTGACCGGATTAGTACCGGGAGTTTATGTGTTCCAATGGACGATAAGCAATACCGCGGCTTGTCCATCAACTCATGACAATGTTACAATCACGATAGATCCGGCACCTGTTGGTGGCACCACTTCAAGTGATGCAACGGTTTGTCAGGGCAGTAATGCGGGACCGATAACACTTGCGGGCCAATCAGGCAATATTGTTCGTTGGGAATATTCTATCGACAACGGTGCTTCATGGCAGCCAATAGCCAGCACCAGTACTTCCATCACCTATACCAACCTCACCCAGACAACGCAGTATCGCGCAATGATACACAACGGTGTTTGTCCTGATGTACCTTCAACAGTAACGACAATTACTGTTGATGCCCCGCCAATTGCTGCTAATGCAGGTCCGGATGATGAGGTATGTAATGCAACCGTTTACACGCTTAAAGGGAATACACCTCCTGCACCAAATAAAGGTCAATGGAGCATGGTTACGGGACCATCATTACCTACTTTCACAGATCCTACCGATCCTAATACAGTAGTGACCGGATTAATGCCTGGTACATATACATTCCGCTGGTCGATCACTAATACTGCTGCTTGTCCTCCTACACATGATGATGTGGTCATAACGATAGACAAAGCACCTGTTGGAGGCACCACATCAAGCGACCAAACTGTTTGCTCGGGCGGAAACAGCGGGCAAATTCATCTTGCCGGCCAGTTTGGTTCTGTAGCACGATGGGAATTCTCCATTGACAATGGCAGCACCTGGCAGCCAATTGCCAATACAACTACGGTATTATCATTTTCAAATCTGACACAAACTACCCAATACAGGGCTTGGGTGCATAACGGTATTACCTGTCCTGATATGGTTTCGACGCCTACGACAATTACTGTTAACCCGCAAACGCCTATAGCCTATGCAGGACCGAATTACAATTTATGTAACGAGACCAGCACGATATTAAAAGGTAACAATCCGGGATCGTTTGTCGGCGTATGGACTCAAACCGGAGGCCCGACAGCAAACATCGCTGATCCGAATAATTATACCACATCGGTTACCGGCTTGACCGGAGGAAATGTTTACAAGTTCACCTGGACAATAAAAGGCTTGCCACCATGCGGTGATACGTTCTCTGAGATCACCATAGGTGTATCTTCCGACATTACGCCAAGCTTTGCCATGGATCAGGATCATGGCTGCGGACCGGTAGTAGTTACATTTACAAATACCTCTACCCCAACGCCAACCGGTACATTTGTCTGGAATTTTGGTGACGGATCGCCACAGGTAACCGCTATAAACCCGCCTGCTCATACCTTCCAGCCTTCAAATGATGGCACTGTAGCCGTTTATGAGGTCACTATGATACCTACAAGTAATTGCGGTTCACAGGCACCTTATGTAGCTTACGTAAAAGTTAGCGCTCCGAAACCTGTTGCAAGTTTCAATCCGGGTCAAACATCTGCCTGCGGTACATTCACACTTTCTGCACAAAACTTATCGCCCGGAGATAATGCGCAGTATGATTTTTACCTGAAAGACGCAAATGGTAACATCGTACAACACCTGACTTATCCTGATACAAGGGACGCTGTCTTTCAGCCAATGACGGTTACTCAGCAAACTTACTATTCAATGTACCTGGTGGTTATAGATAAGTGCGGTAACCAGGCTACTTCTCCGTCTGTTAACATACCGGTTTCTCCATCATCATTGATATCGAAAATTCAGATCAAAGGCGATGCCAACAATGTTTGTATCGGCAGCCCGGTAACGTTCCAGAATACTTCAACAGGTGGCGACAGGTTCACGGTCACCATATATGATTCCAATAAAAAACCGATACTGACCATGCCTGCCGGAACCGGCGACATTAATTATACGCCTACGGCTACAGGTGCATATTATGTATCGATAACTGCCGGAAATACAGGCTGCGGTGATGCACCGGAGTCGGCACTGGTACCGTTTACAGTTTATCCTATCCCTGCTCCAAGCTTTACCTGGACAGCCGATCAGAATTTTAATGTGACATTTAACAACACAACCCCTGATGTGGCTAATATCCCGGCAGCATCCTTGAATTATAAATGGGATTTTGGTGATGGTTCGACAATCGATCCTTCCTATATTCCTGCTACTCATCACTTTGATTTTAGCAAGGCACCATTCACGGTTACATTGACAGCTACCACACCAGGCACAGATTGCGCCGGAGTGACTCAGCAGACCATAAATATTACATTTAAGGGTAACTTATTTTTGCCGAATGCGTTTATTCCAGCTAGTTCCGATAAAAACCTGAATACATTCATTGCAAAAGGTTTCGGGATGAAAACATGGCATATGCAGATATTCAACAACTTCGGTCAGCTGGTTTGGGAAACTACCAAGTTAGACACCAACGGCGCACCGGTTGAAGGCTGGGATGGTACTTATAAAGGCCGGATTGTAGAACAGGGTGTTTACATATGGCAAATAAGCGCTACACTTTTAAACGGCGAAGAATGGAAAGGAATGTCATACCATAATTCATCACCAAGCAAAACCGGGGCTATACATTTAATACGATAATACAATAATACAAGGTGAATAATAAATTGGTTATGCGATGGTTGATGCTCCTGGCGGTGCTATTGAAAAGCTTTACGAGCTTTGCCCAGGATCATTTGTATTCGCAATTCTTCAATTCTCCCTTGTATCTTAATCCTGCACTTACAGGTCAGTTTAAAGCCGACCTTCGGATGGATTTGATCTACCGTAACCAATGGACTGCTGTGCCGGGCACTTTATCGTATGTTTCAGGCTCTATCGACTTGAATATACCGCGGTTTGGTGGTGGTATCGGCTTATTATTTACACGGGGCAGCGAAGGTACTGCTTACCTTGATAAAACCAATTTATCGGGTCTTTACTCCTATAGTATCGGTTCGGAAGATTTTGTGCTTTCATTTGGTTTACAGGCAGGTTTCACACAACGAAAGATAGACTATAGCAAGCTTGTTTTTGACGACCAGCTGGATCCAACAATCGGTATAATTCCTGGTGCGGCTTCCGCAGCAACCAGTCTACCTTTTAATAACAAATTTTATTTTGATACAGGCATCGGTACCAACCTGGTAATCAGCGAGTTTAATATCGGAGTAGCTTTACAGCATATTAATCAACCAAATGAGTCATTTACCGGCGCACCGGCTAAATTGCCGATGAGGATAAATACCAACATCAGTTATCGTTTAGACCTGGATCCTTATAACGATGTAGATGAGGATGATAAATCCTTTGTGATCCCATCCGTTGTTTATTATCGCCAGGATCAGTTTCAATCCTACAGTATTGGTATGCAATACAAGCGCCGTGGCGTAAATGTTGGCCTTTCTTATCGAAGTGGTGCACAAACAGGGCCCAGTGCTGTCGTTTTATCTCTTATATTTGACTTGTTTATTAACCGGGAAGGTGGCGAGAAGCTGCGTTTTGGTTTTAGCCACGATGCCGCTGTTCAGGGCCTTACCTATGGTAATACTGCTGGTAGTACCGAAGGAAGCATAGGATACGAAACGACTTTACCTTCAAGTGATAACGGGGGATCGCCAGGGCGATTTGAAGGTGCAAGGCGTTGTTATGAATTTTACTAATGTCAAAAAACTACGTTAACAACCAACAACAAAAAAAGAAATTTGCCTATAAGCTGGTTATATTTCTGATCATACTTGCCGCTGCTTTTACTTTTGTGCTCATCAAGTTTGCATTTAGCGGAACCAATAAGGAAGTAGTAAATAACCCTCCAAAAAATGAGGATGTTTACACTATCGCCAGGCAGTTTGTAAAACAGAACATAAAAACTACTGACGTCGTTTTTCCTGAAAGAGATTATCAATTTAACCAGAAAACGGATTCTACCTATTCCATAAAGTCTTATTTAGAATCGAAAGATGAAAGCGGACATAAAGTAACCACCTCATTTGTGATCACTTTGCAGTTTTTAGGAGGAGATGCACTAAATAAAAACAGGTGGAAGATAGTTAGTTTTACTAAGGACTAACAAAAAAAGCACCCCGTATAACGGGATGCTTCAATCACTCTAAAACAATCACCTCTAAACTAAGAAGTCTCTTTTATAATTATCTATTGAATAATTATTGACTAAATAATTTAATTAGTCAAATATACTAAATTAAGCAGGCGTTAATTTGATGTTAATAGCATTTTGACCCCGGGTTGACAGTCGGTCAATACTTTAAACCTTTGATAAATATATCGATCAGCATCAGGCGTTTATTGTGGATCTCTTCCAGGTGCTCTTTCTTCGGAAAGCTGTTCTTTTTGTTGTAAGCAGCTGATCCTACCCTGACACCATGTAAGGCATCAAGCAACAATCCCACAACTTCGCGGGGATTATCAACCGGTTTTATTTTGCCGCGCTCTGCTTCAGCAACAACGGCATCGCCTAACAGGCTCATTTCTGCCTGGCGGATGTCATCTACAATTTCCCATATCGCATCCGGCATATTCTGCTCGTTCAGCCTCAGATAATCAAAGAAATTATAGTTGTTTAATATAAAGTTGTGATGAGTGTCTATCTGAAATACAAAAGCCTCTTTTAAATCAGTGATCTTGCTGATATTATCCTGTAATGTTTTCAGATAATCTGCAGCAAGCTTGCGTGTTACAGCAATGTATAGTTGACTTTTATCAGGAAAGTAATAATAAAGTAAGGCTTTGGATAAAGATAATGAACCGGCAATTTCATTCATTGTGGTTTTGGAGTAACCGTAATGCAAAAATTGTTCGTAGGCTGCCTCTAATATTTTTTCTCTCTTTATATCCTGTTGTTCGCTTATTACACCCATTAAATATTAAAATGTTAGATAGACAAATTTTGACTTTTCAAACAAATTTATCAAAAATTCCAACATTACAATGTCATTTTTACACAATGACTATACTGATGATTTTATTAAAGCAAAGCCAACACCTGCAATCAGGGTATCTTCAACCAGTGCAATTATGGGGTCGGCAATGCCTGTTTTATTGCCGGCAATTTTCCTGAGGTGATAAAAGGAATAAGTTGCCCCTACTGCAACCGCTGAACCTAATAATGCACATAAAATAACATTATCCCGTTTAGTTTAGAAACTGCCATACTCGATAAACCTCCGGATATGATTCGCGCCGCCAGTCCGGCAGGCATTGTTCTAGCTGGTACAAATGGCAATTTATCCGCTATCAACTCTCCAACTGCAGCTATTTTCAACGCAGTATTAAAACCATCAGAGTGCATAAATTTTACAATCCTATTATCGTTTTTATCAGATTCAGTTTGTCTTGAAATATACGAAGCTATAGCTGGTGCCGACGCAGATCGCATACCTGCAATTAAGCCGAGTGCCATTGATTGCCAGATCGACCGTGATGATTTCCTTTCCATATCAGTAATAACTTATAGCCTCGTCAGAAGTTCCGAATTATAAAAATCAACTATTAGTAGAATTTGTTGAATTAAGAAACAGAATACTTATGGGACATTATAAAAATAACATTCTTGGGGAGTTAGGTGATGCCATTGGCAAAGGTCTATTAGCCGGCTTGGCAGGCACAGCAGCAATAACAATATCGCAAATGATAGAAATGCGAATTACCAAAAGACAAGCGAGCGAAGCACCTGTAAAAGTTGCAGAACAGGTAACGGACATAAAGCCATCAACTGAAGAATCAAAATCAAAAGTTTCGCAGGAAATACATTGGGCATATGGCACATCATGGGGTATTGCACGTGGCCTGATAGGTTTAACTGGTTTACGTGGATTACCTGCAATAACAGCCCATTTTGCAGCCATATGGGGAACCGCATTGGTAATGCTGCCAGCCTTTAAAGCCGGACCGAAAGTGACAGAAGAAGACGCCAAAACAATAGCAATCGATGCTATGCACCATGCGGTTTATGCTACAGCGGCAGGACTTGCTTATGATGCTCTCGACAGTGGTCGCAGAAAGGAAAGAAAGTTGGATAAACTAATTGGGAACGTGAATTCTCTTATCAAAAAAATCAAATCATAAAAAAGCCGTCCACTAACTAGCGGACGGCTTATCATTATATATTGGTTTGATTAGTGTTAAGCGTTAACTAATTCAGGTTCTTCTGCGTGCACCTCATCTGCCTTCTTGCCAAACAACCTGTTTTTGATACGTACACGTATGATGTACATACATGGCACAAGGATCAATGTGATAATCGTTGCGAATCCTAAACCAAAGATCATTGTCCATGATAACGGGCCCCAGAAGGCTACGTTATCACCACCAAAGAAGATGTGTGGTTTGAAACTGGAGAATAATCCGGCAAAGTCAATATTAAAACCTACTGCCAGCGGTATCAAACCCAGGATTGCTGCGGTTGCAGTCAACAATACAGGCGTCATACGTGTACGGGCAGCTTCAACCACGGCATCATGAAGATTTGCGCCTTCGGCGATCAGCATATCGGTGAATTCAACCAGTAAAATACCATTTCGCACAACCACACCAGCCAAAGCGATGATACCCACACCGGTCATAACGATAGAGATCGTCATACCGAAAGTAGCCAGGCCAAGGAATACACCAATAATACTGAAGAATATCTCGCTCAGGATGATAAAGGTTTTACCCACGGAATTGAACTGCAACATCAGGATAAGCAATATCAAACCAAATGAAATTACGAGCGCTGTTCCCAGGAAGGTTGCAGCTTCAGTTTGATCCTCCTGACCGCCACCCATTCTTACGCTTACACCGTCAGGCAGATGGAACTGTTTGATAGCCTTCTCTATATTGGCATTCACTTCTGTTGGTGTAAATGGCTTGATCACGTTTGAATTCAGGGTGATTACGCGACGTTGCTGCTTGTGTTTGATATTGGAAAATGTATTTGCATACTTCACATCTGTAAATGCCGAGATTGGCACCTGGCGTATCTGACCACCTGTTGCCAGGTCGCGATAAGTCATTTTTAAGTTGCGGATGGCGTCGATGTCATCGCGCTGTGCTTTTTCACCACGAACAACAATCTTGTATTTATCTTCCGTCGTATTTCTGAAGTCGGTTACTTCAGCACCATATATCGTAGTGAAAAGAGACTGAGTTACCTGCTGGCTGGTGATGCCTTCACGATTAGCGCGTTCGCGATCAACATCGATCAGCATTTGTGGTTTATCGTTCTGTACGTCAGGAACAAGCCCTTCTATACCAGCGATATTCTGTTTGTCAATAAATTTCTTCAACCTGTCGGTAGCGTGTACCAATGTGTCTAAATTATCGCCTGCAACTTCAATACTGATATCCTTTTGTACCGGTGGACCTGCATTTTCCTGGTTAACCGCTACCGTAGCACCGGGTATACCACCCACAGCTTTACGGATATTAGCCAATATCTTTTTGGTATCCTTACCATTACGTTTGCTGAATTCTGCAAATGCTACCGTTACTTTCGATTTATTGGTGTATTTACCCTGATCTTCATCAGTCGGGTCGGTAACACTGGTTTCTACGTTAGAAATAATTGACGTAACGATGTCGTTATCAGGCTCAACAACTTTGGCAACACGCTTTTCGAGGTCTTTTGTTACTTCATTAGTATATGCCTGGTCGGTACCGATAGGTAGCGTCAGGTATACGTATACGAAATTCGGGTCACCTGACGGGAAAAACTCTACCTTAGGTGCTCTTACGGCCGTAAAACCTATTGTCAGGATAAACAGCACAAACATACTCACCAAAATAGTTACCGGGCGATGTACGGCCCACTCCAGCCTGTTAGCATACCATGTTTGGAATTTTGGCCATGCTTTTTTCTGGAAACGGTCGATAACCCTTAGCAACACAAAATGGTTTAACAGGTAAAGCAATGCGGCGAAGACAACGAAGTTACCCACTCCACGATTTATCAAATAGCCAATAACTGCTGCAATACCCATGTATATCATGGCACGGATAACTTTCTTATCAAACTTAGGATTGTCATGTTCGCCATCATGGTGCGGTTTCATAAAATCGACCGCGAAAACCGGGTTGAAGATATAAGCCACCAGCAATGAGGCCAGCAACGTAATAATCAGCGTAATTGGCAGGAAGAACATAAAGTGACCGATCAAGCTGTTCCAGAATGCCAGGGGCACAAACGGAGCAAGCGTAGTCAGGGTACCAGATAATACAGGCAAGAACACCTCACCAGCTGCTATCTTCGCAGCTTGTTTAATAGGTACTTTTCCATTAGCAAAAATACGGTGTGTATTTTCGATCACCACGATAGCATCATCGACCACTATACCCAGCGCCAACAGGAACGAGAACAATACAATCATATTGAGCGTAAAGCCTATAGCCGGCATCACCAGGAACGCGACGAAACACGACAACGGCACTGATAAGGCCACAAATATGGCGTTAGTCGTCCCCATGAAGAACATCAGGATGATGGTAACCAATATAAAACCGATAACGATGGTATTGATCAGGTCGTTCAAGGTTGAGCGTGTTTTATCGCTCTGATCGCCGGTAACAGTAATATCCAGTCCTTTAGGGAAAATAGTTTTCTGTTTATCCTTGATCATGTTGTTGATCTTGTCTGATGTCTCGATCAGGTTTTCACCGGTGCGTTTACTCACGTTCAGTGTAATAACGCTTTTAAAATTCGCATCAGACGGTGTTTTCAAACGCGCATAGCTGTCTGCATCCGCAAAGCCATCTTTTACTTCAGCAATATCGCGAAGGTAAACAGCCTTACCTGTAGGGTTACGAATCACCATTGCAGCAACTTCATCAGCGCTCTTAAAGTCCTGGCGGATATCGATCGTGCGCTGTATGCTGCCTGTAGTAATTGTACCTGCTGATGAAATAATATTTTCAGAGCCAATAGCATTAGTTATATCGGTATAACTGATCTGTGCTGCAGTAGCTTTATCAATATCTACATTGATTTGTATTTGCGGAGTTAGTGCACCAATTTCGTCAACCTTTGATATCTCTTTCATGCTCTCGATATCATCCTTCAGGTTATCAGCGTATTCCTTCAGTTTCTTCAGATCATAGTTACCTGAGATGTTTATGTACAAGATCGGCAAGTCGGCT
The DNA here is from genome assembly GCF_036568825.1 of Mucilaginibacter sp. Taxonomy (GTDB): domain Bacteria; phylum Bacteroidota; class Bacteroidia; order Sphingobacteriales; family Sphingobacteriaceae; genus Mucilaginibacter. The sequence continues at coordinate 157,976 of NZ_DATCRU010000068.1, read as the reverse complement.
ACGTTAATATCAGTTATCTGCGATGCCAGTAAGTTTTTATCGCCCTGCGGCAGATCCTGCTGAGCTTTATCTACGGCTTCTTTTACATCTTGCTTGGCATCACGAATGTTGATGTCAGCTTTAAATTCGCAGGTGATAGACGACACATTCGGCATCGAGTTAGAAGTAACTTTCTTTAATCCTTTCAATGATTTCAGCTGTTTCTCCAACTGACGGGTAACCAGCATTTCGATGTTTTGTGGCGATTGTCCATTATAAATGGTGTTCACAAAAACTTTCGATTGAGCAATGTCCGGGAAGTTTTCCTTAGGCAACCTCATATAACTCACTATACCTAATATAGTGATCAGCGCCAGGGCGACATAAATCGCTGTTTTATTATCTATTGCCCAACTTGAGGGCCCAAATTCTTTTCCAGTATCTTTCATATCCAGACCGTTTTATGAATTATTGATTATCAGATTGAACAACTTTAATTTTATCACCGTCTTCAACCTCGCTTGCACCCTGGTTAATAAGTTGTTCACCACCTTTAAGACCTGATTTGATCTCCGTAATACCTCCGTAAGTAGCTCCTAATGTTACAGCAACCTTTTTAGCTGCATTGTTCTGATCAAGGAAAACAAAGTTGCCAGATTCAGAGCGTTGAATAGCATTTACCGGCACAGTCACCGCATCGTTTGATGAATAATCAGCTACTTTTAATACAACCGTCATGTTAGGGCGAAGAGTTTTACGTGCCGGCAACTTTACTTCTATCGCGAAGCTGCGGGAAGCAACGTCAATCGCTTTGGCAGCAAAGCTCACTTTAGCCATTAAAGAGTCACCTGCATCAGGAACTACAACCTTTACATTATCACCCTGGTTTATGCGGCCTGAGTATGATTCCGGCACGTTTGCTTTTACCTTCAAGACATCGGCATTAACTATACGAATACCTGTTTGGCCAGGCTGTGCCATTGCCCCAAGCTTCAAATCCATCTGGTCAACTGTTCCATTAATCGGAGATACAATCCTGTACAGATCAGCAGTCCGTTTATTCATCGCCAGTGTTTTCTGAGCCGTTTGTAAATTAGTTTGAGCCTGGATAAATTGTACTTCAGTACCTATCCTTTGGTCCCATAAGTTTTTTTGACGATCATATAGTGTTTTCATCAATTCTACCTGTATTTCGGCCTGGGATATTTGTTGCTTTTGTACGCTATTATCCAGTTGAACCAATGTTTGACCTTTACTTACGTGATCACCTGCTTTTACATAAATAGCCGTTATAACAGCTGCGTTCTGTGGATAAGCTGTAACATTATCCTGGGCATCAATGTTACCCTGAATTTGTACATAGTTTGTAAACGGTTGTTTCTTTACGGTCACTACACTCACGTCAGTGCTTTTGGTCGAATCGTTTCCGCCAACCTCTGCTTGCAGCTTGGTAATTTTATCACTTATCTCAGCCTGCTGTTTTTTCAAGTCTGCCAGTTCAGCTTTTTTGTCTTTAGGTTTGTTATTACCGCAGGCAGCAAGTATCAAAATTGCTGGTATGTATAATAGTTTTTTCATGTCTTTATTTCTGTGTCTGTTGTGATTGATTTATTGAATTCGTCCGTAAGCTTTATCCAGATCTACTTTGCCTATTAAAACGTTATATAATGCCTGTATGTAATTGTTATCAGCTGCTTCAAGATCTGTTTGCGCCTGTGTAACCTCTAAATTCGAGCCTACCCCCTGCTGGTATTTAATTTTAGTTACCCTCAAAACTTCTTGCGCCAATTGCTGGTTGTGTTTTTGGTTGTCTAAAGACCTCAGGCTGTTTACGTAATTATAATGAGCGGAATTGGCCTGTAACAAAAAGCCGTTTTTGGCGTTTTCCAAATCATTTTGTGATTTTAGAACATTAATTTTGGATTGCCTGATCTGATTAACACGCTGACCACCACTAAAAATGGGGACATTCAAGGTCAAGCCAAAATAGCTTGATGGGAAATTAGTGCTGAATAGGTTACCAAAGCTGTTATTTTGATAGGACGAAGTATAATTCCCATTTAAAACTAAACTTGGATAAGAAGCAGCCTTTTTATTAGCTACATCCAATTCATTCAATTTCTTCTGTGTTTCCAGTAATGCATATTCAATGCGTTTATGATAGAAGGTGGTATCAGAGGTAGCATCATCTTTATCTGCCAATTGAATATCTTCTAATTTATCAGTCAGCATCAGTTCCGCATTTATTGGCATTCCCATTTGGAATTTAAGCATTTGGTAACTTAAAGCAAGCAGTTGAACCGAATTTTCGCGGTTGGTCACCAGGTTATTATACTGTACCTGGGTACGTTGAACATCTATTCTTTCAGCCGAACCTTGTTTGTTTTCTGCAGTAGTTTCATCAAGTTGGTGCTTCAGTTGGCTAATATTTGCGTCCAGTAACTTTATTTGCTCAATACTTACCAATACCTGGTAGTAGGCTTTGGTAACATTCACATTAGCATCAATTTTTGAACGGGCATAACTGCGTGTTGATAATTCCTTATAGGTTTTTGATGCCTTTAATCCGACAAGATAACTGGCATCGAAAACTTTTTGGCTTAAATTCAGGCCAAGCGATCCCTGGTATTTAACACCAAACTGAACCGGTATAAATGAACCGGCCGTACCACCAAAAAACTGGGCCGGAATCAATGTCACAGGTATTTTAACATAATCCTGAAAATTAGCCGAACCGTTTATTTGGGGCAGCCCGATACCAGTGGTTTCCTTAACTTTATAATCAGCACTTTGTACGTCTAATTTGGCATTGAGTACCGTATCCTGGTGTTCATAGGCATAATTGATACAGTCCTGCAACGAAAAATTGTGGACCGCAGCAGGGGGTGGTGCAGTCTGCTGGGCATAACCGCTTAAAGTTAAACCTGACAGAAACAGCATAAATAGAAATAGATGTTTCATAATATATAGTGAGTTGTGTTTATTCGTATTTGTTTGCATTACAAAAGTTTAAAACCTGTGTGACAGCCGTATGTCAATAACTTTAATTAATTTACCTGTTCGTGCAGGTTCCTGTATTCATTCAATAGTTTGTATCCTTCCAGCGTACAGATTCCATAGTTAAAATGCTCATGAAATTGTTGCTGCACCTTCCACACATTGAATTCTGAATGCGGGAAAATGTCCGTATTAAAACCCATTTCCACTTGTATCATCCTCATCCTCGCGATTATCTTTACGTCTATATCAGCTCTTATGTAACCCTGCTCTATCCCTTTTTTTAGAAGTTCTTCGAGCGTTTGAACTATCACGCCCGATTTGAAGTTTTGGAATTGCTTCCATGCATCGGGATGATATTTCTGCAGATCGTGTATCACTATCGGGTTGATCCTTGAAAAAATATCTTCCGAACATTTCATCATATTGATCATTCCCTCAATCACATTGCCCGATTTGTTAATGATCTCTTCCATCTGATCTTCATCTTCCTTTAGCTTTTTCTGCACCAGGGCAATTACCAGTTCGTTTTTATCTCTAAAAAACTGGTAGATGGTCTTTTTGGACATTCCCAGGTGTTTGGCGATGTCATCCATCGTGACACTCTTGATCCCGGCCTTTAAAAAAAGCTCCTCACCGCCCAATATTATTCTATCTGTTTGACTCATTGACTTAATGGGTCAAAACTATGGAAACATTTTTTGATTTCAAAGTTTCCTAAATAAATGACTTTTCCCAGACAATCTTCTTCAGTTAGCAGTTTGCAGTTCACAGTTTGCAAACTGCCGACTGCAAACTGCAAACTGCAAATTGATTTCGTACCTTTGCCGAAAATTAGTATTACATGACGCTTACACCGCTTTCGGCAATCTCTCCTATTGATGGCCGGTACCGCAATACCACAGTTGGTTTGGCCGGTTACTTTTCAGAATACGCGCTTATTAAATACAGGGTATTTGTTGAAATCGAATATTTTATAGCCCTATGCGAATATCCTTTGCCACAGCTTCAGGATTTTGATAAAAAAGTATCAGAAAAGTTACGCGCCATCTACCAGAATTTTTCAGAAAACGATGCCCAGAGCATAAAAGACATAGAAAAGATCACCAACCACGACGTTAAGGCTGTCGAATATTTTATCAAAAAAGAATTCGACAAACTTGGTCTTGAGAAGTATAAAGAGTTTATTCATTTTGGACTTACATCGCAGGACATCAATAACACCTCGATACCTTATAGCTTTAAACTGGCTATTGATGAGGCTTACTTGCCCGCGATCACTGAACTAATCGATCTCCTAAAAAGTTATGCCGCTGAGTGGGCCACACTACCTATGCTGGCGCATACACATGGTCAGCCTGCATCACCAACACGCTTGGGTAAGGAGATACAGGTATTTATCGAGCGGCTTGAAAATCAGCTTCGTTTATTAAAACAAGTGCCCTATTCAGCCAAGTTTGGCGGAGCAACAGGTAATTATAATGCGCATTATATTGCTTACCCAAATATCGACTGGAAAAAGTTTGGTGATCATTTTGTGAATAATATACTGGGCCTTAGCCGCTCACAATTCACAACACAGATTGAACATTACGATAATTTTGCAGCGCAATGTGATGCACTGAAACGGATCAACAATATCCTGATTGACCTTGACAGGGATATCTGGTCGTACATTTCTATGAACTATTTCAAGCAGAAGATAAAAGCAGGAGAAGTAGGTTCATCAGCAATGCCGCACAAGGTTAATCCGATAGATTTTGAAAATTCGGAAGGAAACCTGGGTATTGCCAATGCATTGTTTGAACATCTGGCAGGCAAATTGCCTATTTCACGTTTACAGCGCGATTTGACCGACTCTACCGTTCTGCGTAACATCGGCGTTCCGGTAGCGCATACATTAATTGCCATTAAATCGACTATAAAAGGTTTAAATAAATTGTTGTTGAATGAGCCTGTGATCAACGCGCATTTAGAAGCGAACTGGGCAGTAGTAGCAGAAGCTATACAAACCATTTTACGTCGTGAAGGCTATCCAAATCCATACGAAGCATTAAAGGAATTGACACGTACTAATGCTGCTATTAATGCTGAAACTATAGCTGAGTTTGTAGAGACGCTGCAGGTAAGTAACGATATAAAAGAAGAAATTAAGAAAATCAGCCCGTCAACATATACAGGAATTTGATGTGCGAATGTGCAGATATGCAGATGTGCAAATGAAAAAATCAATCTGCACATCCACACATTTGCACATCTGCACATTATCATAAAGACGTCATAACACTTCTGCCTATTGAAAGTAATCAAAAAGCTGTCTAACTTTGTTATTGCATTAATTTAGAATTAAAATGAATATCAACGTATATACTGAATCGACCCCCAACCCGGCAACCATGAAGTTCATCGTGAACAAGTTGCTGATCAATGGCAGTGTTGATTACCCTACAAAGGAAAGTGCTGAACATTCACCATTTGCAAAAGAGCTATATAAATTCTCATTTGTAAACGGGGTGTTTTTTGCAAGCAACTTCGTTACGGTAACCAAAACCGAAGGCAGCGACTGGAACGACCTGGAGCCGATTATTAAAGAGTTTGTAAAAGGCGCTGTTGAAGCCGAATACAAAGTTCAGATTGAAGAGCAAGAGGAAGTACAGTTTGAAGGCACTGATGCTGAGATCAAAATCCAGCAGATATTACAGGATTATGTTCGTCCGGCTGTTGAACAGGATGGCGGCGCTATTCATTATAAATCATTTACTGATGGTGTGGTAACTGTTGAACTTCGCGGTTCATGCAGTGGTTGCCCGTCATCGACCGTTACCCTTAAAGCAGGAATCGAGAACTTGTTAAAAAGAATGGTGCCTGAAGTTACCGAGGTAGTTTCAGAAGCCATGTAAGCAGCACGAATTTTTCGAATTATAAATACGAATTGCACGAATTAAGCTCTGGATAGCGGAAATTATTCGTGCAATTTTCTTTTAGGATTTTGCCAAAGTGAATTAGTGTAATTCGCCTCAATCCGAGAAATTCGTGTTTGTTTTAATTAAAATATTTCTGAATAATACCCAGCATTTCCTCTGTTATCTTGCCATTGGTTGCCAGTAGCTGACGAGTGTTGAGCACTTCATCTCCGCCTTTATAATTAACCACTTGTCCCCCAGCCTGTCTAACAATTACCACACCAGCTGCAATGTCCCAGGGATTTAAGTTATATTCATAAAAAGCTTCGAACCGGCCACACGCAGTATAAGCCAGGTCCACTGCAGCTGAGCCCAATCGACGCAAACCGTGACAGCTTTTCATCAGTTCGGTAAATAGTGCGATATATGCAGGTTGCTTTTCAAAATCATAATAAGGGAAGCCGGTTGCAATCAAGCTACCACCGACTGTTGGATTATGACTTACATGGATTTCCTTTCCGTTTAGATAAGCAGGCGCATCTTTCCAGGCATAAAAGCACTCGTCAAGGTTGATCTCATACACTACACCTAATATTAATTCATCATATTCTTTCAGCGCAATACTTACTGAGAAACTGGGAACGCCATGTATGAAATTGGTAGTACCATCCAGCGGATCGATGATCCAATTGTAGCGATCGCCTATTTTGGTGGTGGTTTTTTCTTCGGTTATAAATCCGGCTTCAGGTAATACTTTTTCCAGTTCGGTAACGATGATCTTTTCAGCTGTTTTATCGACGTAGGATACCAGGTCGTTCAGGCCTTTGTATTCTATTTTATCCGGATCAAAGTTTTTTCGTTCCTGCCGGATGAAATCTCCGGCTTCTTTGGCAACACGAATTACTTCGTGGGTTAGTTTTTCAAGATACATGCCGCAAAGATAAGCTGAACGAGAATACCTTATGTATAAAATAGCTGGCAAAGAATAAACTTAACGCTGCCATTACACGTGCATAAGGGGGATAAACACCCATATCCTGTATCAAAAACTTAACTATAGCCAAATTGGCGAAAAAACCAATGATGGCGACGGAAACAAATCGAATGAACTGTTTGGATGACCTGCTTCGTGATTCATTAAATACCAAAAACTTAGTGATCAGGAAATTGACAACAACGCCTGAAAAAAATGAAATCGCCAGTGATAATGATGAATTACGAACTGTAATAAAGAATACCTTGTAGGTTTGCTGGTTTAATAAATTATGATAGAAGAGATAGAAAACGGAAATGTCTACCAAAAAGCCGATACCTGCTGAAAATACAAATCTGAAAACCTGGTTTTTTACCAGTTTATGCTCTAAAACCTGGTTAACCATTTGTTGCCGGGTTCAATTGTTTTGAGTTTCGTTTAGCTACCGCTATCAAAATTATTCCTCCTATTACTAATATAACTGAAATTAACTCAGCTTGCGTAAATTCTAGTCCGCCGACCTTGTATTTGGTGTTAACCCTGATCAGTTCTATAAGAAAACGTTCTACACCTGCCAGTATCATGTAAATGCCAAACATCACACCCGGCACTTTTATCTTATCACGTATACTCCACAAAAAGAAGAACAGGAGTATACAAACTACACATTCATAAAATGATGTCGGATAAACAGGTACGGCCAATTCCTTGCAATATTTTCCAGTGCAATTAGCCATATTCACACCAACCTCGTTCACGTTGTGCGGGAATTTGAACGCCCACATCCAATCCGGCGCCCAGCTTAACCAGTGTGGCTTAGGATTCAGGTTATCAATACCCCAATCACCATCGCCCGACATCTGGCACCCGATACGGCCAAGACCATAGGCTAACATCATACCCGGTGCGCCGATATCCAGCATAGTTAACGGTTTAATTCCGTTTTTATTGGCTATGTATAAAACAGCTGCTCCGCCACATATCAGTCCACCAAAAAAGGTTAATCCTGAGAAGCCTATCAGCATGCCAACCGGATCGGCCATAAACTGGTCCCAATTTTCTAGTGCATTAAATACTTTGGCACCAGCAAAGCCCGTAATAGCCGCCCAAAGCAATATACTGCCCATCAACTCATGCGGATGAACGGCAACCTGTTTAGTAACAGGTTCAGGCAAAACCTGCTTTTTCTTTTCATAGTACGCCCAGTAAGCAAAAGCAGCAGCACCAATAATACCGCCTATCCAATTACCACGAGCGGATAAGATAAAACCCTGAGTATCTTCCAGAAGCTTATGGTAGTTTACCGCTGCATCAATAAGTTTATAACCTAAAATGAATCCGAATATGCCATTTGCGATCAATTCACCTGATGACGCAGGCTCACCAATCGTAACTGTGCGTTCCAATGGATGCACATAACCCAGTTTCTCCTTCCGCTTAAACTCCTGGGAAAAAGCCCAGTAAGCTCCCAGGAAAGCAAAAGCCACAAAAAAACCAAAAGTTTGTATGGGTAGCGGAATATCGAGACCTGTGAAATATTGGATGAGGGAACTAAGGGTTGGAAACATAGATGTTAGTTTGCAGCGAATATAAAATTAATGCACCAATAATTCTTCGCTTTCGGTAATCTCCACATCACCGTCAGATGAAATATTTGTTAAATAAACCGACTTTAATTCGTTAACTAAAACTGGATCATACTTGGCCTTCACCTTTACGTAGTTACGGGTAAAGCCATGCATAAAGCCGTCTTTAATATCGCCTTCAAATAATACTTTTTCGTTTTTATTAAGCTGTGTTTCGTAAAATGCACGTCGTTTTTTATCAGAAAGGATGTGCAGCATCTTACTTCTGTCGGCGCGTGTAGATCCTGGAACCGGGTTGCTCATTTCGGCAGCCAATGTATTTTCTCTTTCTGAGTAGGTAAACACGTGCAGATAAGAAACATCCAATCCGTTCAGGAAATTATAGGTATCGATAAAGTCCTCGCGTGTTTCTCCCGGAAAACCAACAATAACATCTACGCCAATACAGCAATCCGGCATTAGTTCTTTTATTTTGGCTACCCTGTCGGCATATAATTCTCTTTTATACCGGCGACGCATCAAACCTAGTATCTTATTATTCCCTGATTGTAACGGAATATGAAAATGCGGCATAAAGCGTTTGGACCTTGCTACAAACTCAATGATTTCATCAGTCAATAAATTTGGTTCGATAGATGAGATACGGATCCTTTCTATCCCTTCTACTTCATCCAGTGCTTTTACCAGGTCGAAGAACTTATCTTCGCGTTGGCCGTTGCGGACACCAAAATCGCCCAGGTTTACGCCGGTAAGCACGATCTCTTTCACGCCTGATTCAACTATTTGTTGCGCTTGTTCCAATACATGTTCAATAGTATCGCTACGGCTGGCACCACGTGCAAGCGGGATAGTACAGAATGAACATGAATAATCGCAACCGTCCTGAACTTTAAGGAAAGTACGAGTACGGTCGCCAAATGAATAAGAGGAAACAAATTGATTAGCCTCTGATACCGGCTGATTGTAAACCAGTGCCTTAGGCTGCTTGGTCAGATCGCTAATATGATCGATGATCTGAAATTTCTCTGCAGCGCCCAAAACCATATCAACACCCGGGATTTCAGATATCTCTTTAGGTTTGAGCTGAGCATAACAACCAACAATGGTCACATAGGCATTTGGGGAAATCTTTAATGCCTCTTTAACTACCTTTTTGCATTTTTTATCAGCATTTTCGGTAACCGAACAAGTATTGATCACAAACACATCAGGCGTATCGGTAAAATCAACTGTATCATAACCGGCCTGGTTGAACAGACGGCCTATGGTTGATGTTTCCGAATAGTTAAGCTTGCAGCCTAATGTGTAAAATGCGACTTTCTTATTCATTTGCGGCGCAAAGGTAAGAAATTTGTCTGAACCATGATTTATCGGATTAAATGATCCCCATGATTAATCAAGTTTATGGAATCATAGTATTCAATGAATCAATCAAATCATAGTTCTGACCACCTGTAGCTCTCGTTTTCTAAGCCGATCAGGTCAATAACTCTGTTTACCACAGTCATTGCTACCTCTTCTATGCTTTTGGGTTTACTATAGAAAGAAGGAACTGCCGGACAAATAATCCCTCCTGCCTCCGTAATCGTAGCTATATTGCGGATATGGATGAGATTTAGAGGTGTATCACGGGCTACCAGGATTAATTTTCGGCGTTCTTTAAGAATCACATCAGCGGCACGAGCAATCAGATCGTCAGATGTTCCGCTGGCTATGCGACCAAGGGTGCCCATAGAGCATGGGATGACTACCATTGTATCAAAACGCGCTGATCCTGAAGCAAATGGCGCCATAAAGTCGTTCTTCGCGTATATTTTATAAGGCAGTTTGTCGTAATCGGTATTGTCCAGCTCAAATTGCCACACCTGTTTGGCATTATCCGACATCACAATGGCTACCTCAGCTATCTGAGCGCTTAATTGTTGAAGTTTTTGAACTAATAATTGGGCATAAATAGCGCCGCTGGCACCTGTAATGGCAACTACGATTTTTCTTTTTGACATCAAAACAAAGCTACGGATTAAAATCAGGCGCACAAAAAAGGGTCGAATACACGTACTCGACCCTACATCTACCTATGAAAAACATGCCCTATGAGAGGGCACTACAAATGTATAAACAGTTTTTTAATTTTTAAACAATTTCTTAAAATATTTTTAATCGCTACTTGAAAAATTCTTTTCGATCAAAATTTGTATGATCCCATCCACCAATCCTACGCTCGGAACATAGATAGCTTTGATGTTGGCCCACTTCATTACCGACAGGTATATCTCACAGGCAGGAATAATAACATCTGCCCTATCCTGGTTGAGGCCCAGCACGTTAATGCGGTCTTTTAATGAGAATGAGTTAAGGTAACTATACAGTGATTTTAATTTAACAAAGGTCAACGGAGCTGCATTTTTTTCTTCTGATAAACGGTATAGTTTATTGATATTTCCACCTGTACCTATCCCATTAATGCTTTTGAAATGTTTGGTATGGTCGCGTATAAAATCGCGCATCTCGTTCCAGGTTTCTTCTTTATCCTGGTTATCCAGAATACGTATAGTACCAATGTTGAATGACCGGGAAGCTTCCAGTTTACCTTCGGTAAATAGTGACAACTCCGTACTACCGCCGCCAACATCGATATAAAGATAATTTTTGCTCTTATCGATGTTTTGCTCTGCGTGGTTAGTATAGATGATCTTCGCCTCTTTTTGGCCGGTAACAATTTCCAGATCAATGTCAGCCTGTTCTTTGATCGTTCTTACAATATCTGCACCATTTTTTGCCTCGCGCATAGCAGATGTTGCAAAAGCCATGTAATCACCTACCTTGTAAACATCCATCAGGTTACGGAAGGCGATCATGGTTTTCACCAGGTCGGTAGCTTTTCTTTCCGAAATAAATTGTTGCAGGAAAGCGTCATCGCCCAAACGCAGGGGTACTCTGACGAGCGTATTCTTTTTGAATGAAACAGAATCGTTGTTCTCAATAATATCAGCTATAAGTAATCTTACAGCGTTCGAACCAATATCTATAGCGGCGTATCTCAATTTAGTTAGTTTTAGGACTTGTATTTAAGGTAGTTGTAAATGTCTATTTGTGCACGGCAAGGAATATCATTGCGCGTTTTATGGTATTTATTGTTATTCTGGCTGTTGATCTCGCGAGCCTTAGTGTTATCTTCCAACTGAATGTTGATGATCTCCCTGATCTCTTTCCTTAATTCCTCATCAAGTATTGGGAAGCCTACCTCTACACGGTTATCAATGTTCCGGGTCATAAAGTCAGCTGAGGTAAGATAGATCAGTTCGTTGCCGCCGTTGCAATAGATATGCACACGGGCATGCTCCAGGTATTTATCTACAATACTGATCACCTCGATATTTTCGCTATAGCCTTTCATGCCCGGCACTAAGCAGCACATCCCTCTAATAATCATCTTAATTTTTACACCTGCGTTACTTGCCTGGTAAAGCTTTGCTATTACCTGTTCATCGGCAAGGCTATTCATTTTCAGGATCATATAAGCAGGTTTGCCCGCTTTGGCATTTTTGATCTCGGTATCAATCAGCTTGTAAATAGCAGGGCGTGAATCAATCGGCGAAACAATAAGATGCTTTAAGCCTCTTGCAAACTGATTTAATTTTAGCGCTTTAAAAACCTCCACCAAATCATCAGTGATTTTTTTATTTGCAGTGAACAAGGTATGATCAGCATATATCCGGGCTGTGCTTTCATTAAAGTTACCGGTAGAAAGAAGCGCGTAATGAACAGGTTTGCCTTTTTCGGTCCGGGTAACCAGGCATATTTTTGAGTGTACTTTGTAACCGCTTATACCATAAAGCACATTTACACCTTCTTCTTCCAGTCTGCTACTGTAAGTAATGTTATTCTGCTCGTCAAAGCGGGCACGCAATTCCATCAAACAGTTCACTTTTTTACCGTTTTTGGCTGCGTTGATCAAAGCGTGTATGATTCTCGAATTATTTGCAACCCGGTACAGTGAAATGCTAATCTCTTTTACCTTCGGATCGATAGCAGCCTCACGCAAAAAGTGAATCAGGTAATCAAATGACTGGTATGGCGTACTCACCATATAGTCTTTTTGAGCGATCATGCCCATCAAACTTTTTCCAAATGATAAACCATCGACCGACAATGGTGGGTACGGAGCGTATTCCAACTCCGGACGACCTACATTAGGGAAATTGATAAAATTCTTAAAGTTCTGATAGCGGTTGCCGGGGATCAGGCTTTCTGAATGCAGATCCATCTTATTCACCAGGTAAGTCACCATCTCCAACGGCATTTCAGAGTCATATAGCAAACGCATCGGTTTACCTTTTTTACGCTTTTGTAAACTTTTGCTCAGGGCATCAATAAACTTTTCACTTACTTCCTTATCCAGATCGAGCTCTGCATCACGTGTCAACTGGATAGAATAAGCCTCGATAGTATCATGGTCAAAAATGAAGAAGATATCCTCCAGTGCATAGCGGATGATATCGTCCAGCAGGATGATGAACTTCAGATTATTGGTTTCCGGCAGTACCAGGAACCTTGATAAGTTATCAGGTATTTCGATCAGCGCATAGCGCGATTTCTTATTTTTAGTTAGTTTAACGAAGAAATATATCGCCCGGTCCCTCAATTCGGGAAATGCCTGGGCCTCGTCAAGCATAATAGGCACTAATGTTGCCAGCAAACGTTCACGAAAATAATTTTTCACGAAAGCGCCGCGGGTTACGTTTAGCTGCTTATCATTCAGAATGAAAATTTTTTCTTCCGCAAGTTGTTTTACAATAATGTTCTCGTACAGATTATTGAACTTACGTTCCTGTCTTACAACTACGTTCTTTATCTGGTTAAGTATCTTTTTGGGATTATAACCTAATACTTCCTTGGCTTTCTCGTTCAGGTTAGACAGTCGGCTCATCGTTGCCACGCGTACACGGTAAAACTCATCCAGGTTGGATGAAAAGATAGCCAAAAACCGGATTCTGTCAATCAACGGGACTGTTGGATCAGACGCTTCCTGTAAAACTCTGTCGTTGAAGTATAACCAGCTGATCTCCCTATTGATTAAAGGTATCTTTTTAATATCCATAAAATACGGCCCCGTGAAGCACTGCTTACAAAACTGCCTATTTATTTGTTAAGTTAATATTAACTAAACTTTAAATAGTGATTGATTTAGTATATACAATTTACACTCGAAACGGATTGAAATAAACTAATACAAAGTTTATATTACCCAATTATTGTAAAGGAATATAAATTTGTACAATTAACAACGCCGAATATGCCAACATTCGATATCGTCAGCAAAATTGACGGACAAACACTCGACAACGCTATTAATACTGCAAAAAAGGAAATTTTGAACCGCTATGATTTTCACGATTCAAAAAGTAGTATCGAACTTGATAAGAAGACCAACCAGATAACCATAGTGACCGAGAACGATATGCGCCTGAAAGCCATTAAGGATTCGATCATCAGTCGTATGGTGAAGCAGAATATCGATCCCTCTGTGCTGGACGATGGTAAAGAGGAATATGCATCAGGCAATATGATCCGTAAAGAGCTTAAGATAAAGGAAGGAATCGATAAAACAACTGCATCAAAGATCGTAAAGAAGATAAAGGACAGCGGCTTAAAGGTACAAGCCTCTATTATGGATGACCAGGTGCGGGTGCAGGGCAAAAAGATAGACGACCTGCAGGCCGTGATCAGTCTTTGCCGGAAAGAAGATTTCGGTCAGCCTTTACAGTATATTAATATGAGGAATTAATTTCAGTGTGTGTGTTCACGAACACCGTGAACGCTCGTGAACACTTACAAAATTTATATCGTTGCCGATATGAAGGGATGCATTTTATAACTTAATACCAAACGCCTTTGCCATCACCACCTGGTTAAAATATTCGGTATATTCGATGATCTTACCATCCTTTAATCTGAAAGTACCGAGATAATCATTTTCATATTTACCACCGGCTTTGATCTCGATTTCTCCTCTGAATTGCACAAAAAAGAAATCCGAATCTTCTGTTGCATAAATGGTTCTTGGGAACTTCATCTTCCCAAAGTTCTCTGTTAAGCCGCTATATTGTTTGTAGATAGCTTCAGCACCATCAAAACTTTTGGGGAAACCTTCCGGAGCATAAGGGTTAAGTTGCTTTCCTTCAGGTGCAAAAATATCTTTTAACAGATCAAACTGCTGGGTTTCAAGTGCCACAAAAAAATTATCTACAACACTTTTGTTGGATGCATTAATGTTATTCATAGGGTTAAAATTTGATAACTCTAAAATAAATATATTTGATAGTACAGACCGTATGGTTATATTAGTGTATATCAATTTATTTTCTTGTCACACTTAAAATCAAAAAATCATGAGCTTATTATGGATAGTTTTACTTGGCGGTATTGCCGGCTGGTTAGCGGGTAGAGTAATGAGAGGCGAAGGTTATGGGGTTATTGTCGATATTATATTGGGTCTTGTAGGCGGGTGGCTCGGCGGGCATGTTTTAGGATGGCTTCACATCCATGCAGGAGGTAGCATAGGATACATTGTTACCGCATTTATAGGAGCAATAATCCTGGTTGGGATAGTGCGTTTGATAAAGGGGAAATCCTGATATACATACAAAAAAGGCCGCTCCGAATTCTGGGGCGGCCTAATCAAACTAAACCAACAACTTACTTATGAAAACGATCTTTTAAAATCGGCCTGAAAGCGTCGTTATACTTTCGGGACTTTTTATATTTTTCCGAGGCCTCAAGCCCTTCTACCAAATCACAACATTTAATCTCACTGCTCTCGGCACCCGGGAAAAATTATTTTACAGAGATTTCTCTGGTTTGAGCCTTAGCTTCTTCTTTTTTGGCAACATTCAGCTTTAAGATACCATCGGTATATTCAGCTTCAATTTTAGCCTGGTCAGCTACTTTAGGTAAGGTAAATGACCTTACGAAAGAGGTGTAGCTATATTCACGTTTGCTGTATTTCTTGCCTTCTTCAACATTTTCAGCTTTCTTTTCAGCAGATACGCTTAATACGTTTTTGTCAAGGTTGATTTTAAAATCTTCTTTCTTCAGGCCTGGTACAGCTAATTCGATGTGGAATTCATTTTCGGTTTCAGCAATGTTAACAGCAGGAGTTTTGGTAACAAACCTGTCGTTCAAAGTTGAATCGTTTATCAAAGAATTGAATACATCATTAAACCAGGGGTTTACTGCATTGCGGTGACCGTTATTAAATTTTACAAGTGTCATAATTTATATCCTCCAGAATTTCTTATTGTAGTTTTATTAACTTCGTCGAGGATAAGTCAACTGTTGTACCAAGCGCTAAAAATCATCAATTCAGGACATTGTGTCCGGTTGATTTGATTTCACGCAGACATAATGACATAAAATGAGCGAAAATTTAGCAGATTATAAATATAAAACCATCATCCCAATCCGCTTCTCCGACCTTGATGCCTATGGTCACGTAAACAATGCAGTCTATTTAACCTACTTTGAAATAGCGCGGTCAAACTACTGGAAAGATATAGTAAAGTGGGATTGGAACCATAACGGCATTATCCTGGCCCGTTCAGAGATCAATTATCTGAAGCCTATTTTAAGACATGATGAAATAGCCTGCTACGTGCGCACAACCCGTATAGGTAACAGCAGTTTTGATGTGATGCACGTATTGGTAAAAATCAACGGTGAAACCGAAGAGATTTGCACTACCGGCAAAACCGTTTGTATCAGCTATGATTATAATGTGCATAAGTCAGTGAAAATTCCAGCAGAGCAGCGTAACCGGATGATTGCTTATGATGAGCCACGGATGATATTAAACACAAATTGATGTGCAGATGCGTGGATGTGCAGATTAGATAGATATGCAGATTGGCGGATGTGCAGATGTGCAAATTAGTAGGCATCTTTCAAAATAAAATTACTTAATGACCCGCTAGGGTCTACCGCTTTGTAGAATTTTAAAAAAGAATGTTTTTGCCTCGTAGAGCAATGTCGTTAAGTTAAGCATGGCGCACAGTCGACTCACCCGGTCATTGCTTCGCTCGACCACCCTCCCTACTTCGTAAAGAGGGACTTTTTTTATTTTTTTGCCCTCTTTTTTGCTTGCAAAAGAGAGGGCAGAACAGCGTAGCGCCTTCGGGTGAGTCCACACAAAGCTATAATTGAAACGATTTTCCTTAACTTAACGACATTGATCATAGAGGCTACCCCTAGCCAATTTGTTAGGTCTAAAATGATTTCAACTGCTTTATAGTCAACAGCGTTTCGTCCAGTTTTTTAATTTGCTTTTTGTGGCCGGTAACAAAAACAGCTGCTTGTAAACAACCGTCTTTCTTATTCACCAATCTTACCTGCGGCCTGAGTTTATGTTTGTGAATGATATCTTCTATCATTTGCAGGTTTTCAAAATCATCGTCATCAAAAACCAGCGATAAAAGCTTTTCGTGGTGTATCTTATCCAGATAACCTTCAAAGTAGTGGAAAATGATCAATACAACCAACGTTACAAACGTGGAGATAATGGCCAGCATATAATTACCTGAGCCATTCGCCATCCCGATAGCAGCCGCTACCCATATTACCGCTGCGGTAGTAAGGCCATTAACTGAGATATTATCCTTAAATATTACACCTGCACCAATAAAACCAACCCCGGTAACCAGGTTAATATTTACCCCCTGACCTGCACGTTGCGAGATCATGGTGAAAATAGTGGAACCAAGACAGATAAGAATAATAGTTCTAAAACCGGCCGTCTTATTTTTATACTGACGCTCGAGTCCCATAATAGACCCGCAGAACACTGCAACCGCTACTTTTATAAGGTCACTTGCCGATATACCAAACTCTAAACTTTTCAATATTTATAAGTAAAACCAATTCTAAAATTACAAAATCAATCTTTAAAATCCTTCAAATCTAAAAATCGTGTTCTAAAATATTTTGCCTGGGTTTAATATACCATTGGGATCAAACACACTCTTAATGCCACGCCATAATGCAAAATGAGCGTTAGTATATTTAACAGGCATAAACTCTTTTTGAACCAGACCGATACCATGTTCCCCGGAAAGCGTTCCGCCTAAGGATACAGTCAGCTCAAATATCTCCCGGATGCCATCTTTCAACTGGTTATACCAGGCATCATCATCCATATTTCCCTTGATGATATTTACATGAAGGTTGCCATCACCGGCATGACCATAACAAACTGATTCAAAGCCGAATTTGTTACCTATCTCTTTTATTCCTTTAATTAATTGGGGTAATTGTGCACGCGGTACCACGGTATCTTCTTCCTTATAAATGGAGTTTGATTTAACTGAAACAGCCATTGTCCTGCGCAATCTCCAAAGTTCTTCTTTCTGTGCCGATGAGTCAGCAAACAATACGTCGCGGCAATCAAACTGCTCCAATACTTCGTTTATCTTTTCGCAATCAGAGAAGATCACATCCTGATTGGTTCCATCCACCTCAATCAGCAGAAAAGCCTGGATATCATCCCTCAGATCAAAGTTGATATCATCGTGTTCTTTTACCCACTCGACTCCTCTTCGTTCCATAAACTCTAAAGCTGATGGAATAATTCCAGCCCTGAATATAGCCGACACCGCTGCACAAGCTGATTCATTATTGTTGAATGAAGCCAGCAATAGTGCATCCTGAGTAGGTCTTGGGATCAGTTTAACTACTATTTTCGTGATAATGCCTAACGTACCTTCCGAGCCAATCATTAATTGCGTCAGGTTATACCCCGACGCATATTTTAAAGTATTGGCTCCAGTCCAAATAATATCACCATCAGGCAACACTATTTGCAGATTTAAAATATATTCACGGATAGTCCCATACTTCACTACTCTCGGTCCACCGGAGCCATGGGAAACATTGCCACCGATAAAACAACTGCCCTTACTTGCCGGGTCAACCGGATAAAGCAAACCTTTTTCAGCAACCGCATCCATGAAAACCTCGGTTATCACACCCGGTTCGACGGTGGCCTGCAGATTTTCCTCATCGATATTTAAAATCTGGTTGAACCGCTCCATCGACAAAAGAACACCACCTTTGATAGGAAGTGCCCCACCACTTAACCCTGTTCCTGCACCGCGGGGAGTCACAGGTATCAAATGTTTGTTGCAAAGCTTCATCAAAGCGGATATCTCTTCTGCGGATTTCGATTTTACCACCACCTCAGGATAATAGGTCAGGTCTTCCGTCTCGTCGTGGCTGTATTTTTCCATCCCATCATGCTGTGTAATTACAGCATCATCACCCACAATTGCTTTGATGGCAGATAACAGCTCACCGGATATTTTATTAAATTCCATTTTATGGTTTTGTATAGGTAATTGTAACACTTGTATGATCAACAGGCCCCGGCATTGGCGGATGTTTCTTTTTGATAATCACCTCTGCCTTTTCTATATAAGGATATTCGGTTTTGATATCATTAATAATAGCTTCTCCCAAAGTCTCAATCAACTTCCGTGGATGCTGCATCTGGTGATTGGCAATATTGTACAACTGCTCATAATTTATCGTATTAGCCAGGCTGTCCTTTTTCAATTCACCCGCAGGCGTAAAATCAACTGTTATATCTACCAAAAACTTGCAACCTAAAAGTTGTTCTTCGGGATAATATCCATGTTTTGCAAAAAACTCCGCGCCGTGTATTGCTACCGTGATCATGGTTCAAAAGTAAGTTATTTGTTGACTAGTTGAGTGGTTAAGTAGTTAAATGGTTTACAACCTCTAAACTATTCAACGGCTTAACTACTTAACCATTGAACCACTTAACTCAATCAACTTAAAACCCTATCTTTGCCCTCACCAATTGTACAATTATGGCCAAAACAGATCTATTTGAAGCTCCTGATTACTTCCTTGTTGATGAATTATTAACTGACGAGCATAAACTAATACGCGCATCAGTACGTGACTGGGTGAAAAAAGAAGTAAGTCCGATTATTGAGGATTATGCCCAAAAGGCAGAATTTCCAAAACAATTATTAAAAGGGTTAGCTGAAATAGGTGCCTTCGGTCCGACTATACCTGTAGAATATGGTGGTGCAGGGTTGGATTATATCTCTTATGGTATCATCATGCAAGAAATTGAACGTGGTGATTCAGGTATCCGTTCAACTGCATCAGTGCAGGGCTCATTGGTGATGTATCCCATCTATGCTTATGGTTCCGAAGAACAAAAGAGAAAATATTTACCAAAACTAGCTACAGGTGAACTAATGGGTTGTTTTG
Source organism: Mucilaginibacter sp. (assembly GCF_036568825.1). Taxonomy (GTDB): domain Bacteria; phylum Bacteroidota; class Bacteroidia; order Sphingobacteriales; family Sphingobacteriaceae; genus Mucilaginibacter. The sequence continues at coordinate 138,243 of NZ_DATCRU010000068.1, read as the reverse complement.
GATTGACCGAACCTGACCATGGATCAAACCCCGGCGGTATGGTGACCAATATTAAAGATGCAGGCGATCATTATATTTTAAATGGAGCCAAAATGTGGATATCCAACTCACCATTTGCGGATATAGCTGTGGTTTGGGCAAAGGAAGAAAGCGGAAAGATACGCGGCTTAGTGGTGGAACGTGGCATGGAAGGTTTCAGCACACCGGAAACTCATAATAAATGGTCGTTACGAGCTTCTGCTACAGGTGAACTGGTGTTTGATAATGTAAAAGTTCCTAAGGAAAATATTTTCCCGAATGTTTCAGGGCTGAAAGGTCCTCTGGGTTGTTTAAACCAGGCACGTTACGGTATATCATGGGGAGCGATTGGTGCGGCAATGGATTGCTATGATACGGCATTGCGTTACGCCAAAGAGCGAGTGCAATTCGGCAGGCCGATAGCAGGTTTCCAATTACAGCAGAAAAAACTGGCGGAAATGATCACCGAGATCACCAAAGCACAACTTTTAGTGTGGCGTTTGGGAACACTAAAGAACGAAAACCGGGCCACTCCTGCCCAGATATCGATGGGTAAACGTAATAGCGTGGAAACTGCCATCAATGTAGCCCGTGAGGCAAGACAAATATTAGGCGGAATGGGCATCACAGGCGAATATTCAATCATGCGCCACATGATGAACCTCGAATCGGTAGTAACCTATGAAGGCACACATGACATACATTTATTAATTACCGGGATGGATATTACCGGCGAAGATGCCTTCAAGTAACATTTTTGATAATTCGCCGAAAAACTCCTCAAATCATAACAAACTTCCTGCCCTCACCGTATAAGTGCGTGGTTAGGAATCTCTATTGATGCTTTTATTAAAAACTAAAAACAAGTCGGTTACACTTACCATAAGTATGTGTATTGCAAGCTTGTTTTTATATTTTTTTTCCTTTCTTATTATTTCATGCAATAGAAAAAGCACAGAGGCAAATGAGTATTCCGACGCCTTTAGGCTGGTATTTGCCAACACATCCCACTATTTTGATTTCAACCAACCTGCCCGCGGCATTTATTACCTCGATTCGGCTTACGCTCGTATCAAAAAACCTAACCTGAACGATCGGTTCCGTTATTTTGGCTTCCATTATGTTTATCAGCAAAAAACGAAAGGCAATTATAAGCTGGCCCTTGCCTTTGCAGATAGCATGCTTTCAATTGCACAGCAAAGCGTAAGCAAACAACAGTATGTATCCAATTTTGCTGAAGCTAATTATGCAAAAGGTGATACCTACTTTAGCCTGAATCAATACAATGATTCCTATCAATGCTATTTCCAGGGTTATCTTGTTGCAAAAAATTATTTAAACAAGAGATCGCTTTCCGATTATACCTATCGCATGGGTATGATCATGTACAAACAGGCACATTATAAACAAGCTGCGCAATATTTTAAAGATAGTTATGTGCAAGGTCTGTCAGTCCCGGACGATGGCAGAGACGATTTCCCGTCTTTTTATCGCCGCCAGGAATTGCTTGACAATATTGCGATAAGTTATAGACATTGCAGCAATATTGACAGCGCTGTATTTTATTTCGACAAGACCCTTGCATTTATCAATAGCAACAGTGATCGCTTCAAAAATAGGGCTGATATGCTTGAGATGGCTCGCGCAGTGGTTTATGGTAATAAGGCAGAGGCCTTGATTATAAATCAGCAGTACGACAAAGCAAAAGGTTTGCTAAGGAAAAGCATCGCCATTAATCTAAGAAAAGGCGGTGATAATCGTGATGCACAATTATCCGAGATCAAACTGGCACAGATATATTTCAATCAGCATAAAAGCGATTCGTTATACAAACAACTAGTGAGCCTGCGCAAGCAACTGAATGTTATAAGCAACCCGGATGCTGAAACCGATTGGAACAGGCTGATGGGTGCATACTACCTGGAGAAGAAGGACGCTGTTAGGGCTTTAACCTATATACAGAGTTACAACTTATTAAAAGACTCAGCAATTAGAAGGTTGAGCACACTGAAAGAAAGCGATGTAAATCAACAGTTAGTTAACTTTGAAAAGCAATACGAGATCGAAAACCTGAGCAACAACAATAAGTTGCAGAAGATCTATTTATCTGTAGCCATTATTTGTGCACTGATGGCTATTGCGATCATCTTCCTGATATGGCGCAACTGGAGCAGGTCCAAACTGGATGTGATCACTGTAAAAAAATTGAATCAGGAAATCAATTCGCAAAAGAAGGACCTTGAAAAAGCGATTGATGAGATAAAGAATAGTAGCCGCGAAAAAGACAGAATTTTGCGCACCGTAGCTCACGATTTACGTAACCCGCTTGGTGGCATAGCATCACTAACCGGCATTATGGTGGAAGAAACCAGCTATGATACCGATCTGCAATATCAGTTAAAAATCATTAAAGATACCTCATCGGATACACTTGAGCTGATCAATGAGATATTGGAAGCCACCAACAATACCGCAACTGATCTGAAAAAGCAGTTGGTTGAAGTAAATGCGCTGTTGAACAACAGTATCGAATTGTTAAGATTTAAAGCTTCTGAAAAACACCAGGAAATTATTTTAGATCCATTAAGCACAGTTGAACAATTATATATCAACCGCGAAATGATCTGGCGTGTGATCAGCAACCTGATCAGCAATGCCATAAAATTCAGTCCAGTCGGCGAAACCATTCATCTGAAATGCGTTAATGAATCAAGCCATATTCAAATATCAGTAGCTGACCATGGCATTGGTATTCCCGATGACATGAAAGATAAGGTATTCAACATGTTTACTGACGCCAAACGTGCAGGTACCATTGGCGAAAAATCATTCGGTTTGGGGCTTTCAATCTGTAAACAGATCATCGAAAAACATCACGGCAAAATCTGGTTTGAAAGCAAACCCGGAAAAGGTAGTACGTTTTACATCCGGCTTCCGAAACCTAAAAAGATGGAACTCATCATCATGGAACCAGATACAGAAACCAGTAAACAAAAAGTGAGTTAATTCAGCCTTTTAAAAAATCAGCATACCATTTACCGGAAGATTTGATGATACGTTTCTGCGTGTCAAAATCAACGTGTATCAAGCCAAAACGGGGATGATAGCCTTCGGCCCATTCAAAGTTGTCGGTTAAGGTCCACACAAAGTAGCCTTCCACCCTGCTGCCTTCTTGTTTTGCTTTTAGAACCTGCTTTAAATGATCCTGCAAATAAGAAACGCGCTTCGGATCATTTACTTCATCATCAGTCAAACTATCCGGAAAAGCAGCTCCGTTTTCAGTAATCAATATTTTTTTGATCTGGGGATAAGCATCAAACTTCTTAATAATATGATAGATCGCGGGCGGGTATACCTCCCAGCCCATCGCAGTTATATCTACGTTACGGTCTTTCGCCTTCACGAGGCTGGCATTGATATAGGGTGTAAAAAACGAGTATCGTACAATTTCACGCGTGTAGTTTTGCAAACCGATGAAGTCAAAATCAAACGACATATTTTCCTCATCACCTGGTTGATAGAACTTTTCAAGACCTTTCAGCACAGGAATATCACTAACCGGATACCCCAGGCCTAAAACGGGTTCAATAAATAAGCGATTAACCAATGCATCAGCCACTCGGGCAGCTTTTATATCTCGTTTATTATCAGAGCGGGGTTCAATCCATGAGCATGAAAAAGTAGTACCAATTACTGCATTAGGCAATAATTCACGAAGCTTTTTAGCTCCGGCTACCATGCTTAGGACCACATGATGGATAACAGGTAAGAAATTTCTTATCCCCACCCTGCCAGGGGCATGAATACCAAAAAAATATCCTGCACCTGAAAACACGGAGGGTTCATTCATCACCATCCAGTATTTTACCCGGTCGCCAAAGCTTTTGGCGCATAATGTAACAAATTCAAGAAACCATTCAACAATATCCCGGTTTGTCCATCCACCTTTATCTTCCAAAATCTGCGGTAAATCCCAGTGATAAATCGTTACCCAGGGCTCAATGCCCTGCGAAATGCAATAATCAATTACTCGATTGTAATAATCGATGCCAGCCTGGTTAATTTCGCCTGTTCCATTAGGCAATACACGCGTCCATGATATGGAAAATCGGAAATTCGGGATATTTAACTGTTTGATCAGGTCGATATCAGCCTGGTAATTATTATAAAAATCGCAGGCTATATCCGCTCTATGCCCATTTAAGATTTTGCCTTTTTTCGCTGTAAATGCATCCCAAATGGATATACCCTTGCCATCAACATCACAGGCCCCCTCAATCTGGAACGCCGCTGTTGATACTCCCCATTTAAACTCTTCCCCGAAAAGCGTTTTATTCAACTGATCCATAAGTTATTGATCCATACACAGGATAAACCGCCATTAAAAAAGCATGGTTTGCTTTTAACGGCAGACAATAATATGAATCCCAAATTGTACAATATAATTGGATATAGAAAAGTAAAAACCGAAAAAATGGTTTAATGAATAAAAGTTGATCTCATGCTTTTTAAGATCATCCACTCACGCAAACTTCTGAACAGGGCTGAAACGAATCTCATAACAAATCAATTTATTGATTATAAAAGTAGTATGATGATATAACCTTATCGTGACGCCAACATTATTTTTATGTTATGCACAACCGTTGAAAAGTTGACTTTAAGCAGACTCAATCTCAATTAAACCATTAGCTTAGTTAATTACATTTGATGCATGAAAGATTACTTTATCCGCCTGCTTCATTACGACCGATATGCCAATCTCCAAATTCTTGCCACTTTACTTCAAACTGAAGACTATACAAAGGCCGAACAATTGATGGCGCATTTATTAACAGCACAACAAGTATGGTTAGGCAGATGTATTGGCAAGCCCGCTAACATTACCACTTTATGGCCCGATTGGAAAGCTGATACATTTGAACAGACGATAAATGATAATTATCAGCAATGGCTCACATACCTGGAGAGCTTGAATGATAATGATTTTGCGCGATCTATTTATTATAAAAATCTGCAGGGCGATGATTTTGAAACTAAGCTGTCTGATATCTTGGCCCATCTGATCAACCATGGCACCCATCATCGTGCACAAGCCGGTCAGCAATTAAAACTTGGCGGAGCCGATCTGCCTTACACCGATTATATAGTATTTGTGCGACAACATTGAAATAATACACATCGCATTTACCGTTTAAACCTTACTTTTGAGCCGAAATACATCATTATGAAGAAACTATCTGTAATACTTCTTGCAAGCCTTGCTTTTGTTGCTTGTTCTGATAACAAAAAGCAGGAAAAAGAACTCCTGGATAAAATATTAAAGGTCCACGATAAAATAATGAATAAGGACGACATCCTGATGAAAAACAAAATGACGTTGGACAGTCTGTTGAAGTTGCCTGCAAAAGATACTGCCGAAAAGACAAATATGAAAGCGGTAGACTTAAAATTAAAAGCGGCAGACGAAGCAATGGAAGTTTGGATGCATAAATTTGATCCTGACGTTATGAATAATAAATCACATGATGAGATTGTGAAGTATTATAATGAACAGGAAAAGAGTATCAAATCAGTTGATTCACTAATGAATGCAGCCATTGATGAATCTACCAAATACCTCTCAAGCAGATCAAAATGAGAAATATATTAATAATAGGGTTTGCAGCGATATTGTTGTGGGGCGCCTGTAAATCCGGTTCAGATAAAAAAGCATTGCCTATTTATGGTAATCGTAAGCCTGTAACCAAAATGGTTGACGGGAAACAGGTAACCGATACTATTTATCAAACTATTCCACCGTTTAAGTTTGTCAATCAATATGGTGATAGCATAAGCAATAAAACCCTGAACGGAAATATTTACGTGGTTGATTTCTTTTTTACCACCTGTCCTTCTATCTGCCCGATTATGCACCGCAATATGTTAAAGGTGTATGAAACATTTAAGAACACAGGCGATTTTAAGATCATATCCCACACCATCGATCCAAAACATGACAGCGTACCTGTTCTGAAAAAATATGCCGATAAACTCGGCATTACGGGAAATACCTGGTGGTTTTTGCAAGGTAAAAAGGAAGACATTTATACCATTGCCGAAAAGAATTACCTGGTTGCAGTAAAACAAGATAGCAGCGCTGCAGGTGGCTACATCCATGCCGGATATTTTGTGTTGATAGATAAACAGAAACGCATCCGGGGTTCATACGACGGTACTGATCCGAAACAAGTAGATCAATTAATAGCTGACATCAAAACATTACAGGCTGAACCTGATCAAATGATTGTACAATGAGTTGGAAATTAGCCGGTAGTCTGATCGTTTTTGTGGCTATTCTGTTTATTACAGCCTGTCAAAGCGATGAAAATTTAGAGTTCAAACGCTATTACTCATCCGGCGCATTGGTTTATCAGCAACATTGTCAAAACTGCCATGGTACCAATGGAGAAGGTTTATCAGCACTTATCCCTCTCCTTTCTGATTCGACTTTCTTAAGAAAGAATGTAAGCTCATTACCCTGCTATGTCAAAAATGGTTTAAAAGGGCAGATCACAATAAAAGGCAAAACTTTTGAAGACGCTATGCCTGCCAATGATCTGTCACCCCTAGAAATTGCCCAGGTATTAACCTATATCGGCAATTCATTCGGTAATAAACTGAGTACGATTGATGAGCAGTCGGTGCAAAAGAATTTAGTCGGTTGTAGGTAATTATTCTAAAATTCTCAATATTTTTCCATCAAAAAGCCACAGACCATAATGTGGTAAAAGCATAACAATACCTCCCTTTGAATTGAATTGCAATTTTGTCACATTTTGCGGATAACCGTTAATAGTAAATTCTATTTCTTCTTTTTTGTCATCATAGTATTCATAAGCTTTTGTAACCTCTTTTGGAAAATCAAAGTCCTTTATGCGTCGTAAATTTTCGAATTTTAAGTTTTTACTTAAACGGTCAGCAACAAACAAGCCTTCGCTGGTTAGTATATTAAGTTTGTTATCAATTGGATTAAAGGCAAATGGTCCAATATAAAAATTATAAGATTTTAGATCTACGCCTTTTTTATGGTCAAAATTTAACGGTTTGTCGTGACTTCTTTTTGCAGCTTGTAAGCTTTCATCGTTTTCAGAATCATATATCTCGGAGATATTATAATCAATCACATTTCCTTTTTCATCATATACCTTATTAAATTGTAAAAGGCTTTGGTTAATGCCCAACAGATCACTGCTCGTTTTGGAAAAAATATGATCTTTTGACTCATAAATAGGTATAATAATTGGTTTCGTAAACGAAATAAAATTACCTTTTTCTGTATTCCAGATAAATAAATCACGCCCCCATTCACCATGATCAAATGCAAACCACATGTTGTCATCATTATCAATATAAGGTGTAATATGGGTTCTTTCTGATCCCCACCCTCGATCTGTCCCATGAGCCCATTCTGAGTGATAGAATTTCTTTTCAGGCATATAAATGTTTTTGCTTTTTACATCAAGTATTCCTTTGCCAGTGATTAAGAATAGATTATTAGTTTTGTTAAAGGCTAATCCATATAACATTCTATTACTATAAGAAAATATTTTTGTCCATCTGTTATTTAAATCTAACCTTTTGACACAGTTTGTGCTGTCAACTATGACTATATTATTTAATCGGTCTTTTGTTAGTATTTTTATTCTTGGTTTTCGTGCATACTCCTCTAATGGTTTTCCATTTTCATCGAAAACTTTGAGTATACCATCGGCATGTAAAACATAGATTTTATGATTTGCAATCTCAAAATTTTGAAAAAAAGGATTAATAAACTGTGCCTCGCAAATAGAAAAGTCAATCAGCAAAAATGCGAGAGTAATAAAATGTATTTTAAAAGCAAGTTTCATGTGAATTAGGTTTATAGTATTACAAATATATACTCTTTACTTACGTGCATATTATCAGATTCATTAATATTTTAGATAATAGATTTTTTAATCGAACTTTGCAATTGCAAATCGTTCTATCGCTCGTAGCAATATGAGAGGAAAGTCCGGGCAACACAGAGCATCCTGCTTCCTAACGGGAAGGCGCCGTTCAGCCGACGACAGAAAGTGCCACAGAAAATAAACCGCCTGGTTTCGATTGGGCAAGGGTGAAAACGTGAGGTAAGAGCTCACGGCTTTTCCTGGCGACAGGGATCGCGGTAAACCTCAGGAGTTGAAAGACCAAATAGATCCTGGAAATGAAGCTGCTCGCTTCTGTATCGTTTCGGCGGTCACCAGGATGGGTAGGTTGCTTGAACCTGTCAGCAATGGCAGGGCCAGATCAATGATAGAACACGACAGAACCCGGCTTATAGCTTTGCTGCTGAATTTAGCCCCTTTTCCTGAAAGTGAAGGGGTTATTTTTTATTTGAAAAGTGTTTGCTTTTCTATACAATTTTATAACTTAGCACGTTATCATTCTACCGAACTTATAAAAAACATGGCTAAAATTTTAATTATTGACGATGAGCGGGCAATCCGCAGCACCCTGCGCGAAATATTGGAATATGAGGATTACGAGGTTGAAGATGTAGATAATGGCATCGATGGCCTGGATCTTATCCAAAGAAACAATTACGACCTGGTTTTATGTGATATCAAAATGAACCGCATGGACGGTATGGAAGTGCTTACGGAAGGACTTGCCATAAAACCCGACCTGCCTTTTATCATGATATCCGGTCACGGAACGGTTGAAACCGCTGTCGAAGCAAGCAAAAAAGGCGCATTCGACTTTATTTCAAAACCACCTGATCTTAACCGTTTACTGATTACAGTCCGAAACGCTTTAGACCGTGGTAACCTGGTTTCTGAAGCGAAGGTTTTAAAACGCAAGGTTTCTAAAGTTCGTCCTATACTGGGGGGCTCACAACCTATCCAAAGAATCAAAGAGACTATTGATCGTGTTGCTCCTACTGATGCCCGGGTACTGATCACTGGAGCAAATGGCAGTGGTAAAGAATTGGTCGCTCGTTGGCTGCATGAGAAATCAAATCGCGCCAGTGCACCTCTGATTGAAGTGAACTGCGCAGCCATCCCATCTGAACTGATCGAAAGCGAGTTGTTCGGGCACGAAAAAGGTTCCTTTACATCGGCAGTCAAACAGCGCATTGGCAAGTTTGAATCAGCTCATGGGGGTACTTTGTTCCTGGATGAGATCGGCGACATGAGTCATTCGGCACAAGCTAAAGTACTACGTGCTTTACAGGAAAACAAAATAACCCGCGTAGGCGGCGAAAGAGAAATAGATGTTGATGTACGTGTGGTTGCTGCAACCAATAAAGACTTGCTTAAAGAGATTGAACTGGGCAATTTTCGTATGGACTTGTATCATCGCTTAAGCGTGATCCTGATTCACGTACCACCACTTTCGGAACGCAGAGATGACATCGGCATGCTCACCCAAAACTTTATTGAGGAGATCTGCAACGATTATGGTATGCCGCCTAAAAAAATATCCGAAGCTGCTATTGAGGAGCTAAAGAAATTACCATGGACAGGTAATATCCGTGAACTGCGAAATATGGTTGAGCGCCTGATCATCCTCAGCGACAAAATAATTACCGATAATGATGTAAGAGCTTTTGCCAACCCCTCAGCCGTTGTTCCAATGTCCAGCGGTGCATCGGCCGCTCCGCAAACAGATTTCGATCAGTTTGCCAATTTCCAGGAGTATAAGGATTATGCCGAGCGCGAGTATATCAAATTCAAACTTGAAAAGAACAACTGGAACGTGTCAAAAACTGCGGATGATATTGATATTCAACGCAGTCATTTGTATAGTAAGATAGAGAAGTTTGGGTTGAAACGGGGGGAATAATTCCTTATCCTCTCTCCTTTCCTGATAATTTTTTTGATAAAACAGTTTGCTAATGCTAAAAATATTAGCAAATTTGTTTTGTGAATCAGAACTCGGTACAGGTAAAGCACGAGCCGCGGGTACTGTTTATAGATATGAACAGTTTTTTTGCCCGTTGCGAACAGCAGGTTAATTACTGGCTACGCAACCGGCCTGTTGGGGTTTGTGTATATACCGGTAAATACGGATGTGTTATCTCACTGTCGACCGAGGCCAAAGCCCGGGGCCTGAAAGCTGGCATGCGCCTGAACGACGCTATAAAAATTTGCCCCGACCTCGTTCCGGTTGAAAGCAATCCTGATCGTTACCGCCAGTTTCATACTAAGATCATCAATGTGCTGCGGCAGTATTGCCAGGATGTGGTACCTAAAAGTATTGATGAAGCCATTGTCAACCTCGGGAATTATGAATACCTCTACAAAGACCCGGTTGCCATTGCATGGAAAATAAAACGGGACATTTTAACCAACGTAGGCGATTGGCTCACCTGCTCTATTGGCGTTGCTCCTAATGCCTTTTTGGCCAAACTGGGCTCGGTTATCGGAAAAAAAGGCGATGGGTTAATGCTAATCACAAAGGACAATATTGATGAAGTTCTGAAGCAGCTTAAGCTGGGTGATCTGCCGGGCATCGGAGCCAATATGTGTTATCGTTTGGAACGTGCCGGCGTAAATACTCCGCTTGAAATGCGTTATGCCGGTCCACATAAATTAAAAGCAATTTTTAAAGGCATTGAAGGCGTTTTCTGGCATTACCGGCTCAATTTTGTCGAAACAAATATTGTTGCCCACGATTATCGTGGCATGCAAGCCATGCGCCAAATATCAAAGGAAAAACGAAAGCATATCGAGTATATCGATCAATTATTTATGACGCTTTGCCTCACATTGGAAAAGCGCATGGTAAACCACAAATTTTACTGTAAAGCTATTGCTTTTACAGCAGTGTATGAAGATGGCAGCCGTTGGGATGATGGTTTTAGTATTACTATCCCTGTTCAGGATGCAATAAGCCTGATGCGGATGATACGCCTGCGGGTAGAAAAATTCGAGCAAGCCAGCGGATCAGACCCTGTGTTTAATACCAGCATCACCCAAATGCGCGTAGCCGTGACCAATTTTGTGAATAATGGCAATATGCTCTATAGTTTGTTTGATGACATGGACCGTAAGGAAACAGCCCTTAAAACCATGCACGAGATAAAAGATAAATTCGGTTCGGACAAACTGGTACGTGCCGTAGAGATGACCGACGGTAAAGTGATCAAAGATGTAATTGGATTCGGATCGGTAAAAGATCTTACTGATTTAGATTATAAGGCAATGGGTTAATTTTTAATTCAGTATTACCCCATGCCATGGACAATACATCCATGAGCCCGACATCGTTTCGCCGTCTATCGGGCACTTTTTAGGTTTTAATATAGATTCTAAAGGTAATTTAAACTTAAAAGCATCATTAGTCAACCCTATGGTAAGTGTCCCTGGTTTTCTCGGATCAGCTATCAATACCTTGTTTTTGTCGAATGCCGGGAATACAAAAAACCGAAAATTCTGACCCATTTTGCCCATCATATTTGCGATCATCGGCTTCATTATTTCAACCAGGTTTTTGGTACTTGCATTTTTCACTATCCTTCAGCGGCTTATACACTACCCCATTCTTATCTTGCAGGTAAATACTATTTTGAAGTACTTCCAAATCCTGGTATTGTACATCCCCTAGTGCTCCCATTTTACCATCCAGAGCAGCAACTATGTTATAATCCTTTAATATGGTGACAATCTGATCCAATTGAGCTTTTGATATGTTAGCGTTTTTACCCGCTACAACCTGCCAAAAATCAACCGGGATCCACCAAACAAGCTTAAGAACATGATTTTCATTGCTCATTTTTTGAGTTTCGCTTATAAATTTCCCCTCATCAACCTGGAAATCCTGGGAAAAGGCAGATATTTTAAAGAAAACACAGAGGAATATAAACAGTAAAAGTTTTTTCATTGCAATAAGGCTTTGTCTGGCACAAATATATCACAAATATTGTTTCAAACAATTTGATTGATGCTTCCGCCACCAACAAGCTCAACCTTGCTTATTGTTGTACTAAATTCCCTTTCCGGATGTGATAAAAGCCTGACATTGACAGTCATATCCTCAAAATAGGTAATTCAAAACGGCATTCCAAAATGTCACCTTAAAAAGCTATTTTTGCGCTTCAAATGGAGCACATTCGTAATTTCTGTATTATAGCACATATCGACCACGGTAAAAGTACACTTGCCGACCGGTTACTAGAATATACCAACACCATTACCCAACGCGAATCGCAGGCACAATTGCTTGACGACATGGATCTGGAACGTGAGCGCGGTATCACCATCAAAAGCCATGCTATCCAAATGGATTATATTCTTGACGGTCAAAAGTATGTTCTGAACCTGATCGACACCCCCGGACACGTGGATTTTTCATACGAAGTTTCCCGCTCTATTGCCGCCTGCGAAGGCGCTTTATTGATTGTAGACGCGGCACAAGGTATTCAGGCGCAGACTATATCAAACCTTTACCTGGCTTTAGAAAACGATCTGGAGATTATTCCTATATTAAATAAAATGGACCTTCCCGGCGCTATGCCAGAGGAAGTAAAAGATCAGATAGTTGATCTGCTGGGTTGCAAACGCGAAGAAATTCTCGCCGCTTCCGGAAAAACCGGTATGGGTGTTCATGACATCCTGCGGGCAATTGTAGAACGTGTTCCCGCTCCTGTCGGCGATCCGCAGGCTCCATTACAAGCATTGATATTCGATTCGGTATTTAATTCATTTCGTGGGATCATCGCTTACTTTAAAGTCGTAAATGGCGAGATCAGGAAGGGCGATAAAGTAAAATTCGTAGCTACCGAAAAGCAATATCTTGCAGACGAAGTAGGCACGTTAAAACTAAACCAGGTACCTAAAGACGTTATAAAAACAGGCGATGTTGGTTACATCATCTCAGGCATAAAAGAAGCGCGTGAAGTAAAGGTTGGCGATACCATAACACAGGTAGAACGCCCATGTGAAAGCGGCATACAAGGTTTTGAGGAAGTAAAGCCGATGGTATTTGCCGGCATTTACCCGGTAGATACGGAAGACTATGAAGAGCTTCGCGAGTCCATGGCTAAGCTGCAGTTAAACGATGCATCCCTTGTTTTCGAACCAGAGTCATCTGCTGCTTTGGGCTTTGGTTTCCGTTGCGGCTTCCTGGGGATGCTGCATATGGAAATCGTCCAGGAACGCCTGGAACGGGAGTTCAATATGACGGTTATCACCACCGTTCCCAACGTATCATACAAGGCTTATACTACCAAGGGCGAAGAACTACATGTAAATAATCCATCAGATCTGCCTGATCCGAGCAAACTGGATTATGTAGAGGAACCATACATCAAAGCAACTATCATCACTAAAGCCGAATTTGTAGGCCCGGTAATGTCGCTATGTATCCAGAAACGTGGTTTTATTAAAAACCAATCCTACCTTACTTCGGATCGTGTTGAATTGATCTTCGAGATGCCAATGGGCGAGATTGTGTTCGACTTTTATGATAAATTGAAAACCATCTCTAAAGGTTATGCTTCGTTTGATTATCACCAGATAGGTTATCGTCAATCTGATTTAGTGCGCTTGGATATACGTCTGAACAGCGAACCTGTTGATGCTTTATCATCACTGATCCACCGCAGCAACTCTTACGATTTCGGTAAAAAGATATGCGAAAAGCTGAAAGAATTATTACCCCGTCAGCAATTCGAGATCATCATACAGGCATCTATCGGTGCCAAGATCATCGCTCGTGAAACAGTTAAAGCTTTACGTAAGGACGTTACCGCAAAATGTTATGGTGGTGATATTTCGCGTAAGCGTAAGCTGTTAGAGAAACAGAAAAAAGGCAAAAAACGCATGCGCCAGGTAGGTAATGTGGAAATACCGCAATCGGCGTTTATGGCGGTGTTGAAACTTGATTAATTAGATGTGAGATATGAGATTTGAGACGTGAGATCAAATCTGCATATTAACAATAAATAGGATTTGAATTGATTTTTGGGTTTATCTCAAATCTCATATCTCAAATCTCAAATCTTAGAAAATGAATCTACTCGACGGAAAATACGTATCAGAAAAATTAAAGGGCGAAATAGCTGAGGAAGCAGCCAAAATTTTAGTAAATACCGGTCGCAAGCCACATTTGGTAGCAGTACTTGTTGGTCATGACGGCGGCAGTGAAACTTATGTAGCCAGCAAGATGAAGAACTGCGAAAAGGTGGGTTTTAAGTCTACCCTGGTGCGTTATGAAAGCGATGTAACGGAAGAAGATCTGCTTAAAAAAGTAGCTGAGTTAAACGCTGATCCGGATATTGACGGTATTATTGTTCAACTACCTTTACCAAAACATATTGACCCGGAGAAAGTAACCGAACAGATCGATCACCGCAAGGATGTTGATGGCTTCCACCCTATTAATCTTGGCCGTATGCAGCGTAATTTGCCATCTTTTATTCCTGCCACACCTTATGGTATCACGTTGATGCTGAAAGAATATGGCATTGATACTACGGGTAAGCATTGCGTAGTAGTTGGCCGAAGCAATATCGTAGGCTCACCGATGAGCATTTTGATGGCCCGTAATACTCAACCCGGTAATTGCACTGTCACCATTTGTCACAGCCGCACGCCTAATATTAAAGATTATACCCTACAAGCAGATATCCTGATCGTAGCCATCGGCAAAAAGAACTTCATTACTGCTGATATGGTAAAAGATGGTGTAATTGTGATCGACGTGGGTATGAACCGCGAAGTATCAACTGTAACCAAATCCGGCTATAAGCTGTATGGCGATGTCGATTTTGAGAACGTAGCTCCAAAGTCATCCTGGATCACTCCTGTTCCCGGTGGTGTTGGGTTGATGACTATTATTGGGCTACTTAAAAATACCTTGGCTTCAGCTAAGAAAGAAGTTTATTCTTAGTTGTATTGGTTGTAAAGGTTATATTGGTTGAAATAGTTGGAAGATTTATATTTTTCGCCCAATACAACCAATACAACTACTAAAACCAGTTCAACCAACACTAACACTATCAACCAAATACTCTTCCGGTATCAAATGATTTTCATTTTCATCGCTCCAGGCCATTGAGAGGATGCGCCAGTGACCGTCTATCTGCACAAACTGAATAAAATTGATACCACGCGGCAACTTTGGCATCTCATGGTCGGCAAAATTGTATTCATACATACTGATGCGGTGAGCAACCTTGCCAAATATTTCAGTGTTAGAGTGCAGTTCCCTCTGCATAAACTGCTCTATGGCTCCATCAGCAACTTGTGATTCCATTGCTTTTATAAAGCTTTCGGCAGTAAAGGTTATAGGTTTACTGAAGGTATTATTGATCAGCATACCTGTTCCGTAAAATAATATCTTTACCGGTGTAAAATCCGGTGGCGCTGAATGGTCAAAACTGATTGCCTGGTAAAAATCTTTTGTCAGGTAATCGATCTCTGTAATACTCATCACTTAAATGCTTGTTTCCACTTATCCCAGAATGAACTTATACCTACGTGGATCACACCGTCCCTTATCTCAACAGGGTAACTTTCGATATAGTCATTCTGTCCCTCGCTTCCTTTACCGGTTTCGAGATTAAATGAATAACGATGCAAGGGGCAAATAAGTTTTCCTTCTTTGCACCATCCTTGCGTCAGGTCGCCGCCCGCATGAGGGCATCGGGCTCCAAGCACATATACTTTATCATCAACACTTACCAGGCAGAGCGTTTTGCCCCCTGCTTTTACTTTTTTTATAAACGGTTTTCCGGTGAGTTGTATATCAGGTATTGGGTACCAGGTCATAATAGATCAAAAGTCGATCTTTAAATTCATTACGTTAGGATTTTTTATAATTTCATCCATATTGGTTTGGAGGATAACCCTTTTCCTGTCGGCTGAGAGCACTGCTTTTGGGTTATTTACTTTCTTCACAGGCTTGGCAAAATTCAGGATCACTTTGTAGGGCATATCAATCAGCATGGCTTTTGCCATAGCAAAGGTGGATTGCGTCTTCTTCAGGAAAGCATTGAATTTAGCTTTATCGATAATACGGTAAAACTTATGCGGACTCACTTCATACGTATAATAATCCTGTCCGCTTATTAACTGACTGGCGTCAAAGTCGCGGGTATTCTTATCCTTGGTTACTCCTTTAAGATCACTGTGAGATTCTATTCTTGAAATATTCCGCAAATAATATTGCAGGTCGGCAGCATCCTTTGCATCATGGGTGATGCTGATCTTCATCAGGCTTTTCTGAAGATTCATCTTTACATTCAGGTTGCTGCTTTTTGCAAGATTGCTTTCATCCAGCGTCATTCGCTGTTGTGTACTGTCTGGTAAAGCACTATAAAAATTGAGCGTGGTATCTTTTACAACAGCAAACTGGGGGGTTGCTTTTACCGAGTCCGACATCAGGTTCATCAGTACTGACACCGCTTTGCTCATGTCAAAACTGTAGGCAACCTTGCATGAACCGTCAGCTTTAAAGTCGTAATGTTCCTCTACATCTACACACGATGTCAGGCAAAAAATCACCAAAACAACAGTCAAACTGTAGAGTTTTTTCATAACTAAGAATTTAAGTAATAATAAAAAATTAAACTGACTTTTAAAAGTGAAAAACACAAATAATCCACTGAAAAAGAACCTATTGATACTCTTATTTTTAAGTTTATCCTTTTAAAGTAAAAACCATACACATTCTGCTATTCCATTTCCCGGTATCGGCTTAAAAAAGTAATTTTGCCGCCTGATTATGGCACACCAGGTTCCGGAAGATGGCACATTGCTTCCTTTAATGGAAGAGTTTTATACAATACAAGGCGAAGGATTTAATACCGGTAAAGCCGCTTATTTTATCCGTCTTGGCGGATGCGATGTAGGCTGCCACTGGTGCGATGTAAAGGAAAGCTGGGATGCCGAACTTCACCCATTGACTACCGCCGACCAAATCGTCGAAAACGCTTCAAAATACCCTTCAAAAGCAGTAGTAGTTACCGGCGGCGAGCCTTTGTTATATAACCTTGATTATCTTACTGCTCAATTACAGCAGAGGGGCATTAAAACATTTATTGAGACTTCGGGAGCTTATCCCCTTTCCGGTAATTGGGATTGGATATGCCTGTCGCCTAAGAAATTTAAATCGCCTTCACCGGGTATAGCGGTACATGCTGATGAACTTAAAGTGATCGTTTTTAATAAATCGGATTTTGCCTGGGCCGAGGAGCATGCCAAATTAGTGTCGCCTGATTGCAAGCTCTATTTGCAGCCTGAATGGTCCAAGGCAAAGGAAATGACGCCTCTTATAGTGGACTATGTAATGAACAATCCAAGGTGGGAAATATCCCTGCAAACCCATAAATATTTGAATATTCCTTAAAACGCGTAACTTAGGATATTAAATACCGTATTAATTACCTACAATGAAAGTTTTTTTCTTATCGGTATTTTTTTTATCCCTCTTTATCTCTTTATCTGCCCAGGAAAGACAGTACACCACCACTAACGAGCAGGCCATAAAGCATTATGCCCTTGCCCATCAGAACCTGGACGATCATATGTATGATGAGGCTGTAGCTGAGTTATTAAAAGCCATTGATGAGGATTCTAAATTTATAGAGGCTCATGCCCAATTAGCCGACGTTTACCGTAAGGAATGGAAATATAAAGAAGCTGTAGACCAATACCGGATATGTCTAAAGCTAAATCCTGAATTTAACGAATCCATCTATTTTAAGATAGGTGATTGTGAGATACACTTAGCCGCATATGCCGATGCCAAGCAGCATCTCGAAAAATATTTAACATATACTGATCATCTAACACCTCAAAGCACTTTTTTAGGGCAGAAACTTTTAAAGGATTGCAATTTTAGTTTAGATGCACTTCAGCACCCGGTAGAGTTTAAGCCGGTTAATTTAGGTCCTGAGATCAATACTGCTGACGACGAATACTTCCCTGCACTTACTGCTGATGAAAGCACCATCATCTTTACAAGGAAAATTAATAACAATGAAGATTTTTATAAAAGCGTTAAGATAGACGGCAAATGGCAACCGGCAATGCCTTTAAGTGAAAATATTAATTCAGCCGAATATAACGAAGGTGCATTATCTCTGTCGCAGGATGGGAAAGTATTGTTCTTTACCGGATGTAACCGTCCGGATGGATTGGGGCGCTGTGATATTTACATATCCCAAAAGAAAGGTCAGGGCTGGAGCAAACCATTTGATATCAGTCCACCGGTAAATACACCGGGATGGGAAGCACAGCCATCTATTAGTTCTGATGGCCGTACACTTTATTTTGTAAGTAACCGTAAAGGTGGTTATGGCGGTTATGATATCTGGAAATCAAATTTGACCGACAAGGGCTGGTCTGAACCGGAAAATCTTGGCCCTAATATTAATACTTCATTTGATGAGCAATCTCCTTTTATTCACCCGGATGATAGCACACTCTATTTTTGTTCGAACGGCTGGCCGGGTTTAGGTGGAAAGGATTTATTTGTTAGCAGATTAGGTAAAGATGGCAAATGGCAGAAGCCGGAGAACCTGGGCTATCCTATCAATTCAAGCGGTGATGAGAATGGGCTAACGCTTACTGCAAACGGTAATTATGCTTTCTTTTCATCCAATAATCTAAACGGAGTCGGTGGCTTCGATATTTACACATTCGAGTTGCCTGCCAAACTAAGACCACACCTCGTAACCTATGTAAAAGGTATTGTGGAAGATGCGGTGACCAAACAGCCATTGGAATCAGCAGTAGAAATAATTGACCTGGCGAGTGATAAACCTGTATTCCAGGATTACAGTTCAGAGGACAAGGGTGATTTCCTCGCAACATTAACAACTGGTCATAATTACGGGCTTAATGTTTCCAGACCCGGTTATTTATTTTATTCTGCAAATTTTTCATTGATTGGACACAATGATAAGAATCCATTTGACATTGAAGCATTGCTGCAACCTATTGAAGTAGGCAATAAGGTAGTATTGAAAAACATATTTTTTGATACCAACAAATGGGACATCAAAGATGAATCAAAACCAGAGTTGCGAAAATTGATTGACTTCTTAGAGTTAAACCCAACGATTAAGATCGAGGTTTCAGGGCATACCGATAATGTCGGAACCGCGCAATCCAACCAAATACTCTCTGAAAACAGGGCTAAAGCCGTTTATCAATATCTATTAGGAAACGGTGTACAGGCAGACCGCCTTGTTTATAAAGGCTATGGTGAAACTCAGCCAATAGCGCCTAATGATAATGATGAGAACCGTAGCAAGAACCGTAGAACGGAGTTTAAGATTGTGGCGAAGTAGAGGTGAAAGGCTAAAAGGCGAAAGGACAAAGGTATTTAATGTCGTTATATTGTTGAGCTGCTTACATTTAACTGATCAATTCACCTAAAGATATTACATTATAAAAAAAGCCGGTATTAAACCAGCTTATTTTATCGAAAGAACAAAACTATTTACCTTTCGCCTTTAGCCTTTCACCTTAAAATCAATTACCCATTTCAGACATAAACTTGATACGCATCAATTGCACTTCCTCGCGGGTATAATCATCGGCGCCTAATTCAACCAACGCATCATCGATCGAGTCTATTTCGGCTGATTTAAAGTAATCAAATACTTCTTCCTGTTTGTCTTCATCGATAACTTCATCGATAAAGTAGTTCAGGTTCAATTTTGTACCGGAGTTGACAATAGACTCCACCTCGCGCAATATTTCTTCGTAGGTAAGACCTTTTGAAGCCGCAATATCTTCCAGGTTCAAATGGCGGTCGATATTCTGGATGATGTAAACCTTAAGCGCAGATTTATTGGCTGCACTCTTAATCACCATATCTATCGGGCGGTCTATCTCGTTATCTTCAACATATTTCTTGATCAGGTCAATAAAAGGTGCGCCAAACTTCATGGCTTTGCCTGCTCCTACTCCTGATATTTGTTTCAACTCTTCTGTGGTGATAGGATAATGTGTGCACATTTCCTCTAGTGAAGGGTCCTGGAATATCACGAATGGCGGCAAACCTTTTTGCTTGGCAATTTTCTTGCGAAGGTCTTTCAACATTTGCAATAATTCGGCATCTAATGCTCCACCACCTTGTTTTGGTCCTTCTGCATCATCATCGTCATCAGTAGCGCCCATAGGTCTGTTCATAATGAAACGAATGCTGTGCGGGTTTTCAAGGAACGAGTTACCTAACTTGGTCAAACGCAATACACCGTACTGATCAATATCCTTAGAAACATAATTGTTCAACAGGGCTTGCCTTAAAAGTGAATTCCACAGATTTTCACCTTGTTCTTTACCGGAACCGAATACATCCAGCAAATGATGCTCATAATTATGTACCTGCGGGTTATCCTTGCCCATCAACACACTGATGATGTGGGCATCGTCAAACTTCTCACCAAATTGTTTGATCAGGCTCAATACTTTATGCAGATGTTCTTCGCCGTCAAAATGCTCTTTGTGTGCGCAACAGTTGTCGCACATGTTATTACATCCGGCCTCGTTAAAGTTCTCACCAAAGTAGTGCAGCAATTGTTTACGGCGGCATACAGATGATTCCGCATAATCAATTACCTCCTTCAATATCTGCGTACCGATCTCACGCTCAGAAACCGGTTTATCTTTCATGAATTTTTGCAGCTTATCGATATCCTTTTCAGAATAGAAGGCCACACAAACGCCCTCACCACCATCACGTCCGGCACGACCGGTTTCCTGGTAATACCCCTCCATACTCTTTGGCATGTCATGGTGAATTACGTAACGAACATCCGGTTTATCGATACCCATACCGAAGGCGATGGTCGCAACAATCACATCCACATCTTCCATCAGGAATTTATCCTGTGTATCGGCGCGTACTTTTGAATCGAGTCCGGCGTGGTAAGGTAAAGCTCTAACGCCGTTCAGGTTAAGTGCTTCTGCAACTTCTTCAACCTTTTTACGGCTCAGGCAATATATAATCCCTGACTTACCAGGGTTTTGTTTTACAAATTTTACGATCTCCTTTAACACATTGCGCTTTGCTTTAACCTCATAAAAAAGGTTCGAACGATTAAAGGATGATTTGAACACCGTTGCATTGTTCATCTGCAGGTTCTTTTGAATATCCTGCTGAACTTTAGGTGTTGCGGTAGCAGTAAGGGCGATGATTGGAATCCCTTCGCCAATATTGCTGATCACTTGCCTTATTTTGCGGTATTCGGGTCTGAAGTCGTGGCCCCATTCAGAAATACAATGCGCTTCGTCAACTGCAACGAAGGAAACATGATTAAGTCTTAGGAAATCTACATTTTCCTGCTTGGTTAATGATTCAGGTGCAACGTATAAGAGTTTAGTTTTGCCGCCAAGCACATCTTCCTTTACCCGGGCTATCTCGGCCTTGGTAAGTGAGGAGTTCAGAAAGTGGGCGATGCTGTCAGAGCCGCCAAAAGCCCTTAGTTGGTCTACCTGGTTTTTCATCAACGCAATCAATGGCGAGATCACAATCGCTGTTCCGTCGCTCATCAATGCAGGTAGCTGGTAACACATGGATTTACCCCCGCCGGTTGGCATGATCACGAATGTGTCGTTTCCGGCAAGGATATTGGTAATAATCGCTTCCTGCTCTCCTTTGAAGTTATCGAACCCGAAAAAGTTCTGCAAGTTGTCAAAAAGCGACCGTTTTGTTTCAATCATTATACAACTTATCCTTTATTATAATTTAAAACTCAAAATAACAAATTTTTATAAATAAACGACGGGTTTTGTTTAAAATTTTATACAAAAATGATTTTAAAATGAAAACAATTTATTTTATTGCTCCGTTTTAAAACAGGTTAAAATCAGATGTACTTTATGTAATTTTATTTAGTATATTATTTACAGAATATTCTACATTTTTGCCGTTAGTTTACAGCAATAAAATTCTTTTAAAACAAATATGAATAAAGACTACTATGCTATCATCATGGCCGGCGGTATCGGAAGCCGTTTCTGGCCGATTAGCAGAACATCACATCCTAAACAATTTATCGATATACTGGGCACAGGCAAAACATTGATACAGAATACTTACGAAAGATTTTTAAAGATTTGCCCAAAAGAAAATATCTACATTGTTACCAATGAAAATTACCTCGACCTTGTAAAAACACAGTTGCCGGACATAGCAGATCAACAGGTGTTGACCGAGCCTGTGATGCGTAATACTGCGCCTTGCATTGCCTACGGTTGTTTTAAGATAGAAAGTATTAATCCGAACGCATCCATTGTTGTGGCGCCGTCGGATCACCTGATATTAGACGAAGCAGCATTTATCACGGCCATTGAAAAATCACTAAAAATTGCCACAGAAAACCAGTGCCTGATAACCTTGGGCATTATGCCTTCACGTCCTGACACCGGTTATGGTTATATTCAGTACACTGACCAGATATTGGGTGAGGATTTTCATAAGGTTAAAACTTTTACTGAAAAGCCAACTTTGGATATCGCCAAAACCTTTATTCAAAGCGGCGACTTCTTGTGGAACGCCGGTATATTTATATGGTCAGCGGATGCTATACTGAAAGCATTCAATCGTTACCTACCGGAAATGAACGAAATATTTGCCGATGCAAAACCGGTATATAATTCTGATAATGAACGAAATCACATTAATAAAGCTTATTTGCAATGCACCAATATCTCTATCGACTATGGAATAATGGAAAAAGCAGACAACGTATATGTGCTGCCTTCAGAGTTTGGCTGGTCTGATCTGGGTACCTGGGCGTCTATTTACCAACTGGCTGAGAAAGATTATGTAGGCAACGTGGTTATTCCTTCTGAAAAAGTGATCATGTACGATTCATCCAACTGCATGGTGAACGTACCCGGCGATAAACTGGTAATTTTACAAGGTCTGCACGATTACATCGTAGTAGAATCAAACAACACCCTCCTCATCTGCCCACGCGACCAGGAACAAAATGTAAAACAGGTAGTAGCTGATGTGAAGTCCAGGTTTGGGACGAAGTATATTTGAGGTTAGTGATCAGTTAACCGGTAATCAGTTATCAGGAGGAACCTGTTTAACTGATTACTGATTAACTAGTCACTGATCGCTGCCTTACCGCTTCATATAAAATAACTCCTGTCGACACCGATACATTCAGTGATTCGATCTCTCCGAACATTGGAATTTTAGCCAGATGATCAGAAATACGAATAATCTCGTTGCGGATGCCATCTTCTTCAGAACCCATAATAATAGCTGTTGGCGAAGTATAATCGGGGTTGTAAATATCATCCTTCGTTTTTTCAGTGCAGCACACCAGTTGCAGGCCTGACTCCTGCAGAAAGCGGATAGTCTGCATAAAATTATCATGGCGGCAAACCGGGATTTTATATAAGGCTCCTGCAGATGTTTTTATACCATCGGCATTGATTTGCGCCGAGCCTTTGGCAGGTATCACAATAGCGTGCACGCCGGCGCACTCAGCGGTGCGGGCAATGGCCCCCATATTGCGTACGTCTGTGATGCCATCCAGAACTAATATCAATGGTGTCTCCCCTTTTTCAAATATTTCGGGAATAATATTTTCTATCTTCTGGTAAACAATCGGCGAAATAACAGCTATCACCCCCTGGTGATTCTTTTGGGTGATACGGTTTAGTTTTTCTACAGGTACTTGCTGACCGACAATCCCATATTCATGTATGAGTATCTTCAGCTCGTTAAGCAAGCCTCCTCCAATGCCTCGTTGTATGTACAGTGACTCGATCTCCTTCCCCGAACGAATTGCCTCTATTACAGCACGAATGCCAAAAACCATTTGATTATTTTCCCTGCTTTCGCGGTTATGATAAGCCATTATTTATAAGTTCTTGAGGGGGTAAAATTAGCCATATTAATCATATTGCAATACGCTTAAAATCTATAGTATTTTTATCAATTTTTTAAAGTGTATGTGAGCAGTATTATTTACCAACAAGTATACATAGTGACTGATTTACAGCGATAAATTAAATTTTTCAACAAATCACTGTTAATTAATTATTTACAAATTATTTATTTATTTGTCAGTTTAGCCTTTCATAAAATCTCTGAAAAAAGTTTTAAAGGCAGAGTTAAATCGTGATTTTTTCGTATATTTTTGGGTTATGATTCTGGAGAACGATAACCCTTACAACAAGCCCACTACCAATGAAAGACGAAGCAGAATTACTAACCCAACACCCTACGGCGGTCTCGGTAAGTTACCGCCTCAGGCAGTCGATTTGGAAGAGGCGGTGCTCGGTGCACTGATGCTCGAGAAGGATGCATTATCTTCTGTAATCGATATTCTTAAGCCCGAGGTTTTTTATAAAGACAGTCACCAGAAAATCTTCAAGACGATACGGTACCTGTTTGAAAAGACATCGCCGGTGGATATTCTTACTGTGACAGCACAGTTACGCCAGTTCGGTGAATTGGAAATGATCGGTGGTGCCTATTATATCACCGAGCTCACCAACCGCGTGGCTTCAGCTGCGAATATTGAGTACCACTCGCGTATCATCATTCAAAAATTCATCCAGCGCGAACTGATCCGCATCTCAACCGAGGTGATCAATAGTGCTTATGAAGACACCTCAGATGTGCTTGATCTATTGGACAAAGCCGAAAAGAACTTATTTGATATCGCGCAAAACAACCTTCGCCGCGATTCCCGCAAGATGGATGATATTATGCACGAGACGCTGAAGGAAATTGAGGCATTAAAAGATAAAAAGGACGGCCTTACCGGTGTTGCATCTGGCTTTACCGAGCTTGACCGGATGACTTCCGGGTGGCAGAAATCCGACCTGGTAATTATAGCTGCCCGCCCTGCAATGGGTAAAACAGCTTTCGTATTAAGCTGCGCGCGTAATGCTGCTGTTGATTTTAACCGTCCGGTTGTGGTGTTCTCCTTAGAGATGTCGTCAATACAGTTGGTTAACCGTCTGATATCCGGTGAAACCGAGATCGAACAAGAGAAAATCCGTAAAGGAACCCTTGAAGAATGGGAATGGCAACAGATACACTCCAAAATAGGGAGACTTGAACAGGCACCCCTCATTATAGATGATACTCCGGCACTGAATATTTTCGAGTTCCGGGCAAAATGCCGTCGTTTAAAATCTCAGCATGATATACAGTTAATCATCATTGATTACCTGCAGCTAATGCAGGGTAAGGCCGATGGCAAAGGTGGCGGCAACCGTGAGCAGGAAATCGGTAGTATATCCCGTGCTTTAAAGTCTGTGGCGAAAGAGTTGAACGTTCCGGTTATAGCACTATCGCAGTTGAGTCGTGCGGTAGAAAACAGGCCGGGTGCTTCTAAACGCCCAATGCTATCGGATTTACGTGAATCCGGTTCAATCGAGCAGGATGCGGATATGGTATTGTTCCTTTACC
This sequence comes from Mucilaginibacter sp., assembly GCF_036568825.1. GTDB lineage: Bacteria > Bacteroidota > Bacteroidia > Sphingobacteriales > Sphingobacteriaceae > Mucilaginibacter. Next base: position 112,815 of record NZ_DATCRU010000068.1, on the reverse strand, counting down.
GTCCTGAATACTACGGTATGACGGAAGATGAAAACGGCAATCCGACAAATGGTGTAGGTGAAGTAATCATAGCCAAACACCGTAACGGTGAAACTGGTATTGTGCGATTGAAATTCGTAGGTAAGTTCGTGAAATTCCAGGATTTGGATCAGGGTATGGGAGACTTTTCGCCGCAAGGTGGCAGTGCATTTGCTGGTTTAACACCATCGCAGGATTTTGACAAACCAAGTAACTTCATCATCCGTCCGTCAAGAGCAAATGAAATTGATGATGATGATGCTCCGTTTTAAGTTGAAATAGTTGTAAGAGTTGAAAAGGTTGTGAAAGTTAAAAACGATCCAACTTCTACAACAACTACAACTTTTCCAACTTCTACAACCAATCTCAAAATATCAACCCCAAAACAACCCCGATTACAATAACGATCGGGGTTTTTACTTTAGTAAAGTACAGCAGAGCGAAAGAGCCAATCATCAATCCATAAGCCATCAAGTTCGCTCCAAATGGTCTGGTTAATAAGATCAATGCCGTCGCCATAAAGCCAACAGCCACGGCGCTGATACCGCTTAGCGAATTACGGATACGGGTAATTTTTTTTAGGTCTTCCCAAAATGGTACAATAAATAATATCAGTATCAATCCCGGCAGGTTTATACCGATCACAGCAATCACACTGCCCAGGATTTGCCCCCATAAGCCAAAACCTTTATTGCCTAAGGTCATGCTGCCGATAAACGAGGTAAATGAGAATGTCGGTCCCGGCAAGGCTTGCTGCAAAGCAAATCCGGACAGGAATTCAGAGGCTCCTAAATAGTGCTTTACTTCCACAAACTCAGTATACATCAGCGGTACAAGTACCTGCCCTCCCCCAAAAATGAGGATACCGTTTCGATAAAAGTTTTCGAACAAACGTATAGGTAAGCTAAATGGTGAAGTTTGATTGATAATAGCACCCAAAGCAGCAAACGCAAGCAGAATACCTATAAAATAAAACATTTTATTAGGGTTTATATTAGCAAACAGACTCACACGAAGTTCGCTTTCCTGTGGTTGAGTTTCCAATGCCGATGAGATAATTCCGCCTAATAAAACCAGTATCGGGAAGGCATAGGCGTTTTGTAATATCAAAGTAGCAATAAGTGCCCCTATAGCCAGCATGGTGGTTACCTTCGTTTTCAGGAATTTTACAGCAAAGGTATATGTGGCGTAGCCCACTATCCCCACAGCAATAGGCTGCACGAAGCGGAGTATATCGTTAAATTTCGCATGCGTTAGGAACATTTTATAACTGATAGCCGCTATTCCCATAATAACCGCCGAAGGACATATCCATATCAAAAAGGTGATGATTGATAGCCTCAACCCTCCTACTTTCCATGCTATACCAACGAGTGTTTGGGTAGATGAAGGTCCCGGTAATATTTGGGCCAATGCATTCAGTTCCATCAACTCCTGTTCGGTAATGTAGCGGCGTTTTTCTACAAATTCACGCAATAGAATGGCTATATGCCCCTGCGGCCCGCCAAAGGCGGTGAAGGTGTAGATCAGCACATCACGAATAAACAGTAGTTGACGTTTCCTCATCATTGGTTCATTGGTTCAATAGTTCATTGGTTTGTTTGTCTTACATAGTTCACTCAGCTATTCAATACTAATGAACAAATGGCCAATGAACAAATGAACATTTAATAATCGTCGTCTTCGTCCCAACCTGTAGCTTCACGGTATACAGCCTGTAGCTCAGAAAAAGCATGATTATCTCTTTTTCGTTTAGCTGTTTCCATTCCTTTCTCATAGGTGCTTATCGCATCATCTTTGCGGTTCAGGGCCTCGTATAATTTGCCGAGATGATAATAGGTTCCTACATAATCCGGGTGATTTTTTACCAGGTTCTCGTAATACTGTAAGGCTTTTTCAGTATCATTCAACCTCAGGTATTCGGTTGCCAGTGCATATTGCAGGAATTCATCATTTGGTTCGTTCTGTAAAAATTCCAACAGCTTTTCTAATCGGCTCGACTGCATTTTAAACTCTCTCTTTTTTATCTAAATTTGCGAAACCTATTTCATGAAAACCATTTGGTGTGTTCATGAGTAAAAGTATAAAACCATAACACACATTGTAAAGATCATTTGCCAATTTAAAACGACAGCCTGATGAAGATACTGGTATGTATAAGTAATGTTCCTGATACGACGACAAAAATAACTTTTACCGATAATAACACCCAATTTAATACAAACGGCGTTCAGTTTATCCTGAATCCTTACGATGAAATTGCATTATCGAGGGCTATTGAGCTAACCGAGGGCGGTAAAGGATCAGTTACGGTGATCAATGTAGGAGAAGCAAGTACCGAAGCTACTATACGTAAAGCACTGGCTATCGGTGCTGATGATGCTGTTCGTATTAATGCTAAACCACATGATGCGTGGTTTGTAGCCTATCAAATTGCACAATATGCGAAACAAAATGCTTTCGACCTGATTTTAACAGGAAGGGAGTCGATTGATTACAATGGCTCAAAAGTAGCAGGTATGCTGGGCGAGCTTTTGGATATTCCATCAGTATCGATCATAAAAAAACTGGATGTAGATAGCGATAAAGGCACAGTAGAACGTGAGATTGAAGGCGGCAAGGAAGTACTGACAATACCTTTCCCGTTTGTAGCCGGCACGGCTGAAGGCGTTGCTGAACCGAAAATACCCAATATGCGCGGTATCATGTCGGCACGCACCAAACCGCTGAATGTGGTAGAAGCTGCTGAAGTAAAAAATAATTCGGAAATCTTGAGCTATGAAACACCAGCACCTCGCGGACAAGTGAAACTGGTAGCCGCCAATGAAGCAGAGAAATTGATCGGTCTATTACACACCGAAGCCAAAGTGATATAATTTAAATAGATTTTACGAACCGGATCATTATATGTCAGTTTTAATATATACAGAAAATGCCGAAGGCAAATTCAAAAAATCAACTTTTGAAGCCGTTTCTTACGCCCGTGCAATTGCTGATCAAACTAATACCAACCTAGTAGCCATTTCTATCGGTGACATAGCAAACGATCAGCTTACCTCGCTTGGAAAATACGGAGCAGACAAAGTGCTTAACGTATCAAATGCTCAGCTGAAGAATTTTGTTAACCAGGCATATGCATCGGTTATCGCTTCGGCTGCAAAAAAAGAAGGCGCTGACATTGTAGTTTTATCCAATTCCTTTTCGGGACGTGGATTAGCACCGCGTATTGGTGTTAAACTGGATGCAGGTGTTGCCGATGGAGTTGTAGCCTTACCTGAAATATCAGGTGACAAATTCACCGTTAAAAAAACTGCATTTTCGGGTAAAGCTTTCGCTACCGTTCAACTCACATCGGCTAATAAAGTAATCGCTTTGGTGCCCAACTCTTACCATGTTGTTGAAAAGCCAGCTGCCGGAACAATTGAAACATTTTCTGCTGAGACTAAAGAATCAGATTTCAAAGCAATGGTGAAAGAAATTGTTCGCTCAACCGATAAAGTGTCTCTACCTGATGCTGAAATCGTAGTCTCAGGTGGCCGCGGGTTGAAAGGACCTGAGAACTGGAGAATGATAGAAGAACTGGCCGATCTGTTAGGTGCTGCTACCGCCTGCTCCAAACCTGTTTCAGATGCAGGTTGGCGCCCGCATAGCGAACACGTTGGACAAACTGGTATAGCTGTCAGTCCAAATTTGTATATTGCAATAGGAATTTCGGGGGCCATTCAACACCTGGCTGGCATTAGCTCGTCAAAAGTGATCGTGGCGATAAACAAAGATCCTGAAGCGCCAATTTTCAAGGTAGCCGACTATGGTATAGTTGGCGATGCTTTTGAAGTAGTGCCACAATTAATAGCAGCAGTGAAAGAATATAAAGCGTCAGCATAAAAAAGAATCAGTGATGGGTAACAATATGAAAAAAATCAAGCTGGATATCGTAGGGCTATCGTATAGCCAAACTCAATCCGGCGCTTATGCACTGGTTTTAGGCGAAGTAAATGGCCGTCGCAGATTGCCGATCATCATCGGAAGCTTTGAAGCGCAGGCAATTGCTATCGAGATCGAAAAGATGACGCCAAGCAGGCCGCTTACACATGATCTGTTTAAAAATTTCGCACAAGCTTATAATATCACTATCCAGGAGATCATCATCTATAACCTGGTTGATGGTATATTTTACGCCAAGCTGGTTTGCTCCGACGGCAAAAAAACAATTGAGATCGATGCCCGAACCTCTGATGCGATTGCTATGGCTGTCCGTTTCGATTGCTCTATTTATACTTACGAATTCATACTTTCTACTGCAGGTATCGTGATTGAAGGTAACGATTTTGTTTATCTCGAAAATATGAGCGACACGACTGAAGAAAAAGCAGTTACCTCTCCTTCTACCAGTGGTTATGCCTCATTAAGTACTGATGAGTTGAAAAGTAAACTCCAGGAAGCCTTAACCGAAGAGGCTTACGAAAAAGCCGCTAAAATAAGGGACGAACTGAACCGCAGAAAAGCATCTTAAATTAGATTTGAGATGTGAGATATGAGATGTGAGACGATTCCTACTCTTTCGTCTTTTCCATTTCCGCATTTATTTCATTATTTTTCAGCTTTTGATCTCAATAGTTATGGCTTTCAATAAAACCAGGGCACTCTATGAATATTAAGTTCCGCTTAATACTGATGAACTTCATACAATATTTTATATGGGGTTCCTGGCTTCTCACTATTGGCGCTTATTGGTTTCAAAACAAACACTGGTCAGGTGCACAGTTCGGTGCGATATTCTCAACCATGGGCATCTCGGCTATTTTTATGCCCGCGCTTACTGGAATCATTGTCGACAGATGGATCAATGCTGAAAAACTATATGGGATAATGCATATTCTCGGAGCTTTATCCCTTCTATCCTTACCTCTTGTTACCAACCCAACCGCATTCTTCTGGGTAATGCTATTAAACATGGTGTTTTATATGCCAACCATATCATTATCCATAACGGTTGCTTACTCTGCGTTAAAACAGGAGAACATAGACATCGTAAGCAATTATCCTCCCATACGCACGTGGGGAACGGTAGGTTTTATAGCGGCATTATGGGTAGTAAGTCTAACACATAGTGAAACTACCGCCAATCAGTTTTATATAGCTTCTGCAGTAGCATTTGGATTAGGAATATTTGCGTTCACGTTGCCAAAGTGTCCGCCTCTTTATAACAAAACAGGCAATAAATCATTTGTAGAGCTATTCGGCTTAAAAGCTTTTACTTTATTCAAAACACCAAGATTTGCAGTATTTTTCATTTTCTCCATGCTTTTAGGGGCGGCATTGCAATTGACGAATGCTTATGGCGATACTTTTTTACAGGATTTTAAAAATGTAGCTGAATATAAAGATCTGGCAACAGTGAAATATCCTGCTATCATCATGTCCATTTCACAGGTATCAGAAACTCTTTTTATACTCGCTATACCCTTTTTCCTTCGTAAGTTTGGTATTAAGTATGTTATGCTGTTTAGTATGCTTGCCTGGGTATTAAGATTTGGCCTATTTGCTTTCGGTAATCCAGATGGAGGTTTGTGGATGATTATATTATCCTGCATCGTATATGGTATGGCGTTCGACTTCTTTAATATTTCCGGATCATTATTTGTCGAAACGCAAACAACACCCGAGATAAGAGGTAGCGCGCAAGGATTATTTATGATGATGGTAAACGGCTTCGGGGCTATGTTTGGAAGCCTGACCAGCGGTTTTATTATCGATGAGTTTTTCACCATGCCCGATCATAGCAAAAACTGGCATGGCATATGGCTCACTTTTGCAAGTTATGCATTAGTTATAGCGGTGATATTCCCTTTAGTATTTAGGTATAAACATACGGCTGAATTAAAACGAGTTACGCAACACGTTTAGTAAACTTACCTGATCTCGTTCTGTAAAGCTTCCAACGCATTCACCAGGTAAGCCATAGGGGAATTCCAATTAATAGCAACTTCGTTGGAAGCATAGGCCTGATCGTTATCGACATAAGCCTCGTCAGGAATAAATGATGGAAGCGGAATATGGTCTTCATCACCCGGATTTGCACCGCCAGCCAGTAAGCCGGGTATAGGTTCAACAATACCATCAGCAACAGACGGGCGATGATGTGGGTGCATAGGTGTTTTGCTTCCGTACCCAGTTACAAAGGAGTAGCCAGTACCATTCCTCCCTAAAATATAATCCAGGTTATCTAAAGCATATTTCAGATATTTTTTATTCCCTGTGAGTTTATAGGCCTGAATTAGGGCTATTCCCTGGTTAGCAGCCACCGAGTTACTTCCCCAAATAAAATTGGCTTTCTTCTTATACATCACAGCCATGTACGCCGTCTTGTTAGCGTCTTTTATCAGGCCGTCGGCATAATTCACGATGCGTTTTTTTATTTCAGCGATATTCTTGTAACTGGTACCTGCTATACGTTCACTATTCCTCGCGATGGTGTAGTATCCAAGCACACGCACCTGGCTCCATGATGGTAGCGGCATTTTGATGTCAGGTATAACATTGATCTTATGAACGTATTTAATATCCTTTAAAGTGACAAATAACTCAGATGCTGCCCAAATAAATTCATCTCTTACCTCACCATCGCCATAATCACCAGTGGTAATCTTAGGACTAAAGTTGTCGTTCAGCACATACTTATTGTAAATGATATGAGGATGAATTTGGGCCCACTCCCATGCCTTTAAAGCAGCTTCACGACATGAGTCAGCAAAACCCGGCAGTTGTACTTCATATTGCCTGAATACGCGTGCAGATTGCGCCATCACCGCTGTAAAATCCAATGTTGCAGCAGTACTTTTCTGTATGATATATCGAGGCTCGGTTGCTTTATCAGGCATTTCCATTTTATCAAAAGCGGCATTAGTGAGTTTGTGATATACGCCGCCATCTATTGAATCCTGCATGGTTAACATCCAGCGCAGGTTCCAAAGTGTTTCGTTTAATAAATCAGGAACACCATTTCCGCTTTCCGGTATATTTAGCTTAACTGTCTTCATATACTCAGGGAAGTCCTCATAAAGCGATAATAATGTATAAGTTGAGATACCGCTGTTAACGATATACTTATTATAATCCCCTGCATCATACCAACCGCGTGGTGATGAAACAAGAGAGCCTTCCGGTCGACCTTCACTTACAGCCGAAGCATGCACTAAGACCTTATTATCAGGATGACCCATTGCCCGGTGCCACTTGCCTGCATATTTTTCCAAGAGCGGTGTTGATGCCCGCATATAATAAAATGCTTTTATAACAGCATGCGCAACCTGCTGATGAACATTTTTGGAAATACTAAATGGATAAGAAGTGCCTAACCCCGGAACATTCAAAACATATTTACCAGGTTTGGTATAAGCAGAGAAATCAGCTATCCAGGTATATTGGCCGGCAAAATTGGGCTGCAGAGACTTTTTCAGCTGACCTTTGTAAACTACCTTTTTGTCCGTTGTCTGAAGCGAAAAGCTTGCCTTTTTATTGGTTAGTACAATTGCAATTTTAGGAGCCTCGGGGTAAAAACCGATCTGGTTAAGCCTTATTTGATTTCTTCCACCGTCTGACTTGGATTGTGCAGAGACTGTTAAGCCAGAAAAAAATAAAAGATAGAGTAATATGTAAAGGGCTTTCTTAAACATAAGCTTTAATTAGCCCTTAAATTTACTGTCTTTATACGATACCTGTAATACCAGGTGATTGATTTATAGCGTACAATTATCAACAAATCATTATTGCCAGGTCAGTTTACCCTGGTAATAATCCAATATTTTACTGTCGATAAAGTAATCGTATTTAGCGCTGATCATATTTACCGTTGCTGCATCCAGGTTGTTTTTTGCGAAGATGTAATCAACAGAAGTCAATACACCCGCATCAAAACGCAGTTTATAAATGCGGAAGCTTTCTGTATAAGCCTTCACCTGATCCATTAAAACCTGGTACTTTTTGTATGCGGCCATCATGTTTAAATAAGCCTGCTCTACATTTTGCTTTAATACAATTTTTGAGTTTTCTTCTACATCACGCGCATAAAGAGCATTGATCTTTGCCCTGGATAACGCATTTCTCCTGGTACCATTAAGGAATATCGGTATATTAATACCAATTGAAACATATGAGCTATAGTTGTTTTTTAACTGATCGCGATAGCTGATATCTTGCGATGCGGTGTTAGCATTTGTCGAAAATATCGTTTCCTTACCGGCTGGCCCCTGGGCATATAATCCCTTAACTGCAGATGTTGTAGAATCAATAAATACAGACTGTTGTGCCGTATTTGAATAGGCAGTATTTAAGCCGCCACCCAAAGTAATACTTGGTGCTAATTGTCCTCTGAGAGAGCTTACATTCTTTTGAGCAGCCTGGCGACTTAAAGTAGCTGCTTTTACAGCAGCAAAGCGTTGCAATGCTGTCTGATAAACCTGGTCAGGATCAGAGCCATAATCGCCCCTTAAATTTTCAGCATTTACATCCTCAAATTTAACCCCGGCCTGGTAAGGAATATTCATTATCTGGAACAACGTCAGCTTAGCTGCGTCCAAAGCATTTTGAGCATTAACTACACTAACCTGGTTGGCTGCAAGCTGTCCCTGCTGATCAGTAAGATCTGAAGCTGCCTTATTAGCTCCCTGCTTTTCCAGGATGGTCAAACGGTCTACTGTTTCTTTTTGATAAGCTAATTGACTTTTACTCGCTGTCAGGATTTCTTGATCATCCAATATCGCCAGGTAACTTGTGATCACGTTAACCGTCACCGCATCCTTCGCTGCCTGGAAGTTCATTTTACCTGCCTGAAATGCCAGTGAAGTTGATTTGATGGCATTGATCAATGAAAACCCGTTAAACAAAGTTATACTACCTGATAAACCATAGCTATCATTTGTAGCTGATTGATTTACATAAGAGTTGGTCAATGGGCTAATTGCACGGCCGCTATTGAATGACCGGCTTGCGCTACCGCTGATGTTTGGCAATAAGTTTTCTATAGCCTGGCGGTAATCAACCCCTGCAAGCTGGGCGTTTGTATTACTTTGTTTTACCTGCAGGTTATTTTTAATAGCAATGTCAAGACATTTTTGCAGCGTAAACGAAGTATCCGTCACTTGTGCATTAGCCCAGATAGTGCCCGTTATCAAAAGAAGTGTTAATATGTATTTACTAAAACGCATTGTATATGTTGTATTATTTGTAGATCAGAATTTTCTTGAGGAACTGACTTTACCATCCAGAAGATCGACAATACGGGTGCCGTATTCCGCATTTTTCTCAGAATGTGTCACCTGGATAATGGTTACCCCATCTTCTTTATTTAATTTCCTGAACAATTCCATTATCTCCTCACCTTGTTTTGAGTTGAGGTTACCTGTTGGTTCGTCAGCAAGTAACAATTTAGGTCTTGCGATCAACGCGCGGGCAATACCTACTAACTGTTGCTGACCACCTGATAACTGTGCCGGGAAAAGGTCTTTCTTACCCACGATCTGAAATCTGTCGAGCATATCAGCCACCATAGCTTTACGCTCGGAGCCTTTAATATCCTGGTAAATCAAAGGAGTTTCAATGTTTTCATAAACTGTTAGCTCATCAATCAGGTGATAAGCCTGGAAAACGAAGCCGATATATTGCTTGTATAATGCTGAGCGTTGTTTTTCTTTCAATTGGTGAACAGCCTGGCTCATAAAATAATGATACCCTTCTGAGGGTTCGTCCAGCATGCCAATAACATTTAAAAGGGTTGATTTTCCTGAACCGGATGGGCCCATTATAGAGATAAATTCGCCTTCATCCACCTCAAGGCTAACATCATTCAAGACAATATTTTTATTTGCGCCTGCCTGGTAATATTTGGTAACGTGTTGTAATGATAACATTTTTAAAAAGTTGAATTGTGAAACGAATTAATAGATTACTGATTTAATAATACTAATTCATTTTGGCATTAAGCAATCAATAATATACCAAAGTTTCAATAGTCTATATATCAATTAGTTATACAATGTTTGATTTTATTCACTGTTCGCTTATGTAACAGAAAGCGTTCGGTTATGATACAGTTGGGTTGTTAGTTGATCAGTGACCAGTGATCGGTTAATCAGTTAACTAGTGATCGGTACTTGTATTTGTTTAAATAAGAAATCCTTCCCCAAAAGAGAAGGATTTCTTATTTTTCACCCGATAACTGGTTAACTAGTCGCTGATTAACTAATAACCGGTCACTCCGACCTCAGACTCTTCACCGGATTTGCCAAAGCGGCCTTGACCGCCTTATACCCTACTGTGGCCCAGGCAATGGCTATGGAAGCGATTATTGCGAGTATAAATATGTCAGGACTTATCGGAATCCGGTAAGTAAAGTCCTGCAGCCACTTGTGCATAACGTAATAACCGATAAATGATGAAAGGACAAAAGCTATAAGGATAAGTACGGTAAATTCCTTTGAAAATAAATAAACTATATTGGTCACAGATGCCCCTAATGTTTTACGTATTCCAACTTCTTTGGTACGCTGCAAGGTCATAAATGAAATTAATCCGTATAAACCAAGACATGAAATGAAAATTGCAAGCCCTGCAAATATTTTTGCCAATTGTGATTGCTGGTCTTCAGTCTTATAAAAGTTAGCGATTTTCTCATCCAGGAATTGATACTCATATATTCCATCAGGATAAGTGCGGTTCCATAACCTTTCAATTGAAGCAAGTGATTGGGTTACATTTTTGGGTTCGATCTTAATATTTAATTTTTGATAAACATCCTTCCAGCTGCTCATTAAAACTGGTGGGATAGCATTTTTAAGAGAGCCAATATTGAAATCTTTAACCACCCCTACTATAGGAGCATATTTTTTCTTATCATCCCATAATTTAACATACTTACCTATCGCATCCTTCGGATCACGGATACCTAATTTGTGTATCAGCGTTTCGTTAACAACATATCCGTGTATCGTATCACTTTTTTCGTATGGCTGACCGGCAACAAACTGAATATTGTATAATTTAAAATACTCGGCGTCGGCCCATTTCAAATTAGCGCCGAAATCAGTTTGCTTTGCCGAATTATTGAATTTAAAATCGCTGCTCCAACCATTGTTGTCGGATGGGCTTGCAAAGCTAAAGCTCACATCCTTTATGCCCGGCTGTTGCAAAAGCTGGTCTCGCAGGGTATTTATCTTAGTCCGGCTGATACTGTCTCCCGGAAATGGGACAGTCAGGATAGCATCCTTATCAAACCCAAGCGATTTATTTCTGAAATAATCCATCTGGTAAATGATCACCAGCGTACCTATTACCAGGAATTGCGCGATCATAAATTGTATTACCACCAATGTTCTTCTGAGCGAAATACCGCTCGTTTTACCTGCCTTAATTTTATTTTTCAAAGCTTCGATCGGATTAAATCCTGACAATACCAATGCGGGATAAAAACCGGATAGCAGAGTAACACAAATAATTGTAGCGATCAGAAATGACAGGAACAGAGGGTTAATTAAAAAACTCCTGCTTAATTCGATCTCCAATAAATGATTCAGCATTGGAAGAACCAATTCAGCAATGCCAATCGCAAGGACAACTGCAAACAAAGTAATGATTAGCGTTTCGCTAATAAATTGCACCACCAATTGATTGCGGTTGCTGCCTAATACTTTGCGGATACCTACTTCTTTTGAGCGGTTTACAGCTTGTGCTGTAGCTAAATTTATAAAATTAACGCAGGCAATCAACAAAAGGAATAACCCGATAAGACCAATTATATTTAGACGTTCTTTACTGAATGGATGACCGCCATACACATTAATATCCGTATTATAATGCATTTCCTTCAATGGCTGCAGTTGCAGTCCGTCCTTTACATAATCCGCAGGTTTATGCTTCTTTACAAATGCTTTCAGATCCTGATCGAATTGCGCCTGAGTCATATTGTTCGGCAGGATCACATAACAGCTGTTATCGCCAAACGTGCTCACCCAATCTTTAAAATTGTTATAATAATCACTTCCTTTTGCGCGCATGGTTGCGAAAGAAATCAATAGTTTCATCGGGAAATCAGTATTGGCCGGAGTATTTTCAATAATCCCAGTTACCTTCAGATCTGTTTTATTTTCATACTTAATAACCTTCCCGATAGCATCATGCCAGTTGCCGAAGAACTTATCAGCTTCATCCCTGCTCAAAACAACGGTATAAGGTTCTGATAAGGCCGTTTTCTTGTCACCTGCCAGCCATGCATAATCGAAGATCTGGAAGAATTGGGGTTCAACATAATAGGCCCAATCTTCCTTAAATTTCTTTACCTGTTCGCCTTTGCTCGCATTTCCGATAGAATAATGGCTGCCATCATTCTGCATCATTTGTGCCACCTGTTTTAATTGCGGAAAATCAAGCCGCAATCCTTCTGAAATAGGTAGTGGTACTCCACTGGAAAGATTTACTCCATCAGGATTATGGAATGCAGTAATGACACGGTATATTTTATCCTTTTTGGTGTGAAAGGTATCAAAGCTTGTCTCAAACTGAATGATCAGAAAGATGAGCGTGCAGGCCGCAATACCTACCGATAACCCGATAATATTAATGGCCGCATAACTTTTGTTACGCATAAGGTTGCGCCATGCTGTTTTGAAATAGTTCCGTATCATGATGTTAGTTCATTTGTTTACTCGTTCATTAGCTCATTGGTGTCCCGCTGCTACTGCAACTTGCCACTGCTACTCTGACCTCAAGCTTCGCACAGGATTCGCCAGTGCTGCTTTTATCGCCTGGAAGCTGATCGTTACAATAGTGATTACCATAGCTGCTATCGCTGACAGGAAAAACACTCCCGGACCGATAGAAATATGATAATTATACTTCGCGAGCCATGGCGTTAGAAAATATAAGGCTATAGGTGACGCAATCAGACAACTGATCACTACCAGCAATATAAAATCTTTTGATAACAATACCCATACCTGCGCAATAGAAGCACCCAGCACTTTCCGGATGCCGATCTCTTTGGTACGCTGTTCGGCTACATAGGCGGCAAGGCCAAATAACCCCAGGCAAGATATAAATATCGCCAATGTGGCGAATATTCCAGCCAGTTTGCCTATCAGCACTTCCAGGTCAAACTTTTTGTCATACTCCTTATCCACAAATACATATTCAAAGGGATAAGCTGAATTATATTTATCAAATATCTTCTTTATTTTATCCATTGCTTCATGCGGGTTTACGCCTGCATTTAAGCGATAAATTACAAAATTTCCTCCGCGACCATGATTGAATACCGTCGGCTCGGCCGGTGTAAATGGCGATTCCATTAACGCATCCTGTACTACACCGATAATGCGTACCTGGTGTGAACCACCACCAAACGTGATCATCTGATTGAGCGGTTGTTTAAGCCCCATGCGCTTAACGGCGGCTTCATTTACGATCACATTTAATGTATCAGAAGCCCAATCTGGCGAAAAATCACGTCCTTCGATCAACTTCATTCCGACTGTTTTGAAATAATTATCGGTGATATTGACACCGCCTACATTGATACCTAGTTCTCCGGCAGTTTGTCCGGGCCACTTATCAATACCGGTATGCCAATAAATACCCGTCAACGGGCTGGATGCTTTGGTCACGTTTTCCACCATCCGGCTTGCCAGCAAATCATTTTTCAGTGCATTATAGTTCTTCCATAAATCATCACTCATACCTGTAGATACCAATCCGGCGGCACTGTACCCTGTCGGCCGGTCTTTTACATATTGTATTTGCTGATAGATGATCACTGTGCTGATAATAAGCGCAACCGAGCAACTGAACTGCACAACTACCAGTATCTTACGAGGTAACGAAGCTGCCTTACCTACCTGGATGGATCCTTTCAACACCTTAACAGGATTGAAAGATGATAGATAGAATGCCGGCCTGCTGCCTGCCAGTAAACCGGTAAGCGATACATAACCGATCATAATGGCCCAGAAAAACGGATTGCCATAAGGTACGTGCACCGAACTACCCGTAAGCGTGTTGAAAGGTTCTAATACAAGCTGCACCAGCAACACCGCAAACAGGAAAGCCGCAAAGGTGATCATCAAAGATTCTGTTAAAAACTGGAATATGAGATCGCTGCGCTGAGAACCTATGGATTTTCGTACACCTACCTCGCGGGCACGCTTTTCGGAACGTGCTGTAGACAGATTCATAAAGTTGATACATGCTATCAACAATACTAATGCGCCAATCACGCTGAACATACGCACATAATCTATAAAGCCGCCTGCTACTTTTCCATTCTTGTAATCTGAAAAAAGATGCGTATCCCCGATAGGCTGTAATATTACCTCGCCTTTATTAAGCTTATAGTTAGGGGAATATTTTACCAGCAGGTTTTTGATTTTTGGAGCGATCTGAGCCTGTGTCACTCCTGGCTGAAGTTCCACCCACATTTCAAATGAATTATTGGCCCACTGTGTCCTGGCATTTTTCATCCAGCTTTGAGTAAGCTCTTTGTAGCTGAAAGGTAGTAAATAGCTAAACTGGAGACTGGATGTTGCCGGAATATCCTTATATACACCCGTTACCTTCACATTATTTTGATTGTCGAAGCGGATGATCTTATTGATCGGATCGGCATCGCCGAATAATGCTTTTGCAGTTGATTCATTAATGATGACAGAATAGACATCATTAAACACGGTTTTGGGGTCGCCTTTGATGAAAGACAGTTGGAACATTCTCAGGAAATCAGGATTTACCGAGCCCCCGATAAACGAGAACTTTTTATCCCCCACGTTAAGGTTATGTCCTTCTAATCCTATCCAGTCAGTCTCGGCAACACGCTTAATACCCGGGATCGTAGTCCGGAGCACGTCAGCTAAAGGCAGGCAAACGGCATCCTGGGTATGTGTACCATCCTTCGGGTCGGTAAAGTTGAATTTAACATGGTATAACTGGCTATAGTTTGGCCAAAAGCGGTCATATAAATATTGCAGGTTTACCCACAAGCCTATCAGTAAAGCCACAGCCATACCGGCTGCCAGACCAGTAATGTTCAGCGCGCTGTAAACCTTGTTCTTCAGCATATTGCGCCAGGCGATCTTTAAATAATTTCGAAACATATAATTGCGGTTTAATTTCTCATCAGACCACTTAGGGGGAGCCTGATGATACGAAATTATCGCTGCAGAGGGCGGAAAAGGTCTCAAATGATAAGTTGGGCGTTCATTTTTCAGCTCATTTTTATACTCAACCGGGCTTTTCCCAGTCATTTGCCTGAAAGTCCGGTTGAATGTCGATTTAGAGTTGAATCCTGACTCAAATGCAATACCTACCAGGGTTAAATGACTATAAGCCCTGTCCTGCATTTTCTGTACCACATCCCGAATGCGGTAATCATTAATAAAATCGTTGAAGTTTCTTTTCAACGCCATATTAATGATCCTGGATAATTCATGGGAATGTATGCCAAGCTTCTCTGCCAGCGTAGCTAAACTTAGTTCCGCATCCCGGTGAAACAGGTCAGTTTCCATCTTCTTCCTCAGCCAAATACCCTTCTGCTTCAGTTCAGTTGAAGGTGATGGTTTTGAAAAGGGCTGCAATTCATATGACGGCCTGGCCTCCGGTCTTAAAAAGGCAGCTATTGCTATCCTGATAACCATTATTGCCGAAAGAATATAAAGCAGATAATAAACCGGAGTATTTAATTGCTGATGGTAGTAAAAATAGTTCATCGCAGCAAAAGGTATCCATAGAATCCATACTGCTGCTAAACCTAACAATAAGCGATGCAGCCATCGGAATTCACGCCTCTCTCGGTCACCTTCATTAAATTTTAATCCCTTGTAAAAGCGTTGTATCACTCTGTGAGAGCGGTATATGTATACAATAATCGAAATAAATACGATTAGCTGCGACACGAAGTTTATTTGGCGAAAAATAATTGTATCATATAAAGTTGTGTTACTCTGTTTAATTGCTAAAATTAAAACGGCGAGTTGCAGTACTAAAGGGATAAAATGCAGGATGTCTTTCCGCCTAAATTCATATTCCGGCCGGGTGATTTTAAGTACATAGAAAAAGATCAGCGGCCCAAGCGCTAGCGAAAACTGCAACGGTAGCCAATCCCAATGGGGAAAGTAAACAGACATTCGGATATGAATACATAACAACCAAATTATCTGTAAGACTACCGTGACAAGAGCAAGGCTTAAAACCCGGTTTGCACCCAGGCTAATGCTCTTTGTGAACCATAACAACAAAGCAAAAGTAAGCCCTACGAATATTGCTCCGAGGAGGGTTAGATCATACAGATTAATATGGAATGAGTACGAATCCATTATTCACTTCTCAAACTCTTAACCGGGTTCGCCAGCGCTGCTTTAATTGCCTGAAAACTTACTGTCGCCAGTGCGATAATCATTGCCGAAATACCTGCCGCGGCGAATATCCACCAGTGTATGCTTACTCTGTATTGGTAATTCTGCAGCCAGTTATACATAATGTACCATGCAATTGGGAAGGCCACCAGGCATGAAACACCTACCAATTGCAGGAAATCCTTAGATAGCAATCCGGCCAAACCAGAAACGGAGGCTCCTAATACTTTCCGGATTCCAATTTCCTTGATCCTTCGCTCGGCGGTATAGGCTGCAAGACTAAACAAACCGAGGCATGAAATAATGATGGCCAACGTAGCGAATATGCCTGATAACTTACTCATCTGTACTTCGCTCGAAAACATCTGGTTGAATTGATCATCTACAAATTTGTATTTGAATGGGTACGAGGGGGTATTCTTTTTGATCACCGCTCCTATTGCAGCCATAGTTTGCTGAGAAATTTGACCATCCTTAATGCGAACATATAGCATATCGGCATCATAGCTTCCGGTACCGCGGCAAAGAAATATTACCGGTGCTCCGGCACGATTGTACATATTACCGAATACATAATCATTTACCACTCCTACAATCCGCAGGTTACGGTATGTTCCTTCCTGCATCCCACGGCCTGATTGAATGGTCTTACCAATTACGCCGTTTTTGTCTATAATGTCAGCAAGCGATTTTGTAATGATTACAGTAGACGTATCAGAGGCAGCACCAGAAAAATCTTTACCCTCAATAATTTTCATACCAGAAGTAGATACAAATTCAGAGCTAACTGTGCGGTAAGTTATCAATACTTTATTATTGGCCTGTTTGCCTTCCCAATTAAACCGGTCATCAAGGTTACCGTCATAAATCGTAACATGATCCGATAAAGCAGCGTTCTGCACCAAACCTGTGCCTAAAAGCTCCTGCTTTATGATTGGAAAACTGTTTTTGATATTGTGCATGTCTATTTCAACAAGGTTATCCTTATTGAAACCCAGGTTGCGGCTCTTCACATGCTGTATCTGCTGGTAAATGATAATGGTGCTGATAATAAACACAACAGAAACACTAAATTGCAATACTACTAGTCCTTTCCGTATCAACGTTGCACTGCCTGACTTGATCCTTAAGCCTTTAAGCACTTTAACCGGGTCAAATGACGATAAGTATAAAGAAGGATAGCTTCCGGCCAACAACCCGCAGATCATCGCAATAATTATCAGGGCAATAATATGAACCGGATTATCGAGGCCAATTGAAAGGTTCTTTTGTACAAGTAGATTAAAAGCCGGTAAAGCCACTATAATAAGTACGACTGCTAACGACGCGGCAATAAACGACATAATCAGCGATTCGCCGATGAATTGAAATACAAGGCGTTTTCTCCCCGATCCTAATACCTTTCGTACACCAATCTCTTTGGCCCGTTTTTCACTCCGGGCGGTTGCCAGGTTCATGAAGTTAATACATCCTATCAACAGGATGACCCATGCGATGACAGACAATAATCTCACCTGTTTAATCCTGCCGCCTCCGGTTTCCTTTTCTCCCGCAAACTCATTATAAAGATGCCAGCGGGTCATGGGGTACAGAAAAGCAGTGCTCTTCTGGGTAGCATCCTTCCCATGAATATAATTAAAGAGCTTTTTATTTATTGCAGTTACATTTGCCGACGGCGCTAATTCCACATAAGTGAAAGGGCCGTAACTACTCCATTTGTCGTCATAATTACCAAATTTTTGGAAATTCTGTTGCATCTGGGCTTGATACGGCGCCAACCATTCGAATTGCAATGATGAGTTTGCAGGCATATCTTTTACTACGCCGCTTACCACATAATCCTGTTCATTATTCATCCTTATGGTTTTTCCAATTACATTTGGTTCATTGCCAAAAAACTTCTTCGCTGTTTTTTCCGGAATAACGATGGAATATAATTGTGAGTAAGGATTACCGGCATTGCCCTGGATAAATGAAAAGGTAAACATGCTGAACAATGAAGGATCGGCATACTTACCTGACGCATACACTGCGTTTCCGTTAATGTTGAATAGCGAATTTACATCGTCGTCTGATACCCTGCACGCATTTACAATACCCGGGATTTCAGCTTTCATGGAAGCCGCCATCATGCGCGGCGTTGATCCCATTGTAAATTTATTATCGCCAAAACTGGCGTTTATTTTTACCGCATATAACCGTTCTTTTTTGATATTGAAGTTATCAGCTGTTATTTCGTCAGCAACCCATAGGAAGATCAATCCTGCACATGCAATTCCGATAGCTAATCCGCCAATATTCAATGCGCTGTAACCCCTGTTACTCCACAGGTTTCTGACTGTTGATTTGAAGAAATTCTTTAACATGATGCTAGTTCATTAGTTCAATTGTTCATTAGTTAATTGGTGCAGAACTGCTACTGCAACTGCCACGGCTACTCGGACCGCAGGCTCTTCACCGGGTTCATCAGCGCTGCTTTAATAGCCTGGAAGCTTACTGTTGCTAAGGCGATCAGCATGGCTAAAACTCCGGCTAAGGCAAATACCCACCAGTTAATGTCGACACGGTATTGGTAGCTTTCCAGCCATTTATGCAGTGCCCAAAACGCTACCGGGAATGCAATCAGGCAGGCAATGCCAACCAACTGTAAAAAATCTTTTGATAACAGGCCTGCAAGTCCTGAAACTGATGCACCGAGAACTTTGCGTATACCGATTTCTTTTATCCGGCGTTCTGCTGTGTAAGCAGCTAATCCAAATAAACCTAAACAGGAAATGAAGATTGCCAATCCGGCAAAAACACCTGATAACGTACCAGTTAATGTTTCTGTTTTAAATAATTGATTGAAGTCATCATCAATAAACTTATATTCAAAGGAGTACCCTGGGTAATCTCTTTTTACAATGGCTCCTGCTTTGGTTAATGCATCCTGAATGTTGATACCTGCTTTAAAACGGATGCTCATCACAGCCGTACCGGCAGGGTGGTTATACAACAATAAAGGGCCGGTTGAGCCGTACGGATCGTTATATAGGTAGTCCTTTAAAATACCAATGATCTGAAGTGGTCTTTTATCGCCATCGCGTATAATTCCACCCACTCTGCCCTCCTTGCCCATTTGTTTCGCGAAGGTTTCGTTGATGATCACATTTAAGCTATCGGAAGCAGAATTAATATTGAAATCATGCCCTGCAACCAGCGTCATGCCCATAGTCGAGATAAATTGAGGGCTTACATTTTGCCATGAGATTAAAGGGTTTTTAGATGCATCCTTACCCTCCCAGGTGTAGTTGTCTGTATTGCTGCCAACTTCCAGTGATGTGTTATCGCTCAACGCGGCATCTTCCACAATGCCCGATTGTTTCAGGTCATTATAAACTGCTGAGAAGTGGTCGGCCTGGTTACCTTGTAAATAGACATAAACCAGGTTATCCTTATTGTAACCAAGGTTACGGTTTTTTACATGTTGTATTTGCTGGTAAATGATGATTGTCCCGATTATCAATACAATTGATATCGTAAATTGCATCACCACCAAACTTTGCCTGATAAACCCTGAACCGGAGCTTGATTTGATGCGGATGTTCTTCAGAACCGTAATAGGATTAAATGATGATAAATAAAACGCAGGATAGCTGCCGGCTAATAGACCTGTTACAGCTCCAATAAGAATGATATAGATCAAGTGTAATGGTTCAAGAATATTTACCGCCAATTCCTTTTGAACAAGAATATTGAATGACGGCACAGCTGCATAAATAATCCCTACCGCTAATATTACAGCAATGAATGACATAATAACTGCTTCGCCAATAAACTGACTTATAAGCTTACCTTTACCCGCTCCCATTACTTTACGAACACCCACCTCTTTTGCACGCTGCTCAGAGCGGGCGGTAGACAGGTTCATGAAATTGATACAGGCGATCAATAAAATGATCCACGCAATGAAAGAAAATAGTTTTACATACTGGATGCGGCCGCCATCTACCTTACCATCGGTAAAATGATTATGCAGGTTCCAGTCGTTCATACCGAACAGGAAGCATGCCGTAGTGTTATCAGGTTTAGTTTTGGATGCTATATAGTGACTCAGCTTTTTATTAATTGCTGCAACGTCGGCATTAGGTTCCAGTTCAACCAATGTGCGAACCCAGTTGGCGCCCCATATATTCATCCATGGCTGCTTATGGTCTATATTTTCCAACGGTGCCAGCCACTGAAACTGATATGTCGAATTTTTAGGCAGATCTTTAAAAACTCCGGTCACAATATAATCCTGTTGATTATCCACTTTCAAAGCTTTACCTATGGGATCAGCATCGCCAAAGAACTTTTGAGCCATGGTCTCATTGATCACCACAGAATGCAGTTGTTTGAACGCATTATCAGCAGAGCCCTTTACAAAAGGCAACTGTAGCATAGAGAATATTTCCGGATCGGCATAATTTCCGGTTTCAGTAATTATTTTATCGCCTAATGCAAACAAGTCAGAGCCTCCGTCACCAGTCATACGGGCAGTGTTTTTAATACCCGGAATTTCAGCTTTCATAGCCTTAGCCATAGGCCCGGGGGTACCGAAAAATGTACTGACCTTCCCTTCGTAAGTCTGATTTTCGTAGACCTTATACAGCACATCGCGCTTAGCGAAATTGTGATTAAAAGTTAACTCATCCTCTACCCATAAGAATATTAGCGAGGCACAAGCTATCCCAATAGCCAGCCCGGTTATATTCAAAAAGCTGTACGACCTGTTCTTCAGCAGGCTGCGCAAGGTGGTTTTAATGTAATTCTTTATCATGGTTTTAGTTCATTGGTTCAATTGTTCATTAGTTCATTGGTGTCCAACTGCTACTGTCACTGCTACTCACTCCTCAGACTTTTTACTGGGTTCACCAACGCAGCTCTGATCGCTTTATAGCCTACTGTAAACCAGGCCAGCAACAGCGATGCGACGATAGCCAGAATAAACACATCAGCACTGATTGATATCCTGTAAACAAAGTTTTGCAGCCAGTCTTTCATTATATACCAACCAACTGGCACAGCAATCACGAACGATATGATAATGAGCGCGAGGAATTCTTTTGAGAACAGGAATACGATGCTCCGTACCGATGCGCCAAGCACTTTGCGCACGCCGACTTCCTTGGTGCGCTGCACCACCATAAAGGATACCAGGCCATACAAGCCAAGGCAGGATATGAAAATGGCAATAAGCGCGAATGATTTATAAACCAGTTCAAGCTGATTTTCCTGCTTATAAAATTTAGCAATGCTCTCATCCAGGAAAAAGCCGGCGTACGCATATTCAGGATACCTGCTTTCCCATAGCTTTTGTAACGAAGCTACCGTCGGCGACAATTTTCCGGTGCCGATCTTTACACCAATCTCTCCTTCGTATTGTTTTAGTGGATAAATGACCGTAGGCTTAACCTCTTCGCGCATGGAATTGGTTTTAAAATCTTCCACCACACCCACGATAGGCACCCATTTCTTGTCTCCGAAACTGAAGCTTTTGCCAACGGCGTCTTCCGGGCGTTTAATGCCAAGCTTGTGCATCAATGTGGCATTAATGACCACTGCCGGCAGCGTATCACTCTTTTCATACCCTTTACCTGCAATAAAGCGCAAGCCAAATGTCTTAAAATAATCAGCATCACCCACTTTTGTAAAGACATCAAACCCCGGGTCTTTGCCTGAGCGATTAAAGTTGAAGTTAGTTGAGCTGTTATTATCAGATGAAGGCGGATCCGACGTAAAGCTGGCTGCTTTTACTCCGGGCAGTGCCAGCACCTGTTGCTTGAAGCTGTTAAGACGCGAGAGACCAATACTGTCGGTCGGGCAGGGAATTACCAGCACAGCATCCTTATCGAAGCCGAGATCGGCATCATTAACAAAGTTCATTTGCTTTATGGCGATCACCGTACCGATAATAAGTAGTTGGGAAATAGAAAATTGGGTAATTACCAGTACTCTGCGCAAGGATATACCACCTACAGATGCGGCGTTTATTTTATTCTTTAATGCCAACACAGGTTTAAAACCAGAGACGATCAGCGCAGGATAAATCCCAGAGAGAATAATAACAACGCATACCACTACTGCCAGGCATAATAATGTTGTTATGTCCAAAAGACCTATTGAGTCAGGAACGCTGGCAATGTGCTTAAGAAATGGCAAGGTAAACTCAGCTACAAATAATGCCAGTCCGGCAGAGATCAGCACGATGATAGTCGTTTCGCCCATAACCTGTGCAATAAGTTGTGAGCGGTTGCTACCCAGCACTTTGCGTATCCCAACTTCTTTGGAACGGCCAACTGATTGCGCGGTGGAAAGATTGATGAAATTGATGGAAGCCATCACCACGATCAACACAGCTATAAATGATAGCGTTCGCAGTGTGGCCATACTCGTTACATGGTCACCTAAACCATCGCCGAAGTGTGTATTGAAATGTATATCTGAAATCGGCTCCGCCACTGCATATTTTTTGTTATGGTGCTTATTATTATCCCATTGCTTATCTGAAAAATCACGTAATTGGCGATCGATACTACTTTGCGAAACATTTTCAGGGAACCGGATATAAACCTGGCAATTGCTGCTGGTACTATTCCAGTTATCAAAATAACCGTAATCTTTGGCGTGTTGCTTCCAGGTAATATAGGAAACCAGCACCTTCAGCCTGAAATCTGAATTTACCCGGGAGTCTTCCACTACGCCGGCAACCTTTAACGTCACCAGGTTATCCATCCTGACCGTTTTACCCATAGCTGTATGCCAGTCGCCGAAATATTTGGCTGCGGTACTTTTATCCAGCACAACCATATTGGGATCCTTTAAAGCTGAAGGGCTGCCTGCCAGCCATTGTGAGGACAAAACATCGAAAAGCTGCGGCTCGGCAAACATGATGCCTGCGTTTTCGATGAATTTTTTATCATCAACTGCATTACCGGTTGTACCAGGCACCGTCACCTCGCTGCCATAAATCAAATCAACTCCGGTGACCTTAGCCTGCGGAAAATGCAAACGGAATGCAGTAACAGCGGGCGCGGAAATACCTGCATTATAGGTGATATTTCCATCACGGCGTACCAAGGTGGTAATGCGGTATGTGCTTTTATAACCGGGCTGGAAAGTATCAAAGCTCAGTTCAAATCTTACGACTAAAAAAATAAGCAGGCAGGCTGCGATGCCTACGGTCAACCCGGCAATGTTTATAGCCGAATAAGCTTTATGGCGAACAATATTACGCCAGGCGATCTTAAAGTAGTTTTTCAGCATAATAGAATGGTTATATGATTAGAAACTATGTAAACAACGTACCAAAATTAAAATACATTGATTATCAACACATTGAAAAATACTCAGATTTACGAACATGTTCGTATATGTAACACAATATGTTCGGAAATGATACAGTCGGTAGTTAGTT
The DNA here is from genome assembly GCF_036568825.1 of Mucilaginibacter sp. Taxonomy (GTDB): domain Bacteria; phylum Bacteroidota; class Bacteroidia; order Sphingobacteriales; family Sphingobacteriaceae; genus Mucilaginibacter. The sequence goes on along the minus strand of NZ_DATCRU010000068.1, from coordinate 88,965 downwards.
AATCAGTTAACCGGCGATTAGTGACCAGGTATTTCCTGATTAACTGATAACCGGTCACTCACTCCTCAAACTATTTACCGGGTTCGCTATCGCGGCCTTAACCGCGTGATAGCTGATGGTTATCAATGCGATGACAACCGCTAATAATCCTGCCGCTCCAAACATCCACCACTGAATGCTGATACGGTAAGCAAAATGCTCCAACCAGCCGTGCATGGCCCACCAGGCTATTGGCGAGGCGATCAGTACGGATAGCAACACTAGTTTCAGGAAATCAACTGATAATAATGACGTAATAGATGATAAACTTGCGCCTAATATTTTCCGGATGCCTATCTCCTTTGTGCGCTGTTCGATGGTAAATGCAGCTAAACCAAACAAGCCCATGCCTGCCAGTACAATGGTTAGGACTGTAAAGATGCTGAATATAGATGCCAACCGGTCCTCGGCTTTATACTGCGCATTAAAGGAATCATCCATAAACGTGTAATTGAAAGGAGTATCCTTATCGTACTTTTTATAGATGTTTTCCATCGAACTTAGCAATGTAGGCAAGTTGATATGTGGTTTTATTTTAGCAAACAAGTTACAGCCCGGGCCCATGGTCCAGAATGGCAGCGTATTGGGAGCAATGAAAAGCCCAATCGGCTCAATAGCGTATGCCATCGAACCGAAATTGAAGTTCTTTACAACGCCTGCTATTTCCACATTGCTTGAACCGGATTTGATATAAGTTCCTACCGGATTGCCATTAAGATGAAGCTTTTCTATTGCAAGCTCGTTTATCACTACTTTGTCGTTACCGGTAAGTGATGATGGCGATAAAGGTGGATATTTCCATTTCAGTCCCAATACTGACATGAAATTATTATCGACCGAAAGCGCATTCAGCATCACAGTTTGATCCTTGGTTTTTCCTTCAATTTCAAACATGTCATGGCCAGTGAACATGGCATAACGTGATGTTGCCACATTTACCACTCCTGCAATTGATTTAATGTCGTGATAAAATGCCGGATAATTTTTGCCAAAACTGCTCCCTATGGGTATCATAACAATATTTTCTTTATTGATACCGGTATCTGCATGTCTGAAATAGTATAATTGACGATCAATAATAATCCCGCAAATAATCAAACCAACCGATATGGCGAATTGTAATGTAGTGAATACTTTCCGCACAGTAACCCCACCCGATTGCTTACTCATTTTTCCTTTGAGTGTAACAACTGGATTAAATGATGATAAAACCAACGAAGGGTAACTGCCGGCAACCAGAACAGTGACCAATAGCAAAGCACCTAGTAAAGTCAGCACAAGAGGGCTGTATAAAAATGAGTCGTCAATCTTAAGCTGCAACACATTGAGGAATACAGGTTTGAATAGGTAGCAGATCACATATCCTAAAATGAAAGATAATACAGCATATAAACACGATTCTACATAAAATTGAGCCGCAATACTTTTTCTGCTGGCGCCGGATACTTTGCGTACGCCTATTTCCTTTGCACGCAAAGTAGCCTGGGCTGTTGAAAGACTCATATAGTTTACCAGTGCAAGCAACAATACCAATACGGCTACAAGCGGAAAAATTTGCAGGTATTTTGTGTTTGATTGGTCGCCATCACTGAAATTAAGATGCATGTCTGGCAGTGGCTTCAATGAAAACGTCATATCTTGAAAGTCCTTATTTTTCTTACCCAAAACATCGAGACCTCTTTTTAGCGTTACTGTATCCGGGGCATGTTTTAACAAAAGATAGAGTTTGAATGTACCAAATCCTATTTTCTGCGGCCCGAGGTAATCTTTTGCTTCTTTCATTGCGAGAAAGCTTGAGTTGGACACCACAAAGTCATATTGGATTGATGAGTTAGACGGGCTATTCTCGGCTACGCCTGTAACCTGGTAGGTATAAGCACTATCTGTCTTTAAGGTAATAGTTTTACCAATGGGATTTTCATCCCCAAAGTATTTCTTAGCCATCTCCTGTGATATAACTACAGAATATGGATTGGCTAATACAGAATTAGCGTCACCAGACAAGATTTTAAATGAAAAGAATTTAAAGAAACCCGGATCAGCAAACACCAGTTTCTTTTCTGAGAATTTCTTGCCGGGGAATGATGTATTACTTGCAATTACCGGTTTAAAATAAGCCAGAATACGCATATAACTTTCAATTGTAGGCTGTTCCTGACTTATTATGGGACCCGAAGCATAACTCATGTTTCCCATCATATTCACGATGTTGCCACGCATTTTTATTATCGCATTAGGGACGTATATGCGATCTGCATTTTTGCCGAATCGGTCATAGCTGTGCTCATGCGCCACGTAAAGCATAATAAGCATACAAACTGCCAGTCCAATGGCCAGTCCTGATATATTGATCAGACTAAATAACTTATGTCTAAGCAAGTTGCGCCAGGCAATTTTGATATAGTTCTTTATCATAGTTTAGTTTATTGGTCATTTGTCATTAGTCACTGTCCTGCTCAAATTACTGGTTAACTGGTTACTCGCTTCTCAAACTTTTCACCGGATTAGCCAATGCCGATTTGATAGCCTGGAAACTAATTGTTATTAAAGCAATAGATACAGCGCAAACCCCTGCAACTACAAATATCCACCAGTTCATTTGTGTCTTGTAAGCAAAGCTCAGCAGCCATTTATTCATCATCCACCAGGCAACAGGAGTTGAAATGATAATCGCTATGAAGACAAGCTTCACAAAATCTATTGATAACAGTGCGGCGATATTGCTTACACTTGCGCCCAAGACTTTTCGTATGCCGATCTCTTTAACCCGCTGTTTAGCTGTATAGGCTGATAAGCCCAACAACCCTAAACAAGCCAAAGCGATAGCAATAGATGCGAAAACGGTAAGAACCTTCCCCAGTCGCATTTCGGAACTATATAGCTTATTAAAATCTTCATCCAGGAAACGGTATTCAAAAGGACGATAAGGCGCTAATTCTTTCCATTTTGCTTCAAGGAACGAAATGGTTTGTTTCAGATCGTTACCCTGCAATTTTAACAGAAATGTTCTTTGATAGGTCTGTGTGAACAGCACCAGCGGCTTGATAGGATTATGAAGCGATTCAAAATTAAAATCGCGTACCACACCTTTCACATATCCCGGGCGATCATCACCAAGAAACATCTTTTTGCCAATCGCCTGCTGCGGTGTCCAACCTAACTCTCTTGCGGCTGATTCATTAATGATAAAATGAAAGACATTTAATTTATCATCTTTGTTCGACACGTCTTTTATATCTTGCTGCTCAAGGTCTGATCCGGCAATGATCTGCAGGCCGGTCGTTTTCACAAAATCATTATCGATCGGATTTGCAGTAACTGCCAGATATTGTGTTTGTGGCATCACAGACGATCTCATATTATATCCGCCTCCGATGCTCACGGGTGTACTAACGCAGGCGGAAACACTCAATACATGGCTATTGGATTTAAATTGCTGTTTAAACAAATCAATCTTATCTTCCATCCTGTTATCGATAGGCAATACAAGTACCTGATCCCGGTTAAAGCCCAGGCTCCTGTTCTGGATATAGTTGAGCTGCTTCTGCATAATAAATGTAGATATGATCAGAATTACTGAGATAGTGAATTGGAATACTATGAGCGATTTACGCACCCATTGCCCGGAAGTGGTATTTTTGAAAGAGCCTTTGAGCACCTTCACCGGCTGGAAGTTGGACAGGATCAGCGCCGGATAAGTACCAGCCAACAAACTCACCAGTATGATCAATAGCAATGCACCTGCGATAAACTGAAGAGAGAAGATAGCATCGATCGTCAATTGCTTATCTGAAAGCTGGTTGAATACCGGCAATAATAAAGCCGTTGCAACAACACTTAAAATAGTTGAAATGGTACAAAGCAAAACAGACTCGCCTATAAACTGCCAGAAGAGCTGCCTGTTGCCTGCTCCTATCACTTTGCGCACTCCGACCTCGCGTGCACGTTCCATAGATCGTGCGGTATTCAGATTCACATAAGTAAAACAGGCTATGCCCAGCATTAGTAAAGCAACGGCTTCGAGGATGTAGATATAAGTAATGCTATTATTCGGCTCAAAACCTTCATAAGGTGAGTAAAGATGAACTTTATTAAAAGGCTCTAATTCGAAATCTACTGTTGCTCCCTGTCCGGTCATCTCCTTCCGCATAAAAGGAGTAATTTTTGCTTGCAGCGTAGCGATATCTCCCTTGTTTTTTAACAAAAAATAAGTAGTATAATTTGCGTCCCAGTAGGTTTTCTCTTCGTCGGCCAAACCAAGTGATGACCATGAAGCCAGGAAATCAAATTTAATCTGCGAGTTCGACGGGCAATCCTGCATCACGCCGGTCACCTGGTAAAGTGAAGTATCTGTGCCTACCTTTAATACTTTTCCAATAGGGTCTTCATTGGCAAAGTATCTTTTAGCGGTCGATTCGGTCACAACTACCTGGTTCGGTGCTTTCAATACGTTCCCAGGCTCACCGCGAAGGAGTTTAAATGAAAAAAGATCAAAAAATGAAGGGTCTGCAAATATGAAATTCTTTTCATTGATCAGTTTATCATTGTAGTGCACGATCCGGGAATACTTGGTCATGCGTACGGCCGATTCTATTTCGGGGAATACCTGTTTGAACCGTGGTGCCACACGTGCGCTGGTAAAATTCCCTTTCTTCATTTCAGTGCCGCCATCAAACTTGTAAGCCATAATTGTACGCACTATGCGATCACCTTTAGCCTGAAAATCATCATAGCTCAACTCATGCTGAATATACAAGCCAATAAGCAGGCAGCTGCATAAGCCAATGGTAAGACCTAAAATATTGATAAAGGAAGACGCTTTATTCTTCCATAAATTCCTGAATGCGGTTTTAAAATAATTTCTGATCATAGGTTAGTTCATTTGTTCAATGGTTCGTTAGTCATTTGGTATTGCCTTTCACTGATTGACTGATAACTGGTTAACCGATCACTCACTTCTTAAACTTTTTACCGGATTAGCAATAGCTGCTTTAATCGTCTGAAAACTCAGGGTCAGGAAAGCGGTAAGCAGCATACCAAACCCGCTTAGGGCGAATATCCACCAACTGATAGTCGTTTTATCGGCAAAGTTTTGCATCCATTTATTCATGGCCAGCCAGGCCAGTGGCGTAACGATTATGAATGCAAGAATAACCAGCAGTACCAACTCGGTAGATAAAAGAGTCACAATTTGAGTAATTGTTGCACCCAACACTTTACGTACCCCTATTTCTTTAGTGCGCAAATTTGTGGTAAACATCGCTAATCCTAACAATCCAAGGCAGCTAATCAGTATTGAAAGACCGGTTGCCCAGGTAAGTAATTTGGACGTATGCTGTTCGCTTGTGTAAAATTTGGCGATACTTTCGTCATAAAAGCTGTAAGTGAAATCGTTATCGGGATATACGTCTTTCCATATTTTTGCAATCGATGCAATTGCTGCCTTCCATTCATTGCCGTTAGCTGTTTGTGGCTTCAATGCAATGTGCACAATATTATTATTGTAATTACCGGTATGATACACTATAGCTAAAGGCTTAATAGGCGCGTGAAGCGATTTTTGATAAAAATCTTTCACGACACCAATAATCTCTGCCTGCTTTTTGCTCCATTCAATAAATTTTCCTACGGCTTGCTGAGGGTTCTTAAAGCCTAGTATTTTTGCATAGGTATTGTTGATGATCATTTGATTAGAAGTATCGCCAACCCGTAAATTACGTCCTGCCAATAATTTTATCCCATAAACTTTAATGTAATTATCATCACCCTTTTTTAGCTCCAGGTCTGTCTTTATTTCTTTTTTACCATCTTTATAAGTGACTTCGGTAGATCGTGTCATTCCAGAAGACGGAGGGGCTTCACCTACACTTATTAGTTCCACTTGTGATAATGTCCGCATCTTATCAGCAAAATATTGCTTTTTAATCTCTGTATTGCCTTTGAATGGCGTGGTGATATATATGATAGCATCCTTTTTAAATCCGAGGTCCTTATGCAGCGCATAATAGATTTGCTTACTTACCAGGATGGTTGCCATAATAAAAAACTGCGCAATGATGAATTGAATAACAGTCAGCGATTTACGTAACCATGCATTACGGGTTTTATTGGTACCGGTATAGGCCTGATTCTTAAGAACCAATACAGGTTTGTAGTTAGACAACACAAGCGCCGGATAAAAGCCCGATACAAGACTTACAACTACAGTGAGTAATATGATAAACAAAATGAGCCCGGGATGACCCGTTATATCCATCTTTATATCTTTTGAAATAAAGTCGGCAAAAAGCTTCAATATTACCGGCGACAACACTACTGAAATAATCATCGCCAGGAGCGTAATTAAAAATGTTTCACTCAAAAATTGGGATATCAATTGCGAACGGCTGCTGCCCATAGTTTTACGAATCCCGATCTCCTTAGCTCTTTGAGAAGCTTGTGCGGTAGTGAGATTTATAAAATTGATACATGCCAGTATCAGCAAGAAAGCAGCGATAGCCAGCAAACCATACAAAGTTGTTTTATTGGCGACATTACCTATATCGAAGTTACCATACTTCGCATTAAAATGCAGATCGCTGAAAGGCTGCAATTTAAATTCTGTTGTATTCCCTCTATCCTCAGGTCTTGGGGGATTGTTTTTCTTAAATAATGTATTGATCTGCCTTTCTAAACCTGCCGGATTGATTTTTGGCATCAGCTTTACGAAAAGCTGCGAAGCAGATGTTGTACTGCCCCATTCTGTAGGCTGAACCTGGTCTTTTAAGGAATGGGCACTATATATGGTGCTGAACGATATAAAATCCTGGAATTTAAAGTCAGTATTTTCTTTTATGGATTGTACAATACCTGTAACAGTAGTTTTCAGGGTATCCTCATACACAATCTGTTTACCAAGTATTTGATCATAGGATAACGAAGGGAAATATTTTTTTGCCTGATCCGAAGTTAGTACTACCTGGTATGGGGCATTCAGGGATGTTTTTGCCGCTCCTGCCAGCCATTTATATTGGAACATATTAAAATAACGCTGATCGGCAAGGATAACGCCCTCCTGGTTTCTGAATTTAGCTGGGTTCTTTGTTCCGTTAGGAATGATCGTGTTAAATTGATACAGCGTAAAAAATGGCGCCGAGCCTTCTAAACCGGTCACATCATTTTTTACTGCTTCAGCAAGTGGGCCGCAAACACCACCATTATAGCCGATTTCGCCGGAAAATGTAAAATTTGAAACGATCCTATAAATCCGGTCACTGTCTTTGACATTTTTATCGAATGTAAAATCATAATTAACGATCAGGTAAATCGTCAGGGCAGCGCTAATGCCGATAGATAGTCCAATAATATTAATAAACGTGAACAGTTTATGCCGTTTAAAATTACGGATGGCGATTTTAAAGTAGTTTTTAATCATGATTGTACCGGTTAATCACAATCAGTACAAAAACTTATACCAATAAGACAAGCTATTGATTATTAATAAATTAAAATAAAATGCCGTACATCCATTGTACGCAAGCGGACAACAGGTGTACGGTTATGATACAGTGGCTGTTAGTTAATCAGTTAACCTGTGATTAGTGATCAGGTTTGTTAATACCATAACCGATAACTGGTTGACTGATTAACTAGTCACTCTGAACGAAGACTCTTCACCGGGTTTACATTAGCGGCTTTCACAGTTTGCAGACCTATGGTAGCAAATGCAATGATAAACGCAATAACACCTGCCCCGAGGAATACCCACCAGCTTGAGATTAAACTTATTTTAAAAACAAAATTACTGGCTAGCCACCAGGACATTAGCCCTCCTGAAACAGGTAATGCAATAGCAGATGCTATGATTACCAGAAACAAAAAATTTCTCGAGAGTTCGATAACCAGTTGCGGCACACTTGCTCCTAATACTTTACGGACGCCAATTTCTTTAATTCGTTGCGATATGGAGAAAGCCGATAAACCAAACAAACCTAGACAGGCTATAAATATGGCTAAGCCAGAGAATATAGTAAATAACTTGCTTTCCTCTTGCTCAGCATCGTACAATTTCTGGAAACGGTCATCTAAAAATGTAAAGTCAAATGGCACATCCGGCACATATTGATGCCAGGTATCCCTGATGGTATTTATTGCTGATTGTACGTTATTGCCGTTCACTTTTATCGATATAGCATTGTAATAACCGCTGGTAGGCGGAGGCAGGAAAAACAGCATCGGAATAATAGGCTGATGCAAGGATTCAAAATGAAAATCATGAACTACACCTATTACTTTTCCTTTGTTATTACCGTAGGTCAGGTCTTTGCCTATTGCATTTTGATCAGTTTTCCAACCTAATTGCTGCACGGCAGTTTCATTGATGATATAGTTTGCTGTATCGGTGGGGTAATCACGGGAGAAATTTCTGCCGGCCGCCATCTTCATACCATAGGTATCCACGAAACCATAGTCAGTGGTAATATATTTTAATTCGATGTTGGTAGGTACACTTTTGCCATTTTCTATTACTTGCGCACCCTGATCGTCCAGCAAACGTCCGGAAGGAATGCGCGATGATCGACCTACATCTTTTATTGAGGTGTTCTTAAGCAATTCCTGTCTGAATGATTCGAACTGCTTGGTTAAATTACCAGGATAGCCAGTAATAAGAATATGATCCTTATTAAAGCCCAACGATTTATTCTCGATATAACTCAATTGCTGAAAAACAACCGTAGTTGCAACAATCAATACAATAGAAACAGAGAACTGCACTACTACCAGTATTTTGCGGAAAGAAATATTTCCCGAGCCCACTTTCAATACGCCTTTCAATACCTGTACCGGTCTGAATGAGGACATGAAAATGGCAGGATACAAGCCGCTGAGAAGCCCAATAAAGAAAGGCAGGCACAGGATACCTATGAAAATATCCCATCTGAATAAACTACTGAAGACAAGGTTCAAGTGAGCCAATTGATTAATGTAAGGTAATAGCAACCATGTGAAGACCATCGCCAGGATCAAAGCCACCCAGGTAACCAATACCGATTCGCCCAGGAATTGACGGATGATCTCTTTACGTTGAGCGCCGATCACTTTACGTACGCCTATTTCTTTAGCGCGCAATGCTGATCGAGCTGTCGACAAATTCATATAGTTGATACAAGCGATCAGCAAGATAAATACAGCAATAATGGAAAAGATATAAACCCGTGTCATGCTGCCTTCCGGTTCTATCTCATCATCCAAATGCGATTTCAGGTGGATGTCCGTCAGCTTTTGCATGGTCAGTTTGGTTGCCTGTGAAGTTTTAATATTTGGCGGCATACCTGGTAGATGAACATATTTATCAAGGAAAGAATTTAACTGCTTACTGATGTTTTCAGGATTGTAGTTTTTTGGCAAAAGCAGGTAGGTATAAAATGAATTGTTCCCGAAATTGGTTTCTAATTGTTTTTCACCATAAACAAGCGAATCTTTCAGTGTATTAAAAGAATACAGCATAGTCGGATGCATATGTGCATTTGACGGGAAGGGTTCAAAAACGCCTGTTACCTTAAATTCGTGTTTGGTATTATCCAGGATGACCGTTTTGTTAATGGGGTCTTCGTTGCCGAAATATTTTTTGGCAACTTCCGGCGTGATCATAATGCTGTAAGGATCGTTCAGCGCGGTCTTCTTATCCCCTTCGGTTACATTAACACTGAAAACTTTAAAGAAATTTTCGTCAGCAAAAAAGCCATCTTTTTCGTTGAACATTTTTTCCTTGTACTTGAATACAACAACGTCCTGGTGCAATACCCGGGTCATTCTTTCAATATCAGGAAAAGCTACTTGCAATAATGGCCCGAAAGGTGGCGCAACGGAGCTCAGATGCAGGTTTTCAGAACCATCACGTGAATAAAAAATTCGGGTAACGCGATAAGTACGGTCGGCATTTTCATTATACCGGTCGTAACTTAATTCGTTTATGATATAGGCCAATATCAGCAAACAACAGGTAATACCGATGGTTAAGCCTGAGATATTAATGAATGAAATAAACTTGTGTCTCGCGATATTTCGCCATGCACTTCTCAAATAGTTCTTTATCATAGTAGTAAGATTTAATAACCGGTTTCAATTAGCTATAAGACACCATGAAAAAGAAAAACGTTACGGGTGTTTTTAAAATTCCGATTAGTTTATTCGTTCACTTGTTCAATAGTTCATTGGTAGCCTAACTGCTATTGCAACTGCCACTGCTACTCTGATCTGAGGCTCTTGACCGGATTGGCAACAGCCGCTTTAATTGACTGAAAACTAATCGTAATTAAGGCGATCAATAGTGCAATAAACCCAGCTATTATGAATACCCACCATTGAATATCAATGCGATAAGCAAAATCCTGCAGCCATTTGTGCATTGCGAACCAGGTTATCGGGAACGAAATAATAATGGCGATTAGCACCAATTTCAAGAATTCTGTTGAGAGCATGGCTGTAATATTGCCTGATGAAGCGCCTAATACTTTTCGTATACCAATCTCCTTTACACGTAATTTGATCATGAAGGCAGCAAGGCCAAATAGCCCTAGACTTGCAATAATTACAGCGATCACAGCAAATGAAGTAAAGATGTGACCGGTTCTCTGCTCGGCAGAGTATAGTGAGGCGAATTGTTCGTCAACAAAATAGTAGCTGAAAGGTCCGCTTGCTTTGTATTCATCCCATTGTTTTTTGATGTCAGCTACCAGGTTACTTACTTCAGCTGCTTTTATTTTCAGGATAATGGAACCATGACGGTGCATGGGCAGCATCATTAATGGAGCCACCTTTTGCTTGGCCGAGGTGTAGTTAAAATCCTTTACTACACCAACAACGGTATAGGCCTTCCTTCCTGAGCGCACGATTGTTTTACCTATCGGATCGGTTTTGCTCCAGCCTAATTCGCTAACAGCCGCTTCATTGATCATAACAGCCGATGAATCAGCAGGAAACTCAGGCGATACGCTTCGTCCACTTGCCAGTTTAATACCTAAGGTTGATAGGTAGTTGCCATCTATACGGTAAATATTGCAATGGATCTCATTTTTGGTTTCATCTGATGCTTTTTCCTGAGGATATATTTCAGTGCCGCCCATATTTCCGTTTCCGGGTATTTCGGTTGAAACCGTAGCATTCACTATCCTGCTATCGCGCATTAACTGATCTTTAAAAGCGTATTCGTTATTACCCAATAAGTAAGTATCATTTAATACCAATAGTTGCTCTTTGTCATAACCCAACTTCTTGTTCTGCATGTAATGCAATTGCTGGTACACGATAAATGTGGCAATGATCAAGGCAGTCGAAATGGTAAACTGAAATACTACCAGGCTACTTTGCAGAAAATTCTTTTTAGTGGGTTCGGTACCAGATGTACCTTTTAAAACATTAAGGATCTTGAATGACGACAGGAAAAATGCTGGGTACAAGCCTGCTAATATGCCAACCAACAAGGTCAAAAATATCCCGATAGCAATAGCTTTGAAGCCGAGGAAAAACCAGATTGAGATGTGTTTTCCAGCCAGGTCATTAAAATAAGGCAGTAAAGCCCACACAATGGCCAAAGCCAATATCATTGCCAAAAGTGTAAGCATGACTGACTCAACCAAAAACTGGGTTACCAGCCATTCTTTAAGCGAACCCATTACCTTACGGATACCTACTTCTTTCGACCTTTTTGATGAGCTTGCTGTAGATAAATTGGTAAAGTTGATGCAAGCCAACAATAAAATAAATACAGCCAAGGCGCCGAAAACGTACACATAGTTCATATCCCCATTAGGCTCAATATCAAATTTGGTTGATGAATGCAGGTGTATATCGGTGATCGGCTGCAGGTAAAACTTAAAGGTATTCACTGCCTTTTGGGCTTCAGCAAGACTGATTCCCATGTCCCGCTGCGTCTCAGGAACCACATACTTCGCCACCAATTGCGGGAATTGCCTTTCCAGCTTCTTCGGGTCGGCTTTTTTGTCCAATAGTAAATAAGTATAGACGCCTACATTACTCCATGTTTGCTGGAGTGATGGTTCAATAGTGGACATGCTAACAAAAGCATCAAAATGAAAATGAGAGTTATCAGGTATTTTATCTATCACGCCGGTAACCTTCATTAACGATTGATCAAATTTGAGTATTTTACCAACAGGCGATAAATTACCAAAGTATTTTTCGGCCATTGCTTTGGTAATTACTATACTGTTTGGATCCTTCAGCGCAGTACTTTTATCACCTTGCAAGAAGGGGATAGAAAAAATATCCAGGAAATTACGATCAACCAGTACAATCTTAGTCTCTTTAAACTGCCGGTTATTATAGGTTACAAAGACAGGACGATTATTCATCATCCGCGTATAGTCCAACACCTGCGGAAAAGCATCCTTAACACCTTTGCCCACGGCAATGTCTACATTCGGGAAATCAGTTACACTACCGTTTCCCAGTGTATTTATTCCTAAACGATAGAGTTGCTTCGAATTAACTGAATAAGTATCGTATGTCAACTCAGAGTATAAGTAGGCTGCAATGAACATGCAGCATGCCAGCCCTACTGCCAATCCAAATACATTTATAAAAGAGAATACCTTGTTCTTTGCCAGGTTTCTCCAGGCTGTTTTGATGTAGTTCCTGATCATGATACTGTTAATTTTTTTATATCAGCATTCAATAGCATGCCAAATTGTTAATAACCTTATTATTAGATCGATACACAAAACACCATATACGAAACTGTTCGTATATAGAACACTCCCCGTTCGTAAATGAACATTCAAACAAAAAATCCCAAGTCAAAATATGTAATATACCAGACTCAGGACTTTTTACTTAAGACTTTCGACTTAAATCATTCGCTCCGTAAATTCTTCACCGGGTTGGTCAATGCCGCTTTAATAGCTTGCCAGCTCACAGTGGCCATACATATTAAAAGACTGATCACCATTGTCGCCAAAAACACCCACCAGCTTAATGGTGTCCGGTAGGTAAAATCCTTCATCCATTTATCAACCATAAACCAGCTAATTATAGCTCCAAGCGGAAATGCAATCAGCACCAGCAACACAAACTCACGCGACAGGTTATACCATAGATTACTGATAGAAGCTCCCAACACTTTGCGGATACCGATCTCTTTGCGGCGTTGTTCGGCTGAGAAAGAAGCAAGGCCAAATAAACCAAGGCAAGAAATAATGATTGCCAGGCAGGTAAAGCCAATTGCCATATTACCCAGCATTTTTTCTGTCCTGAATTTATTGGCAAATTTCTCATCCACAAATTTGTATTCAAACGGATATTCAGGGTTATATTTTTTATAGATATCCTGTATAAGAGCCATGCTGTTGCTCACCGATTTTGCAGGGTTTAAGCGCAGACCTATACTCCCTGTCCACCCTTTTATAAAACCAATGATAGCAGGTTTTACAGGTTCGTGCGGCGATCCCCATACAAAGTTCTCCACCACTCCTACCACTTTACATTTGTTGCCCTGGTATTTTACGATCTGCCCTAATGGCTCTTTAAAACGCATCAACTTTACAGCAGCCTGGTTAATGATAATACCCAATGAGTCGGCAGGGTAAGCTTCTGAAAAATCGCGGCCCTCTATCAGTTTTAAACCATAGGTATTAATAAAATGATAGGTGACTGCTATCTGGTCAATAGGCAATTTATCTTCTCCCGGCAGTTGTCCCGGCCAGGTGATACCCCATGAACTGCTATTATTGTTAGAGATCGAATTGCCTGTCAACGCTCCGTCGGTAATCGCTCCGGCATTAATAGCATCCCTTCTGAAGTTCTCAAACTGCTTGTCCATATTGCCTTCGTCGGGCAATTCCACCAGTCCGCGCTGATCATAGCCAACAGGTCGATTTTTCAAATAAATGATCTGTTTATAGATAAATATACTCGACAGGATTAAGAATGTAGCGAATACAAACTGAATGACTACCAATATTTTCCGCGGTGTTATTGTCGATCTCACTGATATCACTTGTCCCTTGAGCACTTTTACAGGTCTGAACGATGACAGGAAAAGCGCAGGATAACTGCCCGCTACAACGCCTGTGATCAATATAACTCCAAGGGCAGCCAGCCATGCAAATGCATTGGTATATGGTATAGTAAGTTTAACATTTATAATTGCACTGAAACTCTTGATCAGACAAAATATCAATCCAACGGAGAAAATAAAGGATATAAATGCCATCAACAGCGACTCGCCCATAAACTGCATCACCAAACCACTGCGACGCGCTCCAATAGCTTTGCGTATACCAACCTCCCTTGCACGGCGTTCTGAACGTGCCGTCGACAAGTTCATAAAGTTGATACAAGCAATCAGTAATATACCTATTGCAAGAAACAGGAACAAACGCACATGTTCAATCTCGCCTCCAACTGCTTTACCATTTTTGAAATCGCTATACAGGTGAAATTGTGCAAATGGATAAAGGAAAATAGTATTTTCCTTATTATTGGGATCGTATTTGGCTATTATACCCTTCAGCTTAGCATTCACTTTTTCAAATGAAGCGCCGGGCTTTAGCATGGCATAAGTCATAAAGGAATAGTTGCCCCAACCAGAAGTTTTTAACCAGCTTTGTTGCGAGGCTAACTGATCCCACGAGATAAGCGCATTAAAATTGAAGGTTGAATTATCCGGGTTATCCTTTATAACCGCGGTTACCTTTAAAGGCGTCTTATTATCAAATTTAACCACTTGACCTATCGGATTGGCATCGCCAAACAAAGATTTCGCCCCCGACTCTGTAAGGACAATCGATGATAGATCACTAAATGCATTCTTTTTATCACCACGAACAAAATCAAAACTAAACATATCCAGTAGTGACGGATCGGCGGCCATGGTATTCAGCTTGAGCATTTTATTTTGATAGCTCATCAGGATATCGTATGGCCAGTTGGTACGTGCCACCTTATCCATTTCAGGATAGTCCTTTATCATTGCCGGAGCCAAGGGAATTGGTGTTGCTCCATTAGTCATCAATTCACCATTGCTGGGCTGATTTCTCAGCACGCGAAATAAGCGGTCAGTATTGGTATTGAATTTATCAAAACTGAACTCATTGTATACGTAAATGAGCAGCAAAAAGCTCACCGTCATACCAATAGCCAATCCGCCGATATTAATCAAGCTGTAAAGGCTGTTCTTCTTCAGATTTCTCCAGGCAACTTTAAGATAGTTTTTTATCATGATTTAGTTCATTGGTTTACTGGTTCATTAGTCATTAGTAGCCTAATCTTATAAGTCCCCTCTCGTCCAAAGGAGTCCTTCGGACAATGAAGGGGACTTTTTATAGTGTAACTGATAACTAGTTAACTGGTTACTGATTAACTGGTAACAAATCAATTCATAGTCAAGGTAACATGTCCGCCGCCGTTAACATCAATTGGCACACCACCACCATTTAGCTTACCTTCTATCCTGTCTTTATCTTTTGTGCCATCAAAGTTACCATCGAAATCGGCTGTTACGCGATTGCCATGTACATTCAGATTCATTCCTTTTTTGGGCAAACGCAGGTTAACGTGACCGCTGCTGGCGTCGATCTTTACAAATTTGCCAAGCTGGGTTATTTCTGCATTAATACTGCCACCTGAAGTATAGGTATCTAAGGTACAGGCTAATCCGTTCAGATTAACGCTACCGCCAGATGTACCTGTATGCAAATCACCTTTTATATTGCTGGCCTGGATGCTGCCACCGCTGGTAGTTGCATCGATCTTGCCATCAAGGTTATCCAGGTGCAATGAGCCACCTGATGTTTCTAACCTGATATCGCCTTTACAATTATCAGCATGTACACTACCACCGCTGGTTTCCAGGTCTATCTTCTCACCTGAGTTAGATACAGTTATACTGCCGCCTGAAGTACGGCCATGTATATTGCCGGTTAAACGGTCTATATGCAGACTGCCGCCGCTGGTGCCAAATTTTTCTTCACCGTTCAGGTTATCTAAATGGATACTTCCACCACTGGTTTCCAGGTTAGTAGATACGTTTTTTGAAACATATACTTTAAATGCAATGTTCAGCGACCTTCTCCAATCCCAGTCACGTTCATGCTTATTTTTAGCTGAAGCACGCAGCTCATCCCCATTTACAGAGATGTTCAGATCATAATCTTCATCCAGGCGTTTTTTGATCTCCTCGCTAGATGGGGTAAAGCCATTATTTGCAGTGACATAAACTTCAATGCGTGGTTTCTCCTCAGGAGAACCGCTTACGGTAATACTGCCGCCTGAAGTGGTAACAAAAACGTGTTTTATTGCATCGCCCGAAAGCGGCTTGGTAAGGTATGGCGTCTTTTTATCCTGTGCCAAGGCAACGATGCTCTGGCAGGCCAGGAATAATAATATAATACGGGTTTTCATTGTTGTTTTGTTAGTTTGATTGAATTGCTTGATTAGTTGAATTTCACATTCACGCTTCCGCTGCTGGCATCGGCGCTTACACCTGCACCACCGCCATTAACAGAACCTCTTACATGGTCGTCGCTCCAATCACCATTAAAACCTTCGAAATGGTGCTGATTAACATGATCGCCACGAAGATCCAAATCAAGGCCTTGTTTTGAAGGAAGTTCGATATCCACATTACCTGCACTCGATTTTAAACGAACATATTTGCCTACGTGCAATAATTGGGCATATAAGCTGCCTGCGCTGGTTGAAGCATCAACGCTGCCACTTAATCTTCTTAAAGTGATGCCACCGCCTGATGTATTGGTAATCAGCTCACCTTCGATATTGTTACCGTCAACGCCACCGCCGCTGGTATGAGCTTCGATCGAACCTTTTAGATCATCCAAACGGATGCCGCCACCTGAGGTATTCAATTTAATATGACCATTGCAATTGTTTGCATTGATACCGCCGCCGCTGGTTTGCAGATCGATGTCCTCGTTTGAGTTAGACACTTCGATACCACCACCTGATGTGCGGCCATTGATGTTGCCCGACAAATGATCGATACGCAGACCACCACCGCTGGTAGTAAATCTTTCATTACCTTTTAAATGATCCAGGCTGATGCCGCCACCGCTGGTTCTCAGGTCGGTAGCACAGTTTTCAGGAACAAAAATTTTAAATGAAATGCTCAGCTGATGTCTCCAGTTAGAGAAGTTGTGTTTGTTTTTTGCGATAGCGGTTAATTCATGACCGCTTACAGATACGCTCAGATCGTAATCTTCATCCAAACGTTGTTTAATTTCCTCTTTGGTAAGGTGCTGATTATTGTTGCCTCTCACATAAACTTCTACTCGGGGCTGCTGACCGCTTTCGCCGCTTACTTCAATACCACCTGCTGATGTATTTACCATTACACTATTGATTGCATCGCTTGCAAGGGATTTGGTCATGTAAGGAGTTTTGTCGTCCTGCGCCAATACAATTGTGCTTTGCAATGCGACAATAAATAAGGTTAAAAAAGTTTTCATGATCTTCGATTTATTTTATAACCATTAGACTAACTTTTAAATAGATACGTTGCATGAGATCAGAAAAATTATCAGAAAAATTCTAACTGTTTAACTGATCACTCACTACGCAAGCTCTCTTCGAGAGCCATAGCTCATTCCGAGCGAAGGCTCTTAATAGGATTCATCAACGCAGCTTTGAGCGATTGAAAGCTTACCGTTACCAGCGTAATCATTATTGCTATTATCCCGGATAACAGGAATATCCACCAGGCAATATCTATGTGATAATTATAATTGAGCAGCCATTTGTTCATAGCATACCATGCAACGGGTGATGCTATAAGCAGTGCTATTACCACGAGGATAATAAACTCTTTTGATAAAAGGGTAAACAGTGATGCCACGCTTGCTCCTAATACTTTACGTATGCCGATTTCTTTAGTACGTTGCTCAGCGGTGAACATAGCCAGTCCTAACAAGCCTAAACAGGATATAAATATGGCCAGGAATGCAAAAACATCGGCGAGCTTACTGATCACCTGTTCATTATTATAGAGTTTTTGAAACTCCAGATCGGAAAATTGATAAGTAAAAGTAAAGTTCGGATTCAGTTCTTTGCATAACTTTCCAATGCTTGCTATTGCTTGCTTTGATTGCCCCGGTTGTGTGCGTATAATTATGCTGCCATAATCTATACTATCCCGCAATCGCACCACTAATGGCTCTATCGCACGATGTAGTGAGTAAAAATGAAAATCTTTTAAAACACCTACTATTTTCCCTTTTTTACCCCACATGGTAAATGGTTTTCCGATAGGATCCTTGTATCCGGTCCTTCCAAGTGCAGTCTCATTGATCAGGTAATTATTGGTATCCGTAGCAAATTCCTTTGAAAAGTCCCGGCCCTCAGCCAGGTTTAGTTTCATTGTTTTTACGAAATCATAGCCTACACTTATCTGTGTGAACTCAATATTATTATTGGGGTCTTTACCATCCCAGTTTACACCGCTTGTGCTGCTGCCAAAATTGGTTGGCTTTGATGTGATGCGGGTAATATCTTTTATCCCCGGCATTTTTAACGCCTCATCTTTAAATACCTGGTATTTTGTTATCAGGTCGCCTTCAACAGGCACAAAGATCATATTCTCCCTGTCGAAGCCTAAATTCTTATTTTGTACGTAACTAACTTGTTTGGATACAACTATTGTTCCCACGATCAATATAACAGATAATGAGAATTGAAACACAACCAAACCTTTTCTGAACCAGGCTGAACCAGGACTTAACTTAAGTGTTCCTTTAAGTACTTTAACCGGGTTAAAACCAGACAGGAATAAAGCCGGATAGCTTCCTGATATAAAACCGGTTACAAGGGTTAGACCTGCAAGCCATAGCCAAAAAGAAAGTTGTTTGGAAGGATATTCGATCTCTTTTTGTGTTACCGAATTAAATACGGGCAACAATACAGCTACCAGGAATGCGGCTATTAAAACCGCAAAAAAGGTTAGTAATATAGCCTCGCCAATAAACTGTCTTATCAATACCGGCCGAACTGCTCCTACTACCTTCCTCACTCCTATTTCGCGTGCACGTTTTACAGAGCGAGCGGTTGTTAAATTCATAAAGTTGATACAAGCGATCAGCAGTATAAAAATAGCTACCGCGCTGAATAAACGAACATATTCAATGCGCCCACCGGACGGTTTTCCCTCTGTTAAATCGGAGTTCAGGTAAGTTTCATCCAAACGTTGTATACTCAATTCTTCCCTGAAAGCTTTGGAAGGTTTATTGAAGGCATCAACAAAATGGGTTAATTTTTTATCTACAGCTTTAGCATCCGTATTGGGTTTCAGCATAATAAATGTTTGCGGACTATTGCTATCCCAAGTCTTTGCCCATGGGTTATCTTTTAAAAACTGATACCAGTTTAACAGGTAATCAAATTTATTAGAGGAGTTTTGGGGAATGTTTTCAAAAACAGCGGTGATATTGAAATTCAGCCTGTTTTCAAACCTGATCGATTTACCGATTGCCGCCTGCGGACTTCCGAAAAACTCATCGGCCATTTTTCGCGAAATAGTGATACTCGACGGATCATTTAAGGCCGATTTGGCATTTCCCTGAATCAAAGGAAAGCTGAACATTTTGAAGAAATCTTCGCCGGCAAAGCCGCCTGTCATTTTCAGAAGCTTCTCACCAGCACGGAATGTACTTTCATCTCCAAGTTCCGCTTCAGTTGCATACTGAATGTCCGGAATATCTTTTTTCAATTCATCAGCCAGGATACCTGGAGTAGCATACTGACCATGAACCTTATGATCATAAAACTGGCGCTCATATACAGTATAAAGCTTGTCTTTATTAGCATGAAATGAGTCAATACTCAATTCATTTTGTACCCATAGAAAAATCAAGATACTGCAGGTCATCCCCAAAGCCAAGCCGAGTATATTGATTGCCGAAAAAAACTTATTTCTGACAAGGTTGCGCCAGGCAACTTTTAAATAATTCTTTATCATGATTTTAGTTCATTGGTTCACTCGTTCATTAGTTTATTAGTGTCTAACTGCTACTCCGACCTAAGGCTTTTAACCGGGTTCATCAGCGCCGCTTTAACAGACTGAAAGCTCACTGTTGCCAAAGCAATTATCAGCGTAATTCCGGCTGCTAATCCAAATATCCACCAATTCATAGTAGTCGGATAAGCAAAATCCTGCAGCCATTGCTTCATAGCATACCAGGCTATTGGGAATGCAATCATTGCTGCAATGATTACCAGTTTTAGAAAGTCCTTAGATAACATAGCAACCAGGTTTTCAACGGAAGCCCCGAGTACTTTCCTGACGCCTATCTCTTTAGTGCGGCGTTCAGCAGTATACATAGCCAATCCCAGTAACCCTAAACAGGCAACAGCAAGAGAAAGAAAAGTGAATACGCTAAACACCTTGCCAATGGTCTGATCGGTTTTATACAGGGAATCATATTGTGCATCCAGGAAGGTATATTCAAAAGGGTTATCAGGCATAAACTCTTTCCATTTATTTTGAATCCCGGCTATGGCTTTACTGTAATCGCCCGGCATGATCCGTACGGCAATGTTAGATACACCGATATTGTAAGTTTTGGATGTAGTATAAAAGAGTGCAAAAGGTGAAATGGCATTATGCAAAGATTCTGTATTAAAGTTCTTTACCACACCGATCACTTTAAACCGCGTATCGTTTCCTCCCGGATATTTCATAAACTTACCGATAGGGTCAGTCCAGCCCATTTCCTTTGCAGCAGCTTCATTTAATATTACAGATGCCGAGTCGGTAAAATTCTTAGAAAAGTTACGGCCTGAGAGCATATTCATTTTTAATGTTGGCACAAAAGATTCATCAACAATAAATGAGGTGAGATCGACGTGTTTATCGGCTGAGTTCGAGTTTCCTTCCGGCACATAGGAATCTGTAAAAAAGTTTTGCTGAGCAGGTAATCCTGTGGTGATCGTCACACTAGCCACCTGGGGTAATTTCAATAATTCCTGCCTGAAACTTTCCTCGCTTTTACCCAGGCGGTCTGCATCAGTTATAACTATTACATTTTCTTTATTAAAGCCCAGGTCCATCGACTGATTAAAAAGCAACTGCTTATAAACTATGATAGTGCATATGATCAGCACTGTTGATACCGTAAACTGAAATACTACCAATACATTACGTGTAATAAATCCGCCTAAAGAGTTTTTAGCATTGCTACTACCTTTCAGAACGGTTACAGGATTAAATGAAGTGAGGAAAAATGCAGGGTAACTACCGGCCAATACAGAAGTGAAAATGATCAGCACTAATAAACCCGCCATTGTTGACAAGTTCAATAAGGTAGCCAGATCCAATGATTTATTAGCCAGGTTGTTGAATGCTGATAAGCAACATGCAACTATCCCCACAGCAATTATTGCAGATAATAAGGTATATAAAAATGCCTCAGCGAGGAACTGTGTAATTAATTGTTTCCGTTCAGAGCCCAATACCTTACGTATACCTACTTCCCTGGCTCTTTTTGCTGATTGAGCGGTAGCCAGGTTCATAAAATTAACGCAGGCCAGCGCCATGATAAATAACGCTATTGCGGAGAAGATATAGATGTACTTTATATCACCATGATTAATAAACCGGCTACCAATATTGGCAGAATAAAGATGCACATCTTTTAAGGGTTGTAAAATCAGGTCGTATTTGTTGCCCTTCTTTATAAAAGCATCAAATGGCTGACCAATGCGCCGGAATGCCGTTGCTGCCTGCACTTTGATCATTTCCGGAAACTTCGCCTCAATTTTCTGAATTGCAGCAGGATCATTGGCTACATTAGCTTTAAGTTTCACATAAGTACCCATTTGCAGCCAAATCCAGCTCCAGTTAAAGCGCTTAACCGGTGGCATACCAACATTTGATTGCAATACATCAAATTGCAATGACGATTGAGCCGGAATATCTTTTAAAATGGCCGTAACTGTAAATGGCGCTGAATATTCATCAAAAACAAGGTTCCTTCCTATCGCTGAGGTTGTTCCGAAGTATTTTTTTGCTGCCTTCTCGGTTAAAACTACAGAGTTAGGGCCATTTAGACATTTAGCCTTGTCGCCATCTACCAACTGGTAATCAAAAAACTGCAGAAAGTTAGAATCAACCGCTAAAATACTTTTCTCGGTCAAGGAGTTTTTCTGGCCGTTATTTACATAGTGAACAATCTCGTCTCCGGGCTTGAAAATCCGCGTATAGCTTTCAATTTCAGGAAAATTATTTACTAACGCCAATCCAACAGGCGGTGGTGTGTGCCCTGCGGTAAATTCATCATTACCGATCTTTTCATGCGTATTTACACGGTATATCCGGTTACTGTCTTTAAAAAATCGATCATAGTTGAGTTCGTCTTTTACATACATGCCGATCAACAGCACACACGCTAAACCAATAGCAAGTCCGCTGATATTAATGATACTGCTAATCTTATTCCGGCCCAGGTTCCGTAAGGCGATTTTAAGGTAATTTTTAAGCATGGCGAATTGGTTTCTTAATCCATGCTAAAAGCAATACCAAAACACCAAATATCTGATTAATAGATACTTATATTAATAATAAATAAAAACACATGTACGCTTGTGTAACAGCAAGTGTCCGGTTATGATACAGTGTTGTTAGTTAACCAATTATCAGTTAATCGGTGATCAGGGAACTCATCACTAATAGAAAATAACTGATAACTGGTTAACTGATAACCGATCACTCCGACCTCAACGTCTTCACCGGGTTCATCAAAGCAGCTTTTATCGCCTGGTAGCTGATGGTGGCAAAGGCGATCAGGATAGTTGCTGAACCGGCCAGGGCAAATTCCCACCAACTGATATGGGTTTTGTAAGTATAATTTTGAAGCCATTTGCTCATTAAATACCATGCAACCGGGCTGGCTATTAATAGTGAAATAAGCACTAGTGCAAGGAAGTCTTTTGAAAGCATGGTGGTGATATTGGCTACACTGGCACCCAATACTTTGCGTATGCCAATTTCTTTGATCTTTACCTGGGCAGTGTAAGTAGCTAATCCGAATAAACCAAGGCAGGATATCAAAATGGCGATGCCTGCAAAAATACTGAAGAGTGATCCGGAGCGCTGATCGGATTTATACAATTGGTTGTACTCATCATCGAGGAAAGTATAGTCAAAAGGGAAATCAGCATTATATTTTTTCCATTGGTTTCTGAGTGCAGTAATAGCCTGGGCGGAATTACTGCCGGATGTCTTTACAAACATACGCCAATTGTTGCCAGGACGATAAAAAAACACGAAAGGCTCAATTTTCCGTTTTAGCGATGCGAAGTTAAAGTCCTTCACCACACCTATGATCGTACCGTTCCAGTCGTGCAGTTTAAACCTCTTGCCTATCGGGTCTTTTATTCCTGCTTCCCTTACAGCAGTCTCATTCAAAATAAAATGGGCTGAATCTGCCTTATCCCCCGAGAAGCTATTGCCGGTGGCTAGTTTAAGTTTGAACAGGTCAAAAAAGTTCTTATCAATACTCATCGGGTGGATCATAAAACTTTGATTAACTCCTTTTCCATCCCAATCAGTGTCACCTGTGGTATTTCCGATGCTTACTATATTATCGCCACCACTGGAAATGCCCTGTATTCCCGGCTGACTCATTAATTCAGCACGTACAGCCTCATAATTTTTCTGCATATCGCGCATGCCAAACCAGAAGACATGCGACTTATCATAACCCAGATCTTTGTCGCGGATATAGTTTAATTGCGAGTTGATAACAAGTGTACCAATGATCAACCCTACTGAAAATATAAACTGGGTAACTACCAACACTTTTCTGAAAAGCACATTACCTATACCCATAGATATCTTACCCTTCAATGCATTTATTGGTTTGAACGACGATAATAACAATGCAGGATAAATACTCGATGCAGCAAGTGTGCCGATAATAATCAAACCAATCACCTTCCACACGTTCATATCTGTTAAATCAAAAGTCATCTCCTTGCCGGCAACATTATTGTACACAGGCATCAGCAGCTTTACTGCAACAAATGAAAGCAGCAATGAGATAGTGAAGAATAAAACAGTCTCGATAACAAATTGAGCAAACAACTGACGTCTTTCAGCACCGATAATTTTACGAACACTGACTTCCTTTGAGCGCATCATTGCGCGGGCAGTCGACAGATTCACATAATTGATACAGGCGATCAATAATATCAATACACCGACTATAAAGAATATTTTGACTGTCTGGATGATGCCTTCTGAACCATCCGGGTTGTATAAATGCAATTTAGCTAATGGCTCCATCAGGTATTTCACATTGGCAGCATCCGGGCCAGGTTGATTGCGGATATGTATCTGTGTCAGTTTATCTGCCACAGTTTTTATAGATATACCGGATTGTAACTGTAAATAAGTGGCCGCGTAATAATTACCCCAATCCGAATCCATTGATTTCCAAAAATCTTTGCCGGTGTATTGTTTAGCCTGCAGGTTGATAGAAAATAAGATGTCAGCTTTAATGCTTGAATTTTCAGGAAAATCAGCTATTACACCGGCAACGGAAAAGTTGTCTTTGTTATCCCCTTTCAGGACTTTTCCAATCGGATCGGCATCACCAAAAAAGCGTTTGGCAGTGGTTTCAGTAATAATAATAGATTGATCAGTCGGAAACGGGTGATTAACACTACCCTTCAACAACTTGAAATCAAACACTTTAAAGAACGATGGATCGATATAGAACATTCCGTTGTCGCCGGGCTTCAACAATTTATCCCCGTATTTAAAAACAGCATAATTATAATTTCCAACCAGCCTTACTGCATTCTGTACGCCTGGAACCTCTCTCAGGGCAAAAGTTGCAATCGGTGCCTGCACCCCATCCCATACCTGTTTGGTTGAACCGGTACCTATTTGAGCATTTACACGATAGAGTTGCTCAGACTTCTTATGGAAACTATCAAAGCTCAGCTCATCATTTACCCAAAGCAAAATGAGCAAACCGACTGTAAGCCCCACAGTTAAACCGATCACATTGATACTTGCGTAAAACTTGTTCTTTAAGATATTACGCCATGCTGTTTTGAAATAGTTCCTTATCATGTTGTTAGTTCATTGGTTTATTTGTTCATTAGTTATTGGTATTGTCCTCTTGATCACTAATCTCTATTTAACTAATCTCTAATCACTCAGACCGAAGGCTCTTCACCGGATTAGCCAGCGCCGCTTTTATCGATTGAAAACTGATCGTCACAAAAGCAATTAAAACTGCTGATATACCCGCAAGGATAACTACCCACCATTGGAATGGCTGATGATAGGCAAATCCCTGTAAAAACCACCTGGTCATAAACCACCAGGCTAATGGCGCAGCAATCAGTATCGCGATCAAAACAAGCACGATAAAATCTTTTGATAAGATGCGAACGATGCCTGTTATGCTGGCCCCTAATACTTTACGGATACCGATCTCTTTTGTGCGTTGCTCAGCCGCATAAGCTGCCAGGCCAAATAGGCCAAGACAGGCAATAATGATAGCCAGAGTTGTAAATGAAATAGCTATTTGCCCTATCCGTTGCTCTGTTCTGTAATTGTTATCGAAATCTTCATCCATAAATGAATAGCTGATCTGGAGGTTTGGCGATACCGCTTTCCACTTTGCTTTAACCTGATCCAATAATGCAGGAATATTAGTAGAGTTGATTCTTATACTCAGGGCTCCGGTGTCTTCGCTGTCAAAAAGGACCAGCGGCGTAACATTTTCACGCAATGATTTGAAGTTAAAGTCCTTTATTACACCAATAATATGGAATGGTTTCATTACGCTGGCCTTACTATCCATCGGCAAGTAAAGAAGCTGGTTGATTGGGTTTGAAAACCCTAACAACTGTGCAGCTGCTTCATTTATGATAATTGCAGTCGAATCAGTCTTCATATCAACTGAAAAGTTCCTCCCGGTTTTCATTTTTATTCCGAGCGTAGGTATATAATCCTCATCTACATTCCATATGGAGCTTTGGATGGCCCGTTTAGCATCCAATACCGGGTCTTTAAATAAAGAAGAATTATTATTGTAACCAGACGTAGGTAAAAAACCTGTCATGGTTACACTTTTAACACCTGCCAGTTGTTTAATCTCCTGCTTAAATGTTTTGGCTTTATTGCCTAATGTCCACACCTGGTTTACGATCAATACATGATCTCGGTCATAGCCCAGATCTTTATTTTGGATAAATTTTAACTGGTTATAAATAACAATGGTGCCAATGATGAGAAAAATAGAAATAGCGAACTGGAAAACCACCAGTGAACTGCGGAACACACCGCCTTTAAATCCTGCAGCCAGCTTCCCTTTAAGCACTTCGATGGGTTGAAAGCCTGAAAGGAATAACGCCGGATATGAACCTGCCAGGCAACCTACGACAATTATAAATACAACCATCACCGGTAATAACCAGCCAATAATTTGTGGGGTAACAGTCAATTCTTTTGCCGACACCTGATTAAATAAAGGCAGGAAGGCCCATGCTATACCTACAGCAATAATGGCACTTACGAGAGTTACCATTACTGACTCTGTCAAGAATTGGGCGATTAAATATTTTCGGGATGAGCCTAATACTTTACGTACGCCAACTTCTTTTGCCCGGTTTGCAGAGCGGGCAGTAGAAAGATTCATAAAGTTAACGCAGGCAATAAGGAGTATGAACAGAGCTATTGCTGAAAATATATAGACGATCTTGATATCGCCTTTATTTCCCATGTCATATTTGGTATTCGACTCTAAGTGTATTTTTAGCAGAGGAATAAGGCTGAAGCGGAAATAGTTACCTGTCTGCTCCAGTTTCGCAAATGACATATGCAAAATACCTTGCAATTGAGCTTCAGCGTGTCTTCTTATGAACTCAGGTAATTTAGTTTCAAATTTCTTGTAATCTACACCTGGTCTGAACAGGATATAGGTATCAAAGTTATTGCTAAACCAGGAATCGTCCTTGCTTTCAGCAAGTGATGGCATAGAAATAAAGAAGTCAAAATTGAAATGTGACTGCTTGGGAATATTTTTAATTACTCCTGTAACTTTATAAAGAGCAGTATCATTGAAAGTTAAGACTTTCCCTGCGGCATTTGTGGTGTTAAAATATTTCAGCGCCATCTTTTCGGTAATAACAACCGAGTGAGTTTCTTTTAGAGCTGTGGATGGCTTACCATCAATCATTGGCAGGGTAAATACATCAAAAATGTCAGGATCGGCATACACCATATTATCTTCCTGGATATTGATATTGCCTTTTTTAACCTGGTTTCCGCCACGCTGCCTGAACCTGGTAACCTGCTCAATCTCGGGAAAGTCTGCCTTTAAAGCTGCAGCAGTAGGCGCCGGAGATTCTGAATATGCACCCTCATTCCCTCCAAATTTTATGTTGCTATTCAAACGGTAGATACGATCAGCTTTTGTATTGAATTTATCAAAGCTTAACTCATCGAATACATAAAAGACGATGAGCAAACAAGTGGCCAGTCCCAAAGCCAGCCCCAGTATATTGATAGCCGTAAATCCTTTGTTTTTCAAAAGATTACGGAATGCTGTTTTTATGTAATTCTTGATCATGGCGTTTTAAATTCTAATCTCTAAACACTAAACTCTAAGCGACGAAGCACTAACGGCTAAAGCTTATGCACGCTTCCGCTTCCGCTTGTGGAGGTTCTCACAGATTTTGCATCGCCTGTATAGCGAACATCACCCGATCCGCTTACACCAGCAACCAATTTATCACTGGCGTTTATTTTGGCATTGCCTGAACCTGATACGCGAACTGTTGAGTTTGAAGTAACCAGATCACCTGCAATAAAATTACCTGACCCGGAAACATTTAAGGTTGAGCTGCCTGCTGAGCCAGTTAACCTGATATTGCCTGAACCTGAAATCCGGCTTTCTAATTCCTTAACGTCAATTTTGCCATGCATACTTCCTGATCCCCTAACTGTTAGTTTCAGCGAGCTGGTAGCAAGTCCATCATCAAAAAACGCACCGCCTGAGCCTGAAACCTTAATACTGTTCAAATCCTTTACTGTAATATTCACCACAATTTTGGCATGATGACGCCACCAGCTTTTGTCACTCCACCAGCTTTTATCGCTCCAACCCCAGTTGTCATGCTTATTGCCAATGTGTAAAGTATGGCCCTCAACTTCTGTGCGAATGCGGTCCAACACTTCTTTAGGAGCTTTGTAAGTAAGAGACTCTGTATTCCCTTGTTGGATATAAACATCAAACGGGCCAGAAATCTGCAAGGCATTAAACCCACTCACCTGGCGGGTAATGGTTATAAGGGAATCTTCTGTTACCGGTATATGCGGTTTTGCAAAAGCGTATCCACTACCGGTTACAAGAATGAGTGCTAATACTAGTCTAAATAATTGTCTCATGGTTTATCAGTTTTTTCAGGTAAGACGCCACTTAAAAACATTAGGTTGCATCCTATTTCCCACTTTTTAATATTTTTCAATCAAGCTTTTACTCACTTCGCAAGCTTTCTTTGAGAGCCATAGCTCATTCCGAGCGAAGGCTCTTCACCGGATTGGCCGTTGCCGCCTTAATCGTTTGATATGCAATGGTTACCGCTGCTATAAAAAATGACGCGATAACAGCTACAATAAAAGTCCCCGGGCCTATCCTAATATGGTAGGCGTAATTCTGCAACCAGCTATTCATCATATAATAACCCAATGGGGCAGCAATTACAAAAGCTATAGTAATGAGCAACACAAATTCTTTCGAAAACAAACCAATAATATTCATGATCGGGGCGCCCAATACCTTCCGGATACCAATTTCTTTAGTGCGTTGCGAAGCCGCAAATGAGATCAAGCCATACAGACCCAAACAGCCAATAATAATGGCAATTGATGAGAAGAGTTGAAACGCGGTGTACACTTTTTGCTCCTGTGTATAAAAACTTGCGATATGCTCATCGAGGAATTTGTAGTCGATCAGGTTATCCGGATATAAAGCAGACCACCAGCTATTCAAATGCGCCATGGTTTTATTTATGGCCGATGGCTGGATCTTCATGCTGGCCATAAAGAAAGCCCTGGCCTGGTATTCCAATACACAGGCTCTCCGTTTCTTATGTTTCGACTCACTTTGGAAATCCTGGATGACCCCGATGATAGTGGATGTCTGACCGTTTACTTTTATTTGCTGGCCAACCGCTTTTGACGGATCCATTATCCCCATTTTATGGATCGTTGTCTCGTTGACTACGATATCCTGACTCGTGTCCTTGTCATCACGTTTGGTGATCTTTTGTCCTGCCAGCATTTTCAGGCCGAACATGTCGATGTAGTTTTCATCCACAAATTTCACTTCGGTAACATCATCTTTTATGATGCCAAATTGAGGCGCAGTGAAACTGGCAAAATTGTTATTGTAGGTTGGCGCTCCTGATGAAAATGTAAATTGAGCCACTCCGGGGTCATTCACCATATAATGCTGTAAGGCTGCGTTCTTCTTCATATCAGGAAGGTAGAATGATACGATCGCATCCTTATTAAATCCAAGGTCCTGGTTTTCGAAGAAATTCATCTGGCGGGCCACGATCAGTGTACCCACGATCAGTACCTGGGAAATAGCGAATTGTGCAATAACCAAACCTTTCCTTAAACTAAATCCGCCGACTGATTTAGCGCTCTGGCTCTTCAGTGAATCAACCGGTTGAAATGCTGATTGAACGAATGACGGATATAAACCTGCGATCAGGATAACAGCTATTGTAAGATAAATTATCCATAAAATAACTGTAGGTTGAGCTAACTGTCCTGCATCAATATTGATATTCAGCCAGACAGCCGCATTAGATAAAAATAACGCTGCTATAAATACTCCAAGGACGACCGCGAATAGTACCATCACCGTTGTCTCGCCCAAAAATTGTTTGATCAATTGTGTGCGATTTGCTCCTAATACTTTGCGTACACCAACTTCTTTTGAGCGTTTAATTGCCTGAGCCGTAGCCAAGTTAATAAAGTTGATGCAGGCAGTGATAATGATAAGCAGAGCGACGCCAAACAAACCATAGTAAGTACCTTTTGAAGTTGGGGTAACCACATTGTTGATATATCGCTGGTCAAAATGAATGTCTTTAAGCGGCTGTAATGGCAAACGGACTTCTTTTGGATTGAGGTCCCAATTCTTTTTAAGGAATGTTGGTATTTTACTTTGCACCTTGCTGATCGGGTAATTTGGCGGCAGTAAAATAAAGGTGAAGAAGCCACCACCAATATTCCAGAATTCATGCGTATTTAACTGCTTTTTTATAGTCTCCAATGAGCAAAGCATCTGCAACGGCACGCTGCGATTTCCGGGCAGATCTTTTATCACGCCGGTCACCTTAGCGGTAATTTGGTTCTCGACATTGATCACCTGTCCCATCGGGTCTTTATCACCGAAGTATTTTTTGGCAAGCGTTTCATTAAGAACTATGGCATTGGGTTCGGACAACGCGGTTTTAGGGTCGCCCATTATCCATTGCAGATCAAAAATTTTCGGAAAACTTGAATCAACAAAAGCAAAATCTTTATCGCGAAAACGTGTATTGTTCACCTTAACCATTACATCATTATTGTACATTACCTGCGTTATCTGTTCCAGCTCGGGGAAATCAGCCCGCATCGCAGGTGCGATTGCCAGGGAAACATTCGAGTTGAAGTCGATGGCATTCAGGGTAACACGATAAATGCGGTCTGCCTTTTGGTAATTGTCATAGTTCAATTCGTTTCTGACAATGAGGAAAATAACAAGGCATGAAGCAATGCCTAAAGTCAAACCGAAAATATTCAGAAAAGCGTAACTCCAGTTACGCCTGATATTCCTGAGGGCAATGGTGATGTAACTTCTTATCATGGTCTTGGTTAATTAGTCATTTGTCAATGGTCATTAGTCACTCGTTTTATTTTGCCTGATCACCGGTAAACTGATTAACCGGTCACTCTGACGACAAGCTCTCTTTGAGAGCCGAAGCTCATTCTGAGCGAAGGCTCTTCACCGGATTTGTCAGCGCAGCTTTGATCGACTGGAAACTTATCGTGACAAATGCGATCACGATAGCTCCTAATCCCGCCACTGCTACTATCCACCATTGTACATTTTGATGGTAAGCAAACCCTTGCAGCCATTGATGCATAAAATACCACGATAGAGGTACAGCGACCAGTATTGCAATAACCACAAGACGTATAAAATCTTTTGACAGCATACCTACAATGTTGGAAACATTAGCGCCCAGTACCTTGCGAATGCCGATCTCCTTTGTCCGTTGTTCGGCAGCATAAGCAGCCAGGCCAAAAAGACCAAGGCAGGCGATGATGATGGCAAGGGAAGTAAACGATACCGCAATCTGCCCTGTGCGCTGTTCAGCGCGATATAATTTATCAAACTCGGCATCCATAAATAAGTAGTTGAAGGCATGATTGGGCGAAAGCTCCATCCATTTAGCTCTTATTTGCTCTTCCAGGGCTTTTATATCGGAAGATTTTATGCGAATATTCAATGCGCCTCTGTCATCACCGTTAAAAAGGATCACGGGTGTTACATTTTCACGAAGCGATTTAAAATTAAAGTCCTTTACAACACCAACAATATGATAAGGCTTCATCACCTTAGCCATGTTATCCTGTGGCAGATACAGCTTTTGATCCAGCGGGTTTGAAAAAGCTAACAATTTAGCTGCCGCTTCATTAATAATGATCGCCGTTGAATCGGTCGCCATCTGGTTTGAAAAATTTCGACCCGCAATCACCTTCATGTTCATGGTAGGTATATAATCTTCGTCGACAAACCAGAGCGCGGAGAGTATAGAATGTTTTTGATCCAGCACCGGGTCCTTAGATATGGAAGAATTATTCTCAATATTACTTGTGGGTAAATATCCGGTCATGCTAACACTTTGTACACCGGCTAATTGTTTGACTTCTTGTTTAAAAGTTTTAGCCTTGTTGCCCAAAGTCCAGGTATCCCAAACCGACATTACATGCTCACGGTCAAAGCCCACATCCTTGTTTTCAATATATTTTAGTTGATTATAAATTACCAGTGTACCGATAATCAAGCCGATAGAAATAACAAACTGGCCAACAACTAATACGTTTCGCAACATGCTGCCTTTAAAGCCTGCGGCTAGTTTACCCTTCAATACCTCTATGGGTTGAAAACTGGAAAGATATAAAGCAGGGTATGAACCTGCCAGGCAGCCTACAACCAGGATGAAAACAACTAACAACGGCAATAGCCAAAAAATGATCTGCGAAGTTATAGCCAACTCTTTCCCTGAAAGGTTATTGAATAGAGGTAACATTCCCCAGGCAGCAAACACTGCTATTACAGCTCCTGCAAGGGTTACGATGATCGATTCAGTTAAAAATTGGGCGATAAGATATTTACGTGCCGATCCTAAAACTTTTCTTACTCCAACCTCTTTGGCACGATTGGACGAACGTGCGGTTGAAAGATTCATGAAATTAACACAGGCTATCAGTAAGATCAGAACCGCGATAGCAGAAAAGATATACACCGTCTGAATATTGCCATTAGCTTCAAATTCATCACGCGAGTTAGACTGCAAATGTATTTTAGTAAGCGGTATGAGATTGAACCGGTAATAGTTGCCGCTTTGTTCAAACTTATCAAAGGTCAGGTGCAATATTTGCAGCAATTGCGGCCCGGCATGTCTATACATAAATTGTGGCAGCTTTGCTTTAAACGCGTTAATACCGGCGCCAGGCCTCAGCAAAAAATAAGTTTTAAAATTATTATTTAGCCAGGCATTGTCCCTGCTTTCGGCTATTGTAGACGTCGATATAAAAAAATCAAAATGGAAATGGGATTGTGATGGAACATTTTTTATCACACCGGTCACCTTATACAATGAAGTATCATTAAATGTGAGCACCTTACCAACAGCATTGGTAGTATTAAAATACTTTTCAGCAATTTTTTCGGTAATAACTACCGTCTTTGGGTCTTTCAGTGCGGTCTTCGGATTGCCATCGATCATAGGCAATGTAAATACGTCAAATATGGTTGGATCAGCATACACCATAGCATTTTCCTGGATCTTTTGCGTACCCTTTTTAACCTGGTTACCACCCGTAACCCTAAACCTTGCAACCTGTTCAACTTCTGGGAAATCGGCCTTCAAGGCTGCTGCGGTGGGTGAAGGGGCGTCTGCTGATGAACTCTCATTGCCGCCAAATTTGACCTCAGTGCTGAGACGATAAATACGTCCGGCGTTTACATTATACTTGTCATAGCTTAATTCATCGAACACATAGAATACGATGAGCAAACAAGTAGCCAGGCCCAGAGCTAAACGCAATACATTAATGGCTGTAAAGCCCTTATTCTTTAAAAGGTTACGAAAAGCCGTTTTGATATAATTTCTGATCATGATCTTTTCTATAAATGGTTATCTGTCAGACGCTACTTTTCAATTACAGGTTGCATTATTTTTTTAATATTTTATTAATCGTTCCCAGCTCTCTTCGAGAGCCGAAGCTCATTCTGAGCGAAGGCTCTTCACCGGATTTGTTACCGCTGCCTTTATTGCCTGGAAACTTATTGTCGTCAAAGCGATAAGGAGCGCCACAATTCCTGACAAGGCGAATATCCACCAGCTAATGCCAATGTGATAGGCGAAATTCTGTAGCCAACCGTGTAAGAAATACCAGGCCACAAATGAACCGATAACAATGGCAACAGCAACGAGCTTGATAAAATCTTTTGACAGCAGCAGCACGATACTTGATACCGAGGCCCCCAGTACCTTTCGCACGCCAATCTCCTTGGTTCGCTGCAATGTGGCGAAGAGCGATAATCCTAAAAGACCCAGAGACGCAATGAAAATGGCAAAGCCGCCGAATATGCCGAAAGCTTTACCAAACAAAGCGTCGTTTTTATACTGGTCATTATACCGCTGATCTAAAAAGGCATAATCGAAAATATTGCCTGGGAAAAACTTATCGTACACTGTTTTGATTGCTGCAACGGTAGTCGTTGGGTTGGTTGTACTCATCTTTACTGATATCTGTGCACCTATACTCAACTGCGGCCTGAAAAACGTAGGTTCAATAGCATAGCGTAATGATTTTTGATGAAAATCTTCTACCACGCCGATAATTGTCCATTTGCTTTGGTCATTGATCATTATTTGGCCGATCGCTGCCTCTGGTGATGAAAATCCAAGCAGTTTTGAGGCGCTTTCGTTGACTATTACGCTTCTTAGGTCTTGATATTTTTTGGCGTAGTCCGTTGGCACAAAGTCACGACCAGCCACCAGTTTCATACCGTAAGTCTTAATGTACTCGGTACTTATGCCATTAAAACGCATAGTGTAATGGGTATTGGGGTCAGAATGTGCAGCGCGGATGCTAAAATTGCGACCGGTTTCATTTCCAGGCACCCAAAAAGAGGTGGCGGCGTCTTTAACTGTCGCTATCTGTTTCACTTCAGCAAGAAATGCTTTCGCCCTTGTATCGGCTGTATCTGCAGCAAGAAACTGCGGTCCGCTAACTACCAGCACCTGGTCAATGTTGAGGCCAAGTTTCTGGCTGCTCATGTATTTGATCTGCTGGTAAACGATAAATGCCCCGGTAATCAGTACGATCGTGATGGTGAACTGGCCAATAACCAATCCTTTACGTAGCACAATACCTTTTTTCGAGCTACTGTACTTGCCTTTCAACACCAGGATGGGTTTAAATGACGACAGTACAAATGCAGGATAAAACCCGGATATAAATATGCCAAGTAATACCACTGCAACCAACCCTATGCTGATGAGATATCCGCCCAAACCTTTATGGAACAAAAAGGCGAGCGATAGTTGCTGGCTCACCAGGGTATTGAAAACCGTTTGAAACAGCACCGCCAGTATAACCGCTATGCTTAATGCCATTATATTAATGATCAGCGATTCGGTTAAAAATTGTCTGATCAATTGCCCTTTGCTTGCACCGGTCACCTTACGAACGCCTACCTCCATTGCTCTTTCAGATGCACGTGCTGTAGCTAAATTTATATAGTTGACCCATGCAATACCGATAATAAATAAGGCTATGATCAATAATCCCCATACTACATTCGAGCTCCCAGTTTGTATGATCTCGTATTCCGTATCAGAATACAAATGGATATTCAGCAATGGCTGTAAATGAAATTTCTCAACGCTTCCCGATATCTTATTGCCCTGGAAATGCTTTTGACTAAATGCTTCCATCTTAGCATTGAAAACTTTGTAATCTGCGCCCGGCTTTAACTGGATGTAATGCCAGAAATCTGAATCATGAAAGTCGTAATCTGCCTGCTTATAGCCATAGCTGTGGATAAGCGTCTGATACGATATAAGCATATCAAACTGGAAGATTGAATTTTGGGGAATATCCTTGATGATGGCAGTGATTTTGGTTGGAAAAGTATCTGTTCCCATTTTCACCATCTGGCCCACATAGGATTCGAAATCGTTTCCATGTATGCCGAAGATTCTCCTCGCCTGAGTTTCGGTAACGACAGCCGTATTCACATTACTAAGTGCCGTATTGCGGTCGCCTGCCACCACCGGGAAAGTGAACATGGATAGAAAGGAATTGTCGACACAGTACGCTATTCCTTTAGGTAGTTTTTTGTCTTTGTAGGTTACAATGGTTTCTCCAAATGGCAAAACCCTTGCGTTATTAATCACTTCAGGATAATCATCCTTCATGGCTTTTCCCACAGCCGAATAGGTAATGGTGCCGTGCTGTATTAGTTTACCATTCTGATAACGGTCATTTACAACGCGATAAAGATCGGTCGCGTTCTTGTTGAAATGATCATAGCTCAGTTCAAAATTCACGTACTGCAATATCAGTAAGCAGGCAGCCATACCAAGCGACAAACCCAGTATGTTGATCAGCGAGAACACCTTGTTCTTCCAGAGGTTCCGCCACGCGGTTTTAAAATAATTTCTTATCATGGGGTTGGTTCATTGGTCATTAGTTCATTGGTTTTCAACTGCTACTGCTACTCAGATCTCAGGCTCTTTACCGGATTTGTCAACGCCGCTTTGATAGATTGATAGCTGATGGTAGCGAATGCAATTATAATAGCAACAACACCTGCTACTGCCAATATCCACCAGTGAAGCTCGGTTCGGTAAGCAAAGTCCTGCAACCATTTATTCATAAAGTACCAGGCCAAAGGCGATGCTATAAGGATGGATATAAATACCAGCCTGATGAAATCTATTGATATCAGTCTCACAATACCCGACACACTCGCACCCAGTACTTTACGGATACCAATCTCTTTGGTACGCTGTTCGGCTGCATAGGCTGCCAAACCAAATAAGCCAAGGCATGCAATTAAAATTGCCAGTGTGCTAAACGATATGAACAGGGTGCCTAAACGTTGCTCATTGCGATAAGTAGCATCGAAATCAGCGTCCATAAAAGAGTAGACAAACTGCTGGTTGGGTGCAAATTGCTTCCATTTGTTTTCTATCTGGGTCATCAGTCCGGCAAGATTAGCCGTCTTCATCTTTATGCTTATGGCACCATAATCAGCTGAATAAACCAGTGCGCATGGCTTTATCTCATCACGTAAAGACGAAAAATGGAAATTCTTCATCACTCCAACAATATGATAAGGCTGTATACCATAGCTATCGCGATATACGGTTTTGCCCAGCGGATCTTTAAAGCCAAATTTTGCGACGAAAGCTTCGTTAACGATCATCGCTGCAGTATCCGTCGCCATTTGTTTTGAAAAGTTACGACCTGCAATCAGTTTGATGCCCATCGTATTCAGATAGTTTTCATCAACCGGCCAGAACTCCGACAAGACATCCTGTTTTAATTGTATAGGCAATTGCGGGAATAAACCGGTAATATTGCGATCATGCCCGGTTGGCACATAGGTTGACATGGTGGTGCTTACCACGCCCGTCAATTCCTTTAATTCCTGGGTTAGTGTGGCTGCTTTTTTATCTAAACTATTGGTATTTTTAATGATCAGTACCTCGCTGCGGTCAAAGCCGAGTTTTTTATTGTGGATATAATTCAACTGGTTATAGATTACCAGTGTAGAAATGATCAATACAATAGATATCCCGAATTGAAATACCACCAATGAACTGCGCAGAAAGCTGCTTTTGAAACCTGCAGATAATTTCCCCTTCAATACCTCTATTGGCCGGAAACCTGAAAGATAAAGTGCAGGATACATGCCGGCAAGGAAGCCTACAATCAAAACAATAGCCGCCAAAGAAGGCACAAGCCATATCAGCGATTGAAATGTGAAGCTCAGTTGCTTTGCTGCAACCTGGTTAAACAATGGCAATAGCACTATTGCCAGGATTATGGCGATGATCGTTGATATTAACGATACCAGTGTCGATTCTATCAGAAACTGAGCAACAAGGTTTTTACGTACCGAACCTAATACTTTTCTTACACCTACTTCTTTAGCCCTGTTGGATGAGCGGGCCGTTGAAAGGTTCATAAAATTAACACAGGCTATAAGCAGTATAAATGCTCCTATGCATGAAAATATGTATACATATTCCATGCTGCCACCTTTTTCAAGCTCATTCTCTGCGGTTGAACGAAGGTGTATATCGCGAAGATTGGTAAGATCAACACGAACATAGTTTCCACCTTTTGTCCACACGCTGGGATCATATGAATTTTTGATGTAGACTTTTGTCATTTGCGACGCCAGCGACTGTACGTCAGTGCCTGGTTTTAAAAGCAAGTAACTGTGGACGCCTTCATAACCCCATCCATGCTGATGACTTTCAGGAATGGACGAATAAGATAAAAAGAAATCGTAATGAAAGTGCGATTGCGTCGGTATATCTTTGATTACACCTGTTATGTGATATAGATTGGTGTCATTAATCCTTAATACCTGGCCAACTACATCCGTCTTGCCAAAATATTTTTGCGCAGTACTTTCGGTGATCACTGCCGTATGAGGTGCATCCAGTACGTTTTTTGCATCACCTGCTGCCATAGGTAGCGTGAAGACATCAAACAAACTCGATTCAGTATAAGCAATATTATTCTCCTGTATCTTTTCATTCCCCTTGCTTACAAAATACTGCTTGGGCGAGTAAAATAGGGCCTCTATTGGTATGATCCTGGTAAATTTCTCTACCTGCGGAAATCCCTTCATCACTTCGATAAACGGCTCCGCGCTGGATGCCCAGGTACCTTCATGAGTATTCAGCCTGGCACTTTCGGTAATGCGATAAACCCTATCAGCTTTGGTATTAAATTTATCGTAGTTCAACTCATCTACCACATAAAAAACTATGAGCAGACAAGTAGCCAGGCCGATTGAAAGTCCCAGCACATTTATTGCTGTAAAGCCGGTGTTCTTTCTCAGGCTACGATAAGCCGTTTTAAGGTAATTTCGTATCATGGTTTTAGTTGATTAGTCATTAGTCACTGGTCATTAGTCATTTCACTGGTTAACTGATAACTGATTAACCGATCACTCTGTACGCAAACTATTTACCGGG
This sequence comes from Mucilaginibacter sp., assembly GCF_036568825.1. GTDB lineage: Bacteria > Bacteroidota > Bacteroidia > Sphingobacteriales > Sphingobacteriaceae > Mucilaginibacter. The sequence continues at coordinate 50,382 of NZ_DATCRU010000068.1, read as the reverse complement.
TTGGCAACTGCCGCTTTTATGGCCTGATAACTTACCGTAGCCAGAGCAATAACTAATACCGTTACACCGGCCAGCACGAAAATCCAGGCATTTATATCGATCCGGTATGGATAGTTTTCCAGCCATTTATGCATGGCCCACCAGGCTGCAGGAACTGCAATAACAGCCGCGATAATTACCAACTTTGCAAAATCTGTTGATAGCTTCCTAACGATACCTTCAACACTAGCCCCAAGTACTTTGCGGATACCGATCTCTTTTTTGCGGCGTTCGGCTGATAAAGTTGCCAGGCCGAATAAACCGATACATGATATGAATATGGTAAGCACTGCGCCGAATGTTACGATCTGTTTCCATTTAGCTTCCTTATCATATTGTTCGGCTACCTCAGCATCTTTAAATTTATATTGATAAGGGATAAATGGAAATAGCGCCTTAAATTCTTTTTGAATGCGATTAAGTGATTCAGACTTATTCTTATCACTTATTTTCACGAAAATATTTCCCCATGGGTAATCTGGTCTCATGGTATATAACATCGGAGACATTTTTTCTGTGAGCGACAGGAAATGATAGTTTTTTACTACTCCGACAACAGTATATTTCTTTTTGTTATAGAAGAAATCGACGATCTCACCAATCGGTTCTTTCCAACCTGCCTGTTTAACGAACTCTTCATTAACCAGTACAGCATTGGCGCTATCCGATACCATCGTTTTAGAAAAGTTACGGCCTTTTACAATAGGCACCTGGAATAAAGACAAATAATCTTCATCAATATGTTTCATATCGAACATTTGCTGTTGGTTGCCGTTAATATGGGCCATAGTTCCCCAGCGACCGCCCTGATCGGCTGTGACACCAAGTATGAATGGGTTCTTTAATAATTCATTTTTGAATAAAGGCAGTTTTGTCTTGTCCAAATTCCATGAAGTTATCGATACCACATTTTTATCATTATAACCCAAATCAAACTTCATTAGATAACTGAACTGGGAATAAATGGTGATGGTAGATATGATCAGGAATGTGGCTAAGGTGAATTGTAATATCACCAGTCCTTTTGATAAATAATTTTTACCAACAGATTGTGTACGATTGTATAAAGTCTGTACCGGGTTAAATCCCGAAAGAACTAAGGCCGGATAAAAACCAGCTAATAAACCTGTTAACAGGAAAATGCCGATGTAACCCGCTACCAGCTTAAAGCTGAGCAGGTATGAAAAGGCCAGCGCTTTATTGGCGAGCGTATTGAAGACAGGCAATATCAATTGCACCAAAGCTATCGACAGCACAAAAGCAATAAAGCTCAGGATAAACGATTCGCCCAGGAATTGCATTATCAGCTGTTTGCGCTGACCGCCAACCACCTTACGGATGCCAATCTCTTTAGCTCTTTTGAGCGAACGGGCAACGGTAAGGTTCACGAAGTTAATACAGGCAATCGCCAGAATAAATAAAGCAATACCCGAAAGGATATAAGAATACATCGGGTTACTTTGGTCAGACAAACCATTATCAGCCGGATAGTCTGTACTGGTATGCATTTCAAGTAAAGGTTGCAGGCTGAACGACCGTTTATCCTTATCCCCGAATTTATCTGCATTTTCTTTGATCTGGCTTGCGGCATCGGTAAGGTATACTTTGTTGATCTTGGCATCTAACTGTTTGATATTCGTGCCTGGTTTTATCACAAGGAAAGTATTCTCAAAGAAGTTGTTCCACTGGTTGTCGACATGGTTGACTTTCTTCGGTAGCAGCATTTTGATCTTGATCGATGAATTTTGCGGCGATTTCCTGGTTACGGCAGTTACTTTAAACGGCTGAAAAGCAAGAGTACCATCACCCATCTTCAGATCGAGCGTTTTTCCAATAGGGTTCCCTTTGCCAAAATATTTTTCTGCTATTTCCTCCGAGAGTACTATGGAATGAGGATCATCCAGCGCATGCTCTGGTTTGCCATACAATATCGGAAAGGTGAAAACTGAAAAGAAATTACTATCTACATACAAAGCTTCCTGGTCAAAAACCTCGTTACCCTGTTTAATAGTGTAATTGCCGCCCTGGATACGCACAAAATCCTGCACATCAGGAAGTTCTCGTTTAAAGCTAGGGCCAGGCATATCACCTGTACTTGAAAACTTGTGAACTTGTCCATCTGGGGCTTTATCATCCACTACCAGGTGATAAATATTTGCGGCATTGACATTGAACCTGTCGTAACTTACCTCATCCATGGTATATAAAAAGATGAGCATACAACAAGCAAGTCCCACACTAAGGCCCACAATGTTAATCAGAGAAAAACCCTTGTTCCTCCAAAGGTTTCTGAATGCGGTTTTAAAGTAGTTTCTTATCATGGATTTGGTTCATTAGTTCACTTGTTCAATAGTTCATTGGTGACTAACTGCTACTGCAACTGCCACTGCTACTCAGATCTAAGGCTTTTTACCGGATTCGCCAACGCAGCCTTTATAGTCTGGAAGCTTATTGTTATCAAGGCAATTATAATTGCCAACATTCCCGCTACAACATATACCCACCATTGCATATCAATATGATACTGGTATCCTTTCAGCCATAAACTCATTTTCCAGTAGGCAAGCGGGAAGGCGATCAGGCAGGACAAAACCACTAATTGCAAAAAGTCTCTTGACAGCAGCGAGGTAATACTCGTTACACTTGCACCAAGCACTTTGCGAATGCCGATCTCTTTTGTGCGGCGTTCTGCTGTGTAAGCGGCTAATCCAAACAACCCGAGACATGAAATAACAATAGCAAGTGCAGCAAATAGCCTTGATAGTTTACTAGCCAGCATTTCTGTCTGGAACATACCGTTGAACTGATCGTCAACAAAACGATATTGGAACGGATATAATGGGTTGTATTTTTTTAATATTCCCTGTATTTCGGCAAGCGATTTCTGGATATCGGCCTGTGGTTTAATACGTGCATACATCACCGTATTATATTCAGGACTGGCAACAAAGAACATTACCGGGTCGGGTTTACCGTACATATTGCCATACACATAATCATTCACCACTCCTACAACCGTAGCCATGGTAGTATCACCCTCGAAATGCATAGTTTTACCTAACGCGCTGCCTTTACCCATCAGTTTTTCCAACGATTTAGTGATGATCATATGCACCGGCCTTCCGGTATCCCTTACCACCAGGTTCCGGCCTTCCAATATAGTCAGTCCTGACGTAGCCATGAATTCAGGCGTTACATAACGTTGGGATATCAATATTTCCGAGCCGGGAGCTTTGCCCTCCCATGTCATCCCGTTTGTATTATTGCCGCCATAAATGATGGAATGATCGGCAAGAGCAACATTTTCAATATGTCCGGTATTAAGCAATTCTTCTCTTATAGGCGTATAATTTTTCGCCATTTGTCCCTGCAAATCGATCTCAAGCAGGTTATTCTTATTAAAACCTAACTCACGGCTCTTCACATGCTGTATTTGCAGATAGATGATTACCGTACTGATGATCAGTATAATGGATGCAGAAAATTGCAGTATAACCAGTCCTTTACGGATATATGCAGCACTGCTGTCTTTTAACTTAATTCCCTTTAAAACTGCAACCGGTCTGAAGGATGATAAATACAGCGCAGGATAACTGCCTGCTACCAAACCGCAGATAACTGCAATTAATATCAGCGCAAATACATGAGTTGACTTGTTCAATCCAAGTGTAAGTTGTTTTTCAACCAAAAGGTTAAATGCAGGTAATAAAAGGGTTAACAATATTAAAGCAAGCCCTGCGGCAATAAGGGCCATAAAGACTGCCTCGCCTATGAATTGAAAGATCAAAGAATTTTTACCTGCGCCTAAAACCTTACGAACACCCACTTCGCGTGCACGTTTCTCGCTGCGTGCAGTGGCCAGGTTCATAAAATTAATGCAGGCTATCAGCAGGATGATCCAGGCGATAATGGTAAACAAATGAACATATTCTATTTGCCCGCCGCCTGTCATTTTACCGTCCTTAAAATCATCACGAAGCCGCCAGTCGTTCATACTAAACAAAAACATGTGCCCGAGAGATTTTGGGTCATGCCTTTGAATATAATTGAGCATTTGCTTGTTAACTGTGGCAAGGTCTGCGTTAGGTTTTAACTCCACGTAGGTGGTTGTATTATTATTTCCCCAGGGTTTCAACCAGGGGCTACCATCCAGGTGTATCTGGAATGGCATCAGCCATTCAAACTGCAAGCTTGAATTTGCGGGTAAATCCTTTACTACACCTGAAACAACATAGTCTTGTTTGTTATCAACTTTGATGGTCTTACCTATAACACTTTTCTCATTTCCAAAAAACTTCTTAGATGCTGCCTCGGTAATGACAACAGAATGATACTGAGAAAAAGGTTTGCTGGCACTACCTTGAATAAATGGCAGGGTAAACATGCTGAATATTGATGGATCAGCGTATTTGCCCGTTGCATAAACTGACTTATCGCCTTGCGAGAATAAAAAGGTAATTCCCCCTTCTGAAGTGCGGCAGGTATTGGCTATGCCGGGCAGGGTCTCCTTTACCTCAGGCCCCATTAGACCCGGGGTTGAAGAGTGCGTAAATACATAGGTATCGTATTTTTGGTTTTCTCTAACCAAATACAGCCTGTCCTTCTTTAGGTTGACAGAATCATAATTTACCTCATCTTCAACCCATAAAAAAATCAAAGCGGCACATACAATACCAATGGCTAAACCAAAAATATTCAGGAAGCTATAAGCCTTATTTTTGGTAAGGCTTCGGTAAGCGGTTTTGATGTAGTTCTTTATCATATCCGGAAAAATTTTAGACAAAAAACTCTCAATCTGACTCCTTCCGGGTTCGGAAGGAGTCAGGGAGACACACATTAATCAACTGATTATTAAAAACTAATCGAGTTTGGGGAATGATCCTTAGATCATTATATTTTCCATCACAGTCTGACCGTCGAGCAGACGAATAATACGGTGACTGTAACGGGCATCGTGCTCAGAGTGAGTCACCATTATAATAGTAGTACCTTGTTCATTCAGGTCAGTCAACAGTTCCATTACTTCGTTACCGTTGCTGCTGTCCAGGTTACCGGTGGGCTCATCCGCAAGTATCAATTTTGGTTTGTTTACAACCGCACGGGCTATAGCCACACGTTGCTGCTGACCACCTGATAACTGTTGCGGATAGTGGTTACGGCGGTGCATGATCTGCATTTTATCCAGTACCTCTTCTACCCTTTTAACACGTTCGGAACTTGGAACGCCTGTGTAGATCAACGGCAGTTCAACGTTTTCAAACACGGTCAGCTCGTCAATGAGGTTAAAGCTCTGGAATACGAAGCCGATATTGTGCTTACGCAGGTCGGCGCGTTTGCGTTCGTTAAAGTGCGCTACTTCCACACCATTAAACACATAGCTTCCGCCATCCGGGTCATCCAACATACCTAAAATGTTCAGCAATGTTGATTTGCCGCAACCAGACGGGCCCATTATTGCAACAAACTCTCCGGTGTTTACATGGATGGACAATTTGTTCAGTGCTATCGTCTCTACTTCTTCAGTGCGATAAAACTTTTCTAAATCTGTAATCTTAATCATTTGTGCCTCCTAAACCTTTTTTGTAATAAGGTTTGTTTTTATTTAGTTAATAATCAGGTTTCTATTTTGTTAATACTAGTTCTTGTATATCGCCATAAGTCTCATAGCTCGAAGTAATAACTTTATCACCTGGCTTCAAGCCTCTGACAACTTCATAATAATCAGGATTTGCCCTGTTAAGTTGAATATCAACTTTATAAGCAGTCTTGCCGTCGTCGCTTACCTTAAATATCCAGTTACCGCCTGTTTGCTGGTAGAAGCCGCCTTTAGGTAATAATATTGCTGGCGCTTCATCACTGAATACCAGTCGGATCTGTAAAGTCTGACCTTTTCTTAATCCCGGAGGGGTATCCCCCACAAACATCATATCTACCTGGAATGTACCACCGGTACCTACCGAGGTAAATACTTTTTTCACGATCATTTTATAGTTCTTGTCATCAGTTGGATAATAGGCAGTCATGCCCGGAACAACCCTGCTAATATAATGCTCATCCACATTGGCGCGTACTTTTATCCCTGTGAAACCATCGATTTGTGCCAGGTGCTCTCCTTTGTTTTTGTTCTGGCCTATTTCAGCGTCAAGTTGGGTTAACTGTCCATCAATAGGTGCTACTACGGTCAGGTCAGCCACTTCTTTACGCATCAATTCCAAACTGTTTTTCATTTGGCGGTATTGCTCCTTAGACTGTGAATCCTGTTCCTTTGTTAATATCGTATCCTGGCGTAGTATTTCGCGTGCCAGATTCCTTTTGCGCAAAGTATAATTGTAAGTATTTTCAGCCTGCTGATATTCTTGCTGGCCAATTGCTTTTTGCGCATAAAGTTTTTTATCCAGGGTATATACACGTTCTGCTTCACGGTATGCACTTTCGGCATCAGCCATTGTTTGCAGCTTATTTACTGTATTTTGTTGTGCGTTGTTTTGTGATATCTGCATCTGGGTTTGTGCCGCATATACAGCGTTTTCAGAATTGGCCAGATTCAATTCTACGTCGGTATTGGAAAGTTTCAGGATAGGATCACCTTTTTTTAGTTTGGCACCATCTTCAACATATTTTGCCTGTACGGTTCCACCTTGTACTGCGTCCAAATAAATTGTGATTTGAGGGAGTACCATTCCATTCACAGGAATAAACTCTGAGAACGGTCCTTTCTTTATTTCGCTGATAGTAATACGATCAATAGATGCATTGTATTTGCTCTTGCCGGTGATACCTACATAGGTAACCGATACAATTAAAGCAACCAATGCGGTTATACCCACAATAGTTAGTATTCGTTTTTTGTTCCAGGTACTTTTTTCAATTTTTCTGTCCACGGTATTAAATTATATTTTGGTTAATGGTTACAAAAAGATATGCCACAAATTAAATAGCTGTTTTTCAGTAGTTTAATATTAAAATAAAGAATTGAAGCGTACGCTTCTGTTACAACAAGTGTCCGTTTATGATACAATGTGTTTTAATTGTTTTCGCTAACAAATCATATTTAATGGTTCACAATTAAGTATTTAGTAAGACGGGGAGCATTTAGCATAAAAATTGCACCCGGCTTTTGAGCGTATTAATGCGTAAATACAACCTTAAGCTATATTTTATTTACTAATTTAGGGCTTTATCGGAAACGAATTATAATAAAACACACAAACAAATAAGCGCTATGATATTAAAAAAGGCAACTGTTTTGGTTGTTGATGATGACATTGATGTGTTAACCGCAGTGAAACTCCTGTTGAAAACCGAAACACAGGAAGTGATCACTGAAAAAAATCCTGAAAACCTGAACTGGCTGCTGCAGAGGAACCAAGTTGATTTGGTATTGCTTGACATGAACTTTAACAGCGCCATCAACACCGGGAACGAGGGAATATACTGGCTCCGGAAAATTAAAGAGTGGAAACCCAATGTTTGTGTGATTATGATCACCGCTTATGGTGATATCGACCTAGCGGTACGTTCATTAAAAGAAGGCGCCAATGATTTTATCGTAAAACCATGGCACAACGAAAAGCTGATCACTACTATTAAAGAGCTGCTCGATAAACAGGAAGGTAACAAGCCGGCAAAAGCAAGTGTTAAAGCTGCCGGCAATACTTCTATCCTTGGCGACTCGGAAGTAATGCAGGATATATTTCATAAGGTAAATAAGATTGCCCCAACTGATGCCAACATTTTAATATTGGGCGAAAACGGTACAGGTAAAGATCTGATGGCGAAAGCTATCCATGAGCGTTCATTACGTGCGGATAAGCCATTTGTTAAGGTCGATGTAGGTGCACTGACTGATACACTGTTTGAAAGCGAGTTATTCGGACATAAAAAAGGCGCTTTTACCGATGCGCGTGAAGACCGGGCCGGACGTTTTGAAGAAGCACATGGCGGGACCTTGTTCTTAGATGAAATCGGCAACATCAGCCTGCAGCAACAAGCCAAGCTGTTAACCGTATTACAAAACCGCCAAGTGACCCGTTTGGGTACAAACAAGCCGGTGGATGTGGATATCCGCCTGATCTGTGCCACCAACGTACCGCTATTTGAACTAGCGAATGAAAACCGTTTCCGTAAGGACTTGATCTATCGGATTAATACTGTTGAGATCAACGTACCACCGCTGCGTAAACGCAATGACGATATTATCTTATTAGCAAGGCATTTTGCAAAAATGTATGCTAACAAATACCTGAAGCCCTCAACGGATTTTGATGCAGGTGCCTTACAGAAATTAAAACAGTACAATTTCCCCGGCAATGTGCGTGAACTGCAATATACTATAGAGCGGGCCGTAATTATGGCTGATGACCATGTTTTGAAACCTGATGATCTGATATTCTCCATACTCGAAACACCTGCTGAAGATGAGGTTGAAGCAGATAATGTTCCACTAAGCACGCTCGAAAAAAATGCCATTTTAAGAGTGATTGAAAAGAACAACGGCAATATTACCCGCGCAGCCAAAGAATTAGGACTAACACGCACCGCCTTATACCGTAGACTAAGCAAATATGATATTTAAACGTTACGAATGGCGGCTTTTGCTGCGTGTATTGATATTGTTTGTTACTTTGACGGGAACGGCGGTTATTGCCGTACAAGGGCCGATCATCTATATGGTTCTGGCTTGTCCGCTGCTGGTATATGAGTTGATTGATATGATCCGCTTTCAGAAAAAAGCGCAGGATGAAGTAAGCCAGTTTGTTGAATCAATTCACTACAGGGACTTTTCTCGCCACTTTGACGTGCGGAAAGCCCCTACCGAATTAAAACCACTTAGGAAGGGCTTCAATGAGATCAACTCTACTTTCAAGCTGATAAGTCGTGAGCGGGAGACACAATATCATTATCTTCAAAAGATATTGGAAATTGTTGATACGGGCATTTTATCGTATGAACTCGAAACTGGCGAAACTGGTTGGATAAACGAGGCCTTTAAACGAATCATTGGCATTCCGTATGTTAAAACAATTTCTTCACTTGAAAAGCGGGAAGAGGTTCTATATAAGGAGATTACCAGTGTAAAACCTGGTGAAAGCAAAGTAATTACAATTACCCGTAATCAACAATTGATAAAGGTATTAATCACCGCAAGTCTGCTGCGTAGCGATGACAAAGTTTATAAGCTGATTGCGTTTCAGAACGTCAGCGAAGCTTTGGATGAAACTGAATCAAAGGCTTGGCAAAAGCTGTTGAGTGTAATGACGCACGAGATCATGAATTCAGTGGCCCCAATCTCCTCTTTAGCGGATACTTTGAAAAACAGGTTGCAATCGCCCGAGATAGTTAACAGTTCAATGGGTGGACAACTAGAGGATCTGGAACTAGGTATTGATACGATAAAACGCCGTAGTGAGGGTTTGTTAAAATTTACTGAAAGCTACCGTAACCTGAACAAGATCACCAAGCTCGATCTCAAAAAAATAATGGTACGCGATATATTCGAAAATCTGAGCAGTTTGATGCATCCATCGATGGAGAAAAAGCATATTGAACTGGAAATCGTGCTACGAGACCCTGCTCTGGCTATCGAGGCGGACATTAACCTTCTGGAACAGGTGATGATTAACCTGCTTGTTAACGCTATAGAAGCAGTAAAAGACAGGGAGCATCCACGCATTACACTTTCTGCAGAGACTCAACAGAATAATCGCACTGTGGTTAAGGTATCAGACAACGGTTCGGGCATACCGACTGACCTGCTGGATAAAATATTTATACCATTCTTTAGCACACGGAAAACAGGCAGTGGTATTGGATTAAGCCTTTGCAAACAGATTATGCTGTTGCATAAAGGTAATATCCAAGTGCAATCTGCCGAAGGCGTGGGATCGGCGTTTTTGTTGGTGTTTGCGAGCTAATTGAATCTATTTTTTTGCAACATTCGCCACGGCCTTTTGCGGCAATCCCGTGTCGCCACTTTGCTTTTGCAGATTGAATTTAAATTTGGTCACTCTGGCATCGTCGTCATTAGATACGGTGAGCTCCAGATCATACGTTCCCTCAACTGTCCAGCTGTCGCCATCGATAAAATGACCAGCCTTACCGGAGAAATGAGCCTTGGCAATTCCGTCTGATTGTTCGACATGGAATTTAGTCACATAATGGTGGGTCATGTCAAAACCCGGAAGAAAACCCTTCCAGGTATTGATAATATCATCTGATGTTAAAACAGAAGCCGGGTTCCCGCTCATGGAATAATAATCCAGCAGCACATCATCGGCAAATGACGCTTTAACCTTGTTCCAGTCACGCTCATCGGCGCCTTCAAAAATGTTAGTGATTACGTTAATGATCTTTTCTGTTTCCATAGCTTTTAATTTTAATCACATCACTACTTTAACCTTTATCTGTCCGTCCGATAATGTACGCACGATCAGTTTTTCTTCTGTCGGGTAAATGGCCATTATGTCCAGGCCTCGTATGCTCACATCGGTATGAACGCCATTACCCATATCACGGCTCATTTCAGTCTGTATCCGCTTTTTACTATCGGCAATAAAACTTGTGAAATTATAAGTAGCACGCTGGCGTATCATTTCGGTAATCTTCGCATTGAACATCCATTTGGCTGCCTTCAGCATCCATGCCTTGGTTTGCAGATCGAAGGTCAGGTCAGGAAAAGAAAGTTCATGTGTCGTAGGGTTATAAGTAGGCGTTCCCACCAGGTAAATGGTGCCTGTACTGGAGCCCTTAAAATCAATTTGCATCACGATCTGGCTACCGCTACCCCATATCTTGGTATTATCCACAATAAATTGTTTGCCGGCTATATCAGCGCTTTGTCCTACAACCTGCTGGTTAACCATTTTAGTCAGATGATCGTAATTCTCCAACAAGTCAAGGTATACATTGAACCCCTTCGCAGGTGTATAGGCAGTCAGATTCGGTACAGGCTTGGCAGGCGGCGGGTTACTTACGGTAGTTACCACCGGCTTAGCCGATAAGCCAACGGAAAAGCTAAGCTGTGAACCATTTAAACTAAAATTACTCAATCGCACTGATTCAGGATTAATAGAAACATAACCCACATCACCTATTTTAGTTTCGCTGGCAATATTTTTCCATAATTGGTCGATGATCGGTTTAATGTTATAGGCCGCAACCTTATCATCTACTTGTTTACCCAGATCATTCAACGGACCGGTGATGTATTGGATTAACCTATCGGTTACGTCAATATTTCCCATTAAAATATTGCAACGATCAATAGGTCGTGGTGCAGGGTACAATATGGTTTTGGATTTCAGGTGATAATCAGGCAATACAGTGATGGTCGTTTGATAAGATATTTCCATTCTGCGTGGTGCTTCTCCGATGCCGCATTGCGCTGATACAACCGGAACTATACATTGCGGTCCCGATCCGAACATCGATGAACATTTGGCACAATAGGATGCACTAATGCCATAACTGCCTACAAATTTGAGATTTACGACGTTATTATTGCCTGTAATAGTAAACGGCGTACGCGTAAAAGTATAAAAGTAGCGCAGGCCTTCACAAGGTTGCTGGTTATCTGAATATTTGGTCGGAACCGAGTTTTCTGCCTGTACAAAATAGCTTTTCAGGTCAACTGTGACCGGAACATCGATATTGGAAAGCGGCTGAATAAGTTTCGGAATATCGACTGCAGTTTTTGCCGGGGCCAATGGTTTTGTTGCAGCGCATGAATAAAGTAAAACAGGCAAAAGGAATATTGCCAATAATTGTGTTGGTTTAAGTATCATATCAGGGGCATGGTAAACTGGTTGTAAAAATAGTAAAGCTTTTAATTCTGAGCTTAAATATTATTTAGTTTAGCTTTCTACATGAAAAGCATATTGGCTATATCCGGCAGTCTTAGGCAAGGCTCATCTAATCATAGCATTTTACAGTTATTGGGTAAGATGATGTCAGGGGGAATCAATTATAGTATTTATGATGGAATACGTAATATCTCCGCCTTTGACCCGGGAATTGATAACGATAATCCACCTGTTCAGGTTACTGATTTCAGAAAAAAAATATTTCAGGCTGATGGTATCATTATTTGCACTCCGGAATATGCTTATGGGGTTCCCGGCGCTTTGAAAAATGCATTGGACTGGACGGTATCCAGCGGTTCGTTCTCAGGCAAACCCACTGCCCTTATCACCGCATCAACCGGTGGTGAAAATGCACATGAAGCGCTAATCAAAATTCTGGGTGCTATTGATGCCAAACTTTCACCGGACGCAACCTTATTGATACCATTTGTCCGGTCGAAAATGGACTCAAATGGTAACGTGGTCGATAGTGATACATCTCAACAGCTAAGGGTTCTGCTTGAGGCTTTCATCAACTTAGTATAAAACCAATCAACTCAATCCAACCTAATCAACCACTTAGCTAAATCCACCCTGCCAATTTGACAATATATTGACTTTGGAACAAGCCTTGATAAATGAGCACAGATAATATAACTCATTTCTAAAACTATTATAGATTATGCAAGAAAAAGGAACAATCTCGATCCACACCGAGAACATTTTCCCGATCATTAAAAAATTCTTATACTCTGACCACGAGATATTTTTGCGCGAACTGGTATCTAACGCAGTGGATGCTACTCAAAAAATGAAGCGACTTGCCTCATTGGGCCAATACAATGGCGAATTGGGCGACCTGCGTGTCGAAGTGGCATTTGACGAAAAGGCGAAAACCATCACCATATCCGATAATGGTATTGGGATGACTGCCGAAGAAATTAAAAAATACATCAATCAGATTGCTTTCTCCGGCGCTACCGAATTCATGGAGAAATTCAAGGAATCAAAAGATGCCAATGAGATAATCGGTCGTTTCGGCCTGGGTTTCTACTCAGCCTTTATGGTGTCTGATAAGGTCGAAATTGAGAGTTTATCCTACCAGGAAGATGCAGAACCCGCACACTGGGTATGCGATGGCAGCACTGAATTTGAATTGAGCGAAGGCAATCTGACAGAACGCGGCACGGAAATTACACTACACATTAACCAGGATTCAGAAGAATTCCTGACCAAATACAAACTGCAGGAAATACTGGATAAATATTGCCGTTTTTTACCTGTGCCTATCATTTTCGGAACCAGAACTGAAGATGAACCGGATGGTGAGGATGAAGAAGGCAAACCAAAATACAAGCAGGTTGAAGTACCGAATATCATCAACGATACCAACCCGATCTGGACAAAATCACCAAACGATTTGAAGGATGAAGATTACCTGGAATTCTATAAACAGCTGTATCCATTCTCAGAAGAACCTTTATTCTGGATCCATTTGAATGTGGATTATCCGTTCAACCTGACAGGTGTATTGTATTTTCCTAAAGTGAAAAACGAGTTTGAGTTTCAGCGTAACAAGATCAAATTATTCTCGCGCCAGGTATTTATTACTGATGAGGTAAAAGACATTGTGCCCGAATTTATGATGCTGTTGCAAGGTGTGATCGACTCACCGGATATCCCGCTGAACGTATCGCGCAGTTTCCTGCAGGCTGACAGTAATGTAAAGAAGATCAACACCTACATTACCAAAAAAGTGGCTGATAAATTGTCAGAGCTTTTCAAAAATGACCGTGCGGCTTATGAAGAAAAATGGCCAGATATCGGTCTGTTTGTTAAATACGGTATGGTGAGTGAAGATAAATTCTATGACAAAGCCAAAGAGTTCGCTTTGTTAACCAATACTGAAAAGAAAAATTTCACCCTTGAAGAATATAAAGAGAAAGTAGCGCCTGAGCAAACTGATAAGAATGGCCAATTGGTTTACATTTATACCAACGACCCTGAAAAGCAGGATGCCTTCATCCAGTCGGCTAATAAAAAAGGTTATGATGTGTTGGTGATGAACTCTCCAATCGACAATCACTTCGTGAGCGCCCTGGAGCAAAAGCTGGAGAAGACTTCGCTGAAACGTGTTGACTCGGATGTTGCTGATAAACTGATTCAGAAGGAAGATGCGCCTGCTCACATCCTAACTGAAGAAGAATCAGCTAAAGTGAAGACCATCTTTGAAAAAGCGATCAACCGTCCTGCATACAGAGTTGAACTGGAAAGCCTTAATCCTGAAGAGTTACCGGTAACGGTTACTATGGATGAATTTATGCGCCGTATGAAAGAAATGGCCGCAATGGGTGGTGGCATGGGTTTTTATGGCAACATGCCGGATAACTACAAAGTAGTGATCAATGCGAATCACAAACTGATTACCCGCATCTTGCAGGATGAGAACGAACTGGAACAGTCTCAATTAGCTCGTCAGGCTTTTGACCTCGCATTATTGTCACAAGGATTACTGACCGGTGCCGATCTGACCGAGTTTGTTAATCGCAGTGTGAATCTGATATAATCAGAATAAAATTGATTTGAAGAGCCCTGGTTTTCCCGGGGCTTTTTTTTTTGAATAAAGTTTGGGTAACTTTATGGAATCTCCCCTGATTTCTCATCATACCTGTATTATGAAGACTTTAAGATACCTATGCATCCTGCTGCTAATAGTTGGCGCCGGATTAAACACCACATTTGCACAAACCACCAGGAAAGACAAAAAAGCCGAAAAAGAAGCGACAATAAAGAAAAATGTCGACGGCCAGAATTACACCTTTATAGCTAATTACGTATTGCCCCAACGCGGAGGCGCCAAACAGTTGACAGAAACCTATTATGATCTGAAAGTAACTAAGGATAGTGTGATTGCTTTCCTTCCGTATTACGGTCGCGCTTATTTTGATGTGCCTTATAATGGTGATACGGGCATGAAGTTCACCTCGACAAAATTCAATTATGATGCAAAGGCCAAAAAGAAAGGCTGGGAAATAACTATAAAACCAACCGATGCGAAAAATATCGATAAGTTAATATTGAATATATCTCCCGATGGTTACGCCACCTTATCGATAAACAGTGTAAACCGCGATTTTATCTCTTATGACGGTTATTTGAAATAACCCTTTACCATAATATATGTCCCTTAAAGGGTACAATTTAAAAGGTTCTGATTACTCAGAACCTTTTCTTTTATTCTGCATACGCACATTTTTACCGTGGTATAGTATTTGTTAATCATTAGTTAATGGTTTAAATCTCTAGATATGAAAAGCTTAAGTAAATTATTAGTATTTGCATTCGCTGTATTGGGAGCAAATACTGTTTGTGCACAAGCATCATTAAAGGGCGATGAAGCTAAGAAGAAAACCGAAGTAAAAGAGTTGATCGATGGTAACCTCTACACATTTGAGGCTACCAAAATGGTCACAAAAAAAGGCAATAGCGAGGCTATAAAATCAGGAACCGATCTTGATATCTCAAAAGACACACTGATTGCTTATTTACCGGGTGTTGGTAAAAAGACAGACGCATCCGTTAAAGCTATGAATGCAGGTGTTACCTGCACCCATTTTAGCTATACAAAAGAACAAAGCAAAAATGGTGGATGGAACGTGACTATTATTCCAAAAGAGAAATATGCCCAAAATGAAAGAGACATCAAAAAAATCAATATGGCTATTTCTAAAAATGGTTATGCAACAGTAACCGTCAACTTTACCGACCGTAATCCGGTTGCATTTTACGGGTACATTACCGAACATAATGCCATGTTCCCTCCTTCCAGGAGGATGGCTGCTTCAGACTAATAAAATTTAATTTTAACAGGGTTGAAGCCTAACTTTCTAAATGCCCTGCGTTATCCTTAACCCCTGTTTTGATAGCTTGTCAGCAGCCATTAAACCTTTTCCCTGCAAGATTGTTCTAATTAGAGTTAACCATCAGAATAGTAAAGATATGTTAGTCATAGAAATTAGTTCGGATGGCAAGTCACCATTTACGCTTACCGAACTCAATAAATATAATATTCCGCTCCCACCCAATGGGTTAGACACGGAAGAGAATAACGATGTTGTAATGAAATTTGAAGACGAACAGGAAGCAATAGATTATTCCTATGAACTGGATAGATACGCAAATTCCATCGACAATAAATCAGAGGAATACCGCATCATTACAACGATAGTCAAAGCAATCAGTGAGGATGAGTTTGTGCAAAATTACATCCAGGATTGACTATATGAATAATTACGTGAGCCTGCAAACCGCATACCGCAAACTGCCAACTGGTATCACACCTCTATAATAACGCCTGCATAGGTTAGTCCTCCGCCGAAGCCAAGCAACAACATCTTATTTCCGGGTTTTATTTTACCGGATTTTGCAGCCAGATCCCATGCCAGAGGTATAGATGCCGACGATGTATTTCCATATAACTCAATACTGGTCAGCATTTTATCCATAGGTACATTAAGTTCCTGTGCAACTGCTTCAATAATTCTAAGGTTAGCGCTATGTAATATTATCCAATCCAAGTCGTCAAGCGTTATAGAATTCTTCGATAATAGCTCACCTACCTTATGAGTGATGGTCTGAATAGCCCATTTGAATACTACTTTGCCGTTCTGGTGTATCTTCCCGTTAGGAACTATTTCCTCTCCGTTAACTACAGAATTATGTTGTGATAAATAAAGATCTTTACCATGGCTACCGTCTGTACCGTTAATAGTGCTGAATATTTTACTTTTCTCCGCAGCTTCCACCAATGCGGCTCCAGCTCCATCCCCAAATAATATGCATGAAGTACGGTCGGTAAAATCAGTGAATTTGGATAAGGTCTCTGCTCCAAATACCAATACTTTTTTATGAGTTCCTGCGGCGATTAATCCCTTAGCCAGAATAAGGCCATATACAAAACCCGCGCAGGCAGCCATAATGTCAAGACATCCTGCATCCGGTATATTTAAAGCATTTTGTATCTGGCTGGCCATATTGGGCATCACCTGGTCGGCACTGGTGGTGCCTACTATGATAAAATCCACGTCATCGAATGAGACACCTGGGTTTTCAGCCAATAAATTTTGGGCAGCTTTTATGCATATATCACTGGTATATTCATCCGGCGCAGTAAACCTGCGTTCTCTGATTCCCGTTCGCGATATGATCCATTCGTTATTCGTTTCTATTTTATCGGCAAACCAATCATTTGTTATAACTTGAGATGGCACATATACACCTACGGCTGAAATTTGAGAATTCATTATCAGGATTTATAATTTATACTAAAGTACAATTTAGTAAATATTATAATTTCAATGCAAGGATTATCTGAAACAATATTTTAAATAGAAATATTCTTTTTAAAGAAGGCATTTGGCGATCAACCCCGTCCAGCCGGTTTGGTGAGATGCACCTACCCCACGACCATTATCTCCGTCAAAATATTCATGAAACAAGATATAGTTTTTAAACTGCGGATCAAATTGCATCTTTTTGTAATTACCAAATACAGCACGCCTGCCGTTTTCATCACGCAGAAATATATTAAGCAGGCGATAGTATAAATTATCAGCTACCTCTTTCAGGTTCATAAACACACCAGAATTTGTAGGGCATTCTACTTTGTAATCATCACCATAATATTGATAAAAACGATTCAAGCTATCAATGATGAGATAATTAATAGGTATCCAAACCGGTCCGCGCCAATTACTATTGCCTCCAAACAGACCACTATCGCTTTCTGCAGGTAAATATTTAACGCTGAACTCGTGCCCATCAACTTTGATTCGATATGGATTATCCAGGTGATATTTTGATACCGAGCGTATACCATACGGACTCAAAAACTCATTTTCGTCCAGCATATACCTAAGCAGCGACTTCATACGATAACCACGAAGCAAGCTTAGCAGATGTTTTCCCTGTGCATTTTTTTCATTCCAACGGGATACCAACGCGGCAAGATCAGGACGATTATCTGTAAACCATTTCATCCGGTCTTTAAATATCGGGCTATCAGTTATGTCTTTATCTTCGAGGACCTCAGTTGCGAATAACGGGATCAACCCAACTATACTCCTGATCTTCATTTTTTGCACACTCCCATCTGGCGATTTAAGCTGATCATAGAAAAACCCATCCTCCTCGTCCCATAGACCCTCTTTATCCTTTCCTAAATTTGACATGGCCCCTACTATGTAAAGGAAATGTTCAAAAAATTTAGATGCAATGTCTGCATAAGCGCCGTTATTGGCTGTCAATTCAGATGCAATCCGAAGCAGGTTAAGTGAGTACATCGCCATCCAGCTGGTGCCATCGGCTTGCTCCAGGTATTGGCCACCGGGTAAAGTAGCATTTCTATCAAATACTCCAATGTTATCCAGACCTAGAAATCCTCCTTCAAAAATGTTATTGCCCTGCGCATCTTTGCGGTTTACCCACCAGGTGAAATTGAGCATTAGTTTATGAAATATACGTTCCAGGAAACGCAAATCGCCTTTGCCGCCATTCGCCTCTTTATCCTGTTTGTATATGGTCCAGGTTACCATAGCATGCACCGGTGGGTTGGCATCGCCAAAATCCCATTCGTAAGCCGGTAACTGGCCATTAGGGTGCATATACCAATCACGGGTGAGCAATAGCAGTTGCCTTTTTGCAAACGCCATATCTACCTCGGCCAATGGCAAACAATGAAAAGCCAGATCCCATGAGGCAAACCATGGATATTCCCATTTGTCCGGCATAGATATGATAGCCCGGGTATTCAGGTGCTGCCATCTGTTGTTCCTTCCGGTCAGTCGTTCAATAGGCGGCTTGGGCTCTGTGGGATCACCGTTTAACCAATTATGAATATCGTAATGATAATACTGCTTGCTCCATAGCATACCCGCAAAGGCCTGCCGCTGAATCATACCGTGATCACTGTTACTTGAATGTTGCTGCAGCGTATTATAAAATTCATCCGCCTCAGCCTGTCTGTTTTTAAAAACAGTATCAAAATCCTCAAAAGCATTTTTTGCATCCTGTGTCAAACGAAGGCGAATAGTTGCACTCTGATTTGCAGGAATAGTAATATCGTAGTTTATTGCTGCTTTTGTACCTGCATTTTGTGGGTTGATGCTATTTGCGCTATGTACCAGGTAGTCATTTATACCATCCTTATAAAAAGGCTTACCATCATCATAATTATACAGTCGTTTGGTATTGGTGTCGTTGTCGCAAAAAAGGGATTCAGCTTCTCCATCTGATTTTAGCCAGTATTGCCCAATATCTTTGTGATAAATATCCATTACGCCGGGTGAATCCTGCCTGAGGCGCGGTTTGTAATCATCATAGCCCCAATCCCACGTATTACGGAACCAGATAGTAGGCAATACATGCAGCGAAGCATCTTCGCTTCCCCGGTTATGGACTGTGATTCTCACTAATATTTCACCGGATGTACATTTGGCATACTCAACAAATACATCAAAATATTTATCCTCGTCAAATATGCCTGTATCGATCAGTTCAAACTCCGGATCGTTCCTCGTCCTGCGTTTATTCTCATCAACCAGCCATCCGTAAGGATACTCCTGCTGCGGATATTTATACAGCATTTTCATATAGGAGTGTGTAGGCGTACTATCCAGGTAATAATATAGTTCCTTTACATCTTCGCCATGGTTTCCTTCCGGATTACTTAATCCGAAGTAACGCTCCTTTATGATCGGGTCTTTTTTATTCCATAGAGCAATGGAAAAACAGAGCAACTGCAATTCATCGCATATACCCGCAATACCCTCCTCGTTCCAGCGATAGGCCAGGCTCCGGGCCATATCATGGGTAGAATAGTTCCAGGCGTCGCCATTTGCACTATAGTCTTCCCTTACTGTTCCCCACTGGCGGTCACTCACATAAGGACCCCATTTTTTCCAGTCGTTGTCCTGCAACCGTGCCTGTTCTGCATTCATAGGTATTAAGGTTAATAACGGTTTATGATGTACAAATAAAGTGAAGATTTTGGCCAGTTCAACCTGTTAACATAAATATAATCAGGCCCATGCGTTGCGCAGGAAGCGTAACCAGTTGCCATGCATCATGTTTTCGATATCTTGTTCGGTATAACCGCGTTTACTTAAAAGTGCGGGGACTTTTTGCAGATCAGCAATAGTTTCCAGGTCGTAAGGGCATTGTTCTTTTCCGAATGCACCATCCAGGTCTGTACCCATGCCTACATGTAAGGAGTTGCCTGCAATCTGGCAAATATGATCGATATGATCGATCATCGCCTCCAGGTTACAGTTCATCTGTTTTGGTGTGGATACACCTCTTACCCATCCGGGCACCATCATCCAGGCATCCAAAGCCGCTCCGATCACTGCACCACGGTCAATCAGCTCACGGATCATTTCATCACTGAACTGACGGTTATGATCCACCAATGCCCGGCAATTGTTATGACTGGCCCAGATGTGGCCGTTAAAATTATCCAGCGCCTGCCAAAAAGCATCATCACATAAATGCGTAGCATCCAATATTATTCCGAGGCGTTCAATTTCCTTTAATAATTCAAGCCCGGCTTTGCCCATTTTTCCGGTAGCGTCTGTCCCATTCGCATACCTGCCAGAGCCATAATGTGCCGGACCGATAGCTCTCAATCCATACCGATGCGCCCTTTCAAGATGTTTTAGCGTGATGATGGAATCTGCCCCTTCCAAACTCAAAACATACCCAACTGGCTTATCTGGGGTTGATTTAGCATATTTCCATAATTCGATGTGCTTTTCCAAACTTTCCAGGTCTGTTATCTGCACCATCTCGCCATCTTCCTCCATCGCCTTATACCAGGCTAATTGACCCTGTGTTTGCGCCCATGCCTGTTCAGGTGAGTGCCAACCCGGCAACGGGTTATCAGGAGCAACATATCGCCCTATTTGTGTTGCAACCACCAATCCTATTTCGCCTTTTCTCAGTTCAGGTAGAGACACCACGCCATTACCGCGATCAGGCTTGTCGGTTAATCCTTTTTCGCGTTCATTTATTTCTGCAATTGGTCGCCGCAAATCGCGGTTCCATTCCAGTGCATTCATACTTAGATCAAGGTGGGCATCAATAGTGAACATAGTTGATTGTGTTGAATGGTTAATTGAATGAGTGGTTGGTGATTGTTATAAACATAATCAACTTAGTCCAACTCAATCAACCAATTTAACTTAAATAGTAATCTTCCGGTCCCGGGCAATATTGCGCCATTCTCCGCTTATGTGATTATTTTCAATAGTTATCGCGCGTTCATACAGGGCGACTGTCGGGCAAATATGATATGGCAACCCATACAATACGTCGCCTATTTTATAGTTATGACCTCTTCCCGCATCTACTATCAAATGTTCTTCGCTCTGGCCAACAAAGGCCAACTCAGGAGCATTGAGAAAATATATCCTTTTGGTCAGTTCATTCTCTGCTGAAATAGATTTGTGCCCAACATCCAAACAAAGTTTGCCTTCATCGGGTAGTGAAATTATTCTTGATATCACAAGCACTGCTGTTAAAAATGGCTGCTCTTCGCAGTTCAGGCTATATCCCCTGTCCCAGTATATAAAAGTACCCGGACTGCATTCAACCGTTTCCCTGTTTGCGTGAATCGGAAATGTTGGCGAACCTCCGGCAATGATAATTGGTTCAGGATAACCATTTTTCCTTATTTGTTGCTGAAGATGCTCAACTTTAGCAAAGGCTTCATTCGCTTTCTGTTCACGTACTGCAAACTCTTTATCATGAATATGGCCATCATAGGCATGTAAGCCTATCAATTTTATCCCGTGCAGCTCACTGCAATATTCATAAAGCTCGAGTGCATCATCCGGTTTTATGCCAGTTCGGTTCATGCCGATATTTAAATCAATATAAACAGGAATGATAATATTATTCTCAAGAGCAACCTGTGATATGTGATCTGCAGCGACCATGTTATCTACCAGGCAGGAATATTGCGTTTCCGGATAGGCTTGTATCAGCTTAATAAATCGTTCCAGTTTTGGGCCGATGGGCTGATAAGCCAGCAAAACATCGGGTGCTTTGCTCGTACCCAGCATTTCTGCTTCGGCAATGGTGGCACATTTAAACTTGGTGATACCTGCCTCAAGCATTAATAATGCTGTATCCTTACATTTATGGGTTTTTACATGCGGGCGCAAACGCGAGACATCATCTATCATCCCTTTCAGGACATTGATATTCTCCTTCACCCTGTCAGGATAAACCACCAACGCAGGCGTATCTAGTTTATCAATATCATTGATTGTATACCAATTTTGATCAGTCATTTCTTTCGGTCTTACGGACTTTCGGACTATAACTTAAACCAATTCAAATAATGCTTCAATCTCCACAGGAATATTGTCAGGCAAAGATCCCATGCCCACCGCACTGCGAACGCCAATGCCATTATCTTCGCCCCAAACTTTTGCAAACAGCTCACTGCAACCGTTTATAATAAAAGGGTGCTTCTCAAAATCAGGCGTGCAGTTTACCATTCCTAAAACCTTAATTACACGTTTTACTTTATCCAGGCTACCAAGGTTTGTTTTGATGGTAGACAAGATTGCTAAACCCACCTGGCGTGCTGCCAGCTTTCCATCTTCGGCAGTCATGGTTTCACCAATACGGCCAATGATCAGGGTTTTATCGTCTTTTACTGTTCCGTGTCCTGATACATAGAGGTATTTTCCGTCAATTAAGTAGGGTTTATAAACGCCTAATGGCTGTGGTGCAGGGGGCAGATTGAGGCCCAAAGCTGCGAAATTTTGCTCGGGAGTATTCATTTTATAAAACTAGGAAGATTTACCGATTTGCTGAACTTATATTTAAAATCTGATAGTATAGAAACAAAAAAGCCGGGTATCTCAGGCCCGGCTTTCAACTAATCAACCAGTAAAGATTTGTTCAACTAAAATTTTACTGTAAGTCCGATATTCACCACATAATCTGCGAATGCGGCATCGCCCTGCGTATAAACGTGAGTGATTGCCTGGGTACGCAAGTCTGGAACACTTTGCGTACGGTCGCGAATGACTGCAATAGGGAAGAATCCGTAGATCGCAATATTTTTAAAACGATAGGTAATGCCTGGCTCGCCAGATAAAATACGACCCGGCCTTCTGAAACCATCGCTGGCGCCAAATAAGTCGCGCACAGGCAAGCAATCGTCGCGGAAGCCTGCAGAAATATCAAAACGACCGACTGCATAACTTGCACCTGCCCTGATCAGCATTTGATCCGGCACGCTTTCTATATCTCCTGTCGTTGCAATAGTTTGGGCATTTGCAGGAGTAGATGATCGGGGTGTACCATTTACGTCTCTTGGATTGGCCAGGTAAAAGAAGTTACCGTAGAATCCAAATTTATGAGACAGATTGTAATAAGCGTTTATCTCAGCACTTACTCCCGTACCACCATCGCCCAATTGAATAGACTGGTCCACAGGACCTAGAGTTTTTGAGCCATCAGCATTTAAGAAATAATCCTGTAAATTATATGCACCAGTTGCAAACTTTGCACCTAAACCCACCTGGATATTTCCCTGGTGAACTTTAGCAGGATTAAATAACCAGTAATAACCCGTTACACGAATATCGCCCAAACCAAAAGTATGCGTACTAAACCTGGTACCGCCTTTTGATACCTGTGAACGGCTGTTATCAGCATAAGGTATATCCAAAGCTATTGACCAGCGATCGTCAAATATCCTGGTAAAACCAAAATCCTGGGTAACGACTTTATTGATTACGTTATTGTGCAACTGATCAATACGGTAGTATTGTTCTTGTTTACCAACAAAGTGTCTGAATGATTTATAATAACGGGTATTACTGTTAAACAGCCATGATCCGCCCTTAAGTGCACTATCAGGGTGTTCGTCCATAGTACATAAACCACCTGTACTGCGTATGGCTACGCAACCCTGGGCAAAAACATTAGAGCGGCTAATAATTAATAAAAAGAGTACAGCAAATAATGATTTGTAAATAGTTTTCATTTTCGATTAAAGATTAAGATTGATTTTTAAGGTTGAAGATTATTAAGTTGTTGCTATTGTTTTTTGTGTCTTGATTGATACTTGAGGTAAAATGAACCAAAGGGCCAGTATAGCACCGTAGCTACCGCCGCGTTCTATCCATTCAAAGGCTTCCCAATGCGGATAGAATAACTCTGTTCCTATTTTCCATATAAACAGGGCAAAAATTACCGGTCGAATAGGTTTAATCAAAACGCTTATTGCAGCAAGGATTTCGAATACACCAACAATGTGGGCTACCTGAATAGGATCAGAAAAGCCTAATGAAGTATACTGACCAAGAAGGCCCTTCTTTTCCACCAGGTTGAGCCAGCCGTGACCAGCCAAAAGCAGGAAAACTACTATTCGCAAACAGTTAGTGGCGACAGCAAGTGTCTTTTCATTAATAAGGGTATCCGGGCTGATTCTGCTAAACCAGTTTTTTATATTCCTTCCACCTAATCCGGATAGGATCAAAAGGGTTAATGGTGAGCCATAATTTCCTGCACGCTCTATCATTTCAGCAAAGTGTTCGCCAGACAGAGGACGTAATGAAGCTGTTATGCATCCCCATACTATCAACCATAATAAAATAATCCTGGTGGGATAAATCAATAAAGAAATCCCCATCAGTATATCCAATACACCCACTATAGGCATCATGTGAGTGCCTAAATCATGAGTGATACCAAAAACAGCAAAGTAGTTGAGCCATATTGCTTTTCCGATAATACCAAAGGCGCCATGGCCAATGAAGCACATTGCCGCAGCAAAACGAAGTGTAAAATGAATTTTAGAATCTAAATGCAGTGAATTTTCCATTAATTATTATTCTTATTATTTAGTCAGTTTCAGTTTTTGCCAGATGTATTCGCCCACTTTCTTTCCCTGCTCCGCTCCGATCAGCGAACTGTTCTTGAAGTGTATCCCGCCATAGAAACGGCTCATCGCTGTTTCTTCAGCTGCTTTGTTGAACGAGTCGAAGTGCCTCTCCAGGCCAATGTATTTCTTGTCGCTGGTATCCCGGAAAGCAAAGTTATCCCCAAACACATGGGTTAATATCACGGCCGATGCGGCGCTTATGGTGCTATGACCTGCTGTATATTCAGGAAACGGCGGGGTTTGTAGCAGCGGCAGCCAGTTATGATCGATCTTCTCATTGATCACTGTTACCGGTCTTGCTGTGCTGTACTTGTACTTTACTCCCCAGCAGGTAATAAATGATTCAAACAAGGCAACCGAGGTCAGTGCATATGCCTGCGCTGTCTTTACTGCATCGGCATGGCTTTGTTTGCAGGCAATTGCTGCTATACCCATCCAGTGTCCTCCCGGGGTGATCTTTTTATCAGCAAACATCATATGGCCATTGTGTACCACCACAAAAGGATTATCGTCCCAGTAGCTGGCTATGGTTTTTTGTTCAGGGGTCAGCGATTTGTTTTGATCATACACTTCTTTTGACTGTTTAAAAAAAGCGCTGTTCTGATCATCACTGTAAACCGGTGGTGCGGGTGGTGGAAACATCATTGATGAATCAAGCAGCAGGGTATGCATTTGTCCCCAGCAGTATTCTACACCATCCATATAATCCGGTGGGGTTGGACGCCATTTGCCCGGGTCATCGCTTCCCAGGTATTTGGGTTTGCCGCGGGTTTGGGGATAGTCATCCACATTAGCTCTTTTCAGGATCATTTTTCCTATTTTCTCTCCGAAGTTTACTGAACGGTTATAGGTTTCCTCATCCAGATTATCCTTAAAGCGGGAATATACTTTATCCTCGTACTTTTTTAAGGTATCTATTGAGAAAGTCACCTTATGAGCCACAGTAAAGAATGCCTTGGTGGCTGCCAGCGTGTAGTTATACTTTTTACCTTGTTCAGGCTCTGGCGGCGTTCCGAAACCTCTCAATTGTGCCGTGATCGAATTATACTTCGGATCAGCATAACGGATGGCTTCATAAGCTGCCAGCGAGGTATAACCATAAATACGGGCCGCTACCGGCGGGGTGAATACATCATAGATGATCACATTGGTCAGCTGGTCCTCATTCTCATGCAGCACCGCTACATCGTCGATCGGGCCGCTTGGTTTGTGATGGCAGGAAACCATCCCAACAGCCAAAAGTAAAACCAGTGATATTCTAAACAGATACTTCATTTATAAATCGTATTAATTGCCTATACCTGCTCCATCTGACTGCCCTCTTTGAACAGCATACTGTCCAACTTCGGCACCTGTTGTTTGTCCTACCTGAATATCCTGGCGGGTATGGATGCCTCCGACAAGTCTTGAAAGAGATGCCTGTTGCGCCATATCGGTGAATTTCGTACCTCTGTCGGGTAACAGATAAGTTAATACTGTTGCAGCTGCAGAACTGAAGTTCGAGTGTCCTGAAGTATATGACGGGAAGTTTGGCACTCCAGTCAAAGTTTTTACCACGCTATTTACCTGTGACGGACGAGGGTTGAAATAAGCATATTTAGTATCCCAGCACACAATGGCAGCATCCATCTGCGCCATGTTCAATAGCGCAAAGTTTCTGGCCCAGCGTACCTCGCTATAATGTTGCTTTACAAATTCAGATGCAGCAATAGCGTTCCAATGCCCTGTTGGGGTAGAGGTTGCTACGCCATCTGCCCAGAAAGCAACTAATGCTTCATTTGCGCGCGTAGCATGCTGACTATAATACAATACTTCTTTCTGGTCAGCAGCAAATTCAGCAGAACCGGTAGAATGCGGCGGTCCCGGTCTCAATGCAACAACGGTCAACGTGTCGAATAAGAAAGGGGTTACTTTATTAAATAATGGTAGCATTGGAGGCCTTTTAGGCGTTTCAAGGCTTACCCACGGCATTTCACCTTTGGCTGCAGTTTGAGTTTTCAATAATGCCCAATAAGTTGGCGAGCCGCCGGCCGTGCCTGCTTTATCAGCACGAGCCCTTGCAGTGAAAACATTCGCTACTTGTATACCTAATGCTTCCCCTGCATTTAACTCACCGCGGGTATTGGCACCGGCCATAATGCGGTATTGTTTTTCCTCTTCAGCCTTTTGCTCTATATAATCTATTTCAGTCGGAAACATCATCTTCATGATCTGCACTGCCGCACCTTCAACCACTGCATCTTCACTTGGATATGATGGCAGATCAGATTTCGGTATCAATGCCTGTACTCCCGGATCATTTTTATAAGGCGCAGCCCTGTTGTACTGATTTTTATAGTGATAGGCCACAATTAACGCATCATATTCTGCTGCGCTTAAGTAAGCAAATGCACGTGCTGCATACGGTGGGTTTGCAAACGGAAATTCAGGGTAATTAAATGGATTAGTTGAGCTTGGGGCCGGGTAACTGCCGTCGGGATTTTGGTATGGCGGAACATTATGTTTTGCTACCAAATCGCGCATGATCTCGTTCCATCTTAAAACAGCGCCGGCGCTCCAATATTTTATAATGGCACGCTGATCATCAGTTAAACTGCGTTGGTATCCCTTTATTTCGTTCAGATCGGCTACATAAGCCGGGGATGTAGTGGCATCTGGTGCAGCAACTGTAAATGCAGTAGGATCTGTAACCAGTACAGGTTTCCAGGTATCCGCGTTCAGGTCAAGATTTGCTGGAGCCAAAGATGGATATGTATTTACCTGGCTGATGACTTCCTTTCTGCATGATGAAAGCGAAGAAGCGATCACCGCAATTGAAAGGATAGCTGTTATATTTTGTACAATTTTTTTCATCGTCGTTAGTTTTTAAAGCTGTCTTTATCCTGAACCGTTTTCTTTTTTGTAAGACCAAATATGTAAGTGAGACCGCCATGGATCATATTGCTTTGACCTACGTTTCTGCCATTTACCACGTAATCATCGCCGGCTGCAAATTCAAGCCCGTAGAATGATTTTAAACGATATCTTATATTTCCGCCAACGCTGGTCATGTTCATGCGGTTGCTTGGGAAAGGCATATCGTTTTTGCGGATATCAAAACCACCTATCGAAGTACTGATATCGGCAATGCCCTCAACAATCAGATATTTGCTTCGGTAACCGGCCCTGAAGTTATAATCAGACATGTTAGGCAATTCTACCTGGTTACTGTAGATCAGCTCTGTAGTATAATACGAGTTACGGTCGATTGTGATGTTGCTGCGATTCGTGTATGCACCTGAGCCGGTAAAAAATACTTTTCCATAGTTATAATCGAGCACAACCCTTCCTGTTAAATTTTTGCTGTGTGAGCCTAAAGCCAGCGGAAGAAAATCAGCTTCATAGTTGGTTAATGGAATTGACCCGGTAACACTCGCAAATAACGACAAGGTGCCTTTATCGGTCTTTAATTTGTAAGCTCTCCATTTCAGGTTAAGCGAAAGATCCTGTATGCCTTTTTGTTCATGCAACGTTCCGGCTGAAGCGGTGCTGGTAATGTAAGGGACCCCGGCTGTTACAATCAGGTTGTTAGTAATACCGTAAGTAGCCATAAATGAATACATATTGGTAGTTACTTTGCCAATGTTTCCATTATTCCGTTTATAGGTACCTTCCCAATAATTGGTCCAGCTGGATGTGCTGAACATTGGCCCGGCACAGATGTAATTTTTGGGGATCATGATCCCGTCGTTCTCCATTTGAGCTGATGCGTGCTGAATAGACATACCCACACAGGCAGCAATGGCGATGCATTTGTAAAAATGCTTGAGTAAAGGTTTCATCATAATTGATTTATCGATAGTTTAATTAGTTACCAGGTAAATAGGTGATGCAGGGCCAGATGCGAATACCTTGCAGGCTAAACGCAATAGACTAAAGGGAAAAGCGACTGCTTAGGTCAGCCCCGGATAGAATTTTCAGGAAATTTTATGAATGTTCACACGACATCATTGACATGAGGTCATGTTAAATCCCGTTAAGACGCATGATAAATTCGAACACGAGAGAAATTAAGCAAGCTGCTTAGCAAGCGGTATTCGGCGGTTTGCCGGGGGATTCAATATAAGGATTGCTCAGATGAGTTTTCTCTGAACGTGGGGTTATCTTAACCAATTCAGCTAATGGTGAATAATCGCAATTGATGATCTGGTAAAAATGATCATATGACGAAGTGGATTCAGCCTTTTTAGTTGAAGAGTTATTGGGGCCTTTTTTACTTAAAGGAATATCATTCAGGTTTTTGGTCATGATGACATTTGCCTTTGCCAGGTTTGCCTTCACCGTATTTGGTAAACAGATCAGATACAAAGTATCCTTGGTCATCTTCAGGCGAACGTAATTATAATACGCATCTTTTACCTGAACCTGGCCCTGGATGTTAGCATAATCGGTCCAGTCATCCAAAGTTGGCATGTGAACCGGGATTTTTAATTTGATCAGTTTTGATGAATTAGCGCCATTACCATTCAACTGACTAACCAACTGATCGTCAGACCTATTCATGAAATACTGAAACGCCAGCATATAACCCCCTAAGTAAAAAAGGTGCATGCTTAAAAGAAATATGGCGATAAGTTTCTTCAAGAAATTGGTTTATAATGCTGGTGAAAATATAAAAGATTCGTTACAATCCAAAATAAATTTTGTTTTATCAAACATAAAAATCGCAAATGGCCTGTTTATTTGATGTTTTTTGATAATTATTCTGGCGTTCAGGTGTTTATTATACACTAAAATAATTCCAATTGCTCCGGGTTATCCGGATTTTTGTGCTTTGGGACTATCTCTCCAAAATTGGATAGGGTGACACCCAATAATCTTATTTTTTTCCCATCTGGTTCAGTAGCGAGAAGAAGCTTTTTGGCAGCTTCAGCGATAGTTATAAAATCATTTACAGGCTCAGCGACTGAATAATTACGGGTGATCTGCCTGAAATCACTGTACTTTACTTTAAGGGTGATGGTACGTCCCTTTAATTGATAACTCTGCACACGATTAGTAACGGTTTGAGCCAGTTTGTCCAGCTCAACATTCATTTCATCAATCTCGGTCAGGTCATAAGCAAACGTATCCTCTGCTCCTATGGATTTTGTTTCTCGGTTTGGCTGTACTTCCCGATCATCTATTCCCCTGGCAATCTGATAATAAAAACGGCCGGTTTTACCAAAGTGTTTGACCATTTCGTCTTCGGGCAGCTTTTTCAGATCAGCACCCGTAAACAGGCCCATTCGTTTCATCTTATCAGCAGTAACCTTCCCTACTCCAAAGAATTTTTCGACAGGAAGTTTTTCCATAAAGGATTCGACAGATGATGGCCCGATAAAAGTCAATCCATCGGGCTTATTCATGTCCGAAGCAATTTTCGCTACAAACTTGTTGATGGATACTCCAGCGGAAGCAGTTAGTTGCAGTTCGTCCCTGATGGCTTGTTTGATCAATTTGGCAACATCTATAGCAGAACCGATATTTTGTTTATCCTGCGTCACATCCAGGTAAGCTTCATCCAATGACAAAGGCTCGATCAAATCAGTATACCGTCTGAATATCTCCCTGATCTTTTGTGAAACATCTTTATAAACAGCAAATCTCGGCCTGATAAATATAATCTGTGGACAAAGCTGCAAAGCCTTCTTAGATGGCATTGCAGATCGCACACCAAATTTACGTGCTTCGTAACTTGCAGTAGCCACTACCCCACCTCTGCCTTCCGGTGAACCACCCACAGCAATCGCCTTGCCTCTGAGTCCGGGGTTATCCCTTTGCTCAACAGAGGCATAAAAGGCATCCATATCGATATGGATGATCTTGCGGTGAGGTATCGACCTACTCATCATGTCATTTATCTGCCGGATAAAAACCTTTCCACTGATATGGCTCTGGATGAACAAGTTTAAAAATCATTTTATCCTTTTCTGAAAGATTAGAATAGTAAGTGCTGAATTTTATGATCAGCTCCTCACCTTGGCCCATTCTCCAAAACATATCCATTGATTCTATTTGTGGATAAGCTTTCCATGGAGGCAATAATAAATCTGATTGGTAAGTAAAATGTCCATGGTCTTTCAAAAAATCTCTAACTTCCATTAGAGCAAAACCTAATAAGTTCAAGCCACGCCAGCAGTAGGGATTCTCAACGTCCTCATCATCCTTAGATAATCCAATACCCCAAATCTTATCAACAGGGCTTGCTTCTACCAATACCCTGGTGCTTGTATTTTTCAAATATTCAGCATATTCAGGATGTTGATTAAATTTATGAATATTACCTAGCTTAACTATATCGTACCTTTTTTTATTCCAAATAATTTCATCGAATGACAGTACTTGCCGGCCCAGCTCTTTAGCTTCGCCTGGGCTGTTTGATTTGATAATTTTATCATAAGTTCTCAGATCATTAAACAATAAAGCTTTATGTGCCATCATCCAATGTTCAGCGGTTTTATAGGTAACGTTATCAACTGTAAAGGGTAATTCAAACCATTGACTAAAGCAAGATTTCTCGATCTCATTTTTTGAGTTGTTGCGGTGCCCTCAGAAAAACAGGAACTTCAATTCTTGTCCATTTTCCATCTTTTCCAGAAGCCAGTCCAAATTATAATTTGATTTCATCCTAACTCCAATCAAAAGTAACTTCCCTCCCATCCAGTTTCCATTTCGCAGGTTGTGGATTAGTCATCCAGTCCAATGGCTCACCTGTTGGCTGCACTTTGGCTGCTTTGGTAAAGCATTCCTTAATATAAGCTTTTTGTTCCTCACCCAATGCATCCGGTTGGGGCGATATAAACAATGGCGCTCCACTTTCGGCCAGCAATTGCATCCATTGCTTGTTGCGGCTCCAGGAAATGTCTTTTGTTAGTCCAACGCAATCACCATCTGCTGCATAAAAGGCATTATGTTGCGTTATGCGAAAACCTAAAGTATTTACCCCCATTTTACGCGTGCGGTCCCATTCCTTGCCGCTTGTATCGTCGCCTATACGGTTTAACTCAAATACGCCTGCTGACAAATGGCTCATTGTATTACATCCTATTATATACATGTCTCCAGCGGTTTCACGGATTAAGTGATAAAGATGGTTGATAACCTCAGCAGTCGTAAGTGTATTATCATGAAACCTCCAACCGGGAGAAGTTAAGTTATTTTTCATATCTATCCCCCACTTGCCCATAATATCATAAGTAGTGTAGTCATGCTTAACCAGTTTGTAACCCCATTCCCTATAAATGGCGATATTACGTTTTATACGAGCCAGGTTTTCATCGATAGTTGGATCGAGTATCGGCGCTTTCGGGTCATCGCGTCCCGGAATTTTGGGAAGCAACAAACTGGCTTTATCCTTATAGCTGGCGCAAAGCGGCCTTGTCCATAAACCGGGCTGCATACCCAGCTTTTCTATATCAAGAGCCATTTGGTGCATGTCTTTAAACTTATCATTCGGCTTGGAGAAATCATCCATGAAACCGCCATCCCCCGGTAACAATGGCGAATAGGTAGCCCAACCTGCATCAATCACCGAAAATGGCCTGTTATTGGTATCCGGCGCAAGCTCGGTCATTAAAGCTGTTATCTGTTTGATTAAGTCTGCTGAATTATTTCCGTAGGCAAAATACCAGTCGTTAATACCATAGACCGGCTGTTTAGGCAAGCGTGGTTTTGGGCACATCATCCGGCAAAAGCGTTGTGCCGTTGCAAAAGGATTTTCTCCTTCATGGTTTTTCATTGTAACAACTTCAGCTGCATGTAATGTCCTATCTCCCAATTGTACGCCTACGCCACCCGATTGCGTATCCATAGTCAGCTCAAGCTCTTCAGTACCCACATTCCACCAGCAAATGGTATTACAGCCGGTCTTCACGCCAAAACAAGCGGTGTCCTTGCCATCATTTAATAAAACATACCATGGATTTTTATTTGCGGCATTAACGTTCTTCCAGGCCAGATCGCCATACGAGCGTTCATAATGATCACCCAAAACTTTTGTACTATTATCAGTATGATGTTTCCATTTCAATTTAATGGCATTCAACGGCTTACCTGGCGACTGAGCTTCAACTGCCAATGCATTGCCAATTTGTTTTATCGTGACTTGAATGGATCCATGCGTATAGGAGTTTAAACGATGGTTGAGCTTAAACCATTGCTCCCCTGATTTTGCCCATACTTCATCGGGAAGATTTATAATGGATGAATTATCTGAAGCTAAAGAAGTTAACTTGCTGAATAAAATAGATGCGGATGTTAAGGCTGACAGTTTTATAAAATGACGTCTTTCCATAGGATTAAATTGGCGCATGAAAATAGTGATTTAGTGCACCTATTTAAATTTTTCGATCATTCTGTAACACTTTTGCATCTTTTGTTATCTTGCAATTGCAAAGCCTTCCCGGCATACTAAGAACCAATATTGTTTACCTTAATAGAATAATCATGTCATCTGATCGCAGAAAGTTCATCAAACAGTTAGGCAGTACCATCATCCTTACTTCCGCAGGCCTTACTTCATTAGCCGCGCAGGAAGAGCACGAAAGAAGAATCCTCAGAGCTGAAAAACGTATTTCGGCAAATGATAAAATACGCATAGCCACTATCGGCATGGGCATTATGGGTTTTAATGATACAAATGCCGCGCTTCATTCTCAAGGTGTGGAACTGGTAGGTTGCTGCGATTTGTATAAAGGAAGATTGGAAAGAGCGAAAGAAGTCTTCGGGCAAAATATTTTTACAACGAATGATCATCACGCCATTCTCGACAGAAAAGACATTGATGCTGTGATTATTGCAACAAGCGATAACTGGCACAGCCGCATTGCTATAGATGCCATGCGAAAAGGAAAAGCGGTTTACAGCGAAAAACCAATGGTGCATTATCTTAGTGAAGGTTTGGGCGAGATACAGGTTCAGAAGGAAACAAAAGCAGTTTTCCAGGTGGGCAGCCAAAGGGTAAGCAGCCTGGCGTTTAAAAAAGCGAAAGAGTTATACCAGGCGGGAGCAATTGGTAAATTAAACTCGATACAGGCATCCTTTAACCGGCAAAGTGCATTGGGAGCATGGCAATACACCATTCCGCTGGACGCATCTCCGTCTACAGTGGATTGGGACAGGTTCCAGGCGACAGAGCAGAAAAAATACGCCTATGACAGCAACCGCTTCTTCCGCTGGAGAAATTACCGGGAATATGGAACAGGTGTAGCGGGTGATTTATTTGTGCATTTATTATCAGGCATACACTTTATTACTGATTCAAAAGGACCTGACAAAATATACTCGATAGCTGACCTGGCTTACTGGAAAGACGGCCGTAATGTGCCCGATGTGATGACAGCAGTCATTCACTATCCCGAAACAAAAGAACATCCATCCTTCCAGGTATCATTACAGGTGAATTTTATTAGTGGTGAAGGCGAAGTAGGTTATACTCGCATGATTGGTTCCGAGGGTGTGATCGACATTTCTGACGAAAGCGGCTTTACCATTCATAAAAACAAAATGCCGGTAGCTCCTGGTTACGGTGGCTGGGATTCATACGAAACCTACCCATTAGCTATGCAAAAAGCTATTGCCGATGAGTACAATAAAAAATACTCCGACGCAGATAAACAAGCACCAAAAGGTGAAACCATCAGCTATCAATCGCCCGACGGATACAACTCATCCTATGATCATTTCGACAATTTCTTCGACTCGATGCGTACTGGAAAACCTGTTGTAGAAAATGCTGAATTTGGTTTCAGAGCAGCTGCACCGGCCCTGGCGTGTAATGAAAGTTATTTCCAGAATAAGGTCATTCATTGGGACCCGGTCAACATGAAATTGGTCTGAAAGCCTGTAAAATTATCTTTTTAGTTAAAAAACAACAGGTTTAATTTCAAAAATTAATAACTTCGCAACTCATAACAATTGTATCAATATTGTTATGTTTATAAACTAACTTATTGATTATTAATTAGGTAACTTAGTATCGTGGTTATTTTAATTCGTGTTATTACCTATTAATTTATACTAAAGTCCAAAACGCTATGAGCAAACTTGTGCTTATTGATGACGAACCTGTTTTTCATAAGATAGTTCAGATGACCATCAAGAATACGGAGCTATCGAAAGGAACTACTTACTCGTTCGACGGGGAAATTATATTGGACTATCTTGAAGAAAATAAACTGGAACCCCAGTCACTTCCTGATTATATTTTCATTGATTTATATATGCCCATGTTTGACGGCTGGGATTTTCTGAACAGGTTTCAGAAGCTATATAAATCTCTACAGAAAAACATCAAGGTTTATATTGTAAGCTCATCCATTAATCCTGCAGATATCAGCAGGTCAAAGCTATATCCGTTTGTCACCACCTTTATATCCAAACCAATCATGAAGGATGTGTTTGAACAAATCAGTCTGGTCAACTAAATTTTATTAGCCACAACATTCTGAAAATCCTAAAATAAAAACGGGGAGTTATCATATATAGCTCCCCGTTGTATTTTATAATTAATTGTATTACTTAACAGCGATCTTTTTATCTTTTGAAAGATATTCTTTCTTGCCGCTTGCCGATAATACATACTGGCCGCCTTTAGGTCCTAAATAAACCGTTCTGCCGCTGGCATCTTTGCCGATAGCTTTGTCAGCTGATTTATTCGGAACATCAGTAACTGTTTTCTTTGCCTTGTCAGAAGCCGTTTTTGTCTTATCAGCTGCCTGGTCTGCAGTAGTTTTAGCTTTGTCTTTTGCCGCGTCTGCAGTAGCTTTAGATTTATCTACTGCTTTGTCGGTCGTTTCTTTAGCCTTATCCTTTGCTTTATCAGTTGTCGCTTTGGCTTTATCAGCAGCTACTTTTGCCTTTTTGGCCGATTTACTCATTTTAGCCGTATCAATAGTACCGGCGATTGCGCTTGTGCCTATCATCAGCACAGAGAATGTAACGATTACTGCAAATAATTTTTTCATTTTAAATGGTTTTTAATAACTAAATAATAACTGATTAAAATAAGCCTTTAACTTTATCTTCCAGGCCGCCTAAAAGGTCACCTTCCAAAGATGATGATCCGCCTTGCAGAAAAGATTCGATCTTGTCACCTAGTCCCATCGGTAGTTTATCTTTCAGATGGTCAATAATAGTTTCAATTGCACTTTTTGCCTGATCAGGCGAGATACCGGTCCTGTCAGCTACAGTTTGAATTAGTTCTTCCATGATAATAGGGTGTTTGTGATGAATATGTTTATGTATTATTCTATAAATCTAAATAAATTCAAATTGAAAAAGGAAAGATAAATTGGATCATAATAATTAACATATTTTGAAAACATATTTATTATTATTTTGTTTTAATTCCTAATTTATCATCCGTTGTAAAAAATTATTATTTGCCAATCCAAAAAACAAACATCATGGGAAAATTTTCAACCAAAAAAGGAAAGGACGGTCAACACTATTTTAACTTATTGGCGACCAATGGCCAGATCATCCTTTCGAGCGAGGGATATACTACTACAGCAGCAATGCATAATGGGATCGAATCCGTAAAAAAGAATGCTCCTGATGACAAACATTATGATCGCGAAAACTCTAAGAATGGAAAATTCTACTTTAACCTGAAAGCCACAAACGGACAGGTTATCGGAAAAAGCCAGATGTATGAAAGTGAAAGCGGCCGCGATAATGGGATTGAATCTGTAAAAAAGAACGCTCCTGGTGCACCAACCGTAGAGGAAGAATAGTTATTAATTTAATAATAGCAAAAAGGCAGCTCAGCGCTGCTTTTTTTATTTAAGCGCAACTAATACCGCAAACTGCATTACAGCTAAAACACTATCTTAGCTGCGAAAACATTATTAAATGCAGGGAATAAGTTATACAGTTAAGGTTTGGCTTTCCGGTTTACTATTTACCCCCTTCGTTTATATTCTCTTACTCACTTTATTTTCGGGCTTTCATATCCCAACACAAATTGCCCCAATAGTCACCGCTTTTGCTGTACCCTATACATTTCTAATGTCTGTATGGGTAGCGTTGACATTATTTGCAACTATACAGCTATCAGGCAATTCTATATCAATTAAGAGAGTTTTATCCATTACAAGTTTCCTGACATCATTCGCCGCAATGTTAATGATCAATTCGATCAGTGCATTGCAAAGTTATGGCGGCGGTTATCTTTTGGCATTAGCTTATGCAATAAGCACTATTTGTTTTATTTGGCTATATCAACCAGATCTATCTGGGGCTAAATCTCAAAAAACAGCTTCCCGTTCGCTAAAAGATTCCGTTATTTATGGGCTAACAGTATGGCTGTTTACTTTTCTACTCTCCACTCCTGTTTCTGTATTGATATGGATTATTACCAAAGATTTTAAATCAACATCAACTGCAAAAACCATTCAGGATATATTAGAACGATACAATATCCAATTAAGTTCATCAATAGCCTATTTTATAACAGTGGCGCTTAGTACCTTTATTGTTATCAACCTGAACATCACCGAAAACAAAAAGAAGGCAATAATTTTCTTATTTGCCTTCCCTATAAGTTTTCCGGTGTTGTTTTATTATTTGCTATTCAGTGGAGAGATTTATACACACAGTCTGTTTGAATTATTCAGGCTGATCTTTCCTTCAATAATTGTATCTGCACTCAGTATCTGGCTCATCGATATTATTCCCGGAGCAAAAAAGCAAGACTAATTACTCTTTCTCTTCATCTTTATTTCTTTCATGCTCTGCCCTGCTCGCTGCATTTGCGGCACGCGATTCGGCAATATCGTATTCCAGTTCAGGGTCAATATTACTTTCTTCAACTCTTCTTGCCTTTTCCAACAACTCTTCATGATGATCCTGAAGCCATTGCAACTGCTTTTTGCCGTAGGAGAAGCGGGTGAACAGAACAAATAATACCGGAACAATGAAAATAGATATAGTTGATGAGGCTATCATTCCGCCCAAAACGGTGATGCCAATAGTGTTCCTGGATTCCGCTCCGGCACCCGTGGCAAACACCAGCGGCAACACGCCAAAGACGAACGACATAGAAGTCATGATGATCGGTCGGAAACGCAGACGTACCGCTTCGATGGTCGACTGCAGCAGCGGTTCTCCACGGTCAACACGCAGTTTAGCAAATTCAACAATAAGAATGGCGTTTTTAGCCGACAAACCAATCAGTGTTATCAGACCGATCTGCGCGTATACGTTATTGGTGATAGTTGGAGCCATCCATAAAGCTACTATCGCACCAAACGCGCTTATCGGCACTGCCAGCATTACAGAAAATGGCACTGACCAACTTTCGTATAACGCAGCGAGAAACAGGAATACAAAGATGATAGAGAACAGGAATATATAGATAGTAATATTCCCCGCCTTGATCTCCTGGTAGCTTAGGCCCGAAAATTCATAAGTATAACCCCGGGGCAGTACTTTTGCAGCAACTTCTCTTAAAGCATCTAAAGACTGCCCGCTGCTGTATCCCGGCGGAATAGAGCCGTCTACTTCTGCCGAACGGAATATGTTAAAGTGAGATATGGACGTCGCTGTTGCATCTGCTTTATAATTAATCAGGGTGCTTAACGGCAACATTTCTCCGCTCTGGTTGCGCACATAATACCTGTTAATATTGCTGATCAGCGCGCGGTAAGCAGTGTCAGCCTCAATAACAGCATGATAAGTCCGGTTATATAAAGTAAAGTTATTTACAAACAAACTTCCCATAAAGGCCTGCATAGTAGAAAATACATCGGAGATGTTTACGCCAAGTTTTTGACATTTTTCACGGTCGACAGTCACAGTATAACTTGGTGTATGAGCCGTGAAAGAACAAAATGCTGTTGAAGTGGCCGGCATTTTTTTGGCGGCAGCAACAAATTTCTGTACATTTTTTTCAAATGCATGAATGTCATCCGTTGAGTTCCCCTGTTCTATTTGCATTGAAAAACCAGCCGCTATCCCGATCCCCCTTATCGGCGGCGGTTGGATAGCAACAACGGTAGCATTTTTTATACCGGCCTTTGCTACCCGTTTTTTAATGTTGTCCATTATACCCTGCACCGAGGTTTGCGGGGTTGTGCGCTGGTCCCAAGGGGTTAACATGCAAAACATGGTGCCGCTGTTATTACCGCCGCCACCAAGTATGTTAAAGCCTGATGATCCCACAAAGTGCATTATGCCCGGCGTTGAGCCCACTATCTTCATTAGCTTTGCCAGCACATGGTTGGAGGCTGTCGTAGAAGATGCATCAGGCATGGTGTAGGTTACAAACAGTCGGCCACCATCCTCTGAGGGCACGAAACCTGATGGTTTACTCCTGAATAATAACCAGGCGCCCACACAAATGCAAACCAGTAGAATGATGATGTATTTTGCACCCTTTATGCTGCGCCTGACGCCGTTGGCATATTTGCCGTTCAGCTTATCAAACATCCTGTTAAACCGGTCGAAGAAAACACGGTCGAACCACGCTGAAAATTTCCCCGCCCATGTTGTCGGGTTTGACGCATGATGTGAGGGCTTCAGCAAAAGTGTACAAAGTGCCGGCGTTAGCGACAGCGCGGTAAAGGCCGAAAAAATTACCGATATGGCTATGGTTATTGCAAATTGCTGGTAAAGCCTGCCAACTATGCCGGGGATAAAACCAACCGGAACGAATACTGAAGCCAAAATGAGTGCTATGGCAATAACAGGCGCTGAAATTTCCTTCATGGCCTGGTAAGTAGCTTCTTTGGGCGACATATGTTTCTCGTCAATATAATGCTGCACGGCTTCCACCACAATGATGGCGTCATCCACTACTATCCCTATAGCCAATACGAACCCAAACATGGTGAGCGTATTGATAGTAAATCCTAAAGGAATGAAAAAACAGAAGGTCGATAAAATGGATACCGGAATAGCCAATATGGGTATTATCGTAGACCGCCAGTTTTGCAGGAAAAGGAATACCACTGCAGCAACCAATATCAGCGCCTTAACCAATGTGCCTATAACCTCGTCCATTGATACCTGGAT
Organism: Mucilaginibacter sp.; assembly: GCF_036568825.1. GTDB lineage: Bacteria > Bacteroidota > Bacteroidia > Sphingobacteriales > Sphingobacteriaceae > Mucilaginibacter. Next base: position 10,503 of record NZ_DATCRU010000068.1, on the reverse strand, counting down.
AATGGTAACAGATTCAAAAGGAACAATGTATTCAACGTCCGACGGGAATGACTTTTTTAGTTCTGCAAGCTTTGCATAAACATTATCCGCCGTTTGCAGCGCATTACTTCCCGGTGATTGGTAGATCATTAATAGCGAGCAACGATTGCCATCAACAAATGAACCACCTGAGTAGGTGAACTTAGCAAGCTCAACGCGGCCGATATCCTTCAGATAGATCATTTTATTTGTTCCGGGGATGGCCCTTACAATCAACTTTTCATATTGTTCGGGTTTGCTAAGCATGCTGTTTACCAATATGCCGGTTTCAAAAGCCTGCTTTGGGTTTTGTGGTGGCGCACCAACCGATCCGGCAGCAACGTATACGTTTTGACCGCTAAGTGCAGTAGTTATGTCAGATGGCATTAGGTTATACGAAGCCATCTTATCAGGATCGAGCCATATACGCATTGCGAACTGATCAGTACGCGCTGACACATCGCCTACCCCAGGTACACGTAATATTGCGTCCTGGATAAATGTATTGGTATAATTATCCAAAAAGGTGATGTTATGTGTCTTTTTAGGCGAGTAAATAGCAACCAGCATCAACTGATCAGGATTACTGGCACGTACGGTAGCGCCAAGTTTACTTACTACCGACGGCAAAAGAGGGGCCGCAATACCAACGCGGTTTTGCACATTAAGCGCTGCGATCTGTGGGTTGGTGCCAACATCAAATGTTACCCGCAGATTCATATTGCCACTGTTGCTGCTGCTGCTCTGCATGTATTCCATGCCAGGAGTACCATTCACCTGCTCTTCAATTGGAATAGCGGTGGTTTGCTCAACGGTTTGGGCGTCAGCACCGGTATAGCTGGCATTTACGCTTACGCTGGGCGGCGAAATATTGGGATATTGATCGACAGCCAGGTTGAAAATGCATATGATCCCGGATATCATCAAAACAATGGAAATGACGATAGCGGTAACCGGCCGTTTTATGAAGGTATTAGCTATCATGATGCAGCGGGTTTATGCAGATCGCGGGATTTCTGTAATTCAAATTCCAATTCCGGATCTATATTTTGTGCTTCAACTTTTTTAGCTTTCTCCATCAGATCCTTATGATGCGCTTTAAGGTATTCTAATTTCTCTTTACCATAAGCGGCACGTGTTATCAATACGAATAATACCGGAACAACAAAAATGGCAATTGTTGATGCTGCAAACATACCGCCTAATACGGTCATACCAATAGTACGGCGTGCTATAGCACCTGCTCCACTTGCAAAAACCAATGGAAGCACACCCAATATAAAGGCCAGGGAAGTCATGATGATCGGGCGCAAACGAAGGCTTACTGCGTCGAGCGTTGATGCAAGCAAGTCTTCACCACGATCTACCCTGACTTTGGCAAACTCTACGATCAGGATGGCATTCTTTGCTGCAAGACCTATCAGTGTAATCAAACCAATCTGCGCATAAACGTTGTCGGTAAGGGACGGTACTAAATACAGAGCTAAAATAGCCCCGAACGCCCCTATCGGCACCGCAAGCAATACTGAAAACGGAACCGACCAGCTTTCATATAGCGCAGCAAGGAACAAGAAGACGAAAGTGATGGAGAACGCAAATATGTACATCGTTACCGACCCGGCTTTCAATTCCTCATAACTCAATCCCGAAAATTCATAGGTATAACCTTGCGGCAGTTGCTTGGCAGCCAGTTTTTGTAAGGCATCGAGTGCATCGGTGGAGCTGACACCCGGCGGGGATGAGCCATCTATCTCGGCCGAACGGAAAATATTAAAGTGCGAAATAAGCGGAGCCGCCTCAACTGGTTTAAAACTGATCAGTGCGCCCAAAGGCACCATTTTATTATTGGAATTACGCACATAGTACTTCTCCAGATCAGATATTAAAGCCCTGTAAACAGTATCAGCCTGCACTACTACATGGAAAGTACGGTTATAGGTAGTAAAGTCGTTGATATACAAACTGCCGGTAAAGGCTTCGATAGTTGTAAAGACATCAGAAATGCTCACCCCCATCTTCTCGCATTTTTCCCTGTCCACTGTAAGGCTCATATTTGGCGTATGCGCTGTGTAATAGCTGAAAGCCTTGGTTATGGCAGGATTTTTATTAGCAGAATCAACAAAACGGTTGACTACACGCTCAAAGTCCTGCAAATTATCATTAGTGCTTCGCTGCTCTATCTGCATACTAAAACCAACGGTTGAACCGACACCAGGAAGCGGCGACGGCTGTATTACCTGAACCGAAGCATTGGTGACGCCGGCGTCGGCTATACGTTTTTGCATAACCTTAATGATCCCCGGCACTTTCTGATCTTCGCCCGAGCGTTCGTCCCAGGGTTTCAACTGCACGTAAATAGTACCGTTGTTGGAATTGGTAGCGTTAGTTACCACGTTAAGTCCCGACAGCGCAGCATAGTGGCCAACACCGGGCGTACTGGCAACTACTTTCATAAGTTTAGACATTATATCTACCGACTGGGCCGTTGATGACGCAGGTGGTAATTGGTAGGTCACATATAAATTGCCGTCATCTTCTGAAGGAATAAAGCCCGTTGGCTTCTCTTTGAAGAGAAAGATGGCACCTATACAAACACAAAGCAGCAGGATAACGATATATCGCGACCCTTTTATACTGCGACGAACACCTTCTGTATATTTAGCTGTGATCCTGTCGAACCATTCATTGAATTTGGTGAACCATTTGGTCAATCCTTTATTTTTCGCGCTTTCGTCTGTCGGTTTTAGCAACAGTGTACATAGTGCAGGTGTTAACGAAAGTGCTATGAAAGCCGAGATAATTACCGAAATAGCAATGGTAATAGCAAATTGCTGGTACAGCCTGCCCACAATGCCGGGAATAAACCCAACCGGCACGAATACCGCTGCAAGAATAAGTGCGATGGCTACAACCGGTGCTGAAATATCCTTCATGGCCTGGTAGGTAGCTTCCTTAGGCGACATCTTATCGTGGTCGATATAATGCTGCACTGCTTCCACCACGATGATAGCATCATCCACCACAATACCAATAGCCAATACGAAACCAAACATGGTTAATGTATTAATGGTGAAACCAAGCGGAATGAAAAAGCAGAACGTACCAAAAATAGATACTGGTATAGCAAGGATAGGAATAAGCGTCGATCTAAAAGTTTGAAGGAAGAGGAACACCACGATAGCCACCAGTCCAAGCGTCATTAATAAGGTGTAAACCACATCCGTCATCGACACTTTTACCACAGTCACAGACTCAAACGGAACGCTGTACGCTACATCAGTAGGAAATGTTTGTTTCAGTTTGGCAAGCTCTGCATAAACACCGTTTGCTGTTTCGAGTGCATTGCTGCCAGGTGCCTGGTATATCTGCAGATACGATGCCCTATGACCGTCAACAAATGAATTGCTTGAGAAAGTGAATTTACCCAATTCTACACGGGCAACATCTTTCAGGTAAACTAGTTCGCCTTTTGATGGGTTATTTTTTACAATGATGTTTTCAAATTCAGGAACAGTACTTAAACGACCATTCACTAAAATACCAAGCTCGTAGGTTTGTGTTGGCGCTTGTGGCGGCAAACCTGCGGTACCCGCGGCCACCTGTACGTTCTGGGCGGTAAGTGCGCTGATAATATCCTGCGGCTCAATGCTGTGAGCAGCCATTTTTTGCGGATTCATCCAGATACGCATACTAAAATCGTCAGTAAAACGGCTTATGGTACCTACACCCGGTACACGTAAAAGCGCATCCTGAACGAAAATATTAGTATAGTTATCGAGAAAAGTAATGTTATGAGAATCCTTAGGTGCATATATAGCAACCATCATTAGCATGCTGGGGTTAACTGCACGCACGGTAAGCCCCAAACGGCTGGCCGCTGACGGCAGTAACGGTGTGGCAATACTCACGCGGTTTTGCACGTCAAGCGCAGCAACGTCTATATTAGTGCCTATTTTGAAAGTGACATTAAGCTGCATAGCGCCATTATTGGTGCTGTTACTCTGCATATATTCCATACCCGGCGAACCATTTACCTGCTCTTCAATAGGCGTTGCTACAGTTTGCTCTACGGTTTGGGCATCGGCGCCAATGAACTGTCCGTTCACCTGCACAACAGGCGGAGTAATATCAGGGTATTGGTCAATAGGCAGCAGTAAAATACTGACCGTACCGGTAATTACCAGTACAATGGAAATTACTATTGCAGTTACTGGCCGCTTTATAAAGGTATTAGCAATCATTCTTTTTAAAGTTTAACGTTTGGAGTCTGACGTCCTCGACTTTAATTTTAAGTTCTGGCTTATGATTTAAAATCACCCGCCCCGTTTGCCTCCGCCCGGGCCTACTTTATTTGCCGTTGTAATACGGGCGCCATCGTGCAATGATTGTAAACCATCTACAACTATTCTGTCGCCGGCCTCAATGCCGCTTTTAATAATAATATCAGGTCCTATTACCTGCCCGGTCTTGACCTTTTTTTGTACCGCAATCAACTTGGGTTTATTTGCATCTGCTGCTGCTTTTTGATCCATTTTTTTCAGGCTATCAGCACTTACTTTCATCACTGTATCTTTTGCAACGTATACGAAATATTCACCCATTTGCTCAATAACAGCTTTGTTTGGTATTACCAATTGCGGCCCAACGTCCTGATTATGCACACGTACCACACAACTCATACCTGCTCTTAAAGCAAACTTAGGGTTATCAAAAACCAGCCTTACGCGGATGGAACCGGTTTGCGGATCAACAGCCCTGTCTATAATAGAAAGCTTGCCTAAATGATCATAAAGCGAATTATCAGGCAATAAAAGGGTAAACAGAGAGTCAATCTTTACTTTTTCACGCTGTAATTTCTCGAACAAAGGCAAATTTTTCTCATTGATGATAAAATCAACCGCCATTGGATCATCAGTAGAAAGGGTATCCAGTGTGGTTGCCATCGGAGTAACAACTTCGCCCATCCTAACCTGGCTTATACCTATGGTGCCGGTAAACGGTGCATAGATTGTAGCGTAGGTTAAATTGGTTTTGGCTGTTTTTACCGCCTGCTCTGAGGCCTGTACAGTGCTCTTAGCCTGTGCTAAAGCAACCACGGCATGATCATACTGCTGTTTGGCTACAGCGTTGTATTTGTTAAGATAATCATAACGGTCAGCATCCTGCTGCGCCTGAACCAAGCCGCTTTTAGATACGTCTAAGTTGGCGACCGCCTGGTCATAAGCCGCTTTGTATATACGTTCGTCAATCTCGTACAATTTTTGCCCTTTTTGCACTTTCGTACCCTCAGTAAAAAATATACCAGTAACAGCGCCGGATACCTGCGATAATAAATTCACCTGGTTTAACGCACGCGTAGTTGCGGGATATTTGTCGTAATACAACACGGGCCTTGGTGTAAGTTTCATTAAATTAACAGGCACCTCGGTATTCTGGGGAGGTTGTTTCTTTTTACAAGCGCCTAAGATCAGGCAGCTAACAAGAATTGTGCTTAACAATACTCTATTCATAGAGGGGGTTTGGTTATAATGCATTAGTACGTAATATTTCCCATTGCTTTTTGCAGGTCGATCTTATTAGACATTACCTGGAACAAAGCATTTAAATAACTTATTTCTGATGATATTAAATTAGATTCGGCGGTGATCACATTCAGGTACGGAACGATACCCTGTTTGTATTGAAGCGTTACTACAAAGTAAACACGTCGTGCCATGTTCACGTTCTTTTGCAAAAGCTGCAGGTTATAAAAGTTTCCTTTATAGGCACCTAAAGCCGTCGTGTATTCCTTATATATCTCTGATTTTAGATCGACTGTGTTCCAGTCAATTATTTTCTGCTCCAATCGCGCCTTTTTCAGGTTATTTGTACGATAAAATCCGGTAAAAATCGGGATACTGAAAGATACACCTACTAACTGGTTTGGATACGATTTGCTAAATAGTTGAGAGAATTGGCTATTCTCATAAGCCAGGTTATAGTTATAAAAAGCTGAAAGCGTAGGCAGGAATGAATATTTATAATAATGTATTGTTTCATCCTGCAGATCATGAGCGGTTTTTATCTGCTGATACTCAATCCGTTTTTCATACTGCAGTTGCTGTAAGGTATCGATATGAATATTTTGCTGCATCTCGGTAGTATCAAAGCTTACATTGAATTGCTTATCCGGCGGATAGCCCATCAACTGTTTTAATGCAGCATATTGCGGTATTACATTTTCATTAGCTTGCTTCAATTGCGCCATTGAATTATTCAGGGTGATGCTGGCTTCCTCGTAATCCGTTTCGTCTACTATACCACCTTTATATTGATGATAAGCATCGCGCAGGCTTTTTCCCAAACGCGCTGTATCTTCTTTTAAAACATTGATCTGTTCTAAGGTAAGAAGCACATTATAAAACGATTTGCTTACTGACGAAACCAGGAAAATTTTAGTGCTATCAGTAACCTGTTGCGCTTGTTTGATATATAAGTTAGCACTCCGCGCTGCATACAATAAACTTGGGCTAAATATGGCCTGTGAAACTGAAACTCCGGGAATAAATGTATTCCGGTTAACTGAACTGCCTGAGCTGCTTATGGCTGAGGAAGAGCCGCTGGATGACGTTTGAATATAATGGTTCAATGTCCCCTGGGCGCTTACTTGTGGGAGCCAGCCTGATAAGCTGATAGCGTTGGTGGTTTTAGCCACATCGACATTTATCAATGCTTTGTTGATACCCGGCTGATGTTGCATCGCATAATCAATACATTGCCGTAAGGTTAGTGATTCAGCTCCGGTTCCGGCGCTGTCTTTTACCACTACCGGCATTAATAAATTGTTTTTGCTTGTATCCGGAGCGGTTACTGGCGGGGCTATTGGGCTGGTTGTTGTCTTTTGCGCATTGGATATAGTTGCAGCAAAAGATAAAACCAGGGTAAATAATAGCAATCGGGTCCGGTTCTTGTTGAAAGTGAACTTTTTCATATTTAAAAACCCACCGGCTATTTTACAGAATTAATTCTCATAAAATATGTATTGATAAAAGTAATAATATTATAATAACCTTAAGATTAACATTACAATATCACTGATACCATCACAGGCCAGATGTGTTTTGCAAAAATGGAAAAAAACATATATTGATCAGGTAACAATTCTGTTAACGTATTATAATAAGATTAGAAGATATAGTATTGTTACGCAATACATCTGTGTCTTAAAATCAATCTGCGACATGTAAAAATGCGCCAATATTCTTTAAATCTGAATATGCCGAAAGCAATTGGTAAATTGACCGCATGAATTTTGCTGATCGTGTTATCCGATTCAACCGGGAATTAACCTATACCGGTGATCCCCTTCCTAAAGGCATTCGCATTATGAACCCTTTCAGAGAACACGAAAATGTAATGGGTATTGTTGAAGCATTTTATCACAAGTATTATAATGATAACAATCAACGGCATATCATTCTGGGTATTAATCCGGGCAGATTTGGTGCAGGTTTAACTGGCATTCCTTTTACTGACACCAAACGGCTCGTAAGTGAGTGCCATATACCTTATACAGGTAAAGCATCGCATGAGCCTTCATCCGTATTTATTTATGAAATGATCAATGCGTATGGCGGTCCCGAAGCCTTTTATAACGATTTCTACATTAACTCGCCTTGTCCGCTTGGATTTACGTCAACAGATTCAAAAGGCAAAGAAACCAACTACAATTATTACGACAGCAAAGAACTGACCAACGCTGTTTTATCTTTTATGATCGAAAATATTCACAAACAAATTGATTTAGGCATCAAAACCGATATCTGCTTTTGTTTTGGAACGGGTAAAAATGAAAAGTTCCTGAAGAAATTAAATGATGAACATAAGTTCTTTGGGAAGATCATAGCGCTGGAACATCCTCGATTTATTATGCAGTACAAAACTGTGTCGAAGCAATTTTACATAGATAAATATCTGGCGGCTTTCAGAAGCGTACTGGGATAAGTTATAATTTATCTATCCGCACCCATTTCATTCCAGCAGCATCAGCGGCTACAGTTCCTGCTTCGCCGTCTTCAAATACAAGGCAATCTTCAGGCTTTACTTTTAATAATTCCGCAGCTTTTAAAAACGGATCAGGATGTGGTTTACCGTGTTCTGTTTCTCCAGCGCATACCATCACCTCGACCAGCCCATATATGCCAAGTACTTTCAAGGTTTTCTCAACCGCAGGGCGTTTGCTTCCCGACACGACACCGATCTTCACCTTTTGTGCATGAGCTTTCAGATGTTCCACTACATGCACCACAGGAAGCGTATTCTCAATATAATGATCAAGAAACAGTTTATATTTCAGATCCACAAACTCTTGAGGATCAAATGAAGTGCTATATCGTTTATTGATCTCCTCGATCACTTTGATGACTGGCCAGCCTGCAAGCTCATCGATAATGTCCCCTTCAATCTTGTGGCCCTTATCAGCTGCAACTTGTATGTAGGTTTCCTTGTGTGCGCCCATGTTATCGGCAAGGGTGCCGTCACAATCATACAAATAAGCTTTGTAGCCCCGGCTAAAGTTCGTTAATTTTTCAAGTTTGGTGTTGATTTCGTTAAAAGAGGCTGTCATATCGGCCGCAAATATAGCGTTCGCACACTTTATTCTAAGAAGCCGATAATATAACCGTCTGGATCAGATATATAAAACTCCTTCCCATAAGGCACGCTTCGCAATGGTTGAATAATTTCAATTGTGTTGGCCGATATCTCGTTATACAGAGCTTTAATATTATCCACCGAAAAAACCAGGTCGAGGTGTTCGTTATCTTTCCTGTTTTTTCGTTCTTCAACCGAAGGCTCGCCTGATTTAAGGTGGATAGTGTAACCATCTTTAGAAACCCCTGCATAAAAGTCTTCATAATTAAATTCAAGCGAGAAGCCCAGTTTTACTGTATAGAATTTAATGGAACGCTTTATATCCGCCACAATTAATTGCGGACTCATTCCTTTAAGTATGAAGCTTGAAATGACATCCATGGTTAGTTAATTACAGTTACAATATAACAAAGCTTGTTGAAAATTGAGGTATTACATTAAGTTGATTTAACGGCACGAGTTTAAACCCGTGCCGGTTTGTGGGCATTTATTTAGCCAAATAGGTCATACCGCCATCGACAAGAAGTTCCGAACCGAGTAAAAACGAAGAATCATCTGAAGCCAGGAAAACCGCTGTTTTACCAATGTCAGCCGGCTGCCCGATTCTGCCTATCGGCATTACACCGGCAAAGTGTTGTTTTACAGCTTCAATTTGTTCTGCAGGAACAAACTTGTCAAATGCCGGTGTATCCGTTGTACCTGGTGTTATTACATTTGCCCTGATCTTTCTGTCTAAAAGATCATTTGAAAACGCTTTTGCAAAAAAGATCACCGCCGCTTTTGCAGCACCATAAAGACCAAACGAAGGGTACGCCCGATGTGCCGCATTTGACCCGATCAAAATGATGGAGCCACCATCATTCATATAAGGCAGTGCTTTATTGACAGTGAAGTAAACACTCTTAAGGTTTAAGTTCATTGTCTTGTCATAGCCTGCTTCGCTCATATTAGCCACTGTACCGGTAGTTCCGGCACCTGCATTTGCTACAACCACATCTATTTTACCAAATTTTACAGCTGTTTCTTTAAACACTCTTTCCAGATCGGCAAGATTGGTTACATCGGCATTAATGGCTATAAAACCATCGCCGAGCTGAGCCACAGAATTAGCTAAGGTTTCCTGATTTCTGCCGATAATGGCTCCGACAGCGCCTTCCTTTTTAAATGCTTCTGCAATACCAAATCCGATGCCGCTATTGCCGCCTGTAATTACGGCGACTTTGTTTTTTAATTTACTCATGATTTTTATATTTAATATCCTTATTCAAAATTCAAAGATGCACCCGTGTAACGGGCTGTATCTTGACATAAGTCATTAAATACTCTTGATAAAAATCAATCTATTTTAGGGAGTTTTTCCTGATCCTGCTCAAAGTTTCGGGAGATAAACCCAGATAAGAGGCGATCATGTTTTGCGGAAACCGCTGCAGAAAATGCGGATAATCATTGACCAGTTCCCGGTAACGTTCTTTGCCTGAGTAGCTGATAGCTGACTGCATCCGTTTTTGGGCTGCGATGGTGTTATTTTGGCTGATTACGTTTTGCATCGCTGAAAAAGCAGGGATGGGCTTTATAAATTCCTCAACCTGGGCATTCGTTATTTGTAGAATTTCCATATCTTCCAGCGCCTCTATATTAAAACGGCTTGGCGTTAACTGGTAAAAACTTTCAAAATCGGCCAGCCACCAATTTTCGACACTTAATTTCAAAATGTGTTCGTGCCCTTTTTCATCTACCGTAAACGTCCTGGCTGCCCCTTTCACAATGAAACCAGTATATTTACATACATCCCCTTCTTGTAAAAAGTATTGTCGCTTTCTGAGTTTTTTTGGTTTGAAGTGCGCCATAAACACC
>NZ_DATCRU010000067.1:0-9517 GCF_036568825.1 Mucilaginibacter sp. | reverse complement strand
CCTCTTCATTAAGAACACGTTACCCATAAGAAAAGGCCGGGCCTTTGAGAGAACAATAAAAAATAAACACTCAAAAAGTAAATTCCGAACCTATTCAAACTTTAAACCAGCATACTAATCCTTAACTTAATGACATTGCTCTACGAGGCAAAAATGTTTGCTGTTGATTTTCGCTACAAAGCGGTAGACCCTACGGGTCAATAATTAACGCAATATTGTCAGCACCCCCGTCTTAGGATTAAATAAGGACTATTTTCTATTTCATTCCTAACAAATAGTTTACTTTAAGATTTTCACTTAGTGTACTTTTTACAATAATTGTAACAAGTCTGATTACCTTAAGGTTAATAAGATTATTAGCTAATTAACCCATTTTTTAACCCATTTTTTAATACCACCCCTCTAACATTGTGTACTGAAAGCCGCGGGTCGAGCCATCGATCCTGGTATTTTATAAACCAACCAACCTATTTATTTATGAAGAAATCTTTTACCTGTCGAAGCCGGCTGATTGACTTCTGTCTGGCTAAAATCAAGATCCTCATTTCCCCGCCACTGGCATTACTGCTGACATTGTGCCTGTCGTTTTCGGCCTATGCACAAGGTCAGGGGAAGGTACAGGGTACTGTACTGGATGAAAAAGGAGGCACGCTGCCCGGTGTCTCTGTTAAATTAAAAGGGACTGACCAGGGAACCGTAACCGACATCAACGGTAAGTTCTCCCTTAATGCAAGTGTAGGCCAAACGCTGGTCTTAAGTTACATCGGATATCAAAACCAGGAAGTTGTAATAAAAGACGCGGCACCAATATCCGTAAGCATGGCGCCGGCTTCCTCGTCATTAAACGAAGTAGTGGTAGTAGGTTATGGCAGCCAGAAAAAGCTATCGTTAACCACAGCGGTAACCTCAATAACCAATAAGGAAATCGTAACCACCAAAAACGAAAACGTCGAGAATATGCTAACCGGTAAAGTTGCCGGTTTGCAGGTGATGCAAAACACCTCAGAACCGGGGGACTTTAACAATAACATCTCCATACGCGGTTTCGGAAATAATCCACTCATAGTTGTGGATGGTGTACAGATGCCAAACTTTAATGTTACGGGTGGCAACGGAGATAACTCTACAAGTACCAGCAATATTTTAGCCCGGTTAGATCCCAACGATATCGAAAGCGTATCTGTACTGAAGGACGCCGCAGCATCTGTGTATGGTGTAAAAGCAGCAAATGGCGTTATCCTGATCACTACCAAGCACGGTAAAAAAGGACAATTGCAATTGGAGTACACAGGTACTTTCGGCTCGCAAGTTCCATCTGGTTTACCAAAGCCTGTTGACGCTATACAATACATGACATTGGCCAACCAACTATCGATGCATCAGTTGGATAACAGTAAGATCGTTTACACGCCCCAGGATTTTGCAAATTATGCGAATGGCACTAAAAAGAGCGCAGACTGGTATGATGCGGTATTTAAAAAATCAGCTTTCCAGGATCAGCACAACCTTACCGCCACCGGTGGAAGTGATAATACCACTTACCTAATAAGCGGAGGCTTTACCGGGCAGGATGGCTTTTTAACAAGTAATGACCTGTATTATAAACGTTATAACATTCGCTCGAACATTACCAGCAAGATTACCAAAAACCTGACATTGAATCTGAACCTTGCAGGTATCTGGGATCAGAAAAATTCGCCTTTACAATCCGTTTGGTGGACCACCCGCGAAACCTGGCGCGAATTACCTATCCAGTCTTTTTATGCCAATAACAACCCTGCTTATTTAAATCTTGGCCTTGTTGACGGTGGTAACCCGCTGGCTTATGAAAATTCTGATATAAATGGTTACAGCATTCAGAATAATAAATTTTTTAATGGTCTCCTCAGCTTGCAATATGACGTGCCTTTTGTACCGGGTTTGAGTATTAAGGCAATGTATAGCTATAACGATCAGATACAGGATAATAAGCAATATGCTAAGTCATACAATCTGTATCAATATGATGACGCCACACAATCGTACAAACCTACGCTAACCGGTGCACCAAGTTATGTACAGCGTCAGTACTATGATTATCCTCAAAATACCGATCAGTTGTCTATCAATTATAACCGCTCATTTAAAGGCGGTCATAACATAAGCGCTTTAATACTTTACGAAGGTAACCAGCAACAAGCAGATAACTTCGGTGCGTATCGCCAATTGTCGCTGCCTGTTGATCAGATATTTGCCGGTAACACTTCGAATCAAAATGCTTTCCAATACCCTTACCAGGATGGCGACCAAACCCGCCCGGTCCTATACAACTATACCACCAACTCATTGGTAGGCAGGTTGCATTATGATTACAAAGGGATATACCTGGCTGAGTTTAGCTTCAGAAATGACGAGTCATCTAAATTTCCGCCCACGCAATCCAAAGGGTTCTTCCCATCGGTATCTGCTGCATGGAATGTTTCTGAGCAGGACTTCTGGAAAAACTCATCTGCCTTATCCTTTATCGATCAGTTAAAGGTGCGCGCTTCTTATGGTGTACTGGGGGATGATAATACGTTATATTACCAGTTTTTGCAGGGATATTTTTATCCGGCTAGTAATGGTACGGCAAATAACCAGGTGCCAAGCGGTTCGGTATTTGGCAGTAACTTCGTAAATGCCGTGCAAAGTACCGGCCTGCCTAACCCGAACATTAGCTGGGAAACATCGCATACGTTTGATGCGGGTATCGACTTTGACGCATGGAAAGGATTATTCGGCTTTACTTTCGACTATTTCCGCCGCGACCGCAAAGGTTTATTCTCAGCTAACTTGCTTCAAATACCCGATGTATTGGGAACACCGCTTCCTCAACAGAATTTGAACAGCGACCGTACCGAGGGTTTTGACTTTGAGGTAACTCACAGAAGCCATATCGGTAAATTCAATTATAATGTTCGTGGCACATTCTCTTATGCACGTACTAAATGGGTTAATTATGCCGAATCTAAACATGGTAACTCCTACCTGGATTGGCAGCAAGATCAAACCAATCGTAACCAGGGTATACAATGGGGTTTAGGCGGATCTGGCCAATACCAAAATTACAGCCAGATACTAAACAGCCCGGTATTTGTTGGAAGGGGAACGGTTGTGGGCGATTATGTTTACCAGGACTGGAACGGCGACGGGCAGGTTGATGGGAATGACAATCATCCGATAGCCTATGGTAGTAACCCTAACGGCGGAACAGTAACCCCACAAATTACTTACGGCTTAAGCGTGGGCGGATCATATCAGAATTTTGATTTCAACTTATTGTTCCAGGGAGCAGCTAAAATCGACATTTCTTACATCGAACAATTGAACATCCCGCTTTGGGGTGGAGGCAGCGCGTTAACGCAGTTTACTGACGACTGGCACCCGGCCAACCCTAACGCCGATCCTTATAACCCAAATACAGTATGGACTCCCGGGACATTTGCTTATACCGGTACCACTGCTAATACGGGTTCAACATTCAACTTCCATAATGCATCTTACGTGCGTTTAAAGAGTGTTGAATTGGGATATACATTCCCTACCCAATTGCTTTCTCATATTGGGGTGAAGGGAATAAGGGTATTTGCCAACGCCTATAATATACTCACCATCACAGGTCTTAAATATGTCGATCCGGAACACCCTACCGGCCTGTACGGGTACCTGTATCCGCTTGATAAGTTATATAACATAGGCTTAAACGTGAAATTTTAATCAGGACAGATCATGAAACGATATATTTATATAGTATTAACAATCTTAGCTTTCTGCGGAACGGCATGTCGCAAGGTGAATATAGCCCCGCAGAATATCGTACGCGATCCGGACGTATTTACAACCGCGCCGGGTATACAGTCATACATGGCCCGCTTATATAGTGAGTTGCCGATAGAGGATTTCCGGTATTCACCGGATATGGGTTTGAATTTCTTCTGGATCATAAAACCAACGCCTGCAACTACAGGCGAAGCATTGAGCCGTGACCAGACAGGATCAACCTCTGAAAACTGGGGCGACTGGCACTGGGATATCTGGGGTGGATCATATACTGTTATCCATGATTGCGACTACTTTATTGAAACATTACCTTCCTATTCAAGCAATTTTACCAAGGACCAGATAAACCAGTGGTTAGGAGAAGCCTATTTTATTCGTGGCATGACCTACTTTGCATTGGTAAAGCGCTTTGGCGGCGTACCGATAGTAAACAAAACACTGGATTATACCGTAGGCGGTAGCACAGAACCTTTGAAAGTTCCGCGCTCATCTGAAAAAGCGGTTTGGGACCAGGTTGCAAGCGACTTTGATTTTGCTATAGCCAACCTGCCCGCTACAAACGCTGATAATAATGATGGCAGCCGCGCTAATAAATATGTTGCTGCTGCATTCAAGTCAAGAGCGATGTTATATGCCGGAAGTATTGCTAAGTACAATAAGATCACTTTGTTTGACGGCAGCCAAAACCAGCTTTGCGGAATCCCGGCAAGCGCAGCGAATGGCTATTTTCAGGCAGCGGTTGATGCGGCAAAACAATTGGATGGCGTGTATAGCCTTTACCTGAAAGCATGGTCATCCACTGACAAGGCAGCGCAATACCAAAACTTTGTCAACCTGTTCTCTGATGCTTCAAGCACCGAGAGCATATTTGTTCGCGAATATCAATATCCGAATTCAGTACATGGTTACGACGCTTATAATGTTCCCCGTCAGTTGATCGGCCCGAATGGTTATTCATCCGAAGTAAACCCGACGCTCGATTTTGTGGAAATGTTTGACGGCATCCCTAAAAATTCAAATGGCACTATTCAGAACCTGGATGCGAATGGACACTATTTGTTATTCAATAATACAATGGATCTGTTCGCCAACGCCGAGCCGCGCTTAAGAGCGTCAGTAATTTTGCCGGGCGATGTATTCAAAGGCCAAAGCATTGAGATCCGCCGTGCTATTTACACCGGCCCATCGGCAAGTGGTATAAGTCCGTTATTGCCTGCCGGTTCCAGGGCGCAATACCCTGCTGCAAATTTGGTTCAATCTGCAAATGCCGGTCAAACTGCTTTTACCTTGCCTGACGGTTCAAAAATGAACCCTGCAGGCTTGAGCGGTATCTTCACGGGTGATCAAACCTGCGCTATTTCAGGCTTCTCAGTCCGTAAATGGCTTAATCCGAATCTGCCAACTTCGCAAGTGCTTGAAAATAACGAGGATCAAACCTGGATCGAAATGCGTTACGCCGAAGTATTGCTAAACCGTGCCGAAGCAGAATATGAGCTTGGATCTTCCAACTCTGCTAATGTTACTGATGCCTTTACAATCATCAATCAGATCCGTTCAAGGGCAGGGGCCACTCCGCTGCTAAGCGCAAGCGCTATGACTATCGATACGATCCGTAAGGAAAGAAGAAAAGAGCTGGCTTTTGAAAATAAAACCTACTGGGATTTGAGAAGATGGAGAATATTTGACAAAGAGCAAAACGGTACCATCTATCGCGTGCTGATGCCTTTCTATTCATCAACAGCAGGTAAGTACTTCTTTGATGCCCGTACCGACGAGCGCAACGATGTATACACTTACGATCCGAAGTGGTATTACGAACAAATACCTGGCGGAGCGATTTCAAAGAGCCCGAACTTAATACAGAACCCCGGTTATTAATTATAGCAAGACAATGAAGAAGAGATTATATTATTTAGCATTTGGCCTGGTGGCAATCGCCGCCAGCTCATGCTCCAAAATCGATAATTATCCCGCGCCATCGAATACTTTAAGAGGGAGCGTTACAGATGCGGGCACAGGAACCACGGTACAAACCGAAATTGGCGGGCGTGGCACCCGTATCAAATTGCTCGAAACGAGCTATAGCAGCAACCCGACTCCTTATTACCTGGAGTCGATGCAGGATGGCACTTATAACAACACCAAAATTTTCGCTGCTACCTACAACATTTCTCCGGAAGGCGCTTTTGTTCCTTTGGTAGTTACCGATAGTGTAGGCAAGGTAGTATCGGATAAGAGCCAGAATGTTACTATAACAGGCACCAATACTGTAACCACAGTTAATTTTAAAGTAGAGCCATTCCTGAGGGTTGATTGGGTTGGCCAGCCTAAGTTTAATGCGGACAGCACCGTAACCGTACAAATTAAAATATCCAGGGGCACTACTAACGCTGCTTACCAGCTGCCAATAACCGACGTGAATTTGTATGTGAGCAATACACAATATGATGGTGACAATAACTACGATCCTGTGCATTCACCGCTGGCTACTTTTAGCACGACTGTGCAAACAGATAGTTTATTGAGCAATACGCTCACAATCACTACTAAAGGCGGTGCATTGCCACAACAGGATGTTTACTTCCGCGTAGGCGCAAGGATAAACGCCGGATTAGATTACTACAATTATAGTACACCGGTTTCAATTAAATATCCATGATTTAATTAGGGAGGGCTCCGGCCCTCCTTTTTCAAGACCCTTCATCTACCTTTTACGACACTACATCCACCTATCTAAAAACAGCTATATTTAATACTAAATGAAAAAGACTACCCTGCTTTGCTCTTTGCTGGCCGTTTCCTATGCTGCCTTCGCGCAGAAATATGATGCGACCAAAGAGCATCCGCGACAAAAAACTACCTTCCAAACCAGCAGTAAATGGATACCACAGATCGATGTACGGTCTGATATGGCCATCGTTTACGGCACCCACGACCGCCCGGGCGAAACTTTTGAGCAGCGCGTACAATCATGGCGCGATAAAGGTTATCAAACTGCATTTATGACCGGCATTGCCTGGGGCAATTATTTTGATTATTTCCTGGGAAAATGGGACGGTAAAAACCATCTCGGTGTAGGCCAGGTAACCAAAAAAGGCGACACCATTTTTCATGGCAGGAATATGCCTTACGTAGTGCCCGTGCAGTCGTTCATCGAATACATGAAAACTGCCGTGGTAAAACGTGTGATCGACGCTAACATTACCACCATATTTTTAGAGGAACCGGAATTTTGGGCACGTGCCGGATACAGCGCACCTTTTAAAGAAGAATGGCAAAAATATTACGGTTTCCCATGGAGGCCTCAGGATGAATCGCCTGAGAATACCTATTTATCGAGCAAATTGAAATATCATTTATATTACGATGCGATAAAACAGGTATCAAGCTACGCCAAAGAATATGGCAAAAGCAAAGGCAAGGAGATCAAAGTTTATATCGCCACGCACTCGCTGGTGAATTATTCTTCCTGGCAAATTGTAAGCCCGGAAGCAAGCCTGGCATCATTACCAGGTATCGATGGTTACATTGCCCAGGTATGGACAGGCACCTCGCGTGAACCGACATTTTTTAATGGCGAGAAAAAAGAACGCGTATTTGAGAATGCCTTTCTGGAATACGGCTCAATGGTTTCAATGACCGCACCGACCGGTCGTAAACTATTCTTCCTGACCGACCCTATCGAAGATTGGCCGCGCGACTGGGCGGATTATAAACGCAATTACCAGGCAACTTTCACCGCTGAAATTTTGTACCCGATGGTAGATAATTATGAAGTAATGCCCTGGCCCGAGCGTATCTACACCCATCCTTACAAAGTTGCGCATAGCGATTCGATGGTGCTGATACCGAAGTTTTATTCAACTCAAATGCAGGTGATGATCAATACGCTGAACGATATGCCGCTGTCAAAAAACAAAGTGAACGGTGTAAACGGTATCGGGGTATTAATGAGCAACTCGCTCATGTTCCAGCGCTTCCCTACGCATAATGGTTTTGAAGACCCGCAGTTCTCCAACTTCTACGGTCAAACCCTGCCGTTGGTAAAACGTGGCGTTCCGGTACAAACTGTTCACATGGAAAACCTGGCTTACGCACCTACTTTAAAAGACATTAAAGTTTTGGTGATGAGCTACTCCAACATGAAACCGAATAGCCCCGAAGTGCATCAGCATATTGTCGACTGGGTGAAAAAAGGTGGCGTGCTGGTTTACTGTGGTCGCGATGACGATCCGTATCAATCGGTAATGGAATGGTGGAATACAAAAGGCCTGAAATACAAAGCACCTTCTGAGCATTTATTTAAGCTATTGGGAATTTCCCCCGTTGCTGGCAAAGACAGGTATGCAGTTGGCAAAGGAGCGGTGTACGTGATCCGCCAAAACCCTAAAGAGTTTGCAATGCAGAACGGTGAAGACGAGAAGTATATTAAAGAGATAAAATCAGCCTACGAAAAAGATGCCCATGCAGGCCAATTGACTTTCAAAAACAACTTCTACCTGGAGCGTGGCCCATATGATATTATCTCCGTTTTGGATGAGAACTCCGATAGCAAGCCATACACCGTAAAAGGTCCTGTTATCGATCTGTTCGATCCGCAACTGCCTGTTTTAAGTGAAAAAGTGGTTAAGCCCGGCGAGCAATCATTGTTGTATGATTTGAGCCGTGTTGTCAATAAAAATCAGCCAAAAGTACTGGCGTCGGCGTCAAGGATTTATGATAGCAGATCGACACAAAATAGTTACTCTTTTGTAGCAAAAAGCCCTATAAATACCATAAATAGTGCGCGTGTTTTGTTACCTTCGAAACCAGGAAAAATTACCGTTTCTGATCACGAAGGCAAGACCGTAAACGATGTAAAATCATCATGGGATGAATCGTCACATACGCTTTATTTGGGGTTTGATAATAGTCCGGATGGCATTAAAGTGAACATCGAATGGTAATATTCCGGAGCCAAAACTTTTTGCAATTAACTTTTATGGCGATTATGCCCCGTATAGACTCACCCCGAATGCGCTGCGCTGTTCGACCCTCTCTACCACAAGTGGTAAAAAGGGTAAGAAAAAAAAATCCCCTCTTTGCGCGAAGCGGAGAGAGGGTGGTCGAGCGAAGCAATGACCGGGTGAGTAGAATGGGCGATTTGCTTTCAGTTTTTCATTCATCGCTATAAACATATACAATACATGAAATCACCCCTTTTTCTTTTATTTTTTCTGCTGCCATTTTCGGTATTTGCTCAAAAACAAACCGCATTGACCGACTATGTGAACCCGTTGATGGGTTCGCAATCCAGGTATGACCTGTCGAACGGAAATACCTACCCGGCCATTGCACTGCCCTGGGGCATGAACTTCTGGACACCTGAGACCGGTAAAATGGGCGACGGCTGGCAGTATACCTATGATTCCTACAAGATCAACGGTTTTAAGCAAACGCACCAGCCTTCACCATGGATGGGCGATTATGGCCAGTTTGCCATTATGCCTGAGACCGGCCATCTGAAAGTGACTCAAAATGGCCGCCAAAGCTGGTTCTCGCATAAAACCGAGATCGTAAAACCATACTATTACAGCGTTTACCTGGCGGATCATGATGTGACTACGGAAATAGCACCAACCGAACGCAGTGCGCAGTTCCGCTTTACTTTCCCAAAAAGCGACAGCTCATTTATCGTGATCGATGCTTTTGATAAAGGATCATATGTAAAAGTAATTCC
>NZ_DATCRU010000066.1:0-41488 GCF_036568825.1 Mucilaginibacter sp. | reverse complement strand
AAGTTCTTTAATTCTTCAATGATTTTTACATTTACAGACAGCATTGGGTTACAGATTTTGGTTTTAAGATTCGATACCTCAAAACTATAAATTCTGTAACCTTTGCTATTTTCTTAACTTAATGACATTGCTCGTAGAGGCAAAAATATCTTCTGTTGAAATTTCTACAAAGCGATAGACCCTACGGGTCAGGTTTTATAAAAGATATATGGGGCATTTTTGAGAAGAGTCAGATGATGCTTATCTCACCACCCGGTCTTTCCACACATAACTACGCCCATTTCCCGCAATACCAATGTAAACCATATACAGTACATGGATAATGGTAAGGAATATTAGCAAACCGATCAGTTTCGAGCGTTTGAGAAATACAGTGATAGGTAGCAGGAAGATGACTTCGATCACATACTTCAATAAAAACTGCGCAGCCAGTAGTTTAAAGAAATATATATTGTAAAAACCCAATACCAGGTTCACCAGCAACGAGACATTAAATAACCAGATGCCAACCGCCAGTGCCACTATCTTTTTGTCCTTGTATTTGGTTGATTTGGATGCCCAGCGCCTACGCTGTTGTAGGAATTCTTTTAATGTGTGCTTTGCGTGAGTATAAACAATAGCCTCTCTTGATTTTAAAAACCCTATGCGCCCGGGATAACGCACGGCTACTTTTTGAAGTAATAATTCATCATCTCCAGAGGCCAGATCATCAATACCTTTAAATCCGCCTACCTCATAAAAAACATCTTTACGATAAGCCAGATTAGCTCCGTTGCAGGTAGACGCTCTTCCATTGCCGATAAATGATGCACCAATCCCTATCAGATAGGAGAATTCCAGCGTTTGCATATATTCAAACAAGCCCCGTTCCTCAAAATAAGCTACCGGAGAAGAGATCATTACCGGGTCATTCGTTTCATAATAATCAACGATGGTCGATAGCCATTTAGGTCCCATGCGGCAATCGGCATCGGTTGCTACCATTAGTGTGCCCGTGGAAAGATCGATCGCTTTTGCAATCGCCTTCTTTTTATAGGAATTGAGTGGCTTGTCTTCATTCAGTTGCAGCAGTTTGATACCCCGATCCTCATAGCTGCGGATGATCTGGGCGGTTTTATCGGTGGAGTGATCATCCACCATAATGATCTCCGTTAAATGTTTGGGGTAATCCTGCGCCAGCAGGTCGTCAATCGTATACCTGATCCTTTCTTCTTCGTTACGGGCGGCAATCATCACCGTTACTTTTGTTGATGGGGCTGCGCTATCAAGAACAGGTCGCTTTAGTCTGGCCCAGCCTATAATAAGGTATGCTAGCACGAAAAGGTACAAACCGGTCAGCAGTGCGCATATGTAACTAAGCAGTACGATCAAAAAACCTCAATTTTAAAACAAATACTGAACCCAAAGCAGCCGGAATGATCAGGTTAACCAGCCATATCGACGATACTGCTGCAATTATAGCTAATTGCTGGTTAGTTATGTATGAAAATAAATGAGCCGCGGTAAAACTGCGCACGCCAATATCGAGCAGATCAAGAGAAGGCATAGCGGATTGAATGAAAATAAAGACGATCACGGTCATCATCATTTGAAAAAAAGGCAACTCTGGTAGCAGCAGGTGAATAACCAGGTAATACTGGAACGAGAAGACAAAGAACCGTGCAAGACTATAGCCGATAACAGTTAGCAGTTCATGAGGAGAATACCGGCCCATGATATCAAAAAAGCGACGGTATTTTTGTAGAAAACGAATACGGTCCAACAAGTGGACAATCCACCTGATATTGAAGTAAAAGATGTTGAGCAGAATCAAAAAGGCCACGACCAATACAGCGATCCCTATATAAAGCCAAATGTTGATGTTCAGGAAATAATAAATAAACCACAGGGAGGCCAGCAGGCCGGTGATGTTAGTGATCACATTCTGCCCGAACGAGCCTACCGCCATAGCAAATACGCCATGTATGCGTTTCCTGTTTGGAAGAAACATCACTCTGCCGCCATACTCACCAATACGGTTGGGTGTAAATATCGCCCAGGTCAACCCGCAAAAAACAGCTTCAATGGCTTCCCATATCGATATGGTAACTAATGTTCGGGCAAGATATTGCCATTTGAATGACTCCAGTACCCAGTTAACCACCATTAACAGCACCACAAGCGTCATGGTAGTGACTACCTGGGTCCTGGTGATATGGGAAATTAAAGTTTCAAATTGCCGGAGGTTGGTATTATTATTTACCCGGTGATAAATAAAAAGACCTGCCAAAACCAGGATCACTGCTTTGAGCAGGTACGAAAATATTTTCTTGGCCGAAGATGTCAACAGGTATTTTTTGTGCAATGTTACGAAAAACCAGTTAGCAGTGCGCGGTTTGCAGTTGGCAGTTTGCAAGTTCTAAGTAAAATCCTCATTGCAAACTGCCACCTGCGTACTGCAAACTTATTTTAATCGTGGTTTCAAAAAAGCAAGTGTATGCACATAAGCGTCTTTGGTGGCTGCACTGTCATAAATAGGGTTGCTTGGATTGGCAAAACCATGATCAGCGTCGTATTGGTGCACTTCCAGTTTTTTGCCGGCAGTCTTCATATTTGCTTCGAATTGTGCAACTACTTTTGGGTTTATCCAGCCATCTTTATTAGCAAAGTTGCCCAACACATCGGCATGTAAGGTTTTTAGCTTATTTACATCCTGTTCAGGCATGCC
Organism: Mucilaginibacter sp.; assembly: GCF_036568825.1. Lineage (GTDB taxonomy): Bacteria > Bacteroidota > Bacteroidia > Sphingobacteriales > Sphingobacteriaceae > Mucilaginibacter. The sequence continues at coordinate 38,781 of NZ_DATCRU010000066.1, read as the reverse complement.
GTAGTACATTACGCAAGCGACATCCTGTTTACCAGCGAGCAGACTGGCCTGTAAGCTCCAGCCTCCGCCAAAGCACCAGCCGATGGTAGCAATATGTGCGTTCGGACCAACATAAGCTACCGCACCCTTAATAATAGCTGTTGCGCGATCTTCTTTTACTGCCTGCATAAATTTACCTGCATCTTCGCGCGTGGTTGCTACTTTACCATCATATAGGTCGAGGTCGAGCACATTTACATCGCCCAGATCATTATAGAGTTTTTCTGATTCATGTTTCACGAAATCATTTAGTCCCCACCATTCGTGTATCACAAAAAGCCAGTTGCTGGTTGGCTTCTTTGCTTTTATCTCGAAGGCATTGGCGTCTTTACCATCGGCAACTTTATAGGTAATGGCTTTACCAATAGTGCTTTGAAAATGGTACGGACGTGGGTTAGCATGCGACATGACAAACTTTTTATCGGAAGCCAGCATAGCAAATTGCTTGGTTGCCGATTCTTTGCAGCAGGCCATTTTGCTTTGACTAAAAGCGAAAGCACTGCTAAAGATCATTAAGAAAAATAGGGATAATTTTTTCATGGTGACTGAGCGTTTTTGAGTATTGGTTATACAATATTAAGTTGAATTTGTTTAAAGTTCAGTGTAAATACGACGCACCTTTTTGTACAGGTTGCTTCGGCATAGCAAATAATTGAAAATCAATAATAAGCAATTATTAAAATAAACTTTTTACAATTTTTTACTTGGTTTTAAGACCTGTTTTTTAATAATTTTGCCACCGAAGGCATTTTTTACCCCGAAGTAATTGCTATTAAGCGCTAATGAAGTTCAAGGAAAAATATAGGTCGGTAAACATACAGGTAATACTCTTACTTGCCGTATATATTTTTGTCAGCCTCACTAATCTTTATTTTGTAGAGCGGCATACCCACAACTTTAATAGTAAATATAAGCATAGCTTTATTGCAAAAAGGAAGGTTAAAAACATGTTCCGTATGCAGAAAGCGGCTAGCACTACCTTTAGTCAAAATCAAACGCCTTATAACCAGGTCAATCAAAAAGCTACATTATTCTTTATAATGCTGCTGTTTGCTCCAGGTTTTTTTATACTTAAAAAGAAGCTCTTTCCCCACTCCAATCAACTTATACCCGACTATCAGTACGCCTTTCTCAGGTATAGATCGATACAGATCTGATTTACCTCTTTCCATTTAATTACTGCCTTTAGCAGTTAATTCGGCCAATATTAGCTGAATTGAACAGCACATTGATCCCCCTGTCAGTGCTTTTAAATCATCAAGGAAAAAACAGGAATCAATTGAAATGACGTATCAACAATATTATAATAAACTAATAAAAGACCTGGCCAGCAGCGAGAAAAAACTCATCAATCAAAAGCAACTGAAAGGCGAAAAAGGTTACCTCGATCAGCAGGACCTGTATGCCTATATGGATCTTAGCAACGATGTGTATTCGCTTTTAAGCAAATGTGAGCATGTATTAAAGCTCATTGTCGATGGCAAGGTCAACGCTCACGATAAAGTGGACCCGGCTGTAATACCAGGTATTGCAGAAATTTAATACAATTCCAGGACTCATGAAAAAGGTTCGGTTTATTTCAGTATCTTGAGCTATATAAACTGACCCTTATTCATGACGTCTGATTTTATCACTTACCAGAAATTTAACGATTCCGCATTGGCAAATGATCTTGCCGGATTATTGGATCAACACCATATCCCTTATTTCATCCAGGAAGAAACATCCGGTTTTGATCCATCACTGGTGATGAGCAACGCCCCGGTTGACTATGCCATAAAATTAAAAAGCGAGGACTTTGAAAAAGTAAATCAGCTTAGAAAGGAATATGAAGAGAAAAATCTGGATGACGTTGAGAAGGACTATTACCTCTTCAGCTTCACCGACGATGAGTTGATGGAAGTGCTTACCAAAGCGGACGAGTGGAGTACTTTCGATGTAGTTCTTGCCCGGAAAATATTGACTGAAAGGGGCAAAAATATCAGTGATGCAGATATAACATCCATCAATGAGAAAAGAATTGAAGAGTTAAAAGTACCGGAACCACCACAAACAACATGGATAATACTTGGATACTTACTTGCATTTTTTGGCGGATTGCTGGGACTTTTTATCGGCTGGCATTTAAAGTCATACAAAAAGACGCTGCCAAGCGGCGAAAAAGTTTATGGTTATACTGAAAATGACAGATGGCATGGCAAACTGATATTCTATATATCAATCATCGGAGTGATTGTCGGCATTATTTATAAGCTGTGGCCGGCATTCAAAAGTGAATATTGAATTAATGAATCTAACCTTTCAGAAAATATTAACTCCGCAATCGACATTCCGACTTCCGAAATCACTTCTACCCTAATATCTCCCTGATATCTTCCGGAGAAAGTGATTTAATAAAGCTTTCTTCGGTGGTAATGAGGGATCTGGCTACTTTTAGCTTGCGGTTCTGCAACGCCAGTATTTTTTCTTCAACCGAGTCCTTCGTGATGAATTTGTAGATAAACACATTCTTGGTTTGCCCGATGCGATGCGTGCGGTCTATCGCCTGTTGCTCTACTGCGGGGTTCCACCATGGGTCAAGGATAAATACATAGTCGGCCTCGGTGAGGTTCAATCCCACACCTCCTGCTTTAATGGATATCAGGAAGACCCGTGTTTTTTCATCTTCCTGGAAGCGTTGTACCACATCGCCGCGGTTCTGTGTGCTGCCGTCCAGGTAAACATAAGGAATACCTTCGCGTTCAAAATGATTGCGGTAAATAGCCAATTGTTTTACAAATTGCGAGAACACCAATACTTTGTGACCACCATCCAACACATTAGATAAAGTATGCACAACATCCTCAAATTTACCCGAATCACCCTCATATTGCTCATCGATCATAGAAGGGTGATTAGCAATTTGTCTTAGTTTGATCAGACCTTGCAAAACCTGGATCTGAGTTTGTGCAAAAGTTCCGTCTTCCAGGCTCTTCAGTAATTCGTTACGGTATTCCGATTTTACTTTTTCGTACACGCTAGCCTGCTCGTCACTCATTTTGCAGTAGAACAGGTTCTCGGTTTTTGGTGGCAGCTCGGTTGCTACCTGCTCTTTGGTACGACGTAAAATGAATGGTTTGATCAACGCCTGCAGTTTGCGTGCTTTATCTTCATCCTTTTTCTTTTCAATTGGCGTTACAAATTCGTTCTGAAAGAACTGCTGGCTACCCAGTAAACCTGGATTGATGAATGACATCTGCGTCCATAGGTCATTTACTGAGTTCTCCACCGGCGTACCGCTCAATATCAGCTTGAAGCGCGATTTTAATTGCTTAACCGACTGGTACGATTTGGACGAAGGGTTTTTAATATTCTGGCTTTCGTCGAGTATGATATAATCGAAAAAGTAGGTCTTAAACAACTCGATATCTATCCTCGTGATACCATAAGTTGTGATCACCACATCATAATTGGCAAAAGTTTCCGGTGATTTATAGCGAAACGTACCTGTATGCACCATAATGCGCAGTTTCGGTGTAAATTTTTTGGCCTCATTCATCCAGTTATAAATGAGCGAGGTTGGCATAATAATGAGAGAGGTGCTTTTACCACCCGCGGTTTCAGTATCTTCTTTGTGCTTTTGTAAAAGAGCAAGCGTCTGGATGGTTTTGCCTAAACCCATGTCATCCGCGAGGCAACCACCAAAATGATAGTTCTGCAAAAAATGGAACCAGTTGAAGCCAGCTTTTTGATATGGTCTTAAGCTGCCTTTAAAGCTGTGCGGCATGGCAATATCACCTACATCCTCAAACTCACTCAGTTTTTGGAGCTTGCGGCTCATGGTTACGCCTGCCAGCTCGCCATCAGCCAATTCATTTACGAGGCCAATATGATGACGGCGCAGTTTCAGCGCCTCGCTGCCTTCCGAAAAATGCAATAGGTTACCATATTGCGAAAACCATTTTTCAGGGATTACTGCAATCTCGCCATTAGGCAGCGTGAACTCCTTCTTTCGGTTAAGGATATGATTTTTTAGCTGGATGAACGGTATTTTGTATGGCCCGAAATAGACTACGGCATAAATGTCGAACCAGTCGTTATTCTCAGTTACTTCAACATCGATTTTGGTGCTGCCAAATAAATAGCGTTTTTGTCCTTCCGGCTGTTCTATCTCGAAACCTTCGGCCATCAGTTCATCATGATGTATGTTGAGCCATTCGAAAACGGACAACGACTGATCAGCCTCTTCATCCGTATTGCTTACTTCGAGGTTTTGAAACAGTGATGATACAATATGAAGTCCTTTATCTTCTAAAAACTGCAGTTTATTTTTTTCCCAGGTAACCGAACGCTTGATGCGATGAAAAATGTAATCATCACCATTCTGCTCCATTCTTACAGATACATGCCTGCCATCACCATAAGGAAAAATATAACCGGCATACCTAAAGCAAAGCTGCAACTGCGAAGTACCGCCTTCTACATAAATTGGTTTCAGTATTGGGGTAGCATCATATTTTTCAGTGTTGATTGTAAACCCTTCTGCATAAACGTTATGCTTCTCTATGAGCGGCGCCACAAATTTTTCAAAGTAGGACACTTCCGACGAACGCGGAATAGCGATGTACCGCTTATTCAGGAACGGCAGCAGCTTTTTACCTTCAATTTCCTTATCGAAATAATACAATGTATCATCCAGCAGCATCCATGCCGGGTGGTTGCAAATAATCTCCGCATTTTTGAACATGAACTCAATACGCATGCCCTGATATTTGATCGTGGGGAAATACCTGATCTCCGTATCATCGCGCCTGAAATGGAATAGTACTGATGCGGCTTCGGATGCTATCTGCAGTTTACGTTCGGCAGGATAGCCCTCTTTGCTCATCAGGTATATCTCTTTGTTATGGAGCATACCCAAAGCCTCGGCCATGCGCTTTTCTATTTTTGGGCGGATAGTTTCGTATAGCTGTTCGTTAAATATCTTGCCAAAAAATTCAAACGGACGGATAGGTTTTTTATAGAACTTTTTAATGACGTTGCCCTGCTCCATTTCCTCCAGCAACCTGATGAGCTTAAAATCGGTTTCATCCAAAAACTCACTGAATTCTTTGGCTGTGGTACAGAAAAGGCGCTGGTAGGTTAAAGAGAATTCGCCGTTAGGATTAAGCTGAACGATATGCGGTTCAATGACATACGATAGGTATTCGTGCCGGCATACGGCATAAATGATCTGGCAGGGTTTTGTACTATCGACGCGTAACATTCTCTATAGGTAAAAAAGAAAGAGAAGCTACATCAAGAAAAAATTCAAACCTATAAAGATTCCGGCTTAAATAAAAGGGATTTGTGTTAAATAATTGTCAACATCGGTTGATCTACATTATTTAGGAGAATTTATTTTAATAAATACAGGAGTTTGCCCTACAGCATCTAAAGCGTATTTACTAGCATTAAGGCTTTTTGCAATTTCACTTTCAATTATCTTGTTCTGAAGGGACTCGGTTTTATATGCTTTATCAGAAGGTCGAAAAATTATATCTTCCAAGAGATCATTAAAATCCTGGTCCATAAAAGGTGGGACCATGGTGAAATTGCGAGATATGTTTCTATAATCAGTGTATTTTAAAAAATGTAATGACCCGCCGTAATATGTTCCTTCTGGATATTTATCCTTTATCATTAAAGATTTTAACTGTTTATTTCCATCAAAAACATTATTCATACGAATCATTAAAGTATCCGGTAATCGATACACCGTGTCTAATATTCCAACATTGTTTTTCAATTTAAGATGAACGAAGCCTGTTTCATTAATATCTATATATTGTATAATATTGAATTTTTGATTTTTGTCGGAATTATCCAGGTAATAATCTACATAAGTAAAATGCTTAAACTTCTGCTTTACATTTTGAGCTTGAGCTGAAAAGGAAACAGCGATAAAAAAGGCTGCGAGGAGAGATAATTTGACAAGGTTCATATTTATTATGATAAGGTGTTATAAAAATATTTAAATAAAAATTCGTTAGTAAAACAAGCCACTAAGCGCGACGGCTTTTCTTTTTGTTGGTCTTAGGTAAACCTACAGTACGCAACATTTCATTTGCTTTATCTACTTTACCCTGAAACAAAGGCAAATCCTTGTACTCTTCAAGCGAATCATCTATCACAACGACAGGTGTTTTCCTTTTATTTAATTCTTCAATGTTCATAATATAAAGTTACTGTTTTTTCTTTTAGCAAGAAAGGCTTCATATTCAATCCCTTTTTCAAAAATCTCCCATTCGTCGTTCCTCAATCCATACAGATCAAAATCCTTTGTTATTTCACTTAAGTATTTTGTAATTCCCATCCGGTATAATCGCGTTCTTGCCTTAGTACTGCCCGTGGCATATATAAAACTATTGGGATATTTGTCAGAAAAGGCGTAGACCGTTGAAACAACTGTTGCAAGTACCTTTTCACTATCACCATTATTTGAAATAGCTAAATCATTTAAATCTCCGGTTGTTAAATCTTTATCACCGAATGCAAGATTATAAAGGTCTTTTAGATTGGTTTCACTGAATTTAATAAGTTTTCGTATCTGTCCTTTCGGACCATTGCTTGTAAATTCAAAAACTGTTAATGATTCTTCGGCTTTTAGTTGATAACGGTCAAGTTGCATTAGATAAGGTTATAGGTTACTGGCTTTCCAAATATAGCAACTCGTCTAATAACTTTTCATAAATGCGATAATTCTCCTCATCAAAACAAACAAATATTACCTTTTCGATCTTTGTATTGGATGACAGGAAATCTTTCACCGTCCGGATAGCGATCTCTGCGGCCTTATCTTTTGGGAAGTGATAAATGCCGGTACTGATGTTTGGAAAAGCGATAATTTTCACATCATTCTCTGTAGCTAATTGCAGACTATTCCGGTAGGCATTGGATAGTAAAGCATCCGCTCCTGTATTGCTTTTGCTCCACACGGGCCCAACAGTATGTATCACAAATTTGGCTGGCATATTTCCTGCAGTAGTTATCACCGCTTCACCTACAGCGCAGCCGCCCTGCCTGTTTCTTATTTTGATACATTCCTCCAGAATCGCCTGTCCGCCAGCACGATGAATGGCGCCATCCACACCTCCGCCCCCCATAAGCGAGGTGTTTGCGGCATTCACAATTGCATCAACGTGCAGCCTGGTGATATCGCCTTTTTGCAATTCTATCCGGGTTACGCCCATGTTAAATTTTTCAACCAATAAGCAATTAAAATGTTTGCGGCATTTTTATTGCTGGTTATTGTACGTACTTGCTAAACTACCTGGAAAAATGAAGAAACGTGTATTGATCCTGGAAAATGATCAGGATACTGCTGATATGCTGAAATTTCTGACCAAACAGCTGAATGTGGACGTTGTTACTTCTGATAAAGCCATGTTCGCCCCCGATGTCCAAAGATTATCGCCCGATTTAATTTTGTCTAATGACTGGCTGGGTGCTGAAATGGGCGGCGATCTGTGTAAGACGCTAAAGTCGAAAGATTCAACTAAGGAAATTCCCGTCATCCTGGTATCTTCCGCAGAAGATCTGCCAAAAATAGCGAGGAAAAGCAAGGCTGATGCCTATGTAAAAAAACCCTTTAACGTAAATCATATGGTTGACCTGATGAAGGGCTTTTTATACACGAAGAAAGTTAGCTTTGCTTAAAGACATTTTGAAGAGACGCCCCGATTGGTCGGGGCGTCTCTTTTTATTTTAGATCTCTACCTCTCCCTGAAAAACCTGCTTAGCCGGTCCTTCTAAAAAGATATGGTTGTAATTAGTACCATCTGTTTCGAAGCGGATGTTCAGATCACCGCCTAATACTTTTATAGGTGTATTCAATGTACCGGTTTGATGATTGTGTTTGGCCATAGCTAATGCTACTGCGGTTACTCCAGTTCCGCAGGCGTAAGTTTCGTCTTCAACCCCTCTCTCAAAAGTGCGAACGAAGTAACCTCCGTTTAAAGGCTCAACAAAGTTTACATTGATGCCTTTGGCTTTGTAAGTGTCATTATTGCGGATGGCATGACCATCGTGGTAAACGTCTTTATCCTTCAATCCATCAACCAGCTCGATATAATGCGGTGACCCTGTGTTGAGCACATATGCTTCGCCATCACGGTTAATAGTGTCAACATCAATCATTTGCAGGCTTATCCATTCGCCGTCTTCTGAAATTTTGGCATAGTGAGGGCCGTCGACTGCCAAAAAGTTGGTCTCACTTTGTATTACTCCCAGGAATTTGGCAAAGGCCACGATACATCTCCCCCCGTTACCGCACATGCTGCTTGGCTGACCGTCGGAGTTGTAGTAGACCATCTCGAAATCGTATCCGTGGGTGTCTTGTAAAAACATCATACCGTCCCCGCCAATGCCGAATCTCCTGTCGCACAATTGGGAAATGAGCGCCGGATTGCTATGATTTACAATGTTTTGACGATTATCCACCAAAATAAAATCGTTGCCCGCGCCCTGGTATTTATAGAATTTAATTTTCACTTATTTTTTATTAACTTTAATGAAATTTATTACGATAATAACCGTATCTAATAAACCTTTATCTTCCTTTTACGTCAATTTAACAAAATTTAACAAAAAAGAGGATAACTTAAGGTTGATTATAACGTCTTACTGGTATTAAATTTGACACTCCAAGTGTAACAAATAAAATATTATAAAACCGAAGCGATTTTATAATATGAAACTATTATGAAGCCCGCATGAAGGCCTGTGCCCGCTGCAATAGTTTCACAGAATGATTTAAAAACAGATTAGAGAAAATGAAAAAGTTTGGTTTAACCGTCCTTACTGCGTTTTTAGGCGGTGCTCTGGCATTAGGCGCATACAAAGTAATTGAAAACAAGTATGCCGATAACATGAGCATAGAGGACAAACAGAAAGTCTATTTTACTAACAATCCATTACCATCCGGTGTATCATCAGCCGATGCGCCGACCGATTTCACAGTTGCAGCTGCTGAGGTAACTCCGGCGGTTGTATATATCCGTACTACTTATAAAGCCCAGGATAACAGCGGCCAGGACCAGATGCAGCAATTATTTGGCGACATGTTTGGCGGCCGTATGCAGCCGCAGGGTCCGCAGATGGCATCAGGTTCAGGTGTGATCATCTCTCCTGATGGTTACATTGTAACCAACAACCACGTGGTTGACAAGGCTGACAAAATTGAAATTACTACCAACGACCACCAGCACTTTACTGCTAAGGTGATCGGTACCGATCCGAATACTGATCTTGCCCTGATTAAAATCAGCGCTACCAATTTGCCTATCGTAAAATTAGGTAACTCTGACAATGTAAAAGTAGGTGAGTGGGTATTGGCCATTGGCAACCCATTCAGGCTGACTTCGACTGTTACTGCAGGTATCGTGAGTGCTAAAGGTCGTGGTTTAGGCCTGATCGGCAGCAACCAGGACGAAGAGCAGGACACTCCTTTTGGCCACATGCGCGTTCAGCGTCAGAACGGTGGCAAGCAATTAAATAAAGGTATTGAGTCGTTTATTCAAACCGATGCTGCCATCAACCCCGGCAATAGCGGTGGTGCGTTGGTGAATACCAAAGGCGAGCTGATCGGTATCAATGCCGCTATTGCTTCACAAACAGGTTCATATGAAGGTTATGGTTTCGCCATCCCTATCAACCTAGCAAAAAAGGTATTGAACGATATCCAGAAATACGGTTCGGTAAAACGTGGTTACCTGGGTGTTAGCTTTAAAGAGCTTGACCAGGATGCTGCCGATGCATTGCATATTAATCATAGCGTTGGTTTATATGTAGATGACGTTGCTGCTGGTAGCGGCGCTGCACAGGCAGGTTTGCAACACGGGGATATCATTACTAAAGTGAATGGTAACAAAGTATACGAGTCATCAGACTTACAGGAACCTGTTGCCCGTTTACAGCCAGGCGACAAGATCAACCTGACCATTTTACGTGGCAGTGATGAAAAGAACGTAAGCGTAACCCTGAAAGCCGATGCAGGCAATTTAGGCCGCTCAACAGCATCAACTAAATCTGCTGAAGAACTGTACAATAAGTTAGGTGCAAGCTTCAAACCGCTTAGCCAGTCTGAAAAAGCTAAATACCATGTGCGTTCCGGCGTAATAGTTACCCAGGTTCGTCCGGGATTATTGTTTGATGATACCCAGATCCCTGTAGGTTCTATCATTACCAGCATCAACAGGAAACCGGTTAACAATTCAGACGATATCAGCAACGCTATTACCAGTACACGTAACGGCAACCTGATCATCACCGGTTACTATCCTGACGGAACCGCATTTAACAATGTGTTCCAGCAAGGTGACGGTGAATAAAGAATTAAACGATTGATATAAATTCAGAGAAAACCCGGTTAATAGCCGGGTTTTTTTGTTTGCTTGTTTGCAGTGTGTGGCGGGTGTCACACTGAGCTCAGTCGAAGTGCGGTGCGGTATGGCCCTCGCCCGCCAATGCTTCGACTGGCTCAGCAGGACAACGCACTTTATAGGAAAAAAGGAATTCCTTACCTTTGCCTTCATGACGATCTGTGCCGGGCTCGATTTTAATTTTTTAGGACAAGACCTTGTTCTATTACCTCAAAAAGCCATTTACTGGAAGCAACAAAAAGCCTTAATTGCTGCGGATGTTCACCTTGGAAAGGTGGGTCATTTTCGCAAAGCAGGCATCGCTGTGCCTCGCAATATGGAGCAAAGCGATCTGGCAACTTTATCAGACCTGATATTTGAATATAAACCCGAAAAACTGATATTTTTAGGCGACCTCTTCCACAGTGATATGAATGCAGATTGGGAATGGTTCCGCCTATGGCGTCAGCAAAATAAAAAGTTGGAGATCATCCTTATACGTGGCAATCACGATATTATTCACGATAAGTATTACCTCGAACTTGACGTTGTCCTGCACGACCAGCTAACCGTCGGTCGTTTCCTAATGCTGCATCATCCTTTAACTGAAGCTGAGTTACAGCAAACAGAGTGTTATGTACTTTGTGGGCATATCCACCCCGGAGTAAACTTATCCGGCCGGGCACGGCAAAGCATTACCTTACCTTGTTTTGCGTTTGGAAAAAAGCAGGCGATACTACCTTCGTTTGGCAGGTTTACAGGACGGATAGCCATTCGTCACGAGAAGCAGGATCGCATATTTGGGGTACTTGAGGACAAAGTCATTGCAATTGGGTGAGTCAGGGTTGCATTAGTTGTAGCGGTTGTATTGGTTGAAGTAGTAGCATTTCCACCTTTTTAGCATTTACAACCATTACAACTAATATAACCAGTACAACTATTCAACCAATCAACCACCCACCAATTTAGAACATTTCTAAATAAACTTTTCACGTTCATTTACAGCGGCGCATTTATATCTTTTGTCATATAATAGATACTTTTGCCGAATAAATCTAATTTGTAATGAGCGAATTGAAACAAACCTTTAACTCGTCGCTGGGCAAAAAGCTGATCATGGCTTTAACAGGCTTGTTTTTGTGTACATTCCTGATTGTACACCTGGGCGGCAACCTGCTGCTGTTTAAACACGACGACGGTTATGCGTTTAACATGTATGCCAACTTCCTGACGCATTTCCCGCCGATAGAAGTAATTGCCTACATTCTGTATCTGTGCATATTGGTTCACACCATTTATGCCATTGTGCTTACGACCAAAAACCGCAAGGCGCGCCCTGTTGGCTATGCGGTAACAGCAAGCGATAATGCTACATGGCAATCAAAAAACATGGGGCTGTTAGGATCGATCTTATTCCTGTTCATCGTGATCCACATGGCCGATTTCTGGTATCGTTATAAATATACCAGCAGCATACATTACATGGAATATCGTACTGATCTTTCATCGGGCGTAACCAAGGCGGTTGAATTTACTCCTACTTCTCCTGATTTCGAAAACTCAGTACAAACCGTAAACAACTTCGAGATTGTAAGAGTTAAGGACCTTCATGAGCGGGTTCAGACAAGCTTTAGCCAGTTGTGGTACGTGATATTTTATGTGATCGCGATGGTGGCAGTGGCATTCCACTTATTACATGGTTTCCAGAGCGCATTCCGAACCCTGGGCTGGACACACCGCAAATACACGCCGATAGTCGAGTTTATCGGTACCTGGTTTTTCGCGGTGATCATGCCGATAGGATTTGCCCTGATGCCGGTGGTGTATTATTTTACAAGGAGTTAAGTAGTTGAATATGTTAAATGGTTGAATGGTTAAGTGGTTAAATGGTTTGTCGCTTTAAACAAAATACAACATAATCAACCACTCAACACAATCAACCACTCACTAAATAAGAAGAACATGATCTTAGATGCTAAAATTCCAGCAGGCCCTTTAGCCGAAAAATGGAGTACGCATAAGTTTAACCTTAAGCTGGTTAACCCTGCCAACAAACGTAAGTACGATATTATTGTGGTAGGTACCGGTTTGGCGGGTGGCGCAGCTGCCGCATCACTGGCGGAGTTGGGTTATAATGTAAAAGCATATTGCTTCCAGGATAGCCCACGCCGTGCGCACTCTATTGCAGCACAGGGGGGTATCAATGCCGCAAAAAATTACCGTAACGATGGTGACAGCGTTTACCGTTTGTTTTACGATACAATAAAGGGCGGCGACTACCGCGCCCGTGAAGGAAACGTTTACCGCCTGGCCGAGGTATCAGTTAATATCATCGACCAATGCGTTGCTCAAGGTGTTCCTTTTGCACGCGAATACGGAGGTTTGTTAGACAACCGTTCATTTGGTGGTGCGCAGGTATCACGTACATTTTATGCCCGCGGTCAAACGGGACAGCAGTTATTATTGGGTGCTTATTCAGCCCTGAACCGTCAGATCAATGCCGGCAAGGTGAAGATGTATACCCGTACAGAAATGTTGGACTTAGTGATTGTTGACGGCAAGGCACAAGGTATCGTAACACGTAACCTGGAGACAGGCAAGATCGAAACACATACCGGTCATGCTGTGCTATTGTGTACCGGTGGTTATGGCAACGTGTTCTACCTGTCGACCAATGCGATGGGCTGTAACGTAACAGCCGCCTGGAGAGCTCACAAGCGTGGCGCTTTCTTCGGTAACCCATGTTATACGCAGATCCACCCGACTTGTATCCCGGTAACTGGCGACCATCAGTCTAAATTGACTTTGATGTCTGAGTCGCTGCGTAACGATGGTCGTGTTTGGGCGCCAAAAACAGTAGAGCTTGCTCAGAAACTGCGCAAAGGTGAACTGAAAGTAACTGACTTAAAAGAAGAAGACAGGGATTATTTCCTGGAAAGAAAATATCCATCATTCGGTAACCTGGTACCTCGCGACGTTGCTTCGCGTAACGGAAAAGAAATGGTTGATGAAGGTCGCGGAGTAGGTAGTACCGGGGTGGCAGTTTTCCTTGATTTTGCTGACGCGATCAAACGCCTGGGCGAAGATGCGGTAAGGGCAAAATATGGCAACCTGTTCGACATGTATTACCAGATCACTAACGAGGATCCTTATAAACAGCCGATGCGTATTTATCCTGCTGTGCATTACACTATGGGCGGCCTTTGGGTTGATTATAACCTGATGACCAACGTAGATGGCCTATATGCTTTAGGTGAGGCCAACTTCTCCGACCACGGCGCAAACCGCCTTGGTGCATCTGCATTGATGCAAGGACTTGCTGATGGTTACTTCGTGATCCCTTATACTGTTGGTGATTACCTGGCTAAGATCGGTCCGAAACCGGTTAACCATAATCACCCTGCTTTCGAGCAAACCAAAAAAGAGGTAGAAGAGCGCATAAAGAAACTGCTCGCCCTAAGAGGCACCAAAACTGTCGACGAGTATCACCGCGAATTGGGCCACATTATGTGGGAATATTGCGGTATGGCGCGTAATGAAGAAGGCCTGAAAAAAGCCAAAGGATTAATTCAAAACCTGCGTGCCGATTTCTGGAAAAATGCCATTGTATTAGGCGAAAACGAAGAGTTGAACCAGTCGCTTGAAAAAGCCGGCCGAGTAGCCGATTTCCTTGAATTAGGCGAACTAATGGTGGATGACGCATTGATGCGTAAAGAATCATGCGGAGGCCATTTCAGGATCGAATCGCAAACAGCAGAGGGCGAAGCCTTGCGCGATGACGAACACTTTGCTTTCGTATCAGCCTGGGAGTACAAAGGCGATAATCAGCCTGAAGAATTGCATAAAGAAGAGTTGGTATTTGAGAATGTTCATTTAACACAACGGAGTTATAAATAAGTCGGAAGTACTAAGTCTCGAGTCGTAAGTCGACTTTAGACTAAAGACTTTAGACTCAAGACTAAGAAAATGAGTAGTAACAACAACATGAACCTGACGCTGAAAGTATGGCGCCAAAAGAATGCGCAAACAGCGGGTAAATTTGTGACTTATAAAGCCGAAGGTATTTCGCCGGATATGTCTTTCCTCGAAATGCTGGATGTGGTGAATGAAAGCCTTGTTCATAAGGGCGAGGACCCGATCTATTTTGACCACGACTGCCGCGAAGGTATTTGCGGTATGTGCTCATTGTATATCAACGGTCACCCGCACGGGCCGAAACGCGCCATCACCACTTGCCAGTTGCACATGCGCAGCTTTCACGATGGACAAACCATCACTATCGAGCCATGGCGCGCTGCACCATTCCCTGTAATAAAGGATTTGGCGGTAGATCGTTCAGCTTTTGATCGTATACAACAAGCTGGTGGTTACGTGTCGGTAAATACCGGTGGTGTACCTGATGCTAACGAGATAGCTATCCCTAAAGTGATTGCTGATGAGGCTTTCAACTCGGCTACCTGTATAGGTTGCGGTGCTTGCGTAGCTGCTTGTAAAAATGCATCGGCTATGTTGTTCGTATCAGCTAAGATTTCGCAGTTGGGTATGTTGCCGCAGGGCCAGCCTGAGCGTTATCGTCGTGTGCAATCAATGGTAGCACAGATGGATGAAGAAGGATTTGGTAACTGTACTAATACCCGTGCATGTGAAGCAGAATGTCCTAAAGAGATTAAATTAGAGAACATCGCACTGATGAATAATGATTATTTCAGCGCCAAACTGTTCAGGCAGGAAGAACTGCACGAGCAGTCGCACGGAGAATAATTGAAAGAAATATGTTTGGAAACCGCCTTGGAATTAAGGCGGTTTTTTTATGTTAAACCCTATGCAGGATTGGGGATAAACAGATTCGCAAAATCCTAATCTATAACTTGACCCGTAGGGTCTGCAGCTTTGTAGACTTATATAAAAAGCTATCTTTTGCCTCGTAGAGGTTGCCCTCCACCAGAAAGGCAAACATAGAATGTCGTTCAAGGGTAGCCCTTACAGGGCAAATTATTATTGTTAATTTTTTCTACAAAGCGGTAGACCCTACGGGTCATAAAACCTGAATCAAATATTATTTTTTCGGATACGTATTTGTGTTTATTCTTCTTCCCGATGCCTCTTATAGCTCAGCCAGATATAAAATGGTATGCCTGCCATCAGGAATAAAAAGCCGTAAAATACGGTTTGCTCACCTGAGCCATATATCTCCCATAAAGAATAAACGAAAGCCAGCAACCCAAGCACGATCACGCTTGTAAGGCTGGCCTTGTGCAATGCATTCTTTTTAGTTCCTAAAATAATATACGCTGCTGCTGAGAACAGGTAAGGTATCAGGACGCTCAAGGTAGCCAGCAACAACAAAAATTTAAACTGTTCAACCAGGCCTTTGGTGTAATTCATTAATAAGAGCAAAGTTGTTGCACAAGCGCTAATAGCCATACCAAAAGCAGGTACGCCCTTCTTGTTAAGCCGACCGAATATACCCGGGAATAGTTTGTCTTTAGCCACGGCATAAGGTACTTGTCCCTGGACTAATGTCCATCCGTTTAACGCTCCGAAAGCTGCAATAGCCACTCCGGCGCTTGCTAGGTAACGGGCGGTTGGTCCAAAAATAATTGCAGCTGCATCAGCATAAGGTGTAGCAGATTGTTGTAACTGGGCGGCTGGAATCATACCCATAATACTGAAACTCCCAAGAATGTAAACCAGTGTCGAGATCAGCATACCGAGAATGGTAGCGCGAGAAACGATCTTTCCCGAATTTTCGGTACTGCCTGCTGGTACTGTCGCGCTCTCAATTCCCACAAAAGCGAACATGGTCATTGTCGCTGTAATGGTAATAACTGAAAAAATTAGCTTTCCACTTGGATTAAACGGATGAAAGTTTTGTGCTCTTATAAAGAATAACCCGCTTACAGATATTAGGATTAACGGCACTAATTTTAATATCGTAGTAAGTAATTGAAACCTGCCTGATAATACCACACCTCGCGAATTGATCAGCACTATTATCCAAATGGAGGCTAATCCGGTAATAATCGCAGCAGTACTGCTTGTAGCAAGTACCGGGAAAAACGAGCTCATGGCACTGATGAATGATATGGCGATAGCTGCACAAGCGCCGCAGTTGGCCAGCCAATAGCCCCATGCTACCATGAATCCGGCAAAATCGCCTAAACCTTCACGTGTATATACATACGGACCGCCAGTCTTATTTGGAAGTAACTTACTGAGGTTACTGAAAACCCGGGCGAGAAAAAAAGAGCCGACCGCTGAAAATATCCATCCCAATAAACCAATACCGCCATAAGCAGCCATTGCAGCCGGAATAAGAAAAACACCCGAGCCAATCATATTGCCAACTACAAGTGAAGTGCTTGTCCATATCCCCAGTTTATTAGATTCGTGCTTCTTAGTCATTGAATTGTGCGGTTTAAACAAACGAATATACAAATGTATTAGAGCAAAGCACATAGGCGATTCCTTTGATTCTATAATGCTTACTACGATTGTGAATCGTGACGTATTTGCTCGCATAAATTATTTAAAAGATGATATTCTTGAGTTAAATCTATTATAATTTACATCTTTCTGTTAAAATAATGGCATTTATAAGACATTTGATTAATAAATTCATATATTATTTAAGTTTTTTATAAAATTTCATTAAAATTCATTTGCTTTTTTGATAAAATACTTCATAAATTACGTTTTATAAAAATAAACTGATAATTTATCACACATTAGCCGGAGAATTATGCAGGAATCAGGTTATTTTAATCAATATAGCCCCATAAATGGCGTATGGGACGAGATGTATGGTGTAGGCAGCATTCGTGACCATTACAATAAAGTGATCGATTATCTGTCAAGGGAGTCATCCGAAGATTTGGCGCGGAAGGAAGAATTAGCGAAAAGGCTGTTCATGAGCCAGGGCATCACTTTTACGGTTTACAGCAGTGGTGAGGGTATTGAGAAGATATTCCCTTTTGATATTATTCCGCGGATCATCACTGCAGCGGAGTGGGCTTTTGTAGAGAAAGGTATCAAACAACGCCTCAACGCCCTTAACCTTTTTTTGAAGGACGTTTATAATAATCAGTTCATCGTAAAGGATGGCATTGTACCGATCGACATTATTTATTCTTGCCCGCATTTTTTGAGGGAAATGTACCAGTTGCAGGTGCCATATGATATTTATGTTCATATTGCCGGCATCGATCTGATACGCGATCATGACGGGACATTTTACGTATTGGAAGATAACCTGCGTACGCCATCAGGAGTAAGCTATATGCTCGAAAACCGGGAGATCACTAAACGCCTGTTTCCCGATCTATTGCCGCAATGTTGTGTGCGAAGTGTGACAGAATATCCAAATATCCTTTATAAAAACCTGCTATCATTATCGCCACGGCAAATCAGTAACCCAACCATTGTTTTGCTAAGTCCCGGTATTTATAACTCGGCTTACTTTGAGCATACCACGCTGGCGCGATTAATGGGTGTGGAATTGGTTGAAGGCCGCGACCTGGTGGTGAAAAATCAAAAGGTGTACATGAAAACCACCATAGGTTTGCAGCAGGTGGATGTAATCTATCGCCGCGTAGATGATGAATATCTCGATCCGCTGGTGTTTAACCCGGCAAGTATATTGGGCGTAGCGGGTATTATGGGTGCCTATCGTACCGGTAATGTAGCTATCGTGAATGCCATTGGAAATGGAGTTGCAGATGACAAGGCTGTGTATGCTTATGTGCCTGAAATGATCAAATATTATCTGAATGAAGAACCAATCCTAAAAAATGTACCCACCTACCAATTAAGCAACCGTGATGAACGCGAGCATGTGTTTGCCAATATCAACAAAATGGTAGTAAAGAAGACCAACGGCAGTGGCGGCTATGGTATGCTGATGGGACACGCATCATCAGATGAAGAGATAGACGATTATAAGAAAGAGATATTGAAAGATCCTCGCAATTTTATTGCACAACCAACAATTAGCCTATCGGCTGCACCTTGCTATATGCAGGGGGCATTGCATCCGCGCAGGGTTGATTTGAGGCCTTACGCGTTATGCGGACCGGATGGAATAGAGATCGTTCCCGGTGGGTTAACCCGCGTGGCACTGAAAGAAGGATCGTTGGTAGTGAACAGTTCGCAAGGTGGTGGAAGTAAGGATACGTGGGTGCTGGCGTGAAGCGGATGTGCAAATGAGAAAATGTGCAGATATGCAGATGATTAATTTGAAGAGCTATATGAATAAAATCCGAAATCATAATTCCGAAATCCGAAATCGAAAAGAATGTTAAGCAGGGTAGCAGCAAGTTTATATTGGTTAAGCCGTTACGTGGAGCGCAGCGATGGCATTTTGCGCATGCTCAAGATCAATTATGCCTCGTCGCAGGACACGGTGCAGGAATTTACCTGGGAGCCGGTAGTCCGCATATTCGCCGGGTATGATGAAGAGACGCAGAAATTGGGTAACGATAGCCGCGCTGTAATGCGCTATATGGTGTGTGGAAAGAATAACCAGAACTCCATTCTGAATATCATTACCCTGGCCCGTGAAAATGCGCGTGGCGTGCAGGAGCATATTACTAAAGATTTATGGCAGTGCCTGAATGAATATTATCATACTGTAAAAGATAATCGCATAGATAATGCTTTGAAAAAAGACGACCCGGTAAGTGTGTTAGATGTGCTCATTAAACAGGTAATGCTGTATTATGGGACGGTAGAAATAACAATGGAGCGTGGCGAAGGTCGTAGCTATATGAATATCGGCAAATATTTGGAACGTGGGATACAGTCGGTGGATATTTTGGATACTAAGTTTGGATCTATCGATAATAATCCTGACCTGCTCACCGATACCACTTACTGGAAGCACTTGCTGTTATCACTTGGTGGATACGAGCTCTATCTGAAAAAATACCGCGAGGGCTTCGAGGCTGAAAACGTACTAGAGCAGGTAGCATTGAACAATGATTTCCCGCGTTCGGTGATCTATTCGGTCAATCACATTCAACGCTATTTTGAGCGGTTAAAAAACGACAGCAATATTGACGATTACCGCGAGCTTTCCTTCTATATCGGCCGGTTGCAAAGCAATATCAAATACAGTTCGGTAAAAAGCATAAAAGATGAAGGTCTACACCAATTTTTGACGCAGATACGCAGCCAGCTTTATGGTATTGGCGATGCGTTGAATAATCATTACTTTGCCAACTCCTGATTGATAAACCTATTGAGCTATAATTATGCCCGAATTTAAGATTCATCATTTAACTAAATACACCTACCCCGCACCCGTTCGCGACAGCGCTAACCAGATCATTCTATATCCGATACAAGACGAGTGGCAGGAAGTGATCAAACAGGAAATACACATCAGCGGCGACCCTGTAGTCGACACTTTCATTGATTATTACGGCAACAAAGTGGGCGGTTTTACTTACAGTGAACCACATTCAACCTTACTGATCGATTCAAAAATACTGGTTCAAACCAAACATAAACCGCTGCCGGGTAACGATATTTTTCCTGCGCAACAATGGGAAGACCTGAAACACCTGCGTTTCATGGTACCTTATATTGATTTTTTGCGATTGGAGCAATTTGAAGGTTTTGATGATCTGAAAGCACTGGTTGATACGGAAAAATCAAAAGAGGATACGCCATACCAGGCAGTGCTGCGCTTTTCGCGGTATGTTTATGATAACTTTCAATATATCAAGGGCGTAACCTCGGTAGAGACAACCATGGATGAGATATGGAGATTGAAAGCCGGCGTTTGCCAGGATTTCGCCCATATCTTAACCCTGATGTTGCGACTGGTTGGTATTCCGGCGCGTTATGTGAGCGGTTATATCTGTACCAACCGAAGCACTACCATGCGTGGTGAAGGTGCTACTCATGCCTGGGCCGAAGCCTATATTCCTGATTACGGCTGGATGGGTATTGATCCTACTAACAATTGCATAGCAAACGAAACCCATGTTCGTTTAGCAGTAGGTCGGAATTTTTCGGATTGCTCGCCGGTAAAGGGCGTTTACAAAGGCACGTCAGATCACCGGCTGGATGTTTCTGTAAACGTTGGCTATGAAGGCGATGCCCCCTCCATGAATCAGCCGGCAGAGTTTGCCAAAGTTCCTGAGCCCATCGAACATAAACCGTTAAGCAATATTCCAAAAAACAGCTATCAGCGTTACCTGGAAATGCTCCAGCAACAGCAGCAGCAACAGCAGCAGCAATAAAGATTATGCTTTTTTAACAGTAGCTATCAGGGTATCCAATTTAGGCACTTTATCATAAGCCTTAACCAGGTTGCCTTTATGATCATACACAGCGATGTAAGGCGTAGTAGTCACCTGGTAATACTTTTGAACCACATAGGTATGACCCTCGGTACCAACAGTCAGGTTATGATATTTGGCAAGATCAAAATCCCGGTTAAAGTTTTTAAGCATCTTCAGCATATTGTATTCGGTGAAGGTTACCATTACAATTTGGATGTCGCCAAATTCTTTCATTTTTGGCTTCATCTCGTACATCAAATGCTGGCAATGGCTGCAATCTGGTGAGAAGTATATGATCATTACCGGTTTGTCCTTTTTCAGATCTGTATAGTTGAAATAAGTACTGTCGGCCTTTAATATTTTAAAGTGAGGGATGTGTTCAATGTCAGGTTTGTTTTGAGCCTGTGTGCATCCTGCAGCAATGATCAGGCTTAATAATAAAACTAATTTCTTCATTATGGAGATAAATGTACTGTTTTTATAGTTCAGAGGGTTGATGTTGCTATAA
The DNA here is from genome assembly GCF_036568825.1 of Mucilaginibacter sp. Taxonomy (GTDB): domain Bacteria; phylum Bacteroidota; class Bacteroidia; order Sphingobacteriales; family Sphingobacteriaceae; genus Mucilaginibacter. Next base: position 17,566 of record NZ_DATCRU010000066.1, on the reverse strand, counting down.
ATTTACAAAAATTCAGCCATTCGCTTCAAGTAATTCTATCTGCCACGCAATGTGCTCCTCAGTTATAGGATATAACGCACCATTGCGAATAGTCTGATATACAGCCTCAAATAGTTGAATATATTGGCCCTGGTAGGACGGAATGAATTCGATTTTCTTTTGATTGTTCTCGTCAAAAGTTACCAGTTTGCCTTCACTGTCTTCAGACTCTAATCCATAAGCAAGGTCAGTAGGCGGAATGCCCTTATCCAGTTGTGCTTCTTGCACATCTACCCGATCTTTAATATAGCTACCCAAGGTGCCATGTACCACGAATGAAGGTGTAGGCTGAGCAATAAGCAAGCCTGATGTAAGGTAGACATTCAATTGATTAGGATACGACAGATGAAAATGAAAGTAATCATCCACCTGTGAATCTTCGCGATAAGTAGCTGTAGTTTTGGTAAACTTTAAAGGTCGCCCAAAAAGACTGATCGCCTGATCTATAAGGTGTGGACCGAGGTCATAAGCCAAACCATTTGGAGCCATACTTTTGGTCTCCTTAAATTGCTTTGGACTCAAGGTCATTTTATACCTGTCGAACCGGAAATGCACCTCGATCAATTGCCCCAGTCGGCCACTTTCAATAGCTTCTTTAACGGATAAAAAGTCACTGTCCCAGCGACGATTTTGATAAACCATCAAATGCTTACCGACTTCCCTTGCCAGATCGTATAATTCCTTTACTTCGGCTACAGTTGCTGCAATGGGTTTTTCGACCAGTACGTGCTTACCAACCTGCAATGATCTTTTAGCCAGATCGAAATGTGTATTATTAGGTGTGTTGACGATAATCAGTTCGACCTGTTGATCATTCAACAAGTCCTCGGTTTGATCATAGCTAGTTATACCCGGATAACGTTCCGCCATTTTCTTTTCATGACGCTCCACAACTGTGCTCAATTCAAAGCCGGGATGCGCATAAATAAACGGTGCATGGAATACTCTGCCGGACATTCCGTAGGCCATCAGGCCGGTTTTTATAGGTGATTGCATAGAATTTATTTAGCAATTGGCCAACATGTCATTGCGAGGCGCAAGGCGGACGGTGTGTGCTGCGCAACGAAGCAATCGCATGCTATACAGGGCGGATATGCATAGTTTGCGATTGCTTCTTCACCCCTCAGGCCGTTCATCGCAATGACAAGTGGTTTCATTTTTATTCTTAATACTCCTCCATCCCAATTGGCGAACCATCAGGCATGTTTAATGTTTCGGCCGGTTTAAATTTGTCGGGATTATTTTCAAATTCTTTGATTTGTGATAAACCGAATAACAGGTTTGCTTTCTGATCATTTCCAGCTATCGGCATAGCTTTATTCATCCAGACCTTTAATTCACTTATTTGCAGCAACGCAATCCCACGAACATTTTCCGGAGCGCTGGTATTTGCAGCCAACTCCAATAGCTGTTTCAGGATTAGATTGTTTACCAACCGTTGTATTTCTCCTTTATAACCTGCTTGTTGCGGAGCCTTCCATGTTCTTCCGAGCAGTTTAGTCAGAACTGCGTCAAGTCCCGGTTGCGTATTATCCCTTGAATGATATTCTACCAAACGTGCAGCCCGTTGCGATTGAAGCATAAATGTCAATGTATTACTTGCTGCTGATTCTGCTGCCGAAAGCGGATCAAAGGTCAATCCTGTTCTCGATTTAAATGTCTCCCTGGTTCGAGGATAGCCTATTGGCCGTGGTGGTATTTTTTCAATTAGTTTTTCCGGCAATGCCAACGCATCCGGTGAGATCGTGCTCATCAATGCATCAAAAGCCTTCCATTGCTCGGCAGGAGGAACAAATTTGGTGATGGTTTGTCCGTCATTTTTCAGCGCGAAAGTATAATACAAACCCCCTAGCATTTTGGAAGTGGCCTCTACCTGGTAACGATGCATCAGGTACATCGGCACCAGCACTTCTTCAATGGCAGCCATCGGCGCATCCTGCCTGATCGCTTTTTCAGAAAAGTTGTCGATCACATGTTTCCTTATCACCATCAAACGGTTCAGTTCATCAGCAGCATTGGTTCCTGCATCCCAAAGATGGGCCTGCGGATGAGCACTTCCTGCAGGACGGGCATCTTCATCAGATATATACAGAAAGCCTTCCTTCAATGTCTCAGTCATGATATCTTTTAATGCCTTATCTTCGTCAGTTCCGGCAGGGAAATCCTGATAGCCGTATAATACTGTCCGTTTATCCCAGGCGCCAATACTGGTGGTATAGGCATTACTCAGGTCGATAGTTCCATCGGTACCCAACGTAAATACAGGCGGCGGATAATCCATTACTGATGCGCGGTTATTCACGCTGGCCGCAAAATTATGCTGAAAACCCAATGTGTGTCCAACCTCATGTGCTGCCAGCTGACGCAAACGCGCCAATGCCATCTTCATCATTTTATCGCTTACAGGTTTACCATCTTCATAAGGTTGAAGCAAGCCTTCTGCTATCAGGAAATCCTGCCTGTCACGCAGGGAACCTAATGAAACCTGTCCTTTTATAATTTCCCCCGTACGTGGGTCATTAATCGACTCGCCATATGACCAACCCCTGGTCGACCGATGCACCCACTGGATCACGTTATAACGAATATCCATCGGGTCAGCATCTTCTGGTAGTAATTTCACCTGGAAGGCGTCTTTATAGCCCGCTGCCTCAAAAGCCTGGTTCCACCAGGAAGCACCTTCAATCAAAGCGCTGCGCACAGGCTCTGGAGCGCCGCGATCGACATAGTAAATAATTGGTTTCACAGGTTCGCTCATTGCTGCTGAAGGGTCCTTCTTTTCGAGGCGATGCCGGGTCAACAACCGTTTCATTATAGGTTGATCAATTGGTGTGGCATAGTCCATATACTCCACATCATATAATCCTGATCGGGGATCAAACTTGCGTGGCTTATACTTATTATCCGGCAAACGTATAAAGGACTGGTGCATTCTCACCGTCACAAAATCCGGATTAGGTGTTACCGAACTGATCTCTGTGCCGGTTCCGTTTCCCGCGAGAGTGATGATTGCCTCAAACTCCGTATTATCCGGAAAGCTTTTGGTATTTGGCAAATAAATAGCCGAACGGGTATCATCTGCATGATAATTTCCCTGGTTGCTATTGCCCAACTTTCGGGCCACATTATGACTGTCGCGAAGCAGAAACGGCGTAAAATCGACCAGTACCTTGTCGTCATCCTGTGCTTCGGCAGTAAATCCCCAGATAACGGATTGCGCGAAGGCTTCTTCTACTGATTTGCGCTCATCAGCATTATTGCTTATTGCGCGGTAACTGTAATTAGGCTGTACCAGCAGAACCTTGTTACCTACTCTTATAAACTTTACAATGCGGCTGTCACCGATCTGCCCGCGATCCATTCCCAAATCATTTGAACCAACTCCGGCAGGCAAGGAGCTTACATACAAAAACTCATCGTTAAAGCGATTGATCTCCAATAAGACTTGCCCGGTTTTATCATTCCAATAAAAATTAAAATAGCCGGAATATTTTTTCAGGCCCTTGGTTTTTGATTCAAAATCCTCGGCTTTTTGGGCATTGGCGATTTGAAACAGGCTGATAAGAAGAAATAGCGACAGGTAAAGTTTTTTCATCGGAAAGGCTTTTGTTCTACAACCTAAAAGTATTGTTTTATCAGGCTTTATACAAAAAGGTTGTGTGAGAAATCTGCCTTGGATAATTAATATTAATCTTTGTGGCCCCTGTGAAACCATTGCGATCTCTGCGGTAAAAATTAAACCACAAGGTTCACAGGGAAGGCACAAAGATCACAGAGCCATTCTAATATCTGGATTTCTTTATTGTATGCTATTCCGTATAGCCTGCGCCGAGTCGAGGTGCATTCTTAATACAGGCATTGACTTAACTGCAAAAGCTTTCAATGAAGCATCTTTGCAGGTTTTCGATCCGGTTTCGCAAATATCAAGCGCCTTTTTTTCGTCCAGTATCATGGCATCCATATAGGCTTTATCAAAATCGTTGCCCTGTTTCATCGCCAATCGGTTAGCCTGGTGCATTTCGGCCATGCCCGATATTGGCGGAAGGGTTATCTTTTTATCTTTTGCGATCAGGCTCAACTCATCACCCAGTTTGGTATGATCGTTTACCAGCATCGTGGCGAAATTTTTTACTCGGTTGTTGGTTGATTTTTCCAAAGCCATTTTGCCGGTGTTCACCTTGTTCAAAGCATTATTGGTAACCGCTGAGGCAAATTCAACATCTTTAGCGCTTACAGTAGGCGTTAAAGTAACCGGGTGAACATCATGCTCCTTATCCGCCGGTTGCGATGGCTGAGGCGCGCTGGTATTTGCAGTTGATACAGTATCCTTTACGTCGTTCAAAAAGGTATCGGTAGCTACTTTTTCTTTTTGACTGCTGCTTTTGCAGGCATGCAAACCCATTATAACAAGCGTAATAATTATGGCGGTAGATAATCTCTTCATTCTCATTATTTAGCCTTAAACGGGAATGGTTTATATTAGGTTTTTTAGGTGACCGATATAAGCAGAATTAAATCAGGTTATTTAAAAGTTTTTTTATTTTTGAACCACATAAAAACAGATCAATATGAATTTCCCGGCTGAATTAAAATACACCAAAGACCACGAGTGGGTAAGAATTGAAGGCAGCGAAGCCTACATCGGTATCACTGAGTTTGCCCAGGGCGAATTGGGCGACATCGTTTATGTCGACATTCCTACAAAAGGAAAAGAAGTACACAAGGAAGAAGTTTTTGGGACTGTTGAAGCAGTAAAAACAGTATCTGATCTGTTCATGCCGCTTACCGGTACCGTTGACGGCACTAATCCTGCGCTTGACAGCCAGCCCGAACTGGTAAACTCTGATCCATACGGCGAAGGCTGGATGGTAAAGATCACCGTTAAAGATGCTTCTGAAATTGACGGCCTGCTTTCGGCTGATGCTTACAAAGCTTTGGTTGGCGCCTGATTGAATGATGAAATTTTCTAAATATCAAAGGCCCACTGTTTTGTGGGCCTTATTTGTTTTAGTGATGTGCTCCATCAAAATTGGAGACAATATAACGCACGAGCCATTATTCTTTCCGGGGTTTGACAAACTGGTACACTGCGGGTTCTTTTTCTTGCTGGTAATTTTATGGTGCAATGGTATTATCAGGCAACAAAATGGCCGGCTGATATCGTATAAGACCGCAGCAATCGTTACTTTTATTTCCATAGTATTTGGCGGTCTGATTGAGTTATTACAACTGACCATATTTACCTGGCGAAGCGGCGAATGGCCCGATCTTTTTGCCGATGCAACAGGTGCCTGTATGGCTATTTTAGGAGTGATGACAATTGACAGGGCAAAAAATTATGAAAAAAGTTAAATACCTGGTTATTCTGATAGCGGCAGCAAGCCTTTCATCATGCGGCATCTTTAAAAAAGACTGCGGATGCCCGCATTTCGGCAAAGTGAAAGCCCACACTAAATCCATCAACAACATTTCTTAACCGGCTAAAAAATCAGGATAATATCATATTCTCATTTATTTTGTCCTTATTTGGATTTAATTTAAATAAGATTTACATTTGTTCAGTTTAAGTATTAAGAACATGAAGCTTTCACAACTTGAAGTAGGAGAAACAGGAATAGTTAAGGAGTTTACCGACCTGGAAATGTCGGTGAAGTTGATGGAGATGGGATGTTTACCGGGCGAGCAGATCACCGTTTCGCGCGTTGCCCCTCTTGGCGACCCAATTGCTATTCATGTTTCTGGTTATCAATTAAGTCTGCGCAGAAAAGAAGCTTCAACTATTATCCTGCAGTAATTTTTAACAAGTGGATGCTGATATAAAAGTAGCGCTTGTAGGAAATCCAAATACCGGTAAATCAACGCTCTTCAATGTTTTAACCGGGCTCAATCAAAAAATCGGAAACTTTCCGGGTGTAACTGTTGATAAAAAGACAGGTTTTTGTGATCTGCCTGACGGCCGCCGTGCTGAAATAATAGATCTTCCCGGCACTTACAGTCTTTATCCTAAAAGCAGGGACGAATCTATTGTGTTCTCTGTTTTGGCTGATAAGGCCAATCCGCTGCGTCCTGATTTGGTAGTGGTTATTCTTGATGCCTCCAACCTAAAAAGAAATTTATTACTCTATACCCAGGTTGCCGACCTGAAGCTGCCCGTAATAGTTGCTTTGAACATGATGGACCTGGCTAAAAAGTCGGGTATTACTATTGATGTCAATGCATTTGCGCAAAAATTGGGCGTACCTGTAGTCCCGATCTCGGCAAGAAAAATCGAGGGTATCGATCAGCTTAAATCTGCTATAAATTATGCTAATAAGGTAGCCCTACAAGAGGATACGATTGATGTAGAATCCCTCGCCCCCCAACTCATCGCACAGATCGGCAAAGAGATCGAGGTGGAGAACCCGTATTATGCTCTGCAATTGGCGCATCAGCATGAGACACTTAAATTCTTAAGTCCCACACAAAGCGACCGTATTGAAGAACTGGAGCAGGAATTCAGTTTCCATTCACAAAAAGCACAAGCTACAGAAACCATAGCACGATACAGCTTCATTAATGATCTGCTGTATGATACGGTAAAGAAAAATGAAACTGCACAGGAAGAAAATATCAGCAATAAAATTGATAAGATATTAACTCACCGGGTTTTCGGTTTCGTTATATTTTTCGCCATCCTGCTGTTTATTTTTCAATCGATATTTGCATGGTCGGCCTACCCGATGGAATTGATTGGTGATTTCTTTGTATGGCTGCAGTCGTCATTGCACCGGGTTTTACCTGCGGGGCCACTAGTAAGCCTGGTGGTTGATGGTGTGCTGGGCGGGTTAAGCGGGGTGATGGTTTTTATACCGCAAATCGCTATTCTTTTTGGGTTCATCTCCATATTGGAAGATACCGGCTATATGTCACGCGTCACTTTTATGATGGACAGGTTGATGCGGAAGGTGGGGCTAAATGGTAAATCGGTAGTGCCGCTTATCGGTGGTTTTGCCTGTGCCGTTCCGTCAATCATGAGTACGCGTACGATTGAGAACTGGAAGGACAGAATGATCACCATTATGGTGACGCCATTGGTGACCTGCTCTGCACGTTTGCCGATCTATACGCTGCTAATTGCTTTGGTTGTTCCCAATCGCAATATATGGTGGATATTTAATTTGCAGGGATTAGTATTGACTGGCATGTACTTGTTCAGTTTGGTATCTGCTATTACCGTGGCTTTTGTGATGAAATTTTTATTGAAATCGCGTGAGCGTGGTTACTTTATAATGGAATTGCCAGTTTATCGTATGCCGCGCTGGAAGAATGTTGGACAGGATATGTACAATCGTGCAAAGGCCTTCGTATTGCAGGCTGGTAAAGTGATAGTAGCGGTATCGGTTATCCTTTGGGTACTGGCATCTTATGGTCCAGGAAATCGCTTTGAAAGGATCGAGCAAAAATACAAGCAACCACAATATTCCCGGCATATGAACGCAGACGATCTGCATCATGCGGTTGCTTCCGAAAAGCTGGAAAACTCATACGCAGGTGTGTTGGGCCATGCTATTGAGCCTGTGATTAAGCCCCTCGGCTTCGACTGGAAGATCGGCATTGCACTCATTACTTCCTTTGCTGCCCGAGAAGTGTTTGTAGGTACCATGGCAACTATTTACAGCGTGGAAGGTGATGCCGAGAAGATGGAATCGGTTCAGCAAAAAATGGCCACTGCCAAAAATCCTGACGGGCAGCCTGTATTTACTGTGGCTGTTGCTTTCTCACTCATGATGTTTTACGCCTTTGCCATGCAATGCGCCAGCACCATGGCCGTAGTATACCGCGAGACGAAGAACTGGCGTTGGCCGGCTTCGCAGTTCGTTTATATGACCGGGCTGGCTTACATTGTAAGTTTTATTACCTACCATTTATTGAGGTAAAAGGTTAAAGGCGAAAGCTGAAAGGTAAAAGGCCTTTAATTCTCACTAAAACAAACCTTTGACCCTTCGCCTTTAACCTTTCACCTCAAAATAGTATTTTTGAAAAGAGGTAAAATTGGATAAGGTAAAAGTTTTAGAAAGATATCTCCCTCCACGGGCGGCGCCGCTGATAGCCCGCTGGATCGATTACTTTCAATGTGAGTTTAAGATTTCCCGCAACCGGAACAGTAAGTTTGGTGATTACCGCCCGCCACATGGCGGAAAGGGACACCGTATCTCCGTAAATTATGATCTGAATGTTTATGCGTTCCTGGTGACCACCGTTCATGAGTTTGCACACCTGCATACCTGGAACGAGCACAAGCACAAAGCCAAGCCGCACGGCACGGAATGGAAAGCCAATTTCAAAAAAATGATGCAGCCGTTTTTTGAGAAGGAAATATTTCCTCCTGATGTAAAACATGCAATAGTAAAATATCTGAACAACCCAGCTGCATCAAGCTGTACGGATCTGCATTTGTATAAATCATTGCGCTTATATGATGCTCCAAAGCCGGAGACACATCTCACAGTTGATAAAATACCAATGCATTCCCTGTTTAAGTTAAAAAATGGCCGCGTATTCAGGAAGGAAGAGAAACTGCGTAAACGCTATAAATGTACCGAGTTAAAAACTAAGCGGGTGTATTTATTTAGTCCTATAGCGGAGGTGGAGTTGGTGGAGGCTTAAAGGTCTTTTGCGGGTACGTGGGTTATTTTGCCCTTTACCATAATAACTAAATCACCGTTAATCTTTTTACGCTCCTGAATAAGCTTTTTTACAGCAAGACGAGAGCCTTCTATTATTTTATTGCGAATCTCTATATAATTCGAATCATTTGTGCTCATGGCTGATTTTATTAATTATAGTCCAAATTTCGCTATTAATTACCTGATATACAACTTCGTTATGGCCTTCAACTACTAATTGAGATTGCGAGGTGGAATTGTCAAGCACAAACCAATTATCGGATAATTGAAAATATATATTAACCAGATTGTTTATTCCCCTATGGTACCTTCTTATGATTACATCTTCAGGAATAGAATGGCCACCATTCTGCACTCTTGATTTAACTCGTTCAATCGCCATTTCAGGACTTGGTAACCAAAAGAATAATAACCATACTTTATAATTGTTTATCTTAGCTAGTCTAATCAAAGAGGCGTAGCTTTTGGTAGATAATGTCGTTTCAAAAGCAAAATCGACCTGATCATTAATCAGCTTCTTTATCCTGTCCAACATTATCCTTCCTGCCTCAAAAGCTACTTTTTCTGGTTGAAGCGGGGAAAGGCCCGCCGCTATAGAATCGGCATTAACGAATTCATAGCAGTTCAACATATCTGGTAAAAAGCTCAGTGATGCCGTCGTTTTGCCAGCACCATTACATCCTGCGATGATATATAAATTTGGCATTAGTAACTAATTAATTTCTCCATCATTTCCTCCAGCCTCGCTTTCGCCAGAAATTGGTCTTCTAGTGCTTTATTCATTGGTATGGCAGTATCCAGGCTGGCGCAGCGCATAACAGGTGCATCAATATAGTTGAAGCAATGCTCAGCAAGGTGGGCAGCTATTTCGCCACCAAAGCCGTTGGTTAAAGTATCCTCATGTAATATCAAAACACGACCGGTCTTTTTTACACTGTTTTCAACTGCTTCTTTATCCCATGGTTGCAATGAGCGCAAATCAACAATTTCAATTGATTCATCGGGATGAGCTTTTGCATAATCTAATGCCCAATGAACGCCTAATCCATAGGTAATAATACTTGCTTGTTTACCTTCCTTGACTATTCGTGCTTTACCTATCTCAATTGTATAAGGCTCATCAGCTATATCCTCGCTGATACTGCGGTATAAATATTTATGCTCGAAATAGATCACCGGGTTAGGGTCTTCAATAGCAGCTAATAATAAGCCTTTTGCGTCCGATGGAAATGCAGGGCAAACCACTTTCAGCCCGGGAGTCTTAGTAAACCATGCTTCATTACTTTGTGAATGAAATGGACCGGCACCCGTCCCGGCTCCAGTAGGCATGCGGACCACCACATCTACATTCTCTCCCCAGCGGTAGTGGGTTTTTGCCAGGTTGTTTATAACCTGGTTAAAGGCGCAGGTTACAAAATCTGCAAACTGCATTTCGACAACCGATTTATAACCATTGATTGATAAGCCCATGGCAGCGCCCACAATTCCCGATTCACAAATAGGTGTATTGCGTACTCTTTCATGACCAAATTCTTCTACAAAGCCTTGCGTAATCTTAAATGCACCACCATACTCAGCAATATCCTGTCCCATCAACACCAGCTTATCAAACTTTTGCATCCCCTGGCGCAGGGCATCGCTTATAGCGTCAATATATCTTTTGTTTGTTTTGGTGATGGAAGGTTGTAAGGTTGAAAAGTTATAAGGTTTATACATATCCCTGAGCTCAGTTTCTGCATCGGGAATTATATCCGGTTCACTAAATACCTTTTCAATTTCGATATCGATCATCGTGGTAAATCCGCCTTTGATCACTTGTATTGATTCATGAGTCAGCACACCCTCGTCTAATAAAAACTTCTCAAAATTGCTTATCGGGTCTTTCTCTTTCCATTCGTCAAACAAATGCTGGGGCACATATTTGGTTCCCGATGCTTCTTCGTGGCCACGCATGCGGAAGGTCATACATTCCAGCAAAACAGGTCTCGGATTTTGGCGGATATCGGTTGCGATCTCATTAATTGTATGATAAACTTCCAGGATATTGTTGCCATCTATCGTACGCCCTTCAATACCATAACCTATTGCGCGGTCGCTCAATCGCTCACATTTGTACTGCTCGTTAACCGGCGTAGATAATCCATAACCATTATTTTCGATCAGGAATATCACCGGTAAGTTCCAAACAGAAGCCACATTCAGCGCTTCATGAAAATCGCCTTCGCTGGTGCCTCCTTCGCCTGTAAAAACTAATGTTGCCCGATGCTTTTTGCTTAGCACATCAGCCAAGGCTATGCCATCAGCTAAAGCCATCTGCGGCCCCAGGTGAGATATCATTCCGATAATTTTATATTCCTGCGTACCGAAGTGAAAGGAGCGATCACGCCCTTTTGTAAAGCCTGAGGCTTTTCCCTGCCATTGCGCCATCAGTCTTGAAAGCGGAATATCTCTCGTAGTAAATACGCCAAGATTACGGTGCATAGGCAGGATATATTCATAGGGCTGCATGGCCAGCGTACTGCCCACGGCAATGGCTTCCTGGCCGATCCCAGAGAACCATTTGCCGATGCGGCCCTGTCTCAGCAGGATCAGCATTTTTTCTTCAATTAGTCTCGGCCATAATAAAGCTTTATAAAATGAGACTAATTTGTCATTATTGACGTTTTTACGATCAAAAACCATAAAGCTAAACTACTGAAGTTTTTAAAACTTTGTATGTTTACATGATTTCTATCTTAACCATATGAAACATACTTATATTTTTCTTCTCTGCATCTTTTCGCTCATCGTAACCAAAGCTTCTGCCCAGGAGGATTATGTCCTGCTGCCTGAAAACTTTGTTATACATAAAGGAGACAAACTCAACTTGCACTTAATCCGGGCTAATCAATTTTCGATGACCGATGAACTGAAATACGAAGCATCAAAAACAGCAAAATTTGGCATCCAAAATGGTAAAAAAGAAACCGATTTGCTAACCGTGGCAAAGGATAGTGCATCGCCTATCATTTCCATGCCGATGGAGGCTGAAGATCTTCAAACTATCCACATGGTCAGAAAATCGGTCACTGACGATATAGAAGCAGACGATTTTATCAAGCTACTTGAAGATGAGGGTTATACGCAATATGCTGAAAAAGCAAAAAATGGCAGCAAGGATAGCTTCCGCGAGAAATATACCTGGTACCTGAAATCACTTGTTGAGGTTGAAAAAAATAGTCCGAACGGATTTGATAAACCATTGAATGATGAGTTTGAGATCGTGCTGAAAGATAACCCTTATAAAGGCAACTACGGTGCGGATATTATCGCGCAGGTACGATTAAAAGGAAAACCTGTACCCAATGTAGTTGTGCTATTCTACATCAGAACTCTCAAAGGCAAAGATGTGTTTGCACAAAAACTATCATCTGATAAAGAGGGGCAGATATACTTTAAGCTAAGCCGGGAGGGCATTTACCTTTTACGCGCCGTATACACCGAACCATCTAAAGAAAAGGGAGCCGATTTTGAAACCTGGATGAGTACTTACACCTTCGGTTTTACAAGCAGTAATGAGATGCCGAATACATATAAGGAATTTGGATTCGGGAATAAACATTAATTTAAGTCGAAAGTCTTAAGTTCTGAGTCAAAAGTCAACTTATGACTATCGACTTTAGACTTAAGACTCCTCTTTACTACGTTCCTGCCACATTTTGCTGAATGATTTATCGGCAACTTTTGGCATTTCGCGAAGGTGACCCCAGGTTTTCTTGAAGAATAGACTCATTAACCTATTTTTGGTTTTACCGCTGAAAAAGTCAGTTAGTTTGCGGCTTAGCATGCCTTTTTGCCAGATGGCCCATCCCCATTTTTCTTTTTTGGTGACAATACCTTCTTTCACCGCATCACGGCGATTGAGCAGCAGCATTTTGTGGATGTCGATCTTCACCGGGCATACTTCCGTACATTTACCACATAGACTGGATGCATAACTGAGATGCTTAAAGTCTTCCATACCCTTCATGTGCGGAGTAATAATAGAGCCTATTGGTCCGCTGTAAGTGGTCTCATAAGTATGTCCGCCGATATTCTTATAAACCGGGCAGGCATTCAGACAAGCGCCGCAACGGATGCAGTATAATCCTTGTCGCTGATCTTTCTGAGCAAGTAAATTAGTACGACCGTTGTCCAATAATACCACATACATTTCCTCCGGTCCATCTGTTTCATTGGGTTGGCGGGGGCCGCTCAGAATAGTGTTGTACACCGTCATATTCTGACCTGTTCCGTGAGTTGCCAGCATCGGCCAGAATGTATCCAGATCGGCTATAGATGGGATCATTTTTTCGATGCCAACCACAGCAATATGTATCTTGGGAAAACTAACGCTCAAACGAGCGTTACCTTCGTTTTCACTAATGGCAATGCTGCCGGTGTCGGCTATAATAAAGTTGGCGCCGGTGATGCCTACATCTGCACGAACGTATTTTTCGCGAAGAAGCTCACGGGCTTTTAGGGTCAGCTGTTCAGGAGTAGCATCTATCGGTGTACCAAAACGCTCGTTGAATAGTTTTGCAATATCCTCTTTAGAAAGATGCATTGCAGGGGTAACGATATGATATGGTCGCTGACCCAATAACTGTACTATATATTCGCCTAAATCGGTTTCGAGGGATTCGATATGATGACTTTCAAGGAACTCGTTTAGTTTAAGTTCTTCGGTCACCATCGATTTGGACTTCACGACGGTTTTTGCACCTGCTTTTTGGATGATACTTAATATCTCGCGGTTGGCTTCTTCGGCATCGTTGGCCCAGATTACTTTGCCACCACGTTTCAGGAAATTTGATTCAAACTCCGGAAGGTATTTATCCAGGTTTTCCATCACCTTCCATTTGATCACATGGCCTTTGCGCTTGGTATTTTCGAGATTGATGAGGCGTGACAAACCCCGGTTAACTGCCGCATCGTACTTACCAATATTGTAATTGATAATACGGCGGTGATCCATATCAAACGCCTTATCCTCAGAGGCAACCAAAAACTCTTCTGCGATATGTCCCATTCGGCTAAGGTAAGGATTTTGGTTGAGCAGTTGAATGGTTAAGTAGTTGATTGGTTGATTAAGTAAGTTGGTTAAGAAAAAAGGCATACGAGATATAGAAATCTCGCATGCCTTTTAGTTTTTTAACTTATGATGACTAAGTCAATTCTGTTGAGTGATTGTCGTAATTACTTAACTATTCAACCACTTAACTAATCAACCACTCACTTGCTTGCGGGCGCATCAACTACAGGACGTTTATTCCTGTTGGCAAGTTCCCATCCGGTATAATAAACCAGCGTTGCACGCTTAGCCAGTAGCGGGAAGTTGATCTTACTTACTTCATCTCCAGGCTGGTGGTAATCATTATGAACTCCGTTAAAGTAGAAGATGATCGGTACACCGTGTTTAGCAAAATTGTAGTGGTCCGAGCGGTAGTAGAAACGGTTCGGATCGTTGGGATCGTCGTATTTATAATCCTGTTCGATATTAACATATTTTTTGTCTGCGTCTTCGTTTATCTGATGCAATTCCTTGCTCAGCATAGCCGAACCGATGGTGTATACATAATTCGCTGAATCCGGCTTGCCGATGTAATCATAACCAACACGACCGATCATATCGATATTCAGATCGGTAATGGTATTGGCTAATGGGAACACAGGATGATCAGTATAGTACTCTGAGCCTAATAACCCTTTTTCTTCTCCTACGTTACCAAGGAAAAGAATGCTTCTGCGCGGACCATGTCCTGCTTTTTTAGCTTCTGAAAATGCACGTGCAATTTCCAGTATGCCGGTGGTGCCTGAGCCATCGTCGTCAGCGCCATTGTTTACCTTATCCTTTGCGTTCGGGTCTGCAACCAAACCGATGTGGTCATAATGCGCTGAGAAAACCAGCACTTCGTCTTTCAGGTCGGTGCCAGGCATGAAACCTAATACATCAACCGCTTTTACATCTTTAGTATCGGTATGGATGTTTAGTTTGATATCTGCTTTCAAAGTTTGAGAAGCGCCCGTTTTGATCTGATCATAAGTCTTGCCAGTTGATTTCAGGATTTGATCAGCAACAGCAGGAGTGGTATTTAAAACTGGAGCCTGTGTACTTGCTGGTTTAGCTGCATCTGCTTTGATGGATAAACGAGGCGCGGTTGCACCGGCACCTAATCGTTTAAGCACATTAGCGATTTCACCGTTCACTGCCAATATCAAAGCAGGGTTTTTGCTCTGGAGGTTTTTTACGATTTGGGTACGTGCGTTTGATAAACGGTAGCTGGTATTTGGAGTTTTTCCTGCTTCAGGTTTATCCTCATTCACCCATAACAATACTTTGTTGGCAAGATCGGTATTATCTATTTCGGCATCGGTACCATAGCCGATAAACACAACTTCAGATGCGTCTACTGGTTTGTCAGAAGCTGCTCCTCGTGACGCAACGAAATCTTTGCCATTTGCAAAGTCTTGCCCATTAATTGAAAATGCAATTTTGGTAGAGTTTTCAGTCAAAGGCACATCCAAAAAGTAAGAGCCATTAACCGGAGCTTGTAAGCCTAATTTTTTGAATTCACCTGCAATGTAATTGGCAGCTTTATCAGCACCAGGTTTGCCGGTTTCGCGGCCTTCAAAAGCGTCTGATGCTAAAATGCTCAGGTGTTTACGTGCATCTTCGGCGCTGATGTATTTCGCATACTTCTGCGGATCGCCGGTGTTTTTTTGTGCATAGGCGCACGCAGTAAGCGAAAGCGCAGCCATGCATAAGGATAGTTTTTTCATTGTTAGTTTTTATGTTCAGTTAATAATTGAGACTTCGTTGCTCTTTTCTTAAAGAGTGTTTAAATTTTAACAAAATAATAAAATATGTCATTTCGACGAACAGGGAAGGACAAGAGCGGTAGCGTGAGGAGAAATCTTATACAATATACAAAGTTCGTTATGCCAGTCGTATAAGTTTTCTCATCCGCGCCACAACACAGGCTTACTCTGCGGATTCGAAATGGTACTTTATTTTAAACAATTTAGAATTTAGAACTTAGCGTTTAGAGTTTCTCCTCAACACGCAATTTTGTTCACCCTGTTGGCGTGACGTCCGCCTTCAAATTCAGTTGCAAGGAAAGTCTTAACGATGTTTTCGGCTTCCTCTATCGAGATAAAACGGGCAGGGATACACACAATGTTGGCATTGTTATGCTTGCGGGCCAACGAAGCCAGCTCTTCATTCCAGCAAATTGCTGCACGGATGCCCTGGTGCTTGTTGGCTGTAATGGCTACGCCATTAGCGCTTCCGCAAACCAGTATGCCGAAATCAGACTCGCCATTCTCTACTGCAGACGCAACCGGGTGAGCAAAGTCAGGATAATCAGCTGATGCTGACGAGTAAGTGCCAAAATCTTTCAGGTTGTCCGTATTCAGCCATTTGGCAATCGCTTCTTTGTAATCAAAGCCGGCATGGTCTGCACCAATCGCAATCTTCAGGGTGTTATTCATCACTCAAATCTATTATAAAATTTAAGCGACTAAGGTAAAGATTTTGTTAGAAAGGCGCTATGAATTATGCAGCATCCACTTCTTCTGCCTGCTTTTTCTTTCTTTTCTGAACAGCGCTGGCTACGCCTATACTCAATTCATATAATAAGTATAATGGGATAGCAACTACAGTCATCGTCAGCATGTCAGGAGTTGGTGTTACCACCGCAGCAATGATCAGGATGATCACAATTGCATAACGGCGGCTTTCCTTCATAAATTTAGGTGTCAGTATACCCAAATTCGAAAGGATATAAACCAATATAGGCAATTCAAAAACCAAACCTGTTGCAATAGTCAATGTGGAAACAGATGATATATAGGAATCTATAGAGAATAAATTCTGAATGCTGGAACTTACTGTGTAACCTGCCAGGAAGTTAAGTGACACCGGTGTGATCACAAAATAACCGAACATCACACCGCATAAAAATAAAATAGAAGCATAGAAAACAAACCCGCTGGCGGCTTTCCTTTCCTTCTCGTGCAATGCGGGCTTAACAAACAGCCAGATCTCATACAATAAATAAGGGATACCCAATACCAAACCGATCATTAAAGATGAATCGATCTGTAAGGTAAACTGACCGGCCATTTCTGTATTGATCAATTGGATATTGATCTTACCGGGGCACATATCACGGTGAAGGAATTTACCAAGGTCGCACATCATCCTGAAAGTCCAGAAGTCGGACTTGCTGGGCGCCATAATGATGTTATCGTAAATCCAGCTGTAAAAAGCGAAAACAACAATGGTAAATACAACAATGGCCAGTGCCGAGCGGATCAAATGCCACCTTAATTCTTCCAAATGGTCAAAAAAGGACATTTCGCCTTCCAGATTCTTGCTTTTATCCTTTATTGCCTTTATCAGCTTATCACTTGTTTTACTCATTGCCGTACAAAAATAGCATTCCGATGTTCAGAATGCTATTTACGATTTATTTTATTACCGAAGATTGTTTATTTGGTGAATTCAAAGGTTTCCATAAACTTAGTGGTAAAGTTACCGGCGCGGAAGTTAGGGTCCTGCAGTAATTTTAAATGGAAAGGTATGGTGGTTTTGATGCCTTCAATCACAAATTCGCTCAAGGCGCGCTCCATGGTGCTTAAAGCTTCTTCGCGTGTTTGCGCCACGCAAATTACTTTAGCGATCATTGAGTCGTAGTTCGGTGGAATTACATATCCTGAATACACGTGTGTATCAATCCTCACACCATGGCCACCCGGAGAGTGGAAATTAGTGATCTTACCAGGTGCAGGACGGAAGTTATTAAAAGGATCCTCTGCATTGATACGGCACTCTATAG
>NZ_DATCRU010000065.1:0-40603 GCF_036568825.1 Mucilaginibacter sp. | reverse complement strand
CGTGCGTGGCTGGTGGACAGGAGAGATTGAAGGTAGCACCGACAAGCTCGGCGATGAGTTTACTTATAGTTACCCACCCTATCATTACAGCAAACATAAACTGGTGGAAATGATACCGGGCAAAAAAGTAGTTTGGCTGATCACCGACAGCAGCCTGAATTTTGTAGAGGATAAAACCGAATGGAACGGCACCAGCATCAGTTTTGATATTTCCGAAAAAGATGGTAAGACCGAAGTTCGTTTTACCCATCACGGGCTGATTCCTAAAAACGAATGTTACGATGCCTGCTCCAACGCGTGGACGGGCTATATCACCAATAGCCTGCATAACCTGATCGCTAAAGAATAGACATATCACACTTTAACCATTATAAACCATGAGTAACCAAAGTTTCACTTCTACAATTTTGGTGGATAAAACACCCAAAGAAGCATTTAATGCCATCAACAATGTTCGCGGATGGTGGTCGCAGCAAATTGATGGCAGCACAGAACAGCTTAACGATGAGTTTACCTATCGCAGATTGGATCTGCACAACTGCAAAATGAGACTAGTTGAAGTTGTACCCAACAAAAAAGTAGTTTGGCTGGTGCTTGAAAACTATTTCAATTTTACGCATGACCAAAGTGAATGGATCGGAACAAAACCTACTTTCGAGATTTCTGAAAAGGATAATAAAACCGAGATACGTTTTACACATGAAGGCCTGGTACCGGGTCATGAGTGTTATAATATCTGCCACGATGCATGGAGTTTTTATATTCAGAAGAGTTTGTATGATCTAATCATGACCGGCAAAGGACAGCCCAACGAGCGGGAAGATTAAATACAATTTTTACAAACTATTTTGATAATAAAAACTTAAAGTTAATGACAGACGGGCTCGCCGCCAATCGTATAGTTTTGTAAAAACCAATTAAATACAGACAACCATGACAACACATGAAGTAGCTGAAAAACTCGTGCAATATTGCAGAGAAGGCAAAAACATCGACGCCATTAATGAGCTTTATGCGGACAACATTGTAAGCCGCGAACAACCGGGCATTCCGCATGAATTAGCTGAAGGTAAAGACGCAGTGATAGATAAAAACAACCATTGGTATCAGTCGGTTGAGGAGATACACAGCGCACATGTTTCGGACCCGATGGTAACCGGAAACCTGATAGCCGTTGCCATGGAAATGAATATCACTTACAAGAACAGTGGACGCAACCAGATGAGCGAAATCGCACTTTATGAAGTTGAAGATGGCAAGATTGTTAAAGAGCAGTTTTTTTATAAGAACTAAGGATTTGTAAATATGGATTAATGAAAGAGGGAGAAAGGGTTTTCTTCCTCTTTTTGTTTTTTGAACTATTCGCGGATTGCAAATCTGCTTGCTTTTTAGTCCAAAGGGTAAATCCGGACTACCTAAAGACGTAAAAAGGTAAACTATTTTTCACTTTTTTATTGCATAAAAGTAAACTTATGTTTACATTTGAAGTAAAGTAGATAAAAGAAGGAAAAATGAAATGTTCCGAGTTGCTGCGACTAATTAAAAATGCCGGATGGTACGAAGACAGGCAGTCAGGTAGCCATATCATTTTAAAACATCGCGACAAATCTCAAGCGATCATATTTCCGAATCATGGAAGCAAAGAAATGGGAAAAGGGTTAGCAGAAAAAATCAAAATGCAAGCTGGAATAAAATAACCCCTACTTCAACTCGTCTGAGCGAGTATAAATAGGTCTTAAGCTTAGAGCGTTCCGGTTATTCCGGAGGTGAACTTCTAAAAAAACAAAAATAAAATGGGATCACTAAAGTTTATCGTAGAGAAGACCACTACCGGATATAGTGCATACCGCGAAGAAAAGAACGGTGTGATTGGAACAACAGGTAATAATCTTAATCAATTAAAAGATAATATAGTAGAGGCATATAATTTATATGCAGAAGAATTTAAAAAGAAAGACATAACATCTGAAAATATCGAATTACAATTTGATTTAGCGTCTTTCTTTGAGTTTTACCCTGAAATTAACGTCTCAGCCTTAGGAGCACGGATCGGGATGCATAAAAGCTTATTATCTGAATACATCAATGGCAAAAGGACTCCATCTGAAAAGCAGATCAAGAAGGTACTAGATGGCATCCGGAATTTGGGCAATGAATTGGCGCATCTTGAAATTGCATAAAGTCGAACAGAAAATAGAATCAGCACAGCGCATTATATAATCTTGATGCCAAATCTGCGATATCATCTTTCCGTGCCAATTGCTTAAGCCAGTTTGTAGGAATGGTTTCATGTCCATATAATAAACCTGCCAAGCCCCCTGTTACTGCCGCAGTAGTATCGGTATCTGAGCCGAGATTAACCGCTTTCAATACGGCCTCTTTATAGCTCTCTGTCGTCAACAGGCACCATATGCTTGCTTGCAGTGTGCTTACAACATAACCGCTGCTGCTGATTTTCTCCCTTGGTATAAGATCAATGCGATCTGTCAATAGTCTTTGAAATACATCCTTCTCGCGGGGATTGATTGACTTCCCATCGAGGAAATTAGGAATAGCAGTTTGTAATTGTTCGTAAATATTGAATTTATCAGTCCCTTGTAATAGCCCTCGCGCAAATTCCAGGTAGTAGAAACAAGCGATGGAAGAACGCACATGACCATGGGTAATTGATGAGACTTGCCGGGTAAGCTGGTATCGTTCTGCAATAGGCCTGTCTCGTATATATAACAACAAAGGCAATATCCGCATTAATGAACCATTACCATTGCTTTCTTCGTCAAATTCGCCAGATACTGTGGGGTCAAATCCTTTGATCAGTCTTTCAATAGCGTTTCGCGTCGTTATACCAACATCAAAAACCACATTGGTCGCAGTCCAATACTTTTTGCGAAGCCATTTGATAAAATTATCGGCAATGGTATTTAAATCAAACCCGGAAATGAGCGCTTCTGCCAGGCAAAAAGTTAATGAGCTGTCGTCGCTAAATGTTCCCGGTGGCAAATTGTAAGTGCCATAACCGATCATATCTGTAACCGGTCTCTTTTCGATCACATCACGACTTTTAAATTCAACCGGCACGCCAACGGCATCACCAACGCTTACTCCCAGCAAAATATCGAGGCATGTATTGACTGTGATTGGAATTGGGTTTAGGTTATCCATACTTTTGGGATTCTTTAACGGGTTTAATTTACAAATACTTTTTTATCCTTGAGAGTCTTCAAGGTCTATCCGACCCTCTCACCCATTTTCCTCCCAATTAACATTTCGCATTTCGGGAATGATTTACCCCACATTGTGGCAAGGCTTATTTTGGTGAGAAAAGCCTCACATGTAAGCAAATGCCTTATTTCGCGCAGATTAAGGCATTTTTAATTCTGAGTTATTATTTGGTTTGGTATTTGCATCTTGTCAATCAACCCAATTAGCTCAAAATGAAAAGATTATTCCTGATCGCCCTAATAGCAGTAGCTTCGGTTACTGTGAAAGCACAAAACAAGGGCGGCATCCAGCTCGATTCGATCCCTGTTGTGGATGGCAAGTATCAATTCCAGGAAGTTGTTGACGTTGACAATAACATCACCAAAGACCAGCTTTACAAAAAAGCAAAAACTTATTTTGTAGACGTTTTTACCGGTGCTAAAGATGCGTTTCAATACGATGACATACAGGAAGGTAAGATAGTTGGTAAAGGTCAATTAACAGTAAGCGATTACAAAAGCATTTTCCCAAGCGTAGCCGTTTTAAAATGGGACGTTAACTACAATACCGAGATCATTTGCAAAGACGGTAAATACCGTGTGCGAATCTACGATATCGTAGTTACCAAAGAGTCGCATGTATCTGAGAACAACTCAAGAGCAGTAAGTTTCACTATTGCCGACCTGTACGCACGCATGGATAAACAACACGGCTCATATAAAACATTATATCCAAAGGTATTCAATAAAATGGTGGCCAACTTTAAAGAAAGAATGGGTACGCTGAAAGAATACATGGATAAAAATAATAAAGCCGATTACGCGGTATTTTAACAAGACGCCTAATAACACTTAAACTATAAACACAGATCAAAAAAGAAATCTCCGCCGGGCATCCGGCGGGGCTTTTTAACTCTGAAACTTTTTGTTCCGATCCAAGGCAACCAGGTGCACGTCTGGTCACGTAAATAGTGCAATATCATTTACTTGACTGAATCATCACATGCATCCTCTTATTGTCGCAAGCCAAGGTATAATCAATTATCAATTGATGTACCCATCTCAATTATGTGTTGGCAATCTAAATACAGAATGTCTTCAGCATTATCCTGCATTATGCAGGCAGATATTTCCTAGCCGTTCCCAAACAGAATTATAAAATCTATCTAACCTAAAAATGTCATTAATTAATTCTAAGAAACGCTTCCTCTACCTGGACAGCATAAGGGCAATTGCGGCGCTTTATGTTGTAATGCACCACGCCATGCTGCAATATTATTTTATTAAACCACACAATTTATCCACTGCTGAACAGGTGGTTTTTAAAGTATTCTCGGACGGGCACCTGGCTGTAGATATGTTCATTGTACTGTCGGGCTTTAGCCTGATGCTGGCTGTTATACGGAACAATTACAAATTGAAGGGTGGGATTACTACCTTTATCAAACGGCGTATTATTAGGATAGTTCCTGCTTATTACGCCACTATAGCTATTTCCCTGCTGCTTGCTTCAACTCTGATTGGTATTAAAACTTCCAGCAGCTGGGATATGTCCATCAATGCTACCTTCGAGGGCTTTTTAACTCATTTGCTATTTTTTCATGATTTTTTTATATCGACCTCACCTAAAATCAGTTATTCACTATGGTCAATTGCTGTTGAATTCAGATTATACCTGATCTTCCCGTTCATTGTATTGCTGTGGCGAAAAAGAGGCCCGTTCAGTGCGTTGTTATTTGCATGCATTACAACGGTAACCATCTCTACCCTGTTACTTGTATCCAAAACCTACTATCCAAACATTAACCTTTTCAGGTCGGGCATAAGTCCGTTTATCATCCTGTTTACTTTGGGTATGCTTGCTGCCGACCTGGCATTTTCAGGTAATAATCTGGCTGTGTGTTTCAGGACTGTTTTTGGCAGATTGAATACACTAACTATAGTCCTGATCTTTATCGCCGCAGGTATTATTTATAAAGTGATCCCGGCAGAAAGAGACTATGGGAGTACGTCAACCAATACTTATAATTTAATTGTAATTCAAAGTAAGGACGTTCTTTTCGGGATCATCTCAGCAGCATTTTTAGTACTGTGCGCAATCAGCGATACTTTAACTATTAGGAAAAATTCCATGTTGAATTTTTTGTATTGGGAGCCGTTGGTTTTGATAGGTACATTTTCCTACAGCTTGTATCTTATTCACCCCTTCCTGCTTCAGCTCATGACGCAGTACATGTTGGCAGGTATGCACCTGTCCATATTAGGGAAGACTAGTTTTCTGATAATTATAGGTACTCCCTTAGTGGTATTTATCTCGTACCTGTTTTTCTTAGTATTTGAAAAGCCATTCCTGGTAAGTGCCAAAAAAGTAAGGATGAAAGAAACAGAAACGATAGCGGCTCAAAATCCGGCCATTTAACACCGGTACAAAAGTAAAAATGGCGTCATTTTATTAATGACGCCATTTTTTTCATTACTGAAGTTTTCCCGCATGGATTCGAACCACGATCTTCTGAGTCAGAGTCAGAGGTGCTAACCGTTACACCACAGGAAAATATAAGAACTTATATAAATAAAACCCTTAGTGTTCTGAAAGGGGCCCAATCCATTAGTTATCAACACTTTGTTTTCTATTGAAGCCATGAGACGACTTTGAAAACCTCCGTATTATTATCGAATTGATAATGCAATGATACAAAATCACTAAGAAATTACAAAACAAAAGGTATTGGGCGTGGTTGTTGATGGTAATTGTTGATAAAAAGTTAATAAAATAATAATTAAAAAATAGATCATATCCGATGGGCTTTTGATTAGCTTTGTACTATTAATCGTTCCCCGGTAATTCCTTGTAATCAAAGTACTATGAAAAACATTTTGATATTCAATGATTTTTCTCCGGAGGCTGAGCACGCCGCAGAACTCGCCTTACTCCTGGCCGGAAAAACCAACACTAACCTGTATGTTTGGAACACTTTTGATAAGCGTGAGC
Source organism: Mucilaginibacter sp. (assembly GCF_036568825.1). Lineage (GTDB taxonomy): Bacteria > Bacteroidota > Bacteroidia > Sphingobacteriales > Sphingobacteriaceae > Mucilaginibacter. Next base: position 34,411 of record NZ_DATCRU010000065.1, on the reverse strand, counting down.
ATCCTGTAGCTAAAGAGCTCGCAGTTGCCCATGCTAACGAGGAAGAAACGGAAATTACCACGGACAATACCAGCTGGATAATGAAGCTGGAATCAAAACTTAACTGGGAAACAGGTCTGCTGCCCGTTGTTAAGTTTATTGATGGCGTAAATTATGCCCCCAACCACGTATTATCCATAGTGAGCCGTTACGATGTGGGCATGCTGATCAGGGGAATATCAGAAGATGAGGATGATCTGATGCATATTGAAGCGGAGGCGTTAAGCTGCTCTACCAAATCAGGCTGCCCTGTGATGCTGATCCCAGAGAAATTTCCCTACAAAGCATTTGAAAAAATAGTATATGCAACCGACCTGCGCTTTTGCCGGCGCGAGATCGTATCGTTCCTGAGCCAGCTGGCCAAACCTTTAAATGCCAGTATATTAATAGCCAATATATCGGCAAAAGGGTTACCATACATGGAAGATAATTATGCCCGCACTGTTTTCTCTGAAACATTGCTGACACGATCAAACCAGGAACATGTTTATTTCAGCAACATCAGGGAAAGAGATATTCCGCGTGCTATTGATGTGCTGGTAAACGGCATGAATAACGACCTGCTGGTATTGGTGAACAACAAGTTCCACTTTAACGAATTAGTGGGTCACGATATGCCTTATAATATTCCAGGCAATATTCGTGTACCGTTGCTCATATTTCCGTCTTAATCAAACCTGTCGTTACTTATTTGGAGTAATTTGGTTTATCTGCAAACAATGACAGATAAACTGGCGTTTCAAATAGTGAAAAGCAAATGCGTTACCCTAAACAAGTAATTTTCACTTAAATGATAGCCACTTCTTATTCGTTGAAAACGGGATTGATGGTATTGATCCTGTTTATGTGTCCGTTCGCCCTTATTAATATTAATGGGCAAACAAAACCAGCACCCAAAACAGTTACAAAACCAAAAGCACCAACCCCATCAACTGCAACAACTACTACCACAACAACTACCACTGCTACACCTTCAGCCACCTATACGGTAAGAGGCTCTATGAGCGATGGGAAATTATTGAAATTTACACACCTCGCTGTAGTAGATGTCCATGGCAAAGTTGTATCACGATGGGTGACCGATAGTATGGGTCTTTTCAAGATCACAGGGCTCGCTAAAGGCAAGTATAAGCTGGTAAACAGCGCGCTCGGTGTCGACGCCCCCTTCAGCGTGCCTAAACAATCGGAAAATACGTTTATCGTCAACGTATCTGCTTGCAGTTTTGGCTCGGCAAAGGCTCAAAAGGACATTAAAGAAGGTAAACCAATGCTGCTGCTTTCGGGTGGCATAGCGCCGGTATCCTCACCTAAAGAGGACAATTTTGAAAGGAAATATTCTATAAGATATCACGATTTTGGCGATGCACCACAGAGTATTAAATGCAGTGAGGCATATAATAACGTAGTGATCGCTTTTTTAGATAAGAAGTTTGGAAAATCGTGGCGGAGAGATGCGAGAGCCGATGTTATCGGGTTAAAGCGCTAATATCACCCCCGCATCTTATTTTTACTGTTTATTTTTTTGGAGGAGCGAGGCTTCTGCGCTGACTCATAACGTAGACAATTTTACCGTTGGCAATCAGGTTATTGTCCTGATAAAATGCCGAATCGACTTTTCCGGTTTTGTAAGTATCGGTTTGTTTATACCATACACAAACCCAATCCTGGTTTTTATCACTCGCATGCAGATTAAGCCAGCCGGCCATTTCAATTTTCGAGCTGCTTAGACTGTCGCGGTATTTCTGAAAGACTTTAACGATGCTATCGCGGCGTAGTTTGTACCTGGACCCGTCAGAAAAATCCATCGATACGGTATCGCCAAAATAGGCCGGGGCGTTGTTCAGTTTATTATCCTCCCAGTCTTTGTATGATTGAAGTGTCTCCTGAACATATTTTGTACTGTCAGATAATACGAAGGCCGAGGAGTAAGTAGGTTTGTAGGGTAGGTCTGCCGCGTCCTTTTTGGTAGAAGCATCGGCAGTTTTTGTTTCGTTTTTGCAGGACGCAAACAATGCGATCGCTGCAAATAAATACAGGATTTTTTTCATTGTAATTGGTTTAATGAGTTTGAATTGATTTGGTTAAATAAATCTACCATAACATTTTGATATTCAAAAGATTAATTAGATATTAATTCATCGCAAACGGCTGGTTTTTATACTTTTAATTGGCAGTTTAGATACCCTTCTATCCGAAATACTTTTTCAATTTAAACCTAATTTTTAGTCAATCTATTGATCAATCTACTATGTAGATGATGTGCTGATTAAGGAATGGTAAAGATCCGGGAATATGATGAGAAGATGCGCAGGTTTACTCCGCCTGCGAAAAAGTAGGCCGATTATTATTGCAGTTGCTGGTTAAAGGATTATCTTAGTGATAAACTTAATTAATCCTTTAACCAAAAATCACATTTGAAATGAACATTTTTTTACGCGCCAAACACTGGCATATCTTTCTTGTAACTATTGGCTTACCGATACTGTTTGAGGCCATATTGATGATCACCATTTTTTCAAGCTTGATGAATAGCCGGAATATTGACCCGACGGTGATGTTTGGTTTCTTCAAATTCTTTCCCATTATAATGCTGCTGTTTATGGGCGGATTATTTGGCTGGTTCTGGTCGGTTGCTATCGGGCTTCAAAAAATGATACCGCCAACAATTAACATGAAAGTGACCCGGTTCAAAATATTTTTCTTTATACCCCTGGTTTATATCTCCTGCATCATTGCATTTATGGGATTAGTTTTTGGTTCTAACCTGGCTTTTCTGCAAGGAGGAAGCGAGCCGCCGGTTTGGATATTTGGCATGTTCGCGATCTTTTTTCCAATTCATTTTTTCTCCATGTTCTGCATTTTTTACTGTATTTATTTTGTCGCTAAAACGATCAAAACAGTCGAATTACAACGTGAAGTTACATTTGGCGATTTTGTTGGTGAATTTTTCCTGGTATGGTTTCATTTTATTGGTATTTGGATTCTTCAACCAAGGATCAATAAAATCGTCCGGGATTATGATGACAATTTGCAAGAAGCAACGGTTACAAATTGAACTACTGCATTTTACGCAGAAAAGAGCAAACTATATTTGGAGTAATTTGTTTAAATGTGTTTAGTGATACTTAACTTCGGCAATAACCTTTAACATAAGCCGTTTAATCAATTTTAACCAACATCTTCAAACATGAAATTTTTAAAATCAAATTTCTACCTGGTCCTCATCATGATTGCCGCCATTTCCATGTCGGCCTGCAAAGCAAAAAAGAAAGTAATAGCGCCACCGGCTGAGAATCCGCCGCCAACTGAGGCCCCGGCTCCGGTGCAGCAATCTGCACCACCGCAACAAACTCCGGCTCCTCCGCCACCAGCACCTGCTCCGCCAGATTATAACTTTGTAAATATCCAGTTTGAGTTTGACTCAGGGATATTGAAAACAGAATCGTATCCGATATTGGATAAAGCTGCAGCTGAAATGAAAAAAGATCCTTCAGCTACTTTTATCCTGAAAGGTTATGCATCTGCAGAAGGTACCGACGAGCATAACATGCAGTTATCAATAGACCGAGCCAATTCGGTAAAAACTTACCTGGTAAATACAGGGGTAAATGGCGCTAACCTATCCACCAAAGGTTATGGCGAGGCCAACCCGATTGCAGATAACAGCACCGAAGACGGTAGGGTAAAAAACCGTCGCGTGGAGATTAAGAAGCAGTAAATAAACAGTCTAATAGTTTATTATGGGTAAGATGAGTTGATCGTCTTACCCATTTTTGTTTTTCTTCTTCCCCATCGCAATCATTTCGTTCTCCTTCAGGCGTAGCAAAACTATCCTGGTAATGAGGTCAACCGGCAGGGGCTCATCCGGCTTAAAGTGTAAGGTCATACCTGATATTTTGTAACCTTTCAATTCGTCTTTTATCTGCTTAACCAGTTTACTGCTCATCGTATACAGGCTGCAATACTCCTTAGTTGTTCCGATACCTACCAGCATGTAAATCTGTTTAAAACAATGCACCTGGTAGCTAAACACTTCTTCAGCGTTTGGTGTTATCGACTTAATCAGGTTGCGAAGCTCTGTTAAGCATGGCCTGAATTCGGCTGGTTGTGTTAAAAGATAATCATTGAACTCGTATGGTTTTGAAGTCTTTGCAACCTTGCTCATATTATATCTATTTCAACTAAGATAATCAGAATTTACTGACGAATAAGTACTATTTTACAGCTGATTGCGCAGTTTATCTCAATAAAGGGTTATTTTTAGCACCTGCATTCTATGAAAAAAGCCAGTGTAAGGATAAAAGACATTGCTCAAAAGGCAGGCGTCTCTACAGGTACGGTCGACCGTGTATTGCATAACCGCGGCCGTGTAGCGCCTGATGTAGAAAAGCGGGTACTGGATATATTAGCTGAAATGAATTACGAGCCTAACCTCATTGCCCGGGCACTGGGATCAAAAAAGGTTCATCACATTGCAGCGCTTATCCCCGACCCAGCCTGTGATAATTACTGGCGCGAGCCTCAATTAGGTGTCGAGAAGGCTGAAAATGCAGTAAAACAATACGGCGTTCATGTTCATCAATATATCTTTAATCCGTATGAAGTATCCTCATACGTTGAGCAGGTTAAAAAATTAACGGAATCGAATCCTGACGGTATATTTCTCTCCCCTATTTTTTATCACGATACACTTTCATTCTTCAAAGACTGGCGGGACAAAAATATCCCGTTTGTATTGTTCAACACACATATTGCCGAATCTGGGGCTTTATGCTATGTGGGGCAGGATTCGTATCAAAGCGGTTTACTGGCAGGGAGACTAATCCACTATGGACAGCCGCAGCCATGTACCATCCTGATACTGCATATTGATGAGGAGATAAAAAATGCGGCACACCTTGCTAAAAAAGAAGAAGGTTTGCGGGACTATTACTTATCGAATGATCCCGGGCAAACTCACAAGGTAATAACGGCCGAATTAAGCCACCCCGATCAGCCGGGCTTTGAAGAGCAATTGTATCAGATCATAGACAGCGAACCAGATCTGAAGTGCATTTATGTGACGACTTCCAAATCATACGAAATAGCAGCCTGCCTTGCACATCGCAATATCGATCATATTAAGCTGGTTGGATACGACTTGCTCCCGAAAAATATTAATTACTTAAACAGCGGTGCCATCAGCTTCCTGATCAATCAAAACCCTAAAGGACAGGGGTATTGGGGCATCCATCAATTGGTAAATCACCTGGTATTTAAGAAGGAAGTGCCAGCACTAAAATACCTTCCGCTGGACGTGGTGACAAGGGAAAACGCATCCTACTATACTTGTGACGATTTGCTTTACGACGATCACAAACAGATTGCATAAAAGAGATATGAGATGTGAGACCAAATATCTCAAATCTCACATCTCATATCTAAAGACCAGCATCGGCCATTAAACAAATCAATTCAAACAAAATATTATGCAGATACGGTTAATGTACTCCCAGCGATAGTTACCGTATATTTTTGTAAAGGCAAAGCAGCAGGTCCTTGTACTACTGCACCTGTCTTACTAAACTCACTGCCATGGGCTGGACAAATAAATATACCCTGACCGTTATTGTACCCGATAGCCGTACCCTGATGGGTACAGGCTACCTGCACAGCAGTAAAAGCATCAGCTGTGTTACCTGCGGCTATCCTGACCAATATCACGCCTCCCTGTACTACCGAATCGCCGATATTGGCAAGTTGTGTGTTTAAATCGGCGGTAAATAAATTGCCGCTGCCTTTACCCGGAGGTGGTGTGGCACCGCCTACCACGGGCCCGGGATCGCTGGATTTACCTCCGCAAGACACCAAAGAACATCCCGCGCAGACTGCCGCTAAACCTATTCCCAATTTTGATAAAAATTCCTGACGCTCCATAATTATTTATTATCCTTCCATTTTTCGTGGTGATTAAAATCGAACATTCTTGATATGGTAAAACCAATACGGAATTGTCCTCTGCCATAATCGGCCTGTGTATTGCTCAATGAGTTGATCTCTGATATGGCCCTTGCATTGCTGATATTCAAAGTAAAGACGTGCCCGCCGGTTTCCACTTCGATACCAAAACCCAGCGGATCCGAGAATCCGTTAGCTCCGGTCCTGAAACTGGAGAACGGGTGTTCGTAATCAACAACCAGGCTCATATGTTTGGTTACCTTATAGCGCAATGCGCCTGATAATGCAAAGAAACCTTTGTCGTTTCCGGCTATGTCCGGTATTGCTGTGTTATCATATACATATATCGGTGATACCTGCAATGACAATGCAGAAGTAAACTTTCGTGAAATAATAGCCTGTCCTAAATACGAATTACGGGCGGAATAACTTGAAAAGCTGCCATAAGGTCTTACACCGTATTCACCTAAAAAGGTAATAGCAATGGGGGAGCTGTCATCCATTTTCTGGTGCAGCACCGCATATTTTAATCCTACTTCTATCAATTGCCCTATGGTATTTCTTCCAAAATCAACATTGAGGTTATCAGACAAGCCATATTCAAAGCCGATATAAACATCATTAACCGCATCAAGCCCGAACAATGTTCTGGCGCCGCCGGTAGGCGTACCTATGTCGCCAAAGCGGTGAATAACCAGAAAGTTCAGGTTGTTCTTTTTTACCGTAGTAGTTGTAGGCGATAAAATGAGACGTGTTGCTTTGAATGCACCGATAACGTCCTGGTGTTTATCGTCACTGCTCATTGAGTTTAGGAGTGAGTCGGTCGACGAGGTTTTTCCGCCGGCTTTTTTCGACGTGTCTGTTTGCTGCGCTTTAAGTCCGGTAGCGAGAGCAAGGAGTGTGAATGCTATAAAGATTCTTTTCATGACGGTGGTTGATTATTTTGAGGGATTATTGTTTTTTAATGCTGTATAGGTTGCCGACACCCGGATACGTATGCTCTCTGCAATGTGATGAAACACAATTTGCGGAATATCGATATGATGATCGGCACACTTAACCATAAATTCTGATGTCATAGTAACTACGCCGCCGCTTATCTTAAGGTTGCCTGTTATGGTGCGAGTTTGTGTAACGCCGTGAACCTGGAAATCGCCGGTAACCGTTACCGGGTATGACCCATCTTTTGTGAGGTCAACATGTTCCTGTATCTTTCCTTTAAATGTAGCTTTTGGGAACTTATCGCTTTCTATGTAGTTCTCGTTAAAGTGTTCTTCCATTAAAGATTTGGGGAAATGAAGACTGCGAACAGGTATACTAAATTCAAGCTCGCCCGTACCCGAATTATAGACCGATACCCCAGTAGTAGAATTGGCCTCGATGTCTTCTATCGGAGCGCTTGAATACATGTTGACTTTCACATTTTTGCAGACATAGGTATCCTGCCCCGCCTGGTGTATTGTGGTCCAGGCGAGTAAAAACAATAAGATGTGTTTCATTTTATTTTGGTTTTGAAGATGCGTTGATGTTCCAGTTTATACCGAAAGCAACGCCGGTAGATTGCAGCCTTACCTGGCTGGCACCTACATCAGACAATGGTACTTTGGTATACGGTTGTACTGTTACACCGAATTTTGAATTGATTTGGTGGGTATAAGTGGCATCGATATTCAATACACTTAAGATGTTACGGTTTCTGTTGATTACTGTATAATGCGACGGGCCATTTGGCGTGCTGCCCCCATATCCACTATCTCCGTTACCATAATTGAACTGGTAATCCTCGCGCAGCATAAAGTAGGATGAAAGTCCAGTACCAATTGTAATGGAATTAGCCCTTTGACGATACACCTGGTAATTCACATTTAGCGGTATATCCAGCATGCGGCAATCAGCCTGAACACTGGTAGGGTTTGTCGGGAACTTATATGCTGTATGATAATTATCAAAGTTGGTCAGATACGGTTTGATATCATACTGTGCACCTGTACTGATGGTCCATTTTTTTGCGAATGTTACAGAGAACGTGGCGCCGAAGTTACCTCCGATCTTGGTTTGTTGGAATGCTGAATTAACCCCGTTAAAATCAGAAGAGGCAATAACACCAAGAGCAAATATTGGCCTGCTGCCAGGGTTCCGGTTAATAGCAGGTCTTGTACTTTGCTTGGTCGGATTAACGGCAATAGTTTTTTGACCGGCGTTTGCATCGGCTGTTCCCAGTTGTGTTTTGCCATCTGCAGGCGTTGTCTTGTCGCCTGGTTTTGTTGTATTACCAGCTAAAACATCGCCTTTTTGGTTTGCTTTGCCATCTGCTGTTCCCAGTGAAGTTTTCCCATCAGTGGTGATCGGTGTAGTTTTGTCTCCGGTAACTGTTTTACTGTTGTTCGCCAAAACATCATTCTTCTGGTTGACATTGTTATCAGCTGTACCCAAAGATGTTTTCCCGTTAGCATTATTTTTCGCCGCGTTATCAGCTAAATCCTGCTTGTTATTCACACCAGGATTTAAGTTACCGGTACTAGGGCGCACCTTTCCCGAAGATAAGGGAAAGAACGTTTTGCCACTTTCCGTGCGACTCTTCAGAGCGGGCCCGGTTGCAGCGTATTGAGCAGATTTTGTTTGCTGTTTGCCGCTATCTGCTACTTGTCGGGCAGGTTCGCCGTTTGTACCGGTATTATTTTTCGCCTTATCAATAGCTTCGCTTTTAGTTGAGTTGGTAGCAGCAACCTGGTTCTTCTTTTCCGGTTTTGTTTGATCGGTTTTGAAGAAGAAGTATCCTAAAAATATCAGCAATATGGCTGCAACGCCGCTGATAATTGGCAGCAGATAAATGATGCCAGAGCGGCGTTTTTTACCCTCGTCCAGCATTTGCTCCATAGCGTCCCAGTCCGCTTCTCTGAATGCAGGTTCGCTAACCGGGTCTTCCAGCCCCTTTTTGAATAACTTATCTAAGTTTTCGTCTTTTTCGGTGTCCATCCCGTTTAAATATTTTTCCTGATAAACAGATTATGCACATCTACCTTATTGATAGCTACGCTTGTTGAATAATCCATTCCTTTATTATAATTGCTATTGTTGGCAACACTATCAGCCTCCAATATCATTTGTTTTAGTTTCTGCCTGGCCTTATGCAGGTTTGATTTAGATGTACCGGACGATATATCCAGCATGTCGCCAATTTCCTCGTGTGTATACCCTTCTATGGCATAGAGGTTAAATACGGTGCGATAAGCGTTCGGTAACTTTTGTATCATTGCTAAAAGGTCCTCGTAATTCAGCTTACGGTCGGGCAGTTCACCATCTGTCATGTTTTCGGCTTTGTCCAGATCCTCGGCATAGGCCATCTTCAGGTTAGCCCGGTAATAATCGATGGACACATTGGTCATGATCTTACCAAGCCAGGCCTTAAACGGGCGCGTGGTGTCATACGTATCAATGCGGGTGAATACCTTGAAGAATCCCTGGTTCATTACTTCGGCGGCTTCTTCGCGGTTGTTGGCATAGCGCAAACATATGCCCATGGAAAAGCCATAGAATGCCTTATAAAGCATTTTCTGACTCCCCCTATCCTTCCTAATACAGCCCCCGATCAGTTGATGTAACTCTTCTTCGCCCATCCGGTTACCTTTTAGCGTTGTAAAATTTTATCCTTATCTGACTGTAACACGACGTTTGGTCAATAAAGGTTGCCTGCGGTTATTATTAAAATTATAAATAATTGAAAATCAATAAATTAATTTAAAATATCAAGATATTACTTTTAAATAAGCAATATTGATTGCTTTACAACCGCATAAATTTAAGCAATCAGGCAACCATTCATTCTATCGAACCGTGATATTGTTACCAAGCATATCAATCTATGGCTCCTGTTTCTGTTGTTATTATCACTAAAAACGAGGCTGAGACGATCGCCTCCTGTATTATAGCCGCTCAATTAATTTCTGATGATATTATTATTGCCGATAATGGCAGTACAGATAACACGGCAGCCATAGCTTTGAAGTATGGCTGCAGGGTTTATCACGACCGCTGGGATGGATACGGAGTTAATAAAAATAAAGGCATTGCCCGCGCTAAGTATAATTGGATATTGAGTATTGATGCAGATGAGATTGCTGATACCGCATTAGCAATAGCCATACTTGAATTGCCATTAAATGATCCCCGCACTGTTTATGATATCAAATTCAAATCGTACTACGGCAAAAAATTAATACACTTCGGTAGTTGGGGCCGCGACCATCATATCCGTTTGTTCAATCGCACTAAAGTAAAATGGTCGGCATCACCGGTGCATGAAACATTATTGCTTCCTAAAAATGCCACCATAAAAAAGCTGAACGGGCATTTGCATCACTACTCGGTAAAAGATGCCGCTGAGTTTATGAGCAAAGCCGACTATTATGCCAAATTAAGTGCGGGCAAATACCTGATGAACAATAAGAAGCCGACGTTTATGAAGCTGCACATAGCCCCGATATTCCACTTCATTAAAAACTATATTGTATTTTTAGGCGTGCTGGATGGCAAAGCCGGTTGGGATATTGCGCGGATGATATCGAAACATACCCGGCGTAAATACCAATTGCTAAAAGATCAGCCGGGATATATTTATGAGGGAACAGTGAAGGTGAAGGATGAGTTGGTGGTGGAGTATTAGTAGTGAGTGGTGAATGGTGAGTGGTGGGTTATAAGTCAATTAAAATTGTTGATGAGAAACAAGCTTATAAAAAACCTTTCGGCAAACACCTTTCAGCTTATCATCAACCAGTTAGCCGGGTTGATTATTTTTTATATCATTTCTAAAGGACTGGACAAAGACAGCTTCGGCGAGATCAGCCTGGCATTTGCAGTAATGCTGGCCGCATTTAATATTCTTTCATTTGGCATTGACCAGATCACCGTGCGAAAACTGGCTTCCGGTGATAATCCTCAAAATATTCTGCCCATTTATTTGTGCCACGTATTGATTACAGGTATTGTATTTTACCTGCTTTTGTTTTTGGGTCAATTTCTTTTCGCTTCCCTGAATGTTTATGACGTGATATTATTTATCGGCGCAGGCAAGCTGATGATCTATTTTTCAACGCCCTTTAAGCAATCGGCAATTGGATTAGAACGGTTTAAGTTGCTGGCAGGTATGTCGGTCGTTTCCAATTCCGTGCGGGCAGTTGCCTTAATTGTATTGGCTCTTCTGCATCAAATTACATTGACTAAGGTAATCATTGTATTTGTAGGCGGTGATGTTTTGGAATTGATAGTCGGCACTTGTCTTTTTACGTTAAAAGCTCCTGCCCCGGTCAGCATCAAATGGAATAAAAATCAATATGTCGCTTTGATAAAAGAATCGTTGCCACAATTTGGTGTTACCGTTATTAGTTCTGCACTAGCGCGATTTGATTGGATATTTATCGGCCTGGTATTATCCGCAGTAAAACTTGCTGAGTACAGTTTTGCCTATAAAGTATTCGAGTTATCTACCATGCCTTTGCTTGCAATAGCTCCTTTGCTGATTCCGTGGTTTACGCGTTTATTTAAAGATGGCAATCAACCGGATATCGATCAGCTAAAATTTCTTGCACGCATGGAAATGGTGATCGCAGCATTCACCATTGTTTTGATCAACGTATGCTGGGCACCGGTGATAGACCGCATTACCGACGGCAAATACGGACTGGTGAATGTACACACCATATTTATACTGACACTTTGTATTCCGCTGCAATACCTCACCAATTTTTTATGGACCGTCAATTTTGCAAAAGGGCGGTTAAGGATGATCTTTCATGCATTTGTGATAACGTTAATCGTTAACGTCATTGGGGATTTGATACTCATTCCCATCTTCAAAAATGAGGGGGCTGCTATTGCTTATCTGGCGGGATATATTGTGCAGACGGCATTTTATATGTATAAGAGTGATTTGCAAGAGTTAAATAAAGCACTTTATCCTTGTATCATTTGTACTGCGTGTGCATGTGTTAGTTTCTGGGGAGCCAGGTTTCTGTTTAGTAATGTTTGGATAGCATTGGGCGGGAGTGTTTTGATTTACATAGTACTGCTGCTGATGACCAGGCAGCTAAAGTTTGAAGATCGGAATAGAATACTAAATCCTGCGTAAACGTATCCGCTGTTCGAAGTCTCTGACTTCGAACAGCGGTCGTTTAAGGCTAAAAATAAATAATCTTTTTCCTTCTCACATCAGGCAACCGTTACACTACACCGGGCGTAATTCCTTTTAAAAAGGAACCACCTGATGACCGCCAGTATCGTTGTTTCATTTTTAAGGAAGTTGCGTAAGCTGGCTGATTGGCGGTTGTTGCTGTTTTTGGTGTTATTTCTGAATGTGAAGATGGCTATCAAAGTGCCGGCTATCGCACTCATCTATCTGCTGCAATTCAATTTCAAGTTTGGTTTTAGTTTAAAAAATTCGCGGTTGCCGCTACTTTATTTACTTGCCATAGGCATTGCATTGCTGGACTGGATCATCAGCCGGAATTACTTTAACATCAATTATGACATCGTTTTAATCACCGGCATTGGCTTTTGGGTACTATGTATACTAGCCATGCACCAGGTAAAATTGTTTGTGGAGCAAAATGACACCGAAATCATTCACCGCACCATAGTCGCCTTTTTTATTATCAACGCTGTACTCTCATTTCTCAATATTGCATCCATTGTTTGGGAAACCGGCTATTTTAACCCCTACACTTACCAGGGACAATTTCAAAAATATTTTATCAGTACAGGTGACTACATAAGAGGATTAACTTTTGATACCTCGACCACCAATGCTATACTAAACGCATTTGGTTGCATCTACTTTCTAACCAAAAAGAATGCGAGCATGCTGCTGTTATGCATGGCTGCTATGCTGCTTACCGCCAGCAATTTTACCAATTTGATATTGCTGCTTTGCTTCGCGATTTTATTCATTTTCAAAAGTACCCGCAATCAAAAGAGTCTTATAGCAATTTGTATCATGTTCCTGGTGGTTTTTATGGTGAAGGTATCGCCTCAAAACTATACCTATGCACATGAGGTGGTGAAGAACACACTTGAACCAAATATTAAACACCCTGCGGTAATACCTGCTAAGCCCAACCTACCAATCACGCTAATGCCGGATAGCCTGTTGAGCCCTGATCAGCGTAAGGAAAAAATTGCGCGGAGATTTATCGATAGCAACTATGTAGTTCATCATCAGCCGGTCATGTCCCAAAAACCTGTTGTACAGGAACCAACTGTTGCTAGTAAAGTGGTGGAGCCTGTAAAAATTGTTCAACCAGCGGTTGTCAACAAGGTAGTTCAGGCTGCTCAGGTAGTCCAACCTACTATCGCTCAATCCTCCCCTGCACAAACACAGAGCGGCAGGATCATCATACCCAAGCCAGACATCAATACGCTGCCATACCAGCATATTACTGATACCAATGATTATCAAAGGCGGTTACTTGCCTTTATCGGAACGCATAAGACAAGTCTGCCGATATCTTCACAGAAGAATTTCAAATCCAGGCTGCCTGGAAAGGCTACCAGTTCACTTCAAACGCTGCATTTCCTGCTGGGCCATCCGCTCAAATTGGTTACAGGCGACGGCATAGGTAATTTTTCGTCAAAGCTGGCTTTCAGGGTAAGCGGGTTAGGATTTGCCGGCGGCTATCCTCATAAATATATTTATCTCGACCCTGATTTTTTGTCGAACCACCTTGATGTTTATCTCAATTATTTCAGTAAAAACACCAGCCAGCATTCGTTGAGCAATAGCCCCGATTCAGTTTATGATCAGTTGCTTGCTGAATATGGTCTGTTAGGACTGATTGCCTTTTTTGTATGCTATATCTGGTATTTCCTGAAGCATTATAAAATACTCACTTACGGGCTACCCATCCTGCTGATGGTAATGGCGGTGATGTTTATTGCTTATTGGTTTGAGCAGTTGTCCATTCTGGTATTTTTTGAGCTGCTGCTATTGCTCGACATCAAAGAGAATTCACCTAAAACAAATATAATAAATGCGTACTGATCGTCAGAAAATAACCGTGCTGATGCCTGCCTATAACGCGGGTAAATATATCCACGAGGCTATTGAATCAGTATTGCAGCAAACGCACCGGAATTTTGAATTGCTCATTGTGAATGACGGGTCAACCGACAATACTGTGAGTGTGGTACTCTCATTTAATGATCCGCGCATCGTCCTTGTGAATAAAGAGCACGGTGGCATAGCGCAGGCGTTGAATACCGGTTTAAGATTATCCGACAGCCATTACATAGCACGTTTTGATGCAGATGACGTTTGCCTGCCTGACCGGCTCGAAAAACAATTCAATTTTCTTAAAGATCATCCTGATTATGTGCTGACGGGCAGCGATGCCGAATACATCCTGGAGAATGGCGAATACCTATTCAGCTTTAAATGCATCGCACATTCCAACGAAGAGATCCAGCGCAATATGTATGTGTATTGCCCATTCATTCATTCGTCGGTAATGTATAAGAAGCATGAGGTGATTAAAGCCGGTGGATATAATGCCCATGCGCACAACTTTGAGGATTACCTGCTGTGGACAGCACTTTCCAAAATGGGCAAGATGCAAAATCTGCGCGAGCCACTGATAAAAGTACGGTTCAACCCGGCATCAGCAACTATTGATGAGAAATGGCGCGGGGAACGTTTCCGGAAATTAAAACGGGCCGCCACAACACGGGGCGCTATTACGCAACAGGAAGGCGATGAAATATTAGCCATCATCAAAAAGCAGGATATCAGCAAGATAAAGGAAGGCGCTTACCATGCTTTGTGCTGTAAGAAGTTCCTGGCTGATAATTATCAACCCAACAAAGCCCGCACGCATGTGCGGAAGGCCATTAGCATAAGACCACTGCGACTGGATAATTACCTGCTTTATGCGGTGAGCTATATGCCTGAATCATTTATTACATGGCTGCACAAACTAAGCCCCAACAGATTGTAACGATATGAAAGTAGCATTTATCACACGATCAACCCTATTTGATGTGCCCGGCGGTGACACAGTACAGGTAATGCAAACTGCAGGTCACCTGGAGCAATTAGGAATATCTGCAGATATCAAATTATCGAAAGAGGCAATTAACTATGCAGATTATGACCTGCTGCATTTCTTCAACCTGACGCGTCCGGCTGATATTCTTTATCATAGTAAAAAGTCGGGCAAGCCATTCGTGGTATCTACTATCCTGTGTAATTATACGGAGTACGATAAGCATCACCGTAAAGGCGTGGGTGTGATATTCGGTTTTTTGCCGCCAAACAGCATCGAATACCTGAAGACCATCGCGCGCTGGGTGCTAGGGAAAGACCACCTGGCCAGCAAAGAGTATTTGTGGAAGGGGCAGCATCGCAGCATAACTGATGTTTTAAAAAAGGCTTCAATGGTATTGCCGAATTCCGAATCGGAATACAGGCGTATCATCAAATCTTATCCCTGCAAGATCAATCATGCGGTTATTCCAAATGGTGTTGATCAGCATTTGTTTAGGCGCAATTTGTCGGTGAAGAAAGATCCCAATCTGGTATTGTGTGTGGCGCGGATAGAAGGTATCAAAAATCAATTGAACCTGATCAAAGCGCTTAATAATACCCGTTTCAAATTGGTGATGATAGGTTCGCATGCGCCAAATCAAAAGCCCTACTATGATGAATGCCGGAGCATAGCGGCTTCTAATATCACTTTCGTTAATCACATTCCGCAAAAGGAACTATTGACTTATTACGAACAAGCCAAAGTTCATATCCTGCCAAGCTGGTTTGAAACGACAGGGCTAAGCTCTATTGAAGGCGCGGTAATGGGTTGCAATATCATAATAACCGACCGCGGCGATGCCAAGGAATACTTTGGTACCCATGCTTTTTACTGTAACCCGGGCAAGCCGGAAAGCATTTTTGCGGCTGTGAAGAAAGCCAGCGAAAGCCCATATGACGAAAGTCTGTACAACCTGATATTAAAAAAATATACCTGGCAGCAAGCCGCAACCGAAACTTTAAAAGCATACAAACAAATAATTAACTATGAAGAACTTGAAGATTGCTATACTGGGAACGAGGGGCATTCCCAACTATTACGGGGGGTTTGAGCACATATCGGAGTATGTGTCGGCGGGATTGGTAAAAAAGGGCCACTCGGTAACGGTTTATAACTCGCATAATCACCCCTATAAACAGGACACATGGAATGGCGTAAATATTCTGCATTGTTACGATCCGGAATACCTGGTGGGCACTGCCGGTCAGTTTATTTATGACCTGAACTGCCTGATGGATGCGCGCCGGAGAAAGTTTGACGTGGTACTGTTGATGGGTTATACCAGCAGTTCGGTATGGGGTATGCTTTATCCCAAAAAGAGCACCATTATCACCAATATGGACGGATTAGAATGGAAGCGGTCAAAATACTCCAAACCCGTGCAGCAATTCTTAAGATATGCTGAGAAGCTGGCGGTAAAACACAGTCACTTTTATATTTCCGACTCAAGGGTGATAAAAGACTACCTGGAGAATAAATACAATATTCATAGCGAGTATATCCCCTACGGCGCCGACCTGATCAGTGAGATAGAACGTGAACAGTTGGATACAGTATCGGCTAAAAAGGAAGACTACTTTTTGCTGATGGCCCGTATGGAACCTGAGAATAATATCGAAACTATACTGGATGGCTTCAACAGCAGTAACTCGCACCGCACCTTTAAAGTGCTAGGTGATACCAGCAACAGGTTTGGCCAATATATCCGCGAGCGTTTCAAAAATGATGAGCGCATCGAGTTTAAGGGGGCCATTTTCGACACCGCCAAAGTGCGGATGATGCAGAATAGCTCATACCTGTATTTTCACGGGCATAGCGTTGGCGGCACCAATCCTTCGTTACTGGAAGCTATGGCCAGTGAAGCATTGATAGCAGCCCATGATAACCCATTCAACAAATCGGTATTGCACTCGGATGCCTTCTACTTTTCGGATGCTAATGGCGTAAGGCACCTGGTGGAAAATGTTCAGCGCAATGGTACCGAACGGGCGATGGTGAAAAACAACGTGCATAAAATCGCCTTCCAGTTCAACTGGGAAAAGATCGTGAACGAGTATGAAGCATTCATTGTAGAATGCTATGAACGCTTAAACCATGAAAGAGTTATTTCTTATCAGGGATAATTTGGCCAACAAGATCAGCTATTACCATGTAATGCTGCTGTTGTTAAGCTTGCCGTTTGACAGATTTTATGGCCATTTGATACTGGCGAGTTTGGCTATTCATACTATTATTCAGTTCAGAAAGGATTCAGCAAAGCCGCTTTTTACCCGGCGGACGGTAGTATTACAGTCGGTATGTTGGGTGACAATTGTTGGCACGCTTTATACCATCAACTTTCAGCAATCACTGTCAGAATGGGAGCTCGATCTCCCCATTCTGCTTACCCCACTGATATTCTGCTTCAATCCGCTCGACCTGAAAAAATACCGGCAGAATTTACTGGTGACCTTTTCACTAGGGTGCACTGCGACTATCCTCTATTTATATTTTGATACACTTGTCACAATAAAGCATTACCATCTGCCCTGGTCTTCCATTTTATCACCGGCATTTACCAATCATAATTTTTCGGAGCCGATAGATATGCATGCCACGTTTTTATCGCTGCAAATTGCCATCGCACTTATTTATGTACTATCGCGATTGGTTGGCGAACGGCTTACTACGTCAACTGCCCTACTCTACCTTTTTTGTTCTCTGGTGCTCACTGCCGGGATAATCCAGCTGAGCTCCAAATCTATTTTTGCAGCATTATTTTTGGTGATCAATTTTGCTATTCCCTGGTTTTTATTACAAGGCAAAAGGCGAGTGTGGTATTTGCTAATCTCTGGCGGATTATCCTGCATACTGTTGGCCGGGATATTTAATTCACATGCACTGCGCGAACGCTTTTTTGTAGAATTAAAGGAAGACCTTTCATCATCATTCGCCGGGCAAACTGTTGAGCCGCGGCTGGAGCGGTGGAAAATCGCCGTAAAATTGATAGAAAAAAAGCCCATAGTTGGTTATGGAACCGGTTCGGAGGTCCAATTATTGCAGGAGCGGTATTTTGCGAAGAGGTTCTACAGTTCGTACCTGCACCGTTTAAATTCTCATAATCAATACCTGAGTTTCCTGATTAAAACCGGCATATGGGGATTAAGCATTTACATCATTACCCTGGCCTACGGATTTAAGCGAGCCATTAAAAAACGGGATATCGTTTTCTTCTCTTTTATGATCCTGATCGCTATTGTTTCGCTGTCAGAAAATGTTCTGGATGCTGATAAGGGCGTGATGTTTTACAGCATCTTTATGAGCTATTTTGTTTTTGTTTCCGAACAACCGGAAACTATCAATTTACCTGTAAAAAAGCATAAATTTTTAAGGAAAGTGGCAACCAAACAGGCAATTGAGCCGTCATTATTATAAATACCTGCTGACCCATTAGATAGATTACCTTGCACGACCTTCGACGACACATATTATCCACTATCGCGTATTTCGATCTGTTTCACTATCCGCTCACGATGGATGAGATATATCTGTACCTTCCTGTGAAATGTGATCCGACAGACTTCGAATATGCACTGAAATATTTGGTCATAGATAGGGCAATATATCATTTCGACAAGTTCTATACCCTCAAAAACGAATACTTCCTGGTAGAACGCCGTTTGCAGGGAAACGCACGGGCTGCAAAGATGATAGTCACTGCAAAAAAGGTGAGTAACCTGATCGTACGTTTTCCATTTGTAAGGGCAGTCGCTATTTCAGGCTCGCTTTCTAAGAATTTTGCCGATGAGGATTCTGATATCGATCTTTTCATCATCACCGCAAAAAACAGACTTTGGATTGCGCGCACGCTGATGCATTGCTTCAAAAAGCTAACCTTCCTGGTTAAGCGCGAGCATTATTTCTGCATGAACTATTATATCGACGAAGAGGAATTGCAGATACGTGAAAAAAACATCTTCACAGCCATTGAAATTGCAACCCTGATGCCTCTGCATGGGGATACTACCTTTGAACAATTTTATATGGCCAACAACTGGACAAGGAACTACCTGCCTAACAAATATATGCGCCTTACCACTGCCAAATCGTTAAAACGTTCGTGGTTGAAAAGAGTCTTTGAATGGCTGCTTAGTGGCCGCCCCGGCAGTATGTTGGATAACCTATTGATGAAAATTACTTCAGAAAGATGGGGCAAGAAGCGCCAGCAAAAGAAACTGAACGTCAAAGGCCTGATCATGGGTATGGATGCCGGCAAACACTACGCCAAACCCGATCCTAAAAACTTTCAGGAAAAATTGATCCTCAGGTACCAGGTGAAGCTATCACAGATCTTAGAACATTGGGAAGGCAGTGCGGTTAATTGAATCAAGTGGCAGAAGCAGTTGCAGTAGCAGTAAATCTTTAATAAGATTGTCATTCCGATTACGCAGCGAGGAATCTTCTACGATAGGCAAGTAGACGAACTGCATGGCGAAGAAGATTTCTCTTCGCCCCACTTCACATTCCAGCGCTTACTCATCGAAATGACATTATTTTTATAGGGATTTCTTCCTCAGCGAAATAATATAATAATCACCAATACATTTCCAGGGCCAGCGGGATTTTAGGCGATCTTCCCAGCTCTTCAAAAAAGAGAAAGCAGATGGGTGCTTTTCTGCAAAAACTTCTATATATGATGGCGGAACAATGGTACATAAACCTTCAATGCTCAAAACATCAAATTGTCCCTTCAATCTTTTGGTGATATAAGACGGATCATAATACCAGCATTTAAAATAATGACCTTCTACATGAGCCGTACGGCCATTTGAACTAAAAAAGCGCCTGAATGCAGTTTTAAATTTTCCTTTAAATAGTAAAAGCGCTTCCCACAGACAGAATTTAGGAAGAATAACCAATGTCACCATACCATTAGGCTTCAGAAGCTGAGGCAATGATTTTAGAACCTTATCCAACTCATCTGTACAATTTAACCCCGCGAAATTGGAGAAGATTAAATCGTACGGACCTTTATTTTTAAGTTGGTCTAAAGCGGTATAAGAACATAATTCATTGGTGATCCGGTCGTTTAAATTTTCTGCTTTCACCTTCCACATCAACTGTTCCTGCATGCCCTGGGATATATCGGTCGCATGTACATAATGCCCTTTACCGGCGAAGAAGATCGCGTCCTCACCTGTACCGCTGTTCAACTCCAGGATATGACTGTTTTCGGGTAAATATTGCAGCACATGATTTCTTACCCGCTCCCGTTTGTACTGAATGATAGTATTGTCGCTATATAGATCATCAAATACAACCGACTGCCAGGAAAAGGCTTCAGCAGCTTTTGTTTCATTAATAGGTGGTATGACTGAATCCATCACAAAGCCCTCTCCAGTCTTTTCAATTTCAATTTTTCGATCATAGCAGCCGGGGTGTGGTAAAATACCGACAATGCTTTCCGTAAGCTTTTTGCATTGATCTGCAATGGTCTTTTGATCAGCTCAGCCAGGCTATTTTGCGCCAGGTGCTGGTGATAGTTCTGATGCACATATCTATGCAGTTGTTTGTAGTATGATGGTGGGAATGTGTTGTGAAACATCAACGCCATCTCGTCCGAGTCGGTCCAGTTGGTTTTGGTTTTCAGGTCGGCTTTTACGCGGTCGTAAAAAACTGTTCCGGGCAAAGGGTAGGACACCGAAATACCGATCTCGAATGGCAACAGTTCGTTGATCATCCTGATCGTGTTTTCGATATCCTCCTTTTGTTCGCCCGGGTAACCAAACTGGATAAAGAACGACGGCTTAACACCGTATTTTTTCATCAACAAAGTTGACTTGTGTATTTGCGCGATAGTGGTACCCTTGTCCATCGCATCCAATATTTTCTGCGAGCCGCTCTCAGCACCGATCCACACATTTTCACAGCCTGCGGCAGCCAGGGCTTTTACTAAATCTTCCTCTATTAGCAGATCGGCCCTTGATTGTATTTTGAAGCGTATTTGCAGGTTTTCTTCTTGTATAAGTTTGCTGAATTCTTCTACCCATCCCGGCTTTAAACCAAATATATCGTCACAAAACCAAATGTGGTCTATGTCGAATTTATCCTTTAGCATCCTGATCTCTCTTACTACATTTTCCGGGCTGCGTGAATTATACCGGTTACCATAAATAGGTTTGGCACACCAGTTGCATTTGAAAGGGCAGCCACGAGTTGTGCCTATATTCAGCGAAAAATAACCGGCGTTTTTCAACCAGCTTTCTTTATATGGTTTTATGTCGATCAAATCCCAGGCAGGTAATGGTAAACTATCCAAATCTTTCATTACCGGTCGACCTAAGGTTTTTATAGCTTTACCGTCCTTCAAATAAGCCAGGCCCTTGATTCCCGAATATTCTGTTTCGCCTTTTTTGATTGCAATAACCAATTCCAGCAAAGTCATTTCCCCTTCACCGATGATCACAAAATCTGCGCCTTCCTGCAAATATTTCTCATACCGATCTGTTGAATCTGAGCTGCAAATTATCACTTTAGCACCCCGCACCTTTGCCCGGTTGCTCATGCTGAAAGCTGCTTCGCGCATGTTAGTGAGGCACATTTTGGTGAGATAGTTGAAGCCATCATCATAGATCACAAAAAAATCAGGAGCATGTTGTTCTAATTGCGGCTCAACTTCTTCGGGACCACTAGCAAACATAGTATCGAATAAAGCAACATTATAGCCATTCTGTCTCATCACCCCAGCAGCTAATATTGTTCCCAAAGGTGGATAAGGCAAGCCTAATCCCCATTGTTTTGGATCGAACCGCATAAAATAAGAATGGCTGAAAAGTATGCTGTTCATGCTAATCCAGATTGGTTAATGGCGACAAATTCAATGAACACACACATTTGGTGCAGATATCATTGCTCGTCATATTCAATGTTTTTCTGAAATCGATCGCTTCGGGGCTGTTCAATATGTCTCCTAAAGATGAATTTCTAATATTGCCTATCGTATCGTGAAAGAAACAAGGCTTCACGCTGCCGTCCGCCTCGATCACAGTGGACACCCAAGGTGCGTTGCATTTTTTATACGGGAAGGGGATCATTCCATAAAATGCAGCATAATAATGGTAGATGTCCATCAGCTTTTGTTCTGATTCGGCAATAAAACCGCTACCTATATCATCGCTGTAATCGGCTATTATTTTTTGAATCATTGCCTTTAGTTCAGGCAGCTCATTTTTAGATAATAATATCTCGTTCTGCCGGGGTTGATCCCAGGCAATTTGACGGTTAAAGGCGTGGCTGCTCACATCAGCCGGCAAAAAGCTGATCTGATCCAGTTCCATTTGTTTAGCCTGCTCGATGATTGATATCCAGTTCCAGAAATTAAGCCGGTGTATTACCGTACGCGCGGTGATGCGATAGCCGGGATCGAGTGATTGAATATATTGCACGCCATCCTTCAATTTATGAAATGCGCCCGGAATATTACGGATGGCATCATGCAGGTGTTGATCGCCGTCTATTGAAACTATAATATCATTAACCCATTGTACCAGTTGTTCAGCATGATGTTTCAGCGTTAAACCGGTAGTAAGCAGTGATACTTTGATACCGGCATTTCTAAGGATCCTGCACAAGGCAAAAAAATTCGGGTTGAGCAACGCCTCACCGCCCGACATCACGACTATTTGGGTTCCGAATTGCTTCAAAGACGCCAACAATCCGGAAATATCTTCTTCGGTAAGTTGCTTCAGGTTCTTATTATCTTTCCATATGTCGCACATCACACAGCGGCAGTTGCACGCGCTATGCGGCATCAGCATCACAATAGGCAATGCTGAGATGCGGTGCGTTTGCAGTGTACGGTAACGTTTGTATGTATGAGTAAGTGCCTGCAGCATGGTTATTTTCTAATGCAGACCCAATAAAAAGGGTCTTTTTTAAAGATCATATTAAAGATGGATGTGGGATCGAACAATATCTCGTACTTAAATCCCCAGAACTCACTGATGGAATGGTGAAAATAATGCTCGGCCATTTCGGGGATACCAAGAGCCTCATAATATTTGTGACTCCGTTCGTCAGCTTTTTCGGCTTCATCAGGGGTATAAAATGGGGTATCTATCACATGTACTTCGCCACCGGACCGCAGGATGTCCAAAGCCTGCGTCATAACATTAATAACCGATGGAAAATACTGTAGTGATGCGGCAAAAACGATCACATCAAATTGAGCGCAGTCAAAGGTGTTATCGTTAAAACTGTCGTAAATAAATTCCAGGTTGTCTTTTTTGAAAACCCGGTTGGCCTGATCGATCTCCAATTGGTTAATATCCAACCCCACAACCTGCGTATCACGAATATTAGACATCTTGGCCGAAAGCCAGCCATTACCGCAACCTATTTCGAGAATCCTGAGGAACTTGTGCTTTTTTGAAAGATAATCTATCAATCTTTCGCTCGACCGTTTTCTGATCTTCCATTCGTCGTAATAAACATGGTCGATATCCGGCAAAAGCTGCAGTTGCTCGTCGGTGTAGATTCGTTTCTCCTGCTGGCGCACGGCAATGTAAAGTTCCTCAAAATCCATCCGGAGCTTTTGATAACGATTTTTTGCGGTATGCTTCACAACCAGGTCCAATTTGTATTTGTTAAAAACCTTGTATTTCGGGTTGGCGATAGCGCCATACCTTATGCAGCAATTTTATTTCGTACGGATAATTGTATAAGCTGGTCTTGTAACGCAACCCGGCTACCGCCTTTATCAGCCTGCGCTTTAAGCTGTTCAGGCGGATATCGGTGACAGTCGGGTACGCTCCATTCAAAACCGTTTCAAAATTTCGGATCTTGTCGATCATGTCCGGGGTGAGCCATGGTGTAAGGGGGTTCTTGCGCATATCGAAATTTTCCCAGGCGGGGCTTATCCAATCCTCAAGCACCTGCGGGTATTTAAAACCGCTGGCCAATACCTGTTTAAATAATTCCGATCCCTCTGTTGGTACGGGGCTGTAGGTGTATATTACAATTTCAGCGTTGGGATTAACAGCCTTTACCTTCTTTATAAAATCGATCTCAAAATCTATCTGCGCCTGTACCTGTTCGGTAGTTGGGGCAGGTGTCCCTAACACGAATGAGTACTCTGGGATAATGTCGAATTTCTTCAACCGCTCTGCAAAAGTGAGTATCTGTTCACCGGTTTGCGTGCCTCCTTTATCCAATTGCTCTAATATATTGTCATTGCCGCTTTCGGCTCCAAAAAAAATACATTTACAGCCTGACTCACGGATGGCAGCCAGCGACGAATCCTTGAATTTATCCATCGTGTCAATGCGGGCCATACCCCACCAACTCATTTTTTCCGGTTTGATCAGGTTGGCAAATTCAACCGTGCGTTTTTCGGAAACAAAGAAGTTATTGTCGTGAAACTCGATTGCCGTCGCGCCCCATTTATCTTTAATGTATTTTATGTCATTATAAACAGTCTGTGCAGACTTGGCCTTCCATCGTGCTTCAAAAATCGGCACTACGGCACAAAACGAACAGGTAAAGGGGCAACCAATGCTGGAATGATAGGCCATTGTTTTTTCACCCAAATATGTTTTACCCAGCAACCTGCTTATAGGATAAAAATCATTCAGTTTATCATAAGGCAATGGCGGCAGGGTGTCCTGTTCCATCAAATCTTCTTTAGACGTTTTGATAATTTTGCCGTCTATAGCCTGGTAGATCAGGTTTCTGATAAACTCGAAAGGTTTGTTATTTTCCAACGCATCTATCAACGCCGGGAACGCGTGATCGCCGGGGCCATTAATTACAAAATCGACGTATCGCGAAAATAAAACTGCCTGGGGTTGTGTAGAGGGGAAATATCCGCCCCATATCATTTTGGTATGTGAATAGCGTTCTTTGACAGCTTTTGCAATCGGGATGGCCTGCCTTAGTTGCGGACCGGGCATTACCGTAAAACCCAGGTATTTAAAGTCGCCGGTATCCAGGTAACTTTCAATCTTTTCCAGAGGATCGGCTTCGCAATTACCATCAACAATTACCCAGTCGTATTTACCCTCGATAGAGGCGGCTATACTTAATATAGAATTAGGGATGCGATGTTTCGCATCGGCACTTTTAGGATTGAATAACAGTATTTTGCTCATTATACAAGGTTCCGAAATATCATAACAGATGGATAAAAGGCAGCAAATCAGCGACCTGCTGCCAGTTTATTAACCCCATCAATTTAAGTATCCAATTGAATTACGAAATCGAAACGAGCGCAGTTGCCTGCGTATCGAAATAAAAATTTAGTTGGGCAACCAATGGTTATTGCATTTCGTAATTCCTCTCAAAACCCCTTATACAAACGAAGTGATAGCCGCCCTCAGAAATATCAGGAAACGACTGTTTCAACCTGCTGTTATTGAAAAAAATTCAGCCGATGCTTACGACCTGTGGTCGGAAGATTATGATATACAGCCGGGCAACCTGATGCTCGATCTTGATGAGGTATTGTTCCCGCAATTGCTTGATGAGAAAATTGTCCGAAACAAATCTGTTGCCGATATCGGCTGCGGAACGGGAAGGCACTGGACAAAAATTTTGCAGATGCAGCCATCCGGCTTAATAGGCTTTGATGTGTCAGAGGGAATGTTAAACAAGTTGAAGGCCAAATTTCTCAGCGCGAATACCTTTAAGATTAACGACAACTTATTATCAAACGTGCAGGACGCTGCATTTGATACCATTATATCAACCCTAACGGTTGCGCATATCGAAAATATTGAACAGGCTTTACAGGCGTGGTGCCGTATCCTTAAACCATCAGCGGATGTGATTATCACAGATTTTCATCCCAAATTACTGGCTTTCGGCGGGAAACGGACATTTAAGCACCACAACGAGCGATTGGCTGTAAAGAATTATGTTCATGCTGTTGGTACCATCAAAGATTTGCTGTATCAAAACGGTTTCAGGTTGATCCGCGAGGAAGAGATCAGTATCAATGAAACTGTAAGGCACTATTATGCTGAGCAAAATGCTTTGAGTGTGTATGAGCAGTTTAAGGGGTTCCCGGTGATATATGGTATTCATTTAAGGCGCGGCCTATGATCCTGAATAATATTAGGATGGCCCTTACCGGTCAAAAAATTAGTATCAGGGTAAAAGATGGTAAAATAGCTCAGGTTTTACCGGGGCATTTTCATGATAAAAATGAGGAGTTGGAACTGACATTTGATGATGCTATTATCTTTCCCGGACTTATCAATTCCCACGATCATCTCGATTTTAATCTTTTCCCTCCACTCGCCGGAAGAACCTTCAAAAATTATACGGAATGGGGAGTTTATATTCATCTAAAATATAAAGAGATTATTGATAGCGTATTACAAATACCCGAATCGCTTCGGATACAATGGGGTATTTATAAAAACCTGCTCTGTGGGGTTACTACTGTGGTGAATCATGGGAAAAGAGTCAAAGTACCAGATGAGCTTCTCACGGTTTTCCAGGATTGCCAATCTATCCATTCTGTACATTTTGAGAAAAGATGGCGCTTTGCATTGAATAATCCGCTTAAAAAAAATTTAACCGCAGTAATACATTGCGGGGAAGGAACAGATGATTTGGCTTCAAATGAGATTGACCGGCTAATTCAGTCAAACCTATTCAACCGGCCAATAGTTGCTGTGCACGGCGTTGCGATGAATGATGATCAGGCAAAGCAATTTAAAGCACTGGTTTGGTGCCCGGAATCAAATTATTTTTTACTCGACAAAACCGCGTCTATAGGTTGCCTGAAAAGCCGCCTGCCTATATTATTCGGAACAGATTCAACCCTTACCGGCGACTGGAATATCTGGAACCATGTCCGCAAGGCTAAGCAAACGGATATGCTGTCGGAACAGGAGCTTTTTGACAGCCTGACAACCAATCCCGCCAAAATATGGGAACTAAGAACGGGCAAAATTGAAGAGGGCGTGGATGCCGATTTGGTAGTATCAAAAGCAGAATCATTTTTTACAACCGATCCGCAGAATATTTTATTGGTGATGCATAATGGCAGTATCAATTTATTTGATGAAAGTCTGCTTGCACAACTAAAAACGATAAATACAGGTGAATATAGCGCGATCAACATAGGCGGAAGTAATAAATACGTAAAAGGTAATCTGCAGGAGTTGATATCGAAAATAAAACAATTTGCCCCCAATGCTAGTTTCCCTGTTGATTAATCCCCCTGATTATGACTTTGACTCAAAGAATAGGTACAAAACTATATCGCGAGACCAAATATTTTGGCAGAGATATCAGTCATTTACTGGGCTTTGATGAAGATTTTTTCCGTAATGCCCGGGGCAGCAGGATGGTAATCTATCACGGGGTATGTCTTACCGATCACACACGCTTCAACCCTATTTTTATCAAACTGAAAACACTTGAAAGGCACTTTCAATTTTATAAAAAATATTTTAATGTCATTTCAATAAACGATTTTTACGGGCAGAAATTCAGTAATAATAAATATAATATTTGCCTCACCTTTGACGATGGGTATGCAAATAATTATAAGTATGTATTATATTTATTAGCGAAATATCAATTACCGGCTACATTTTTTGTCACTGCGATAAGGAACGAAGGTTTTGATATTTTGTGGAACGACTTTTTGGGCATGGTTCAATTGTATGGCCCTAAACGACTGTATTACAAGAATCAATGGTTTCAAAAAAATCGTTTTAATCAGTATTTTTCCGAACAAAATGGTGAAAAATTCGTAGAAATGCTTCGTTCGGGTGGTTTTGATGTTAAGCAGGAGATGATGGATCTATTATACCCGCTGGTACCCTACCGGGACAGCAAACCTGATAATGAAGACTACTGGCTGCAGATGACCCAACAGCAGATCAGGGAGTTAGCCTTATCACCGTATACTACAATAGGTTCACACGGCTATTATCATAACGACCTGGCGCGAATAAACATTGATGACGCTACACAAGAAATGATCCGCTCCAAGCAATACCTTGAAGATATAACAGGTGGGCCTGTAAATAGCCTGGCATTCCCTTATGGCTCGTATAACGGTGATGTTGTCCGTGCCTCAAAGAGTGCGGGCTATAGTCAATTACTTTGTATGGACTTCCACTCGCCCGATGACCAGGCCGATCCAGCGATGCGTGAACGTTTTACGGTAAACCCGTTCATCAATACCATTAACCAGATGCGTGCAACTGTAACCCGGAGATATGAGTGAAATAATTCAGATGAAGGGCTACCATATTGAAAGGTTGAGCAAGGCAAATATTCCTGCCCTGGAAAAGTTATATCACGAGGTATACGGCCGCAATAATCCGCCTGGTTTCTACGAGAAGAAATACGATACTTCCTATACAGGTATTGAGCATGTAGGCTACGTTGCCTTTAACGAACGCCGCAACCCGATAGCCTACTATGGCGTTATCCCCTGTTTTATCCGCTATGGCGATCAACTGTACCTGGCTGCCCAGTCGGCTGATACCATGACGCATCCCAAATATCAGTTTAAGGGACTGTTTGTGCAATTGGCTAATCTGACGTTTGATTTGTGCATGGAAGAAGGGATAAGCCTGGTATTCGGATTTCCAAATCAAAACTCACTGCATGGCTTTTTGGTGAGATTGAAATGGCAGATGACCGAAACACTGGCTTATTATAATATACCTACCGGTTTAGTTTCTGTTGACGGTATAACCAGGCGTATTCCATTTTTAAAGAAAATGTATAGCCAATACCAGGAATATATTCTGAGAGATTACCTGCTTCCCCGAAAAGGGATTGAAAATGCAGTGTTTAAGGAAGGTTTTGCAGGGGTAAACAGGAATGCGCTTTATCTTAACTATAAAAGATATAACGATGATACACGCGTTATAAAAATAGGCGAGGCAATTTTGTGGATAAAAATCAAAAACGGATTGATCGTTGGTGACGTAAGCTGCCCGTCAGGAGAGTTTGATAGTATGCTGATCGACCTGAAAAAGCTTGCTATGAAGCTTGGGCTGAAGAATATCCAATTCCATACCAGTCACCAGACAAGATTATCGTGGCTGCTTTCTTCAAGATATCCTGCAGAACCATCGTTTTATGTACTTTTTAAGGATTTTGGTTCCCGTATCCCGCTGGATAAGATTAAATTCACTTACGCGGATGTGGATACCTTCTGATCTGTTGGGCTTTACAAACTGTTTAAAATAATTATTTCTTAGAATCATCTAAAAGGGGTGTCACACTGAGCTCAGTCGAAGTGCGGCGCGTAAAGGCCGGCCCACCATGCTTCCCTTCGACAAGGCTCAGGACAGGCTTGAGCCTCAGCATGACACCCCGAGCTTCATCTAAAATCACTTTATGAAATATATTTTTGCCGGATATGTACATACGCGAGATTATAATTCTCCCGAAGCATGGCTTGAACGCATAAAAGCATATACCGGCATACCCGAAGCTTTAGCTAAGCACAACACCGTAATCAGCATCCAGCAGATAGATTACGAAGGCGAATATCATAAGGCTGGAGTCAAATACTATTTCAAACGGTTTAAACCCTCTTATTTTCCATCCCGTCTGCATCAATTTATCAAAAGCCTTGCGCCTGATGTGGTGATTGTACAAAGCTTTAACCATCCATTAGAGGTAATACAATTGCGTTTTTTATTGGGTAAACGCACAAAAATAATCGTTCACAACCATGCCGAATTGCCTTTCACTGGAATTAAAAGATATCTGCAGCGGCTGACCGATAAATATGTTGACGCTTATTTGTTTGCCTCTCATAATATGGGTTTAGGTTGGGTACAAAAAGGCAATATCAGCTCAGGAAAAAAGATATATGAGGTGATGGAGGTCTCATCAGCATTTACACCAATAGATAAAACCATTGCCAGAGAGAAAACTGGTGTAGTTAAGGGCCCGGTCTTTCTTTGGGTTGGGCGATTGAATGACAACAAAGACCCGCTGACCGTATTAAAAGCTTTTCTTCAATTTGCTTCAACAGAACCATCAGCAAGATTATATATGATCTATCATACTGAAGAATTGCTGAATGAGGTAAAAGAAATGATCAATAACTCTCCGCAAAAAGGGGCAGTTAAATTGATCGGCAGAATTCCGCACCAGCAATTACAATATTGGTTCAGCAGTGCTGATATTATTTTATCCGGATCACATTATGAAGGCAGCGGAACCGCCGTTTGTGAAGCGATGTCATGCGGATGCATGCCAATAGTTACTGATATCGACTCATTCAGGATGATAACAGATAATGGCAGGTGCGGACTTTTATATGAGGCTGGAAATGTAACAGCGTTATTAAATGCGTTACATCAGATCGGTCAAATAGATATAGATGGAAAACGAAAAGCTTCACTGGAATATTTCAGGTCAAATCTTTCGTTTGAGGCTATCGGCAATCGAATTCAGGAAGTCGCAGAATCGTTGTAATCAAACAAGCTCATAATCCTACTGCAAGTATCTTTAATCAGGTAAGAGGCTGTTTTACTATGGCTGCAATGCTGATCTTCCAGCAATCTTTTCAGAATGTTCACCATATCATCCGGTGTTTTAGCGAAGTGCCAGTTTTTTATAGGCTGATCCATTGGCCGCACAAAACTTACTACCTGTGCGCCAGCATATAAAGCCTCAAGACAAACCATGCCCAAACCCTCGTAGGATGATGGGTGAGCAAAAACTTTTGTCCGCTGCATTAATGCCAGCACAGCAGTATAGGGCAGCTCACCGATGAGTTGAATATTCTTTTCGAGCTTGTAATCTTTAATCAGCTCCTCCAACAGGTGACGTTCCGGACCATCTCCACAAATAACGGCCCTAATATCAGGGAAGTAAACATGCAGTGTGGCAATCATATTGATCAGCAAGGAATAAAGCTTTAGCGGGATAAGTGAGCCGGCGCCAAGAATATCGATATCTCTAGTCCGGGAAGGTTCTCCAAATAATTCAGGATCAATACCAACGGGGATAATATGTGCAGGTGCTATAGCGTAGTTATTTTTAACCTCTGTTGCAATAAAATCAGATAAAGCGACCAGGTTTTCAGCCTTGGGCTTTATCCATTTTAAATATTTATTACCCGGTTTAGCATCCTGGCCTAATATCCAGCAGAAATGTTTCAGGTTATACTTTCTGGCAAATCTGCTGGCAACAAATGCACAATCTCCTATCCAGAAACTTAACAAACCAATCAACTGATGTTGCCTGTTCAGTCTTTTCAGCATTAGCCATACGCGACGCCAGTTATTTAACCGGGTCAATCTACCTTTATTTGCCCCACCAAAAGAGATAACTGCAATGTTGTTCCACTGATAAGAAGATGAATGAAAAGGATACTCAAATGCCATCACGATTATATTGAGCGTTGGATATTGAAGTTTTAAATTTCGCACAAAAACCTGCTGAGGGGGGATACAAGTGCTGTCGGCTTCATTTTTGGGGAAGCCGGGGCTTAGTATGACCAATGTCTTTTTCAACTCAGTCATTCAGCGAAACGATTTTATTGCAGAAAGATAGTCCGGCCTTATTATGGGTGATAAACAGGATCATTTTTCCTTCATGCGTCAATTGCTTTAAATTGTCAAGTATTTCATTCTCGCTCTGCTGATCCATCTCGCCAAAAGGTTCATCCATTATCAGCAGATCGAAATCATGATACAACGCCCTCGCCAGCATAATCCGCTGACGTTGCCCCCCACTCAGGTTTTTGCCGTTTTCAGTGATGATATGGTCTATTCCGTCCTGGTATTGATTGATCACATTGCATAATCCGCAAGTTGTGATCACGTCTTTCAATCGCTCTTCATCGTAATTCTTTTCCTGCAAAGTGATATTGTTCCTTATTGAATCATGCAGTAAAAATGGCTGTTGTTTAATATAGGATATCCGGCTATGCCATGTATGCCTGTCATTCTTATTGCTGATCTGGTTATTGATGCAAACTATTCCATCTTCCTGTTCAATAAAACCAAGCAGGATGTGCATCAGAGTAGTTTTTCCGCGACCAGAATCAGCCGATAACCCGACAAAGTCGCCGGGGTTGATATCAAGACAAACTCCTTTTAAAACAGACCGGTCATTGTATTTGTAATGTATTTTTTCAAGACTGATCGACCGGATCTGATCTGATCTTCTGGTAGTTATAGCATCTGTTACCAGGTTGTCTTTCAAAAGATCATCTAATACAAATTCATAGGTTTTTATTTGTCCGGCGCTGTTAATGATCCTTACAATACCAGGAATGATCTTATACGCTGCCGCCAGGAACACACTGATGGTGAGCAGATCAATAGCCGGTGTATGCACCGACCATTTATTAATGAGTACCAGTATAAAAAATCCGAGGATGGCAAATACCTCGATCAGCCGTGAAGGCAAATACTGCAGTGATTGCTGTGTGCAGATGTAATGATTCAATTGCTGCTGCTGGCGGTAATACCGATCGACAAAAAAATCATCTTTATCATAAATATGGCTTTCTATATAGCCCGAAAGAGCTTCTTTCACGTTCTTCAGTGTATCAGAGCTGGTTTGCTTAATGTGCCGGCGGACATTGTTATAACGCTTTTTCAAAATCCATCCCAGCAAAGCAATTGCAGGCATCAGAAGGAGAAATAACAAAAGAAACAATGTGGCATGATACCATAAAACAACTGCAAGGGCGAAGATCACGAGTATACTTTGTGAAATGATCTGCTGAAAATTAGTCAGGATATAGGTGCTGAACTCAATAGGCTGGCTGGTGATCTTCCGTATATAAACCGAAGAATCGATATTGACAAAACTCAGGTAATCCTTCTTTAAATATTGCCTGATGCCTTTTTCCGATAATCGTGTAGCGACATTATAGATAAAACGATAACGTGCGGATGCAATATAATAGGCAATCAAATTTTTTATACCGAACAGTACAAAAAACAAAGCGATCAATAAAACGGAATGTTGATCATTTAAAGAGCCAGGTAACCAGGAAGTATAAGGAAGCGCTGAATTCTTAACATAAAAGTTGATAACCAGGACGGTTAAACCCAGAAAAGCGATATCGAGCGCACTGATGAGCACATCAAAAAATATGAGCAGGAACAGTTTTGCCCGCTCTTTTTGATCCAGAACATGCAATATGCCTGATAAAAATTGCACCAATACTAATTAAATAGAGTGATAGCCAGAACACGATTGCGGGATTTATGAGATTAACAAGATAGTTAACCATTAATCCAATAACCGTGCATTAGTAGCTTGCAAACAGCTTTAATTGGATTACGGGGAGTATTGGAGAATGGTTGCTTAAGACACGATTTTAAGATTTGATTGATTAAACATGATTTTAATCATTGAGATATCCTGCTAAATCTCATCAATCCTATAATCGTGTCACAGTTTTCTTATCACCCTTGCCGGGTTCCCAACAGCCAATGAGTCATCCGGAATATCTTTGGTTACTACAGCACCGGCACCTATTACGCATCGGTTACCAATAGTTACACCGGGACAAATAATAGCTCCGCCGCCTATCCAGCAGTCGTCGCCTATAGTTACTGGTTTGGCATTTTCTTTTGTTCTTCGGAGTACTGCATCCAGAGGATGCGTAGCCGTATAGATCTGCACTGCGGGGGCGCAAAATACATTGTTGCCCAGCTTTACCTGCATCACATCCAGCACCACACAGTTTACATTGAAATAGACATTCTCGCCACAGATAATATTATAACCGTAGTCGCAATGAAAAGGAGGTTCGATGTATAAGCTATCGGGCGCATTGGGGATCAGCTCACGAATAATGGCTTTCGTATTTTCGCTTACTACAAACTCCGTTACATTGAGACGATGAAGCAGCTTCTTACAATTTGTACGCTCTTTTACTAAAGTTTCATCGTATGCCAGGTAATACTCCCCGGCCAGCATCTTTTCCTTTTCAGTCTTCATATCAGCAAGGTAATCAATACAATCTTAAAATCGTGTTTAATAAGGAGACGGACTTGTAGCCGTCCAGCCACCATCAACCATCAAAGTTTGTCCTGTGATATGACGAGACTCAGGCAAAACAAAGAAAAGCACCGCATTGGCAATATCCTCAACAGTTGCTGCACGTCCCATTGGTGTAATGCGTGACCAAGTTTGAGCATAGCTCTGATCCTGTAAAGTGCGCTCGGTTAACGTAGCACCTGGGGCAACGGTATTAATAGAAATATTTAGTGGCGATAGCTCCAGTACCAAACTCTTGGCCAGCATTTCAAGGCCGGCTTTTGTCATACCATACGCCGCCAAATTTTTATGCGCCTGATGACCGGTAACCGAAGACATTAGCAAAATACTGCCACCACTCCCCTGCTTTTTCATTTGTATGGCTG
>NZ_DATCRU010000064.1:0-20858 GCF_036568825.1 Mucilaginibacter sp. | reverse complement strand
CCACTCCCCTGCTTTTTCATTTGTATGGCTGATTTTTGTGCTAAAAAGAAACTACCAAACAGATTCAAATTAATTACGCTTTGCAAAGCGTCAGGTTGATATTCCAGGAAGTCGCCATAAGAAGTAATGCCAGCATTAGCAATGGTGATAGTAAGAAATCCAAATTTACGAACCGCTTCATCCACCAACTGCTGAATAAAATTGATATCAGATGCATCACCGGGGAAAGAATGGCATTTACCACCCATTGCCGAGATGACGGCTACTGCCCGATTCGCCAAAGCTGCATCAATATCGTTTAACACTACTGCTGCACCACTCAACGCCATTTGTCGGGCGATTTCAAACCCGATGCCTTGCCCCGCTCCGGTGATGATGGCTACCTGGTTGGTGAATCTATCGTCTGTCATAAATCTAGTATTTTAAACAACTTGTCATTTCGACGAACCGGGGAGTGTGGTGCGTTGGGGTGAGGAGAAATCTTCTGCACCTTGCAATGCGAATAGGCAAGTTGTATAAGATTTCTCTTCGCTCCAAACCCGTCTGATCCTGCCGCTCATCGAAATGACAACTTTATTTAGAGTTCACTCAATGCGAATCCTTATGTATCTCGCTCCCGCTGCCGCCCTTCAAAAAATCCAGATCAGCACCTAAATGCGATTGCTCCACATGGCTTTGAT
Organism: Mucilaginibacter sp.; assembly: GCF_036568825.1. GTDB lineage: Bacteria > Bacteroidota > Bacteroidia > Sphingobacteriales > Sphingobacteriaceae > Mucilaginibacter. Next base: position 20,178 of record NZ_DATCRU010000064.1, on the reverse strand, counting down.
AAAGATATACATAACCGCGTGTGGCAAAGTCGGTATTCAATTTTTGTTGTTGCTTTCGTTTTAATATTTCTTCGGCAGAAAGCTGTACATTAAGTGCCCGGTTTTTAAAATCAAGTTCGACTATATCTCCGTCCCGAATAATAGCAAACGTTCCTCCCAAAGCTGCTTCGGGTGATACATGCAGCACCACCGTTCCAAAACCAGTTCCGCTCATACGGCCATCGGAGATACGGACCATATCGGTTATGCCTTTATCCAATAATTTTTTCGGAATTGCCATGTTGCCTACTTCCGGCATTCCCGGATAACCTTTTGGTCCGACATTTTTGAGTACCATTACGCTGTTTTCGTCAACGTGCAGGTCAGGATCATCTACGCGGGATTTATAATCATCAATATTTTCAAAAACTACCGCTTTGCCAGTATGCTGTAATAATGCAGGAGTTGCTGCCGATGGCTTCATGACGGCGCCATGCTCACATACATTACCTTTCAAAACAGTAATACCCGCAAGCGGATTAAATGGCGCATCCATTGTTGCGATTACATCGCGGTTATAACAACTGCTATTTTGATAATGATTGGAGATTGATTTCCCGGTTACGGTCAAAGCATCGCGGTTAAGTTTCGCATCTAATTCCTTCATCACTGCCGGGATGCCGCCTGCATAATACAGGTCCTCCATAAAATATTTGCCGGATGGCTGCAGGTTTGCAAGCAGGGGAATTCCTTTGGTACTTGTATCGAAATCATCAATGGTCAGATCGACGCCGATTCGCCCTGCTATCGCCAGTAAGTGAATAATAAAATTAGTTGATCCGCCTATTGCTGCGTTGGTAATAATGGCATTTTCAAAAGCCTCTTTTGTCAGTACATCAGATAGCTTTAAATCTTCGCGTACCATATCCACTATCCGCATGCCTGACATATGAGCCAAAACTTTTCGTCGCGAATCGGCAGCCGGGATAGCAGCGTTTTCAGGTAAAGTTAAGCCTAATGCCTCAGCCATCACTGCCATGGTGGATGCCGTGCCCATCACTGCGCAATGCCCTCTGCTTCGTGACATGCAGGCTTCGGCAATGTTCATTTCTTCTTCCGTCATGCAACCTGCGCGTTGGGCTTCTGAGAATCGCCATACATCGGAAGTCGCAATATCATGTCCCTGGTATTTACCGGTTAGCATAGCGCCGCCGGAGACAACTATAGTTGGGATGTCTACACTACAAGCACCCATGATAAGCGCCGGAGTAGTTTTATCGCATCCGCAAAGCAATACCACACCATCTAAAGGATTAGCCCGGATGGATTCTTCCACATCCATGCTTACAAGATTCCGGTAAAGCATCGCAGTGGGTTTGATCAATGTTTCACCCAATGACATTACAGGAAACTCCACCGGGAAACCACCTGCTTCGTAAATGCCATGCTTTACCGATTCGGCCAACTCACGGAAGTGTGCGTTACAAGGTGTAAGCTCCGACCATGTATTGCAGATACCAATGACCGGTTTACCTTTAAACTCATGCGCAGGTATACCCTGGTTCTTCATCCACGAACGGTAGATGAAACCATCCTTCCCTGTTCGTCCAAACCATTCGCTGCTGCGGAGTTTTTTGTCTTTCATCATACTATAAAGTTATAGTAATGGTATTGAACCATTTTTCATAGCGATGGGTTTGAAACCCATCGCTATGAAAAATCCGCCCGCTAACTAATCGCCCTATCCAAATGCGTATATCCTCCATCCACATGGATCAACTGACCTGTAGTATGGCTTGATCTGGCAGACAAAAGAAACGCTACCATATTTGCTATTTCTTCGCTGGTGGTCATACGGTTCTCTAAAGGTATTTTAGAGATAATTGATTTAAGCTTTTCATCCGGGTCGGGCAATGTCTTTATCCAATTTGCATACAACGGGGTCCAGCATTCAGCCACAATAACTGCATTTACCCTGATACCGTAAGGCAACAGCTCCACAGCCCATTCGCGTGTTAATGCATTACGACCGCCGTTTGATGCAGCATATGCTGAAGTATTTCCCTGGCCTGTTTCGGCTGTTTTTGAGCCGATATTGACTATTGCCCCTTTGCTTTTTTTAAGTTCGGGCAAGGCATAATGTGCCAGCAGATAATAATGCACCAGATTCTTATGTATTGATGCAATAAATTGTTCGTAGTTGCCTTTTTCAAGCCCTACGCCATCATTTACCCCGGCATTATTCACCAGGCCATCTATTCGACCATATTTTTCTATTACAGCTTTAATGGCATTCTCACATGCTGCCGGATCGGTTAACTCACCAACGACCTGGGATACATTTCCGCCTACTTCGTTGACGACCTTCAGATTATCTTGTTCATTACGTCCAATAATCACGGGGATCGCACCTTCGGCTGCTAATACCCTTACAATACCTTCGCCAATGCCCTTAGCGCCACCGCTTACGATGATTATTTTATCTTTTAATTGCAGATCCATGCTTCTCGTTTTTGTTTCGTACCTACGGCACGTGATATTATGTTACTAATTATGCTACCAACATTTTGCCCCGATGGGGCACTATCTTTTATAAATTAAGGTTATAAAACTCGATGGCATTGCCGCCATAAAACATTTCCTGCTCCTTTTCTGAAAAACGCGATGTATAAATTTGTAATATCTCTAACGCCCGGTTGTAGCCGCCTGCGAGTTTACAAACCGGCCAATCAGAGCCGTACATTACCCGGTTGATGCTAAAAGCATTGAAAACAGTATCCAGGTATGGCATAAAATCTTCAGTTTTCCATGAGTACCAGTCGGCTTCGGTAAGCATACCTGATACTTTGCAATACACATTCAGATTTTTGGAGAGCGCCTCAATATCTCTTTTCCAGCCGGTGAGTTCCTTCATTTTAATGTAGGGCTTCGCTAAATGGTCCACCACAAATTTTTGATCCGGAAATTCGGCAACAAGTTGCGCTGCATATTTCAGATGTTTTGGGTAGATCAGGATATCATAAGTAAAATTGTATTTATTCAACAAAGAGATACCGTTCTTGAAACTATCCCGAAGCATCAGTTGATCATCTGGATCAGCTTGCAGCACATGACGAAAGCCCTTCATTTTTGGGTATCGCTCATAATAGTATTTCAGCTTATCCTCTACCTTGACCGATTGTAAATTCACCCATCCCACTACGCCTTTGATAAAATCATACTGCTCAGCCAGTTCGAGCATAAAGCGGTTATCCTCGTCCATGTGACAGGTTTGCACTACTACAGTTCCATCAATATTATTTCGCTGCAATAAGGGTAACAGATCATTAGGCAAAAAATCCTTTGCGATAACAGACATATCGCTATTGATCCAGTTATCTCTTACCGGGTCGAACTTCCAGAAATGCTGATGTGCATCAATTCTTTGCATAGGCTACCAGTTTTTGCGTTGCCGAGCCCAAACCGTCAATTCCTAATTCTACTACGTCTCCTGATTTCAGGTATACGTTCGGTTTCATACCCAAACCTACTCCTGCAGGTGTACCGGTCGAAATGATATCGCCGGGTAACAGCGTCATAAACTGGCTGGTATAGCTGATCAGATGCGGAATATTAAATATAAAGTTTGCCGTAGTCCCATCCTGCATGGTTTTGCCATTTAGCTTGAGCCACAGGCGAAGTTTATGCGGATCACTTATCTCATCAGGCGTTGCCATAAACGGACCGATTGGTGCGAAAGTATCGCAGCCTTTCCCTTTATCCCATGTACCGCTGCGTTCTAACTGAAATTCACGCTCAGAAACATCATTATGCAATACATAGCCAGCTACATAGTCCATTGCTTCAGCTTCGTCTATATAACTTGCCTTTTTGCCGATCACTACTGCCAGTTCAACTTCCCAATCGGTTTTTACTGAGTTTTTAGGGATAACGATATCATCATTAGGACCAACAATAGCAGTGGTCGATTTCATGAATATTACCGGTTCGGGTGGAGGTGTAGCATTGGTTTCTGTAGCGTGATCGACATAATTTAAACCGATGCACACGATCTTTGAAGGGCGGCCGAGCGGACAACCTAAACGAACATCATCACTCACTTCAGGCAGATTATTGTTTTTGATGAACGCAGCAAGTTTGTTCAAGCCATCATTCTCAAAGAATTTCTCGTCATAATCCCCGCCAAATGCTGAGGTATCATATCGTTTATCATTAATCAGGACGCCTGTTTTTTCTTTCCCGGCTTCGCCAAATCGGATTAGTTTCATAGATAAAAGTAATTATTTATTGTTATTCTGGTATTGTTGTTCCGTGCGGAGACGCGATGCATCTCGTCTCTACGTTGGTTCTTATGTATTGATTTTTATAAAGCCGCCATCGATAGGGTAATCGCAACCGGTGATGAAACCTGCTTCATCCGAGCATAGGTACAGGGCCAATGCCGCTATTTCTTCGGGCTTACCCATGCGGCCTATAGGCTGACTTTTTGATAATTTCTCGAATATTTCCTGCTGATTATCCGGATAGTTTTTGGCGATGAAGCCATCCACAAATGGTGTATGCACCCTTGCCGGAGAAATACTGTTGCAGCGAATATTATCATGCAAATAATCGCGGGCTACGGACAAGGTCATCGCAAAAATTGCACCTTTGCTGGTTGAATATGCAAAGCGGTCAACCAAACCTACACTTGCCGCAATGGAGGCCGTATTCAGAATCACACCACCACCTTTGGCTTTCATCAATGGAATCGCTGCAAACAGGCAATTATAAGCGCCTTTCACATTCACATTCATCACCCTGTCAAAGTCTGCCTCACTGGTAGTATCTGCCGCGCCGATATGTGCGATGCCGGCATTATTTACCAGGATATCGATCTGACCAATCGCATTAAAAATATCTATTACTTGCTGCTGCTTGCTTACATCACAAATATGGAATGAAGCTTTACCTCCATTTTGCTGTATTTCGTTTACCGTAGCAGATGCGGTTTGTTCGTCCAGATCGAAAATACGTACCAAAGCACCTTGCTTTGCAAAAAGCTCTGCAATAGCTTTTCCTATACCACTTCCCCCACCGGTTATAACTGCTAATTTATTTTGTAGACTAAACATTTGATTTATTAAATTTTATCATTCACAATTCCGAAACCATAATTCGTAAATCCGAAATTATAACGACACTCCCCGTTTCCACGGAATAAAATCATCCTGCTCTAATTGAACTGATTTTGGCTGTTCTTCGCCATTTGCTACGCTGATCACATATTCTAAAATACGTTCGCCGGCCTGTTTAATTGTTTCCGTACCTTCGATGATCGTTCCGCAATTGATGTCAATGATATCGGGCATGCGGTTGTAAGTAGCTGTGTTGGTAGACAGTTTTATTACAGGCGCAACCGGGTTGCCGGTTGGCGTACCCAAACCTGTTGTGAATAACACAACATTCGCACCAGAACCAACTTCGGCTGTTGTGCTTTCTACGTCGCTGCCTGGGGTGCACAGAAGGTTCAAGCCGCTTTTGGTTACTTTTTCAGGATAATCAAGTACCGCTGCAACAGGTGATGTTCCGCCTTTTTTTGCTGCTCCCGCTGATTTGATTGCATCAGTGATCAGACCATCTTTAATATTGCCATAGGATGGGTTCGCATAAAATCCGGAGCCATCCGCCTCAGCACGGGCATTATAGGTGATCATCAGATCCATAAAACGTTTGGCAGTATTTTCGTCGACGCAACGGTCGCTTAGCTCCTGCTCAACACCACAAAGTTCAGGGAATTCGGATAATATCACTGAACCACCCAGAGAAACCAAAATATCTGATACATAACCTAATGCAGGATTAGCTGATATTCCTGAAAAACCATCTGAACCACCACATTCTAAACCGATACACAATTTTGACAATGGTGCAGGAGTCCGTTCGGTCTCGTTAGCTTCTATTAATGCGGCAAAAGTTTGTTTGAGCGCATGCTGTAACAGATTCCGCTCTGTGCCCATTTTTTGCTGCTCCAGTATTACCAGCGGCTTTTTAAAGTTTGGGTCGCGCTTGGCAATTTCATCCTGCAAAATATGGGCTTGTGCATGCTGGCAACCTAAGCTTAGCACTGTTGCACCGGCGACATTAGGATGGGTGATGTATCCAGCCAGTAAACCGCACAAAGCCTGCGAGTCCTGCTGTGTACCACCACAACCCATGTCGTGTGTCAGGAATTTGATGCCGTCGATATTTTTGAAGAAGCGTTTATTACCTGTTGCTTCATTACCCGACTGCATATCGGCGCTCAAAATTTCCTGGGTTGATTTTCCTGCCTCGTAAAGCTCCATCAGTTGCTCTACTTCGTTCTCATACCTCTTTGCTTTTTTGTAGCCCAGTTTATCAACCAAAGCCTCGCGCATTACTTGTATGTTCCGGTTCTCGCAAAACACCAATGGGATTACGATCCAGTAATTGGCCGTCCCCACAGAGCCATCCGCACGGTGGTAACCCATGAATGTTCGGCCTTCAAATTTAGATGTGTCAGGCTTATGCCAATCCAGTTTTCGTTTTCCTAAATGGAACTCGCTTGAGGCATGGTGAATATTCTCGGTAGATATCAATCCGCCTTGCGGAACAGGTTTTGTTGCCTTGCCCACCAGTACGCCATACATATAAATAGAGTCGTCAGGTTGTAGGCTATTCAAGCTAAATTTGTGTTTGGCAGCAACCTTATCTGCCAGGTTAAAACTCAGACCTTCAAACTCAATAGGAGTTCCCTGGTCCAGGTCACGCAATGCAACCAGCACATTATCATTTGGGTGTATGCGTAAGTAACTATGTTGTGTCATTATATTATTCTGAACCGTTGATTAGAATGATTGAAATGATTGCGCTGATTTAAACCAATCAACTTATTCTAACTCAATCAACCAATCAACTAAATTATAACTTAAAAATCCTATCCATCAATACCCATTTCTCACCAAGTTTGGCATTTTTCAGTGGCTGCTGAAATTTCCACATCAGGGTTTCCCATTCCTGCACTTTCGGGTTGTTATTGTCCATTGCAGACTTGCGATCAAAGCTAAAGTCGTCCTCCGTTTCCATTATCATAAACAGATGGTTATCGAAACGGTATATCTCCATATCGGTAATACCCGAATCAGTGATGCTTTTTTTTATCTCGGGCCATACTGACCGATGGTATTCCTCATATTCAGCGATCAATGCTGCATCATCTTTCAGATCAAGCGCCAGGGTATATCTTTTCATTATTGTAGCGTTAGTTCAACCACCGGAATTTCATAAGGTGGTTTATTTTTTGGTAAAGTTAGCTCTAAATCGTTTCCGCCGGAAGCTGTATATTTTACTTCCGAATAATCATTCAAAAATTGAGCATATTTCACTTTTCCTTTATAATCTGACAGCATCAGCTTGCCATCAGTTGGATAATTATACAAATGGATATACAATCGTTTGGTTTTAGGGTTGTAAGTTAGTTTGTCGCCTTCCGGTGCTTTGTATTGTTCAGGCGCTAAAGTACAATCGTAAATTGATTTGTCATTTGCATGCATCCAATACGACAGGCTATCCAATGCATGGGTTGCACGATAATCAAACTCCCCACGTGCTGTAGGACCAACATTCAGGATCAGGTTGCCTCCATCACTTACCGAGCTTATCAGCAGATCAAGTAGCTGACGATGCGTTTTCCAGGTATTTTCATCGCGGTAGTAGCCCCATGAACCTGAGAAAGTCTGGCAGGTTTCAAATGTTTTGCCCTTGTATTTATCCAGTTCTTTGGTGCTTACCTGTTCTGGGGTTTCAAAGTCGCCACCGTCGCTGTAATCATAAAGACCAAGCCTGTTATTTACGATAATGCCTGGTTGTAATTTCCTTACTGTTTGCAGCAGGTCTTTTGCACCCCAATCATCTCCCCATTTACCGTGCTTGTCGCCTTTTTGCCACGACCAGTCCATCCATAAGATATCGATCTTACCATATTTTGTCATTAATTCGGTGATTTGATTTTTCAGGTACTCACGATACTTATTCATGTCGCGGCCTTTGTTCAAACGATCATAATTGGCTTTGCTGGTATCTACCTGAACAAGCGGATGTGCATTATCCATGGTATAATCAGGATGATGCCAATCAAGTAAGGAATAATAAAATCCTACTTTCAATCCCTCTGCCCTGAAAGCATCTACGAATTCCTTTACCAGGTCGCGTTTGGCTTTGGTATTGGTGGCTTTATAGTCGGTATATTTGGAATCGAACAGGCAGAAACCTTCGTGGTGCTTGGTAGTTAATACTGCATATTTCATACCGGCAGCTTTCGCCTCCCTTGCCCATTTCTTAGGATCGAAATGATCCGGGTCAAACTGATCAAAATATTTCTGGTATTCTTCATTCGTCATGTGTTCATTATGCTTCACCCACTCGTGGCGGGCAGCCTGCGAGTATAAACCCCAATGGATGAACATACCGAAACGGGCGTCTGTCCACCATTTCATGCGTTGTTTCTTTTGCGCCGGGGTTTCGTTAAACAGTTTTTTCTGCTGGGCAGAAGCGAATGACAGCGTGAAAGCTACCATGAAGAATGCGAGTACAATTTTCTTAAACATAGCGATGTGATGATTAGTGAGTAACTACTGCCTGAAGTTCTTTAACCTTGATATTTCTTAAAGCGAAGTAGCCTATATAAGCGAATGAGATAATCGGCACAAGGTAGGCAACGCGAATATTGCTCCTGTCAGAAACCTGGCCCAGCACTAACGGAATTATAGCTCCACCCACAATTCCCATAATTAATAATGAAGACGCTTTTTTAGTTTTCTCACCCAAACCGCTAATGCTTAATGAGAAAATAGTCGGGAACATGATAGACATAAAGAACGGCACGCCCATAAGGGCATAAACCGAGAATCTTCCATCGAGCGTAAATGCCAGTGCCAGCAATCCACAGTTAATAATACTATATAGAATCAACAACTTAACCGGGCGAATAAACCGCATAGCCACGCTGCCTATAAAGCGGCCTGCCATAAACCCTAACATTGCCAAGCCTAATAAGCTGGCGGCTTCCTTTTCTTGTATAGCTGCAACGTACTTAGAGTATCTGATAAAAAAGCTGGTCACAGCTGCCTGTGCACCCACATAAAAGAAAATACCACCTACACCCAGCATCAAGTTTTTTTCGCTGAATATAGAAGCCCAGTCTGTACGCTCATTATTACTTTCGCCATGTTCCTTGATATCCGGCAATGCAGTACGCCATATTAATATAGCAACTAATAAAACTGCCAAACCAATAATGATATAAGGTATTTTCACTGCATCTGATTCGCCCTGCAAATAGTTATTCAATTGCTGAGGCGACATAGCTGCTTTTTGAGCATCAGTCAGGGTAATACCAGAAAGGATAAACAACCCGCCTATATTAGGTGCAAGAAACGCGGCCAGGCCATTAAAAGATTGAGCAAAGTTGATGCGCCACGTAGCTCCTTCTGGATCGCCCAAATTATTGATGTAGGGATTAGCAGCCGTTTCGAGCATGCCGCAACCACTGGCAATAATGAACAAAGCAAACAGGAAAAAGCCATACATGCGCGTGCTGGCCGCAGGATAAAACATAAAAGCCCCCACAGCAAATAAAAGTAAGCCTAATACTATACCACGTTTATAACCGTATTTATGCATAAACAGCCCTGCGGGGATAGCGACAATAAAATAGGCTATATAATATGCTGAATCGACAAATGCAGATTGTAAATCTGTAAGCTGGCAGGCTTTTTTTAAATGCGGAACTAAAATGGAGTTTAGGTTCAGTGAAATTCCCCAAAGGAAAAACAGGGAGGTGATTAATGCAACTGCAAAAATGTTGTTCTTTTTTGTCATCCGTCGTTTTAAAGGTTAAATGGGCACCCTCGCTTATCTTGCCCGGCTGGTTTATATTGATATTTGGTTTTTACAAAGGAATAAATATACCGTATATAAATTTTTATTCTATTATCTATATATTAAGTTATTTTGGCATAATTTTTCAGATTAGAATATTTTTTATGTATTTTGCTGTTAATTATAAACCAACTCCACAATGAAACCCCAGTTGCTGAAGATACCCCGGCAACCGCTTTCCTCCTTCAGTGTAAGGCAGGACACGGTGCCTTACATCAATAATAAATGGCATTATCATATTGAGGCGGAACTGATCTATTTTAAAAAAGGAAACGGCACCCAGTTCATAGGCGATCATATCCAAAATTTTAATGATGGCGATTTGATATTGATTGGTTCTAATCTGCCCCATTATTGGCGCTTTGATACCATGTACTTTAAAAGCGAAGTACATGCCGACGTAACTGTTGCTCATTTCAGGGAGGATTTTTGGGGAGATGAATTTTTAAACCTGCCCGAAAATAAAGCCATTCGTTTGGTTTTTGAAAAAGCAAAAAGAGGGATCAGTATACAAGGAGAAACAAAAGAAGGAATAGCAGTCCTTCTTGAAAAAATGCTGACTGCCGAAGGGAGTCGCAGGTTGATGCTATTGATGGAGGCCCTGACACTCATTTCAGAAAGCCAGATCATGCCATTAGCATCTATTGGCTTTGACCACGATCATAAAGAAGCCGAGAACGACCGCATAAATGCGATATATGAGTTTACGATGGCCAATTTCAGGCGGCATATCCCTACTGAAGAGATTGCAGCCATTGCCAATATTAGTCCGCATTCGTTTTGCCGGTATTTTAAATCGCGTACGCGCAAGACATATTCCCAGTTTATCAATGAAATCAAAGTGGGACATATCTGCAAGCTATTGATAGAGGATAAAATCAGCATCAAGCAGATATGCTTTGAAAGCGGCTTCCGGAATTTTGCCAGCTTCCATAAATACTTTAAACAGGTAACCGGTAAAACACCGTTGCAGTATCAGAAGAAGTTTTTGGAGAAGAAAGAGAAAGCTGCTTAGTCTTTTACTTTTGGCTTGACCCAAAAGTAACAAAAGGTCAAGTCAACAGACGCTTGCTTCTTTGTCGCACAGGCCTTTACCCTGCAATCAGTCAAAACCACGGCCTGCAATACTTTGCCCTACTATCGTTCGCTCTTTCCTCTTACTTCAGCAAAGTTTGCTAATGCCCTTTCCACTACACCGGCCATCATTGTTTTGATTGATTTCGCCCGAAGCTGGTCTGTTGACAGTAAAGGGTTCAATTCATACATCATCGCAATTACTGTGTTTTGCTGTTAAGGTCAGCCAAGGGGCTTCCGGGTGAAATCAGGCTGAACGTCGATGGGGTGTGCGTTGGCGGGCATTAGGATTTTGCTGAAGCGTTGGCTGTGGGTGCGAATAGCGGGGCAAAATTCTGCGGCCCCAGTTCTGCCTGATTTGCAGGACAAAGGCCGTGTGCGGAAATGAAGCATTTGGCTGACAAGCACTTTTGGTTACTTTTGGTGCTTCAAAAGTAACAGCCCCAGCGGCAATTGAGCTGAACGAAATATTAATTGAACCCTAACTAAGTTCTCCCACCTTATGCAGAAAGTTATCCAAATACCCCCGCGGTGAATTACCCATCACTGTTTTAAATACCCTGTTAAAATTGGTAATGCTTGTAAATCCGCATTTATAAGCCACAACAGAAATACTCTCATATTTATTTTCAGTCAGCTTTTTACAGGCTTCGTTAATGCGCATGCTGTTCAGGAACGAAACGAAAGTATGTCCGGTATGCTTTTTAAAGTACCGGCAAAATGCCTGGGGCGTCATGCAGGCTTCGCGGGCTACATCATCCAAACTGACGGCTTCACTATAATGCTGCAAGATATAATTATATATATTGCTGATCCGGATACCCTCGCTTTCAGTGATACCGTGTGAGATAGATGATGGCGATAAAGGCTCAGGTCGAGGATTAATTCCTTGCAATACGCCAAGCAATTGCAAAAAACAGATCATCTGATCCGATCCGCTGGATTTTTGGATACTGATTATGATACGGGATATTTTCTCCACATATTCAGTGGGAAGCCTGAAACCTTGCTGTGTTTGCTGAATAAAATCCCTTAGGCTCTTCATCTCCGGCAAACTGAACAAGGAAGCCAGGCTGCCGTTGGGATCAAAAAATATCGTCAGCGTTTTGATCACTTTTTTATTACCAGGATGAAAATACTCAGGATTGCTTTTAAATAAATGAGGCTGATCGGCACCAAGCAAATAAATCTCACCCGACCTGAAGGTATGCATATTGTTACCTGCTATCAGTGTACCTTCTCCCGCCTGTACCCAGGTAATCTGTGCTTCCTTATGCCTGTGCAGATGCGGATAAAAATGCGGCAACTCATCCTGCTGAACAATAACACTTTTATCGTGAGCTACGGGGATAGTAAATTGGAGTACTTTCATTAAATCTCAAATCAACAGGCAAATATTAACATAAAAACCAGGATTTTAGATTAAATAAAGGCAAAATACAGTAAGCTTTAAAGTTGCTACGATGCGAATAATTCATATCATTTGTCCAGCGTTCGTAGCCACTCTTTTATCACCCGCTGCATAGCGTCCTTTTTGGCATGCACATCGTCCATACTACGAAACATAGCTAAACGGCGACCGTCAGCATAGCTGCCTTCTAACAGGCCCGAAGTATCATTTACCCTTGCTCCACTGGGAAATACAAGCCGCAAACAATCCTTTTGATGCAGGTTAAAAACGATGAGGTAACGCTTATATTCTTTGGGATTAAAGAGTCGCATTTCGCCGGCATAGAAAAAAGTTGGGGCATTCCATTTTATTTCCTCACCTATTTCAGGGTCAGTGCTCAAAATCAATTTCCGTAAAGCCTGGACAACGTCTTTTAAAGGATAATCCAGCTTTGCCATGTAGGCATCCACTTTATCAGGTTCTGATGGCTTTGTTGCAAGCTCGGTTGCGTTTGACATACCAAAAGATTATATCATAAAGATAATTAAGCTTTTACGAAAAATCCCCTCCTCAAATGGGTATTTTATTCCGCATCCGGGAAGCGTATTCTTATCTCTTTCTGGATTTTTACCAATTGCTCGCGAAGTGTTGTAATAGTGGCAATTGTGGTCAATTTATCGGCGATACCCTCTTCAAAGCTGTTTTTTCCGAGTAACAACTTCCTGATTTTTAGCTGCATTTCATCGGCTTCGTTCTTTAATTCCGCCAGTGATCTCATAATTCAAGCAAGGGTTTATCAAAAATGACAATATAAAAACGGAGAGAAAATTGATACTTTTCAACATCCTGTTAACTAGCAGGAAATCATTTAAATAATATAAATTACCTAAAGCTGCCACGATCAGTTTTTCAACAAGGCTTTATAACTTAAGTTGAAGTTATTAAACTCTCTATCAATTATTTGGCACAGATTATGCATTAGATATTCACGATGCCCCTGAATAAAGAAGGGGGCATGGAGTGGCCTCCGGTATATCAGGATGCCCGATTAATATATCATTCAAAAATTAAGATTTATTAACCAAATGGGTACTACAATGAAACGAACGTTTACACATCAGCCAATCATCCCTCCGGGATACACGGGTCGTGATTTTAACAACTGGCAAAAGTATTTGCACGAGCAGTTAGATAAACTTACTCGTCCTTACCTTTTCAAGAAATTTTTTCAAAGGGAAAATTAACCTGATTGCCAAAACCTTGTGCGCTACAATTCTTCTTTCAGAGTCTTCCACACATTATTTGCTACTATTTTAGCGCCTTCGGCAGTTGGATGAATACCGTCGGCCTGGTTTAGTTTGGGATTGCCACCTACTCCGGCTAACAGGAAAGGCACCAGTGCAATCTTATTTTTTTCGGCTAAAGCCGGGAACAGGTCTTTAAATGCAGTGATATAGTCGTGCCCCATACTTGGGGGCACCTGCATACCGGCCAATACAATTTTGGCATCGGGGTACCTGGCTTTTACTTTATTTATTATCGATTGCAGATTTTTGGTGGTTTCTGCCACGGGTATTCCGCGCAGACCATCATTGGCGCCAAGCTCGAGCACAAAGACGTTGATCTTTTGCTTCAACACCCAATCGATGCGTGCGAGGCCACCGGCAGTGGTCTCGCCGCTTACACCTGCATTGATCACGGAATAAGGCAGTTTGAGTGAATCAATTTTCCGTTGAATTACACCGGGAAAGGCATTGGAGGGATCGTCCAAACCATAACCTGCGGTAAGACTGTCACCAAAAAAGAGGATGCCTTTTTTATTTAATGTGGTAGCTGTTGTGTCTTTGGTTGCCGCTTGTTGCTGGTTATCAGTTGGGGAATTCTTGCCGCCGCATGCAGAGAGAAGCAATACGAAGCAAATAACCAAACCCACTTTAAGTGCGCTGTCACCCTGAGCCTGTCGAAGGGTACGCGCGTAGAGACCCCTGCACCATGCTTCGACGCGGCTCAGCATGACACCCTTATATTCTTTTTTGTTTGATTGCATAGATATGAATTCCGATTAATACTTACACATCTCGTCTCAATATCTCCAGCGGAGGTTTATTAAGAACACCCCGGCTATTAAACAGACCGATCAGGATGGTTAGTATGGCTATTCCCAAAAATAACAATAATGCGGGCAGCATGTTGACATTAAACGGAATATCGAAACTATATTTTGCCAGCAACCAGCTACCTATAAAGGCGATGAGAATACCGGTCGCGGCTGACAACGCTCCTAAAAAGAAATATTCAATAGCGGTAATGGCCAGAATCTGTTTACGGCTGGCTCCCATCGTACGTAGCAATACACTTTCCTGTATCCGTTGATATTTGCTGATCCTTACTGAAGCAATCAGCACAACTACACCCGTAATGATACTAAACATCGCCATAAAACGGATGATATCGCCCAGTTTATCCATCAGGTCATCCAGTACGCTGAGTATAAAGCCCAGGTCGATCATGGAAACATTCGGGAATTGTTTTACCACATCCTGCTGGAATTTTGCTGATGCTTCCTTTGTTGGAACGTGGGTAAGTAGCACATGGAACTGCGGCGCATCGTCAACAACTCCTTTTGGAAAGACAATGAGGAAGTTGGTTTGCATCTTATTCCAATTTACTTCACGGATGCTGCCTATTTTGGTGGGCACCTGCATTCCCTGAACATTGAACGTAAGGTGATCGCCTAATTTCAGATGATTATGCTTTGCCCAGCGCTCTTCGACGGATATCAGTGCTTCTCCGCTTTTGGGTGCATGCCCTACCCAATCGCCATCAATTAATTTTTCTGTGGCGGTTAAGCTGTCGCGGTAAGTAACCCGGTACTCATTGGCAAAAACATACTTATTGAATTTAAGACTGGTATCTTTTGCCAGATCAGCTTCGGTTTTACCATTGATCTTTTCCAGCCGGATAGTTACTACCGGTACCTGTTGGATTATGGGTAAGTGATGCGCACGGGCAATATTTGCTACACCTTTTTCCTGATTGTTCTGAATATCGAACAGGATCATATTGGCCTTGTTGGTACTGGCCGAAAGAGCGACCTGCTTCACCAGCATGCTCTGGATGAAGAACAGCGTACATATAAAAGCCGTGCTTAGACCAATGGAAACAATCAATATTATAGTTTGATTATTTGGCCGGTACAAATTTGCGAAACCTTGCCGCCACAAATAACTCCAGGTACTTTTGATGAATATCTTTACCAGGTACATCAACAGCTTGGCAATCAACGTCAGTATGAGGAAGGCGACGAAAATGCCGATGGTAAAGAATATACTTGCCAACCAATTGTCCAACTGTACATAGGTGAATGTGATAATAAATAACACAATGAGTAAATAGACCAGCCAGCGTAAAGGGTCGCGGAGCAGGTTGAGATTTTCGTACGAAATCCTTAAGGTATTAAGCGGCGATATATTTCGTATAGCGATAAGTGGCAGTAATGCAAACAATATGGAAATAATCACGCCCAATAGAATTCCTTGTGCAATAGCCATCCACGAAATATCTGTTGAGATGGATATGGGCAGAAAATCTTTGAACACAAACGGCATCAGGTGTTGCACCACGCTGCCCAGTACTGCACCTATTACCGATCCAAGCAAACCAATGCCTACAATTTGGATTAAGTAAATAAGAAAAGCCTCATAAGCCTTTACCCCAAGGCAACGCATAATAGCAATCGAAGCTATCTTTTCGCGAACATAGATATGGATAGCACTTGCTACACCCACACAGCCCAATAACAGGGCAATAAAACCAACCAACGATAAGAACCGCGTTAGATCACCAAAGGCGCGACCAGTGTTTTCTTTTTTAGTGTCGATGGTATCATAATTCAGTCCTGCTTTATCCAAACGCGGTTCAAGCTTTTTGGTCAGCTTACTTATATCAACTTTATGATCGTATTTATAATAGAAGTTGTAATTGATTCGGCTGCCTTTTTCCAATAATCCTGTCTGATCAAGGTATTGCATTGGGATATAAACTATCGGTGCGATGTTCGATGCTACGTTTGTTTGTCCCGGCGCTTTGTTCAGTGTTCCTGCTATCAGGAAGGTCACTTTACCCACCTTAATTGAATCGTTCACCTTTACATTGTATTGTAGCATCAAAGTTTGATCCACAAGCGCCGTTTTGCCTTTCTTAAAGGATGTTCCAGCGCTTACCGGTGTCGTTTCAAGACTACCATAATATGGGAAACCGCCCTGCAAAGCTCTTATCTGCACCAATCTTGTTCCGCCGCTTTTGGGGAAAAGGATCATCGAAGCAAAGCTCTTTTCCTGCGAACGACGATCGCCTAAGGAATCGATCAGGTGTTGCATAGATGAGTCGAGCGGCTTATTGGTATAGATTGCCAAATCGGAGCCAATGAGTGTTGCAGCCTGGTTATCGACATCCTTTTTCAGGTTAAATCCAAAAGAATAAATAGCCACCAATGCAGCAATACCAAAAACTATAGAAGAGATAAACAGGAACAACCGCGACCGGTTGCGGCGACTGTCGCGCCAGGCCATTTCAAACAGCCAGGGGATATTAAGCTTACGCTTATAATTTCCGGGGTTAGTATCCATAACCTGTTAAGCGTTTAAAGTGGTTTTATCGTCCGAAATAAGCTTACCGCCTTTAATGCGGATGATACGCTGGGTTTTGGCAGCCAAATCAAGGTCATGGGTTACAAGTACAAGAGTTGTACCGGCTTCACGATTCAGGTCGAATATCAGTTTTACCACCTTCTCGCTGGTTTCAGCATCCAGGTTACCGGTTGGTTCATCGGCAAACAATATTTTAGGTTGATTACTGAATGCTCTTGCCAGCGACACCCTTTGCTGTTCGCCACCAGAAAGTTGTGCTGGATAGTGGTGACCGCGATCGGCCAGGCCGACTTTATCCAACAGATCTAACGAGCGTGTCCTAATATTCTTTTCACCACGAAGTTCCAATGGGACCATCACGTTTTCGAGAGCTGTTAAAGTCGGTAGCAACTGAAAATTCTGAAATATAAAACCCACATGCTGGTTACGCACCTGTGCGCGCTGGTCTTCACTTAGATCGCCCAGTTTAATCCCATTTAGTTCAACAATACCGGTCGACGAACGGTCAAGTCCTGCGCAGAGTCCAAGCAAAGTAGTTTTGCCACTACCCGAAGGACCGACAATAGAATTAGTTGAACCCGTAGTTATTGCAAAGTTGATGTTATCGAGCACGGTAAGCGTTTTGCCCGCGCTATTATAGGTTTTACCCAGGTTGGTTATATTCAGAATAGTTTCCACTCGTGTTAAATTTTTATTTGGATAGAAGGCGATAGTAATTGTTACCCGAACACTAATAAAAATAGGGTATCCATAGTAATTTGAACTATGAATACCCTAATAAATGTTTTTGGGATGAGAAATGTTTGGACCGTTGATTGTGTGATTAGAATGATTGCGTAGATTTTCCTTTCAATCTTAAATCACTCATTCACTAACCCACTCATTCACTAATTAAATCCCCATCGCCCTTAAATTCTTATAGCTTGTAGCTATACTTGCGAAAGCATCTTTTGGCATATCGTGCTCCACAAAATAATGCTTAGCGCCAGCCTCTTTTACATGCTCAAAAATATGTTTGAAGTTTACTACACCTTCGCCAACTGGTTCAAGAGTAGTGAAATCTTTGCTGATATCTTTTACGTGCAACAATGGGAATCGTCCCGGATGTGCTTTGAATAATTCAACCGGGTCAACACCTGCTTTGGTTGCCCATGCCAGGTCGAGTTCCATTTTTACGAGGTTAGCATCGCATTCAGCCAGCATCAGGTGATATGGTATTTTACCCTCCACAGTTTTAAACTCCATATCGTGGTTATGATAGCACAACTGGATATTTACTTTTTTGCAAGCTTCGCCGGTTTTATTTAATATTTCGCCTGCTTCTTTTATTTCATCAAGTGTTCCTGTCGGGATATTGGCGCAAACCAGGTATGGAATTCCACCTTCGGCAACTTGGTCAACCAGCGCCTGCATGTCTTCTTTCAGGTTGAGCATATGCGCAGGCAGCGTCATACCTTTTGGCAATTTGGTTCCCGGAGGCAATTTGAATGGTGCACCCAAAACGTGATGCGATTTCCATGAAAGGCCCAGATCACTGCACAAGGCAGCAAATTCCTTTGGTTTCATGCCGTAATAGCCAGGCAATTTGCTGAAGGCTGATTCTATCTCTTTAAAACCAATATCGGCTACTTTTTTCAGGTTGCCTTTTACATCCGCATCAATGATATTAAATAAGGTGAATAGCTGCAGTCCAAGCGGATGTTCGCCCGCAGATGATAAAAATGCTGAAGCCGCCTTTGGCAGCACTAATGCACCAAGCGCAGCAGCACCAGTGCCCATAAGGAATTTTCTTCTGTTTAGCATGATTCTTAGGTTGTTATAATTTAGTTCTGAAAGATATAAAAATCATTGCGTCTTTTCAACACAATAGATTTTTTATTTTTTTCTGATAGCAGATGGAATTGCTGCCAGCATAGCAAAGCGCATATTTTACTCACCCCGAAAGCGCTACGCTGTTCGACCCTCTCTGCTTCGCAAAGAGGGTAAAAACGAATTTTAGTTCCCTCTTTACCGCTTGCGGCAGAGAGGGTGGTCGAGCGTAGCAATGACCGGGTGAGTCAACACGGAATATCTGAACGGCCTCGCAAGTCACGTAAAAACACGTATGAATTACCGTGTTTTCCCTAATTCTTTTCAACCATTAAGTAACGAATTTTGATACGGTTTAAAGATTAAACAATATAAAAAAACAACAGGTGAAATAGTTAGGGTCAAATCATCCTGTTTGTACTGGGTGGCGGCCGTTGCGTCGGCAACGGCGCTGCTGCTCATTTAGCAGGCCCTTAAAAATATGATGAAGAAAGTGGTTATATACTTACAGAAAGGCCTGTTAAAAATAAAACAGGCAAACAGATTATTCGCGAGAAAGCATGACCGGGAAAGGTATATAGCTACTGACGAAGTACTTTTTGTTTAACCCCTTCATTCCTCACCGGTCCACGCCCGCCCGGGTACATCTGGATTAGTTGGTTACCAGAGGACGGTGAGATTGGTTGATAGTTTAGTTTAGTGGAATGCAGCCGTTACGCGAGGTGATGGCTGTTTTTTTTGTCTGAACTATGATTTGCATGATTAAGAGATTACTATGATTGACTAGCACAACCGATCTTTTCCCTTGGCGATATGCAAAATTAACTTTGGGGAAAAATATGTCGCTATGGGAAAATATGGGTAAAAATGTTCCTAACAAGTTAAACCTTCGCGTTAAAATACCGTTTAATTTATAGCAACTACCTGATTGGCAATGATTTTGCTGTTATAAAAGAGTAAACCTAAATAAAGTCATATGAAAAAGTTAATCGCATGTCTGAAAGTGTACACTTTTGCGGTGACCACTTCGGCAAAAAAGGTATTTAAGAAAGAAGCTAATCAAGAAGTTACCCTTTTTGTTTAGTCATTAGTCATCAGTCATTAGTCATTAGTCATTAGTCATTAGTCATTAGTCATTAGTCATTAGTCATTAGTCGACAACAAATTGCTGGTTGATTTATTGTTGGATTGATTTATTGTTGGATTGTTGGATTGTTTTATTGTTGGTAACTTAATGAGTTAATTTCTTCCGACTTCCGACTTCCGACTTCCGACTTCCGACTTCCGACTTCCGACTTCCGACTTCCGACTTCCGACTTCCGACTTCCGACTTCCGAC